>NZ_JAUNHI010000002.1:59566-181753 GCF_030524025.1 Actinomyces sp. | reverse complement strand
CCCCCCCCCCCCCGGGGGGGGGGGGGGGCCCCCCCCCGGGGCCGCCCCCCCCGCCCCATGTCGTGTGCGCGAGGGCTGCGCTGGAACGAGTCAGCGCCGGGTCATCTCCCAGCAGCGGGCGCCCCCGGTCATCCCCGCCTCGTTGGGCACGACGACGACGTCCTCGCCCATCTTGCCCAGCTGCAAGGCGGTGATCCGCCGGGAGTTCCCACCGCCGAGGTAGAGGCGATCCCACACGTACATCGGGCGCAGGGCGTCGACGACCCTGCGCACGCGCCGCGACCAGTGCGCGTCGCCCAGACGCAGGCGCTCGTGCTCGCCGATGTAGTCGTCATAGGTCAGCCCCCAGCGCACCGGTCCCTGGGAGACCTCGACATGGGGCGCGAGGATTCCGTTGTCGAACACGGCATTGCCCAGGCCGGTGCCCAGGGTCACGATCATCTCGTAACCGTGGCCGGTGACGACCCCGCAGCCGGCGACCTCGGCGTCGTTGAGCACGAGGGAGGGGATGCCCAGGCGCTGGGTGACGGCGCGTGCCATGTCGAAGCGGGCCCAGGCCTCCTTGAGCTCGGGGAGCACGCGCGAGCGCGGTCCGTCCCGGGTGATGTAGTGGGGGGTCTCAATGACGACTCCGTGGCGGATCATCCCCGGCATGCCCACGGTCACCCGGTCGGCTCCGGGCAGCTGGTCGGCGAGCGCGGCGATGGTCGCCACCAGCTTGTCGGGAGGCAGGGGGTAGGGGGTGGGGGTGCGCACGGCGCGCGAGACGATGGACCCCTCGGGGTCCAGGACAGCGGCCTTGATGCCGCCACCGCCGCAGTCGACGGACAGGGTCGTGGTCACGGGCACGACGCTACCGCGCGGTCGGTTCTCCAGCGGCCTCGATCCTCCACCGATCCTCCACTGTGGTCGAATGGGGCCATGACCCCCATCGAGCCGGACGCCGGGTCCGCCCTCCGTGTGCGCCTCGACCTGTCCTATGACGGCGGAGCGTTCAGCGGCTGGGCGGCTCAGCCGGGCAGACGCACCGTCGAAGGGGTGCTGACCGAGGCGCTGGCCGCGGTTCTGCGCCACCCGGCGCGGCTGACGGTGGCGGGCCGCACCGACGCGGGGGTGCACGCCGCCGGCCAGGTGGCCCACCTCGACGTGCCCGTCGGGGCGTGGCAGGCGCTTCCGGGGCGCTCGGGGCGCAGTCCTGAGGCGGCGCTCCGTGCCCGTCTGGCGGGGGTGCTGGCGCGCGAGACGATGACCTCCCACCGGGCGGGTGGGCTGGGGCCGCTGCCCCGGGGGGCCAGTGATGTCGTGGTCCACGGCGTGCGGGTCGTGCCGGCGGACTTCGACGCCCGCTTCGGGGCGCTGGCGCGCCACTACCGCTACCGGATCGCCGACGCCCTGGCCCCGCGTGAGCCCTGGAGGCGGGCTCAGGTGCTGTGGGAGCCCCAGGAGCTCGACGTCGCCGCGATGTCGCAGGCCGCCGCCCCGCTGACCGGTGAGCACGACTTCCTGTCCTACTGCCGGCCGCGGGCGAGGGCCTCGACGGTGCGCACCCTGACGGCCGCCTCCTGGCTAAGGCCGCCCCTGCCGGGCGGGGGACCTGCTGGGCCCACAGGCGGAGTGGACGCCGGGCTCGTCGTGCTCGACGTCTCCGCCGACGCCTTCTGCCACTCGATGGTCCGCTCGCTGGTCGGTGCCTGTCTCGAGGTCGGCAGGGGCCGCAGACCGGTGACCTGGCCGGCCGAGATCCTGGCGGCCCGCAGCCGGCAGCGCGCCGCTCCCGTGGCGCCGGCGCACGGGCTGACGCTCATCGGTGTCGACTACCCCGGTGACGAGGAGCTCGCCGCGCAGGCGGCCAGGGCCCGGGTCCTGCGCAGCGCGGGGGACTGCGGCTGCTGAGCCCGGGGGAGCATCGAACTGCGCCGAGGCGTGGCAGGATTCACGACAACGCGGGTCATCTTTCTTTTGACCCCTGTCACGGGCCGCCGGTAAGGTGAGCAATCGTCGTGCAGCACGCGTGCGCGTCCGTGGTGCCATCCCACTCGCCCGGTACGCCGGTGCTCCGACCCCTCACCTGACCATGACGGTCTCGCCGGACAGCGACGCTTCTTACGCTCGGCCGGCGCGGCCGCTCGCCAAGAGAAACGAAGGCAACGCCCGTGCGCACGTACACACCGAAGCCCGGCGACGTCGAGAAGACCTGGTACGTCATCGACGCCACCGACGTCGTCCTCGGCCGGCTCGCGGCCCAGGCCGCGACCCTGCTCCGTGGGAAGCACAAGCCGCAGTTCGCCCCTCACGCCGACTGCGGTGACTACGTCATCATCATCAACGCCGACAAGGTCGTCTTGACCCACGGCAAGGCGGACCGCAAGTTCGCCTACCGTCACTCGGGCCGTCCCGGTGGCCTGACCGCCGTCTCCTATCGGGAGCTGCTGGCCACCCGCCCCGAGCGCGCCATCGAGAAGGCCATCAAGGGCATGGTGCCTCACACCAAGCTCGGCCGCGCCCAGCTCAAGAAGCTCAAGGTCTACGCCGGCGCGGAGCACCCGCACGACTCGCAGAACCCGCAGGCCTACGAGATCACCCAGGTCGCCCAGTAAGCGCGCCAGCGCCCGGCACCCCGCGACAAGCAAAGGACATATCGTGGCTGAGACCACTGTCGACATCGACGCGCTGGACGAGGACAACGCCCCCTCCAGCTACACCACCGAGACCGCAGGCGCCACCGAGGGCCGCGGCCAGTCCATCACCGCCCCCGGGGCCGGACTCGGACGCCGCAAGGAGGCCGTCGCCCGCGTCCGTCTCGTCCCCGGCACCGGCCAGTGGACACTCAACGGCCGCACCCTGGAGGACTACTTCCCCAACAAGCTGCACCAGCAGCTGGTGCGCGCCCCCTTCACCATCCTCGACCTCGAGGGCCGTTTCGACGTCATCGCCCGCATCCACGGCGGCGGGATCTCCGGCCAGGCCGGTGCCCTGCGTCTGGGCATCGCCCGCGCCCTCAACGAGATCGACCGCGAGGCCAACCGCCCGACCCTCAAGAAGGCGGGTTTCCTCACTCGGGACGCCCGTATCGTCGAGCGCAAGAAGGCCGGTCTGCACAAGGCCCGTCGCGCCCCGCAGTACTCCAAGCGCTGAGCCTGCACGCCATCGCACGGCGCCCCGCCCCTCCCGTCCGGGAGCTGGGCGGGGCGCCGTCGTCGCCCCGCCAGGACGCCGGTCCGGGGCGCTCGGCGCGCGGCGGGCCACGGGCGTGGGATGATGGGCCGGACGCCCGACTCAGGAGGAACCGACACATGGCACGACTCTTCGGCACCGATGGTGTGCGCGGACTGGCTAACGACCTGCTCACCCCCGCCCTGGCCGTCCAGCTCGGTCAGGCCGCCGCCCGCGTCCTGACCGCGGAGGCCCCGGCCGCTGGACGTGGCCGACGCCCCCGGGCGATCGTGGGGCGCGACACCCGCGCCAGCGGGGAGTTCCTCGACCACGCCATCAGCTCGGGCCTGGCCTCCTCGGGTGTCGATGTCACCCGGGTCGGGGTCCTGCCGACCCCCGCCATCGCCCACCTGACGGCCACGCAGGACATCGACCTCGGTGTCATGATCTCGGCCTCCCACAACCCCTTCGAGGACAACGGCATCAAGTTCTTCGCCCGGGGCGGCCTCAAGCTCGAGGACGCCGTCGAGGACGAGATCGAGGCGCTCCTGGGCAAGGTCGACGACCTGCCCACCGGGGCTGGCGTGGGCCGTGTCATCAAGGGTGAGACGGTGGCGGACCAGACCTACATCAACCATCTCGTCGACTCCGTGGCCACCGACCTCACCGGCCTGCGGATCGTGGTCGACGCCTCCAACGGCGCCGCCTTCACGGTGGGGCCGGCCGCCCTGCGCGCCGCCGGCGCCGAGGTCATCGTGCTCAACGCCTCGCCCGACGGCCTCAACATCAACGCCGACTGCGGCTCGACCCACCCTGCCCAGCTCCAGAGCTACGTGCGCTCGGTCGGCGCGGACATGGGCGTGGCCTACGACGGTGACGCCGACCGCTGCCTGGCCGTGGACGCCGAGGGCAACCTCGTCGACGGCGACCAGATCATGGGCCTGCTGGCCGTGGGCATGAAGGAGGACGGGACGCTGGGCTCCGACACACTCGTGGTCACCGTCATGAGCAACCTCGGCCTCATCCTGGCGATGCGCAAGGCCGGGATCCGCACCGTTCAGACCGGTGTGGGGGACCGCTACGTGCTGGAGAAGATGCTCGCGGGCGGCTTCACCCTCGGCGGCGAGCAGTCGGGGCACGTCATCGACACGTTGCACGCCACGACCGGTGACGGCGTGCTCACCTCCCTGCGGGTGGCCGCCCGCCTCAAGCGCACCGGGCGCTCCCTGGCCGATCTGGCCAGCATCGTCCAGCGCCTGCCCCAGACGCTGGTCAACGTCAAGGGCGTGGACAAGGCGGCGGCGGGCACCAACCGGGCGGTTCAGGAGGCCGTGGCCGCGGCCGAGGAGCGCCTGGGTGAGACGGGCCGGGTCCTCCTGCGCCCCTCGGGCACCGAGCCGCTCGTGCGCGTCATGGTCGAGGCCGCCACCCAGGAGGAGGCCGACGCTGTGGCCGGCGAGCTCGCCGAGGTCGTGCGCTCCAACCTCGCCCTGTGAGACGTGTCCCGCTCCCGCGTCGCCGCGCGGGAGCGGGTCGTCGCGGGTGGGGCGCCGCCGGGCTTTCCCTCAGCTGATCCCCTTGGCCACCAGGTAGGCGACGATGGCCTTCTTGACCTCGGTCAGATCAGTGGCGGGGTCCCCGGTCAGGGAGTCGCGGGTGATCGTCGTGGCGAACATCCCTGAGACGATCGCCGCGACGACCTCGAGTTCGGCTCGGTGCCAGGAGGGGTTGCGCGCAGCCATGATGTCGACGAGGCCTGCGTCGAAGGCCTCGTGGGCACGGCGGACCGATTCAAGACCCTGATCGTCGGCAGCACGTGAATAGAGCTGGGCGAAGGCTTTGTGAGCGGTCTTGAGGGCGTGGACGGGATCCGCCACCCGGTCGACGAGCTCGGCCACGGAGGTCTGCTGTGAGGTGAGCGCCTCGTCGTCGAGGATCGCCCGCAGCTCGGTGGCGTAGCGCTCCCACAGCGCGGAGGCGATGTCCTCCTTGGAAGAGAAGTACTGGTAGAGCGAGCCCGGGGAGATGCCCGCCTCGGCAGCGATCGCGTTGGTCGTCATACGCTCATATCCCACCCGGCCCATCACCTGGGTGGCGGCCTCGAGGATGAGGCTCATGCGCTCAAGACCTCGGCGCTGACGACGCGGAGCGTGATCGGGCATGGCAGGAGCCTAGATCATTGATTCCACGGGGGCGGCGGTCGCGGGCGGGCGGTGGCATCTGGTGGGGGTCCCGACGGGCTGGGCCGGCCAGATGGCCGCGGGCGGTCGTGTCACGCTGGACCTCGCACTCCCCGATCTCGGGGAGGGGCGGGGTGGTCGGAGGCAGGGCTCTTGCAAATACGAGCAGATACTCATATTCTTCTATGCGAGTGATTGCTCGCAAACGGGAGGACGTGATGAGGAAGCTGGGAACTCTTGAGGTCAGTGATCTCGGCCTGGGATGCATGGGATGTCCGCCACCTATGGCCGGCCGGATGTGGCGTCCGCGCGCAGGACGGTGGCTCGCGCCCTCGACCTGGGGGTCACCATGTTCGACACCGCCGAGATGTACGGGCGCGGGGGAAACGAGCGTCTGATCGGGGCAGCGCTGGGCAGGCGGCGGCACGAGGTCGTGCTCGCAACCAAGACCGGCATTCGGACCCTGCCCGGCGTCGGGTTGCCGGTTGGGCTCGACGGCCGGCCCGAGCGCATCCGGCGCTCCGTGGACGCCTCCCTCAAGCGTCTGGGGACCGACTGGATCGACCTCTACTACCTCCACCGGGTCGACCCCGCGGTGCCGATCGAGGACAGCGTCGGAGCGATGGCCGAGGCCGTCGCAGCGGGCAAGGTCCGCCATCTGGGACTCAGTGAGGCGACACCGGCGCAGATCCGGGGGGCCCATGCGACCCACCCCCTGGCGGCCATCCAGATGGAGTGGTCGCTGTTCAGCCGGGACGTGGAGGATGAGGTCCTCGCCACCGCCCGCGAGCTGGCGATTGGCATCGTCGCCTACAGCCCGTTGGGGCGGGGGATGCTCACTGGTGCCGCCGGTGCGACCACGCAGCTGTCCCTGCTCGACTACCGCCGGCTCCTGCCCCGTTGGCGGCGGGCCCATCTTGCGCAGAACCTGAGGCAGGTGCAGATCCTCACGGAGGTGGCCCACGAGGTGGGGGCGAACCCGGCGCAGGTCGCCCTGGCGTGGGTACTGAGCCGGGGTCGGGACGTGGTTCCGATCCCGGGCACGACCCGTTCAGCCCACCTCGAGGCCAACCTGGCCGCGACGACCCTGTCGCTGAGCAGCGGTCACCTCGGTCGCCTGGAACAGATCCGCGCCAGCGGCCCCAGGTACCCCGAGGCGGTCGCGCAGCGGACGGGCGTGTCCACCGCAGGGAGGGCCGCTACTCCAGGGCGCGGATGATCGCCTCGACGGAGTCCTTGGCGTCCCCGAAGAGCATTTCCGTGTTGTCCTTGAAGAACAGCGGGTTCTGGACGCCGGCGTAGCCGGTGGCCATCGAGCGCTTGAAGACCACGACGTTGCGCGCCTCCCACACCCGCAGGACTGGCATGCCGGCGATGGGAGAGCCGGGCTCCTCGGCGGCGGGGTTGACCGTGTCGTTGGCGCCGATGACCAGGACGACGTCGACATCCCCCAGGTCGTCGTTGACCTCGTCCATCTCCAGGACGATGTCGTAGGGCACCCGCGCCTCGGCCAGCAGCACGTTCATGTGCCCCGGCAGGCGCCCGGCCACCGGGTGGATGCCGAAGGCGACCTCGACGCCCTCGGTGCGCAGCAGCTCGGTCAGGGTGGCCACGGGATACTGGGCCTGGGCGACCGCCATGCCGTAGCCGGGGGTGATGACGACACGACGCGCCCGCTGGAGCATCCGGGCCACGGAGGTCACGTCGGTCTGCTCGATCGAGCCCTCCTGGGTGGCGTCGCCGGCCGGAGTACCGCCGTCGGTGCCGAATCCGCCCAGGAGCACCGACATGAAGGAACGGTTCATGGCCTGGCACATGAGGTAGGACAGGTAGGCCCCGGAGGACCCCACGAGGGTGCCGGTGATGATGAGCAGGTCGTTGTTGACCATGAAGCCGGTGAAGGTCGAGGCCCAGCCCGAGTAGGAGTTCATGATCGACACGACCACCGGCATGTCTCCGCCGCCGATGGCCACGACGAGGTGCACGCCCAGCGCCAGGGCGAGCACCGTCATGACCCCCAGGCAGGCCCACGCGGCCGGGGAGCCCTCGGGCAGGACGAGGAAGGCGACCATGAGCCCCAGCGAGACGAGCAGGATCGCCAGGTTGACGAGGTTGCGCCCCGGCAGCGCGATGGGGCGCCCGGGGACCCGGCCGGCGAGCTTGAGGGCCGCCAGGATGGAGCCGGTGAAGGTGACCGCGCCGACGAACACCCCGAGGAACACCTCCCCGAGGTGGAAGGTGCCCAAGGACTCCGCCAGGGCGTCGGGGGCGACGTAGGAGTTGTAGCCGACGATGACGGCGGCCAGTCCCACGAGCCCGTTGAGGACGGCGATGAGCTGGGGCATCCCCGTCATGGCCACGCGGGCGGCCAGGGCCATGCCGATGACGGCGCCGATGCCCAGGGCCAGGGCGATGAGCAGGGCGGTGGTCAGCACGCCCCGGCCGGGGTCGGAGGTGAGGGCCAGGCCGATGGCGGCGGCCACGGCCACCGCCATGCCCACGGCCCCGGCGATGTTGCCGGCCGCGGCCGTCTCATGCTTGGACAGGCCGGCGGCGGCCAGGATGAACAGGACGGCGGCCAGGATGTAGGCCAGGACCACGGGGGAGGGCAGGGTGCCCAGGACGACGCCCTCGGTGGTGCCCTCGGCGGGCAGGGCGCCCGCGGTCGCAGCGGTGATAACGGCGAGCATCGCCTCAGTCCTTCCTGAACATCGCGAGCATGCGGTGGGTGACCGCGAAGCCGCCGAAGACGTTGACGGTGGCCAGCACGAGGGCCGCGAAGGCGGCGGCGCTGATGAGAGGGTCGGAGTGGCCGACCTGGGAGATCGCTCCGAGCAGGATGATGCCCGAGATCGCGTTGGTCACGCTCATCAGCGGCGTGTGCAGGGCGGGGGTCACGTTGGAGATGACGTGGAAGCCGAGGATGATCGACAGGACGAGCACGACGTAATGGCTCGTGGCCGCCTCCGGCGTGACCAGGATGAGGGCGGCGCCCACGAGGGCCGCCGCGGCCAGGCCCACGGCGCGCAGGCGCCGGGAACGGGCCTGGGCGGCGGCCGCCTGGGCCTCGGTGCGGGCGAGCTCCTCGGCCGAGGGCCCTCGCGGGGCCGGCGCCGAGGCCGAGACGGTGACCGGAGGGGGCGGCCACAGCGTCTGCCCCTCGTGGCACACGGTGATCGCGCGCACGACCTGGTCCTCCAGGTCCAGCACAAGGGTGCCGTCCTGCTCGGGGGTCATGAGCGTCAGGAGGTTGACGAGGTTCTGCCCGTAGAGCTGGGAGGCCTGGGAAGGCAGGCGACCGGCCAGATCGGTGTGGCCCACGATAGTGACCCCGCCGTCGGTGGTGATGACCTCGCCGGCGACCGTCAGCTCGGTGTTGCCGCCGGTGGCGGCGGCCATGTCGACGATGACCGAGCCCGGCGCCATCGCCTGGATCGCCTCGCGGTCGAGCAGGACGGGTGCGGCGCGCCCCGGGATGGCCGCGGTCGTGATGACGATGTCGGCCTGGGCCGCCTGCTGGGCGTAGAGCCGGGCGGCCAGAGCCGCCTGGTCCTCCGACATCTGCGTGGCGTAGCCGTCCGAGGAGGTCTCCTGGGCGGTGGGCACCGGGACGAACTGGGCGCCCATGGACCGGACCTGGTCGGCGACCTCGGGGCGCACGTCGGTGCCGCGCACCACGGCGCCCAGGGAGGTGGCCGTCCCAATGGCGGCCAGTCCGGCCACGCCGGCGCCGATGACGTAGACCGACGCCGGGGGGAACTTGCCCGCGGCCGTGACCTGCCCGCCCAGGAGCCGGCCGAAGTGCGCGGCCGCCTCGATGACCGCCCGGTAGCCCGCCAGGTTGGCCTGGGAGGACAGCACGTCCATGGCCTGGGCGCGGGAGATCCGGGGCACCGCGTCCAGGGCCAGGGCGGTGGCGCCAGTGGCCCGCAGGGACTCGATGAGCTCGGGGTTCCGGGCGGGGTCGAGGCGGCTGATGACGGTCGTGTCCGGCCCGAGCATGCTCAGGGCCTCCTCGTCGGGTGCCTGGGCGCTGAGCACCACCTCGCTGGTCCACGCCCCGGTGGGGCCGACCAGGTGCGCGCCGGCCTCCTCGTAGGCGGCGTCGGGGAAGCGCGCCCGTTCCCCGGCGCCCCGCTCGACCAGGACCTCGTATCCGAGTCGGATCATTTTCTCGACGGTCTGCGGCGTCGCCGCGACCACGGGCTGGTCAGGCCCCTCGCAGGGCACTCCTAGACGCACTGATGCTCCTTCGCGCTCGGTGGCCCGGGCCGGGTGCGGCCGGGCGGGGCAGGACGGACGATGAGAAGAACCCTAGAGGAGTGAGCCGGGCCACGGGAAGCGCTGCGGTCCGCCATCTGGAACAGATGTACCAGTTTTGTGGGATGGTGCCCCGGGTGACTCCCTCGCACTGGGAGCAACGTCGGGTGAGAGCCGGTCAGTAGCGCTGGAATTGAGCCATTCCGGGCAGGGCTCGCCGCCGCGTCGGGCGGTTGGCGATATGGGACAGGCATCTGGTACGGGTGTACCGCGCCGGCTTCACGCCTTGCGCAGCAGGACACGCCGCATCCGGTGGTCCGAGTCCTTGTCGAGCACGAGCGTGGCCCTGCCGCGGGTGGGGGCGATGTTCTCGCGCAGGTTGGCCAGGTTGACCGACTCCCACACCTCGGAGGCCGCCGCCAGGGCGATGTCGTCAGGGATCGCCGCCAAACGCTGGAAGTAGGAGCCCGGCTCGGTGAAGGCGGTGCGCTTGAGGGTGAGGAACCGGTCGAGGTACCACCGGCGGATGTCGGCGGGATCGGCGTCGACGTAGATCGAGAAGTCGATGAAGTCGCTGACCGCCAACGCCGAGGGCGCCGGGGCGTCCCGCCGGCCCCGCGGGGCGGGCTGGAGCACGTTGAGGCCCTCGAGGACAAGCACGTCGGGCCGCTCGACGACGACCGACTCCCCGGGGACGACGTCGTAGACCCGGTGGGAGTACACCGGGGCCTCGACGCGCGGGGCCCCGGACTTGACGGCTGAGACGAAGTCGAGCAGGGCCCGGCGGTCGTAGGACTCCGGGAAGCCCTTCCTGGCGGTCAGTCCCCGTTCCTCGAGGACCTTGTTGGGCAGCAGGAAGCCGTCGGTCGTCACCAGCGCCACCGAGGGCGTGGCCTCGAAGCGGGCCAGGAGGTGGGCGATGAGCCGGGCGGTGGTCGACTTGCCCACCGCCACCGAGCCCGCCACCGCCACGACGAAGGGAGTCGACATGTGCCCGGCCCCCACCTCCAGCCCGAGGAAGGCGGCCGTGCGTCGTGCGCGCTCGCGGGTGGCGGCGATGTAGTCCTCGAGCAGCGCCGTCAGGGGCCGGTAGACGGCGTCGACCTCGGCCAGGTCGATCGGGTCGCCCAGGCCGCGCAGCTTCTCGACATCGGCCTGGGTCAGCGGCAGAGGGGCCGTGCGGGCCAGCGCCCTCCACTGCTCGCGGTCGAGCTCGATATAGGGCGATGCTGCCGATGTCGGCGCTCCGTGGGCGGGGGAGCCGGTGGTGCTCACCGGCCAAGTCTGACCCATCGGTGGGGCGGTCGAGGCTCCCGGAGGGCACCGCGGTCCAGATGCCGTGCGTCTCACATCGGCGCCCGGGCCGCGCAATTGAACCTCAGGGCCGCGCGTGGTTGCATCGGACCCATGTGTGGAATCGTCGGCCATGTCGGCCCCTCGCCCGCTTCTGACCGCACGCTGACGGTGCTTATGGACGGCCTGGGCCGCCTGGAGTACCGCGGCTACGACTCGGCCGGGATCGCCCTGACCGCCCCGGGCGAGACCGATGGCCCCACCGTGGTCAAGGCCGCGGGCAAGCTCGACAATCTCCGCCGGGCCCTGGAGGAGGCCGCTCCCGCACCGGCCACGGCGGGTATCGGCCACACGCGCTGGGCCACCCACGGCGGCCCCACGACCGTCAACGCCCACCCGCACCGTGCCGGGCAGGTGGCGGTGGTCCACAACGGCATCATCGAGAACTTCCGCCCTCTGCGCGACCAAGTCGAGGCGGCCGGGCGCGAGCTCGTCTCGGAGACCGACACCGAGGTGGTCGCCCACCTGCTCGACATCGACTTCGCCCAGCGCCTGACGCAGGCCGGGGAGGTGCTCGACGAGGCAGCGGTCGCCGCCGTGCTCGTGGAGTCGATGCGTGCGGTCACGGCCCTGCTCGAGGGCACCTACACCCTGCTGGCCATCACCCCCCTGGCCCCCGGGGCGATCGTGGCCTCGCGCTCGACCAGCCCACTGGTCATCGGCCTGGGGGAGGGGGAGAACTTCCTGGGCAGCGACGTCGCCGCCTTCGTCGCCTTCACCCGGAGCGCCGCCGAGGTCGACGACGACCAGGTCGTCCTGGCCACCGCCGAGAAGGTCACCGTCTGGGACGCCGAGGGCCGGGTCGTCGATCCCCGGAGGTGGGAGGTCTCCTGGGACGCCTCGGCCGCCGTCAAGGGCGGCTACGCGACCTTCATGGACAAGGAGATCCATGAGCAGCCCACGGCGGTGGCCGACACCCTGCGCGGGCGGGTCGACGAGCGCGGCGAGCTGATCCTCGACGAGATGCGCATCGACCCGGCCGTGCTGCGCCGCGTCGACAAGATCATCGTCATCGCCTGCGGCACCGCCGCCTACGCGGGGCACGTGGCCAAGTACGCCATCGAGCACTGGTGCCGGATCCCGGTCGAGGTCGAGCTCGCCCACGAGTTCCGCTACCGCGACCCGGTGGTCAGCGAGAAGACCCTGACCGTGGCCGTCTCCCAGTCCGGTGAGACGATGGACACCATCCAGGCGGTGCGCCACGCCCGCGAGCAGGGCTCGAAGGTGCTCGCCATCGTCAACACCTACGGCTCGACCATCGCCCGCGAGGCCGACGCCGTCCTCTACACCCACGCCGGCCCGGAGGTCGCCGTGGCCTCGACCAAGGCGTTCCTCGCCCAGATCACCGCCTGCTACCTCCTGGGCCTGTACCTGGCCCAGCTGCGCGGCAACAAGTGGCCCGACGAGGTCGCCGACTACCTGGCCAACCTCGGACGGATGCCCGACAAGATCCAGCAGGTCCTCGACACCCAGAGCGAGGCGGTCCAGACGCTGGGCGCCGAGCTCGCCGACCGGCCGTCCTTCCTGTTCCTGGGGCGCCACGTCGGCTTCCCGGTGGCGCTGGAGGGCGCCCTCAAGCTCAAGGAGCTGGCCTACGTCCACGCCGAGGGCTTCGCCGCGGGCGAGCTCAAGCACGGTCCGATCGCGCTCATCGAGGACGGGCTGCCGGTGTTCGTCATCGTGCCGACCCCGCGCCGCCCGGTCCTGCACGACAAGGTCATCGCCAACATCCAGGAGATCCGGGCCCGCGGGGCGCGCACGATCGTCATCGCCGAGGAGGGCGACGAGGCCGTCATGCCCTTCGCCGACGACGTCATCCGTGTCCCGGCCACTCCGACGCTCATGTGGCCGCTGCTGACCGTCGTCCCCCTGCAGATCTTCGCGGCGGCCCTGGCCACCGCCAAGGGGCTGGACGTCGACCAGCCGCGCAACCTGGCCAAGTCGGTCACCGTGGAGTGAGGGCGGGCCGGTGGGTCCCGCACACCGCGGAGCCCGGCGCGCGATGATGAGGCCGTGAGCATGACCGGCCCCGTCCCCACCCTGGACCCCTGCGGCGCCCACCGGGCCCGCGCCATCGCCCAGGCCGAGGCTCCGCTGACCGCGGGCACCGACCGCTTCATGCAGGCCGCGGCCGCTGCCCTCGCCCGCGCCGCCGTCGAGGAGCTGCGCGGCCCGGCCCGTGCTGGCCGGTGGGAGCGCCCACGGCCCCCGGTGGCCGGCGCCCGGGTGCTCGTCCTGGCCGGCGGGGGGCACAACGGCGGCGACGCCCTGCTGGCCGGCGCCCGCCTGGCCCGGTGCGGCTGCGTCGTGACGGCGGCCCTCGTGACCGACCGCCCCCACCCCGGTGCCCTGGCCGAGGCCCTGGCCGCCGGGGTGCGCACGGCGCCGGCACCCCTCGCTGCCGAGCGGTCCCGCGCCTGGGCGGCCGGGCCCGGCGCGGGTGGGACGGGCGCGCTCGTCATCGACGGTCTGACGGGGATCGGCGCCTCCGGCCCGCTGCGCCCGGCAGCGGTCGAGGTCATCGCCCCTCTCGTGGCCGCCGGCGCACCGGGTCGTCGGCCCTTCGGCGTCCTGGCGGTCGACCTGCCCAGTGGGACAGGACCCGACGACGGGAGCCTGGCCGGCCCCGTCCTCGCGGCCGACCGCACCGTCACCTTCACCTGCCTCAAAGGTGCCCACCTGTTGGGCCCGGCGGCACGCCTGTGCGGCAGGGTCGATGTCGTCGACCTGGGACTGCCCGTGCCCGCCGGAGCCCCGCTGGTCCGCCGGCCCTCCGACGAGGAGCTCGCCGCCGCCCTGACCACCCCGGGAGCGGCGGACCACAAGTACACCCGCGGGGTGCTGGGGGTCCGGGCGGGCTCGCAGGCCTACCCCGGCGCAGCGGTCCTGACCTGTGCGGCCGCCGTGCGGGTCGGCGCAGGCATGGTGCGCCTCGAGGCCCCGGCCCGAGCCGTCGACCTCGTCCTGGCCTCCCGTCCCGAGGTGGTGGCCGCCGCTGGACGCTGCCAGGCCAGGGTCATCGGCCCGGGCGTCGAGGGCTCCGACACCGGGTGCCGCACCGAGGTCGCCCAGCTGCTCGACTCCGCCGGGACGGCGCAGCCCGCTGTCCTGGACGCCGGGGCGTTCGCGCCGCTGGCCGCGCTGGTGGGCGAGGGGCGTCGCTGCACCGAGCGGCACGTGCTCGTCCCCCACGCCGGGGAGGCCGCCGCACTGTTGACCTCCCTGGGGCGAGCCGTCGAGCGCGGCGGGGTCGAGTCCGACCCGGCCGGAGCCGCGCGGGAGTTGGCCGCCCTGACCGGCGCGACCGTCGTGCTCAAAGGCTCGCCGACCCTCATCGCCACCCCCGGGGTCCAGACGCTGACCAGCCTCGACGCGGGCCCCGCCTGGTTGGCCACGGCGGGCAGCGGCGACGTCCTGGCCGGTGTCCTGGGCGCCGTCCTGGCCGGCGCCCAGGCCCGGGCCGAGCACGGGGGACCAGCCCTCAGCCCCCTGACCTGCGCGGCGCTGGCCGTCCGGCTCCACGCCGTGGCGGGGACGATCGCCTCGGGTGACGGGGGAGGTCACCCGATCGCCGCCCTCGATCTCGTCGACCACCTGCCGCGAGCCTGGGTGCGCCTGCGCTCGGCCGGCGACCGCGGGTCCCACTGAGCGCTCGGCGAGCCGCCCGCGGTGCGGGGAGACGCCACGGCGCGCACCGGCGCACACCGGCCTTCCCTCGCCCCGGGGCGGGCGGTGGCAGAATCGGGGGGTGAGCACCTGCCCGGACTTGACCGCCACCTCCTGCGCCGTCGTCGACCTCGACGCCATCGCCCACAACGCCCACGTCCTGTCGGCGGTGGCCGGGGTGCCGTGGATGGCCGTGGTCAAGGCCGACGCCTACGGACACGGGCTGGCGCCGGTGGCGCTGACCTGCCTGCGGGCCGGTGCGACCTGGCTCGGTGTCGCCCAGCTCAGCGAGGCCCTCGAGCTGCGCCGCCTCCTGGACACCGCCGGCGTGGGCAGGCCCGCCGGGGGACCCGACGGGGTCCCCCAGCCCGAGGCACCCCGGCTCATGTGCTGGCTCGCCCCGGTCCTCGACCCGGAGGACGCCGCCCGGCCTGGCTCCGCGCTGCGCCGCGCGCTCGAGGCCGACCTCGACCTGTCGGCCTCAAGCCTCGCCCAGCTCCTCGCCCTGCGCTCGGCCTGCCGCGCCCACCTCGAGGCGGGGGGATCCCCGGGGCGCCTCCACCTCAAGGCGGACACCGGGATGTCGCGCTCGGGCGCCGTCGAGGCCGACCTGCCCGCCCTGGCCGACGCGGCCAGGGCCGCGCAGGACGAGGGCGTGCTCGACGTCGTCGGACTGTGGAGCCACCTGTCTCGCGCCGATGAACCGCGCTGCGGGTCGACCGAGGACCACCTCGCCCGCTTCCTGTCCGCCGAGAGGTGCGTGCTCCAGGCCGGCCTCACGCCGCGCGTGCGCCACCTGGCCGCCACGGGCGGGCTGCTGTGGCACCCCGATGCCCGGCTCGACCTCGTGCGCATCGGCATCGGCCTGTATGGGCTGTCCCCCAACCCGCAGGTCGCCAGCGGCCGGGACCTCGACCTGCGCCCCGCCATGCGTCTGGAGGCGCCTCTGACCCAGGTCAAGCGGATCGGCGCCGGCCAGGCGGTGTCCTACGGGGGGACCTGGACCGCTCCGACCGACCGCTGGGTGGGGCTCGTACCGCTGGGTTACGGCGACGGCCTGCCCCGCGCCGCCTCGGACACCGGGCCGGTGGCGGTCGCAGGGCTGCGCACCACCATCGTCGGCCGGGTCTGCATGGACCAGGTCGTCATCGACCTCGGTCCCGCCGTGGCGACCGAGGGCCCCGGGGCCGGCGCCGATCTGCCCGCCCCGGCCCGTGCGGGCGACATCGCGGTGCTGTGGGGCGACCCGGGGGCGGACCCGGCGGTTCCCGGGGCCGATGACTGGGCCCGTGCCTGCTCCACCATCAACTACGAGATCGTCACGCGACTGGGCCCCCGCGTGCCGCGTCGCACGACCGGCGGCTTCCGTGAGACCGTCCCCCTGGCCTGAGTCCCGCGCCCGCCCCAACCTTCAGGAGACTCCATGACCCCTACGCCGGCCGGCACGGTCCGCGTCGTCACCGCGGACGCCGACGCCACGCGCGCCCTCGGCGGGCGCCTGGCCGCTGTGCTGCGGGCGGGTGACCTCGTCATGCTCTCCGGCGGTCTGGGGGCGGGCAAGACGACTCTCGCACAGGGCATCGGTGCCGCCATGGATGTGCGGGGGAGGGTCTCGTCCCCGACCTTCATCATCGCCCGCGTCCACCCCGCCCTCGGGCCCGGCCCCGACCTCATCCACGTCGACGCCTACCGCCTGGGATCCCTCGAGGAGGTCGACGCCCTCGACCTGGATTCCTCCCTGGCCGAGTCGGTGACGCTGGTCGAGTGGGGCCGCGACAAGGTCGAGGCGCTGTCCGACAACCGCCTGGAGGTGGTCGTCGCCCGGCCCCACGGCGGTCTGGCGGGCCAGGCGGCGGAGGTGACCGACCTGGAGGACATCGACGACGGGCGGCGGGAGATCACGGTGACCGCCCTCGGGCCGCGCTGGGAGGGTGTCGACCTGTCGGGCCTTGTCGGGTGAGGCTCGTGCCGGGTCGCTACACCTCCCTCGTCCTGCTCGCCGCGGCGGTCCTCGTGGCCCTGGGCGGGCTGTGGCCGGCCGCGACCGGGAGTTCCGCGACGGCTGCGTCACTGGAGGCGGCCGCGACGGCCTCTCTGTCGACTGCCCGCGCAACGACGGCCGAGGGGGCCGCCCTGGCCCAGACCTGGGCCGATGACCAGGGAGCCGACCTGGTCGCCCGCTCCCTGGGGGCGGGGGCGAGCACGGGTCCCCTTGTGCAGGCACATGTGTGGGCCTCCGGGTTCCTCGACGGCACCTCCCCCTACGCGGCCCCACTTCCTGAGCCGGTCTGGGCGGCGGCGGTCGAGGTCGATGGTGAGCCGACGGCGGTCCTAGTCGTTCGGGTCGAGGCCGACGGCCCCTCCGATGACGCCGGAGGTGTCAGCGGGGTACTCGTCTCTGACCAGTCCCTCGCCACCGGGCTCGTAGGTCTGGACCCTCAGGCCGTGCTCGTGCGCGAGGCGGTCGACTCCGGTGGGATCAGCCGGGAGGACGCCTGGTACGCGGTGTCCAAGCGCACGGTGAGCGCCCTGGGCTCGACCGCCTCGGCGCAGCTCGCCGGCGCGGTCCCAATGGTCACCTATGCGGCCGTCCTCCGGGACCGTTCGACGCCGACGGCCACCACCGTCGAGCCCTCGGGGGCCGACGAGGGAGACTCCGACCTCATGGTCTGGGTCACCAGCGGGGGAGTGGTCCTCATCGGACTGGCCATACTCCTGCTCACCATCCGCCACGAGCGGCGTGTCATGGCCCCCCTGCGCACCTGAGCCCACCGCTTGGCAGGTCGGGTCATACATTCAGACGGTGGTCGGCAGGCATGTCCCGCCACCCTCGCGCTCGTCGGCGGCCTGTGATTCCGGGGCTGGGTCGTTGGCTCCGGGGCTCGGTGGGTGGGTCCGGGGCTGGTGACGTGAGTCCGGACTCCTGTCGCCAGCCCCGGTGCGCCCACGACCACCAACCCCACCCCGGGGAATCAATCATCTAGGCTGGGGCTGTGCGCATCGTGTCCATCGACTCCTCGCTCGGAACCCAGCTCGTGGTGGCCGGCGCCGACCCTGGGCCCGACGGCCTGCGGTTGACGGTCCTGGCTCAAGCCGAGCAGGCGGACGCTCGTCGGCACGCCGAGTCGCTGGGGCCGATGCTCCAGGCGGTGCTCACCGACCCGGAGGTGGCGGGCCAGGACCTCGACGCGGTCGTGGCCGCCACGGGGCCCGCTCCCTTCACGGGGCTGCGCGCCGGCCTGGTCGCCGCCAGGGCGCTGGGACGCGCCAGGGGACTGGCGGTCCACGGCGTCCCCAGCCTGGACGCGGTGGCCCGAGCCGCCCTCGACGAGCTGGCCGACGACGGTGCCCAGGGGCCGGCCGCTGGCGCAACGGTGCTCGTGGCCACCGACGCCCGGCGCTCGGAGGTCTACACCGCCCGCTACCGGGCCAAGGGGCCGGACGACGTCGACAGGCTCGGTCCCATCGAGGTCCTCACGCCCGAGCGCGCCGCCCAGGCGGGCCCGGCAGACGCGGTGGCCGGCTCGGGGGCCGCCCTCTACGACGGGATCGCGCAGGGCCGCCGGGTCCTTGCCCCGGTGTCGGGCGACGCACGGACCCAGGTCCGGATCGCCGTCACCCGCCTCGCCCAGGGCATCGTCCTGGGCACCGAACCGCTCTACCTGCGTCACGCCGACGTGCAGATGCCGGCGGGGCGCAAACGGGTCCGATGACCTTGCGCCGTGTCCGGACCGCACGGGATCCCTCCGGGCTTCCGGCGGGCGCGGTGATGCGCCCCATGACGGCTGCCGACGTCAAGACGGTCGTCGAGCTCGAGCGCGTCCTGTTCGCCGGAGAGGCCTGGAGCCGGGAGCTGATCGCCTCCGAGGTCGCCGCCGCCTGTGCGCCGGCGCCCGACCGGCGCTACGTCGTGGTCGAGCGCCGGGAAGGGGACGGCGTCGCCGTCCTGGGCTACGGCGGCCTGTGGTTCGGCGACGGCAGGGGGGACGCTGACCTGCTCAGCATCGCCACGGTGCCCGCGGCCCGGCGTCAGGGCATCGCCTCGGCCATGCTCGCCGAGCTCGTGTCCACCGCGCGAGCGGCCGGCTGCCGCGCCGTCCTGCTCGAGGTCCGCGAGTCCAACCAGGCGGCACGCACCCTCTACGCGCGCTACGGCTTCGAGTCGATCGGCACGCGACGGCGCTACTACCTGGCCCCGGTGGAGGACGCGGTGGTCATGCGGCTGGCCCTCAGCCCTGCCGCTCAGGCGGGTCCGGTGGGCGCTGAGCACATCTGAGCACGTCGGAGGCCTTTTC
This sequence comes from Actinomyces sp., assembly GCF_030524025.1. GTDB lineage: Bacteria > Actinomycetota > Actinomycetes > Actinomycetales > Actinomycetaceae > Actinomyces. Next base: position 162,846 of record NZ_JAUNHI010000002.1, on the reverse strand, counting down.
GCCGCTCCCTATTTGTCTGACACCCACGTCACGAAAATGTGCTCGCCGTCATGCCCGCCAGGTGCCTCCGCGGTGGGGATCCGAGGGCGGGCGCCGCTGCCGGGGCGCCACTTTTCCCCGTGCTGCCAAGGGGGGCCGACGCCGGGGCCGAGCGGGGGCTCGAAGTGGTGCCGCCCGCCGCCCGGCCTTGGCTAACCTGATGCCGTGGCCAACACTCCTGCTCCCTCCAAGAAGAAGAGGACCGCGTACTCGACGACGGTCTTCATGAAGCGCCTCATGGCCTGGTCGGGCCTCTTCTTCCTCGTCTTCGTCCTGTTCCACGCCTACGGCAACCTGCACTACTTTGAGGGCGAGATCGCCTACGACCACTACGCCTACTTCCTGCGTGAGCTGCTCGTGCCGATCCTTCCCCACGGCGGCGTGCTGTGGATCCTGAGGATCGGCCTGCTCGTGTGCCTCCTGGCGCACGCAGGCAGCGCCTTCCACCTGTGGGCGCGCAACCGCAGGGCGCGCGGCACCGACAAGTATGCCGTCAAGAAGGCCGGCGCGGAGTACTTCGCGTCCCGCTACGCGATGCGGACCATGCGCTGGGGCGGTGTCATCCTCCTGGCCTTCATCGTCGTGCACATCCTGCAGTACACGACCCTGCACTTCACCCCCGGGGGCGAGTACGTGCACGGGCGGGCCTACATGAACATGTACTACGGCTTCCAGCTGTGGTGGGTCTACCTCATCTACGCCGTCGCCCTCGCGGCGCTGTGCCTGCACGTGTGGCACGGGGTGTGGTCGGCCCTCCAGACGCTCGGGGCCACCCGCGGGGGGACGGTCCCCCTCATCCGCCTGGTGGCCTTCGTCGTCGCCTTCGGCCTGTTCGCCGCCTTCATGATCGTCCCCACCGCGATCCTCTTCGGGCTCACCGACGTGCCCATGGACGCGGCCGAGTACGCGATGAGGGCCGCCGAGGCCGGTATCGGATCTTCCCACTGAGAGCCACTGAGAGTGAACCCCCATGACTGAGCTCATCGACGGCCTGTACACCGAGGGCGAGAAGATCGCCGACACCAAGGCCTCCCACGACGTCCCGATCTCCCGGCGCTGGGAGCAGCGCAAGTTCGACGCCAAGCTGGTCAACCCCGCCAACCGCCGCAAGCTCGACATCATCGTCGTCGGCTCGGGCCTGGCCGGTGGCGCGGCAGCCGCCTCACTGGGTGAGCAGGGCTACAACGTCAAGGTTTTCTTCTACCAGGACTCCGCCCGGCGCGCCCACTCCATCGCCGCCCAGGGCGGCATCAACGCAGCGAAGAACTACCGCAACGACGGCGACTCCGTCCACCGTCTGTTCTACGACACCGTCAAGGGCGGGGACTACCGCGCCCGCGAGGACAACGTCTACCGCCTGGCCGAGGTCAGCGCCAACATCATCGACCAGTGCGTGGCCCAGGGGGTCCCCTTCGCCCGCGAGTACGGCGGCCTGCTGGACAACCGCTCCTTCGGCGGGGTGCAGGTCTCCCGCACCTTCTACGCCCGGGGCCAGACCGGCCAGCAGCTGCTCATCGGCGCCTACCAGGCGCTGGAGCGTCAGGTCAACGCCGGCACGGTCACCGAGTTCCGCCGTCACGAGATGGTCGAGCTCATCGTCGTCGACGGCCGGGCCCGAGGCATCGTGACCCGGGACATGGTCACCGGCGAGATCGACACCCACCTGGCCGACGCCGTCGTGCTGGCCACCGGCGGGTACGGCAACGTCTTCTTCCTGTCGACCAACGCGATGGGCTGCAACGCGACGGCGGTGTGGCGTGCGCACCGCAAGGGCGCCTACTTCGCCAACCCCTGCTACACCCAGATCCACCCCACCTGCATCCCGCAGTCGGGCGACTTCCAGTCCAAGCTGACCCTGATGAGCGAGTCGCTGCGCAACGACGGGCGCATCTGGGTGCCCAAGAAGGCAGAGGACTGCGACAAGGACCCGCGCGAGATCCCCGAGGAGGACCGCGACTACTACCTCGAGCGGATCTACCCTGCCTTCGGCAACCTCGTGCCCCGCGACATCGCCTCGCGCCAGGCCAAGAACATGTGCGACGAGGGCCGCGGCGTGGGCCCGGCCATCAAGGAGCGGGACGCCGCGGGCAATGAGCGCCTCATGCGCCGCGGGGTCTACCTCGACTTCTCCGAGGCCATTGAGCGCCTGGGCGTGGCCGCCGTCTCGGCCCGCTACGGCAACCTGTTCGAGATGTACCAGCGCATCACGGGGGATGACCCCTATGAGGTGCCGATGCGCATCTACCCGGCGGTCCACTACACGATGGGCGGGCTGTGGGTCGACTACGACCTGGAGTCCAACATCCCCGGCCTGTACGTGGCCGGCGAGGCGAACTTCTCCGACCACGGCGCCAACCGTCTCGGGGCTTCCGCGCTCATGCAGGGCCTGGCCGACGGCTACTTCGTCCTGCCGGACACGATGAACGACTATCTCGCCGACATGCTGCGCGAGGGCAAGGTCGACCCCCAGGCCCCCGAGATCGAGCGGGCGCGGGCCTCGGTCCAGGACCGCATCGACCGGCTCATGGCCCTGCGGGGCACCCGGTCGGTCGATGACTTCCATATGGCCCTGGGCCGTATCATGTGGGAGTACTGCGGCATGGAGCGCCGGGAGGCGGGTCTGCGCGAGGCGATCGTGCAGATCCGGGACCTCAAGGAGGAGTTCTGGCGCGACGCGCGTGTCACCGGCGAGGCCATGGAGCTCAACCAGGCGCTGGAGAAGGCCGGGCGGCTGCTCGACTTCTTCGAGCTGGCCGAGCTCATGTGCATCGACGCCCTGCACCGCCGCGAGTCCTGCGGCGGGCACTTCCGGGCCGAGTCCCAGACCCCGGAGGGGGAGGCGCTGCGGCACGATGATGAGTTCCTCTACGTCGCCGCCTGGGAGTGGGGCGGGGAGGGCCGGCCACCGATCCTTCACAAGGAGGACCTCATCTACAAGGACATCGAGCTCAAGCAGCGGAGTTACAAGTGAACATCAAGCTCAAGATCTGGCGCCAGAAGAACCAGGCATCCCCCGGCCGCTTCGAGGAGTACTCCCTCCTCGGCGTCGAGGAGCACATGAGCTTCCTCGAGGTCCTCGACCTGCTCAACGAGCAGCTCTTCGCCGAGGGCAAGGAGCCGGTGGCCTTCGACTCGGACTGCCGCGAGGGCATCTGCGGCCAGTGCGGCGTGGTCATCAACGGTCAGGCGCACGGGCCGATCCGCTCGACCACCTGTCAGCTGCACATGCGTCACCTGGCGGAGGACCCCTCCTTCAAGGACGGCTCGACCATCACGATCGAGCCGTGGCGATCCACCGGTTTCCCGGTGCTGCGCGACCTCATCGTCGACCGTTCGGCCCTCGACCGCATCATCCAGGCCGGCGGCTACATCTCGGTCAACACCGGCGCCGCCCCCGAGGCCCACGCCGCGCCGGTCCAGAAGGAGAAGGCCGACGCCGCCTTCGAGGCGGCCGCCTGCATCGGCTGCGGCGCCTGCGTGGCGGCCTGCCCGAACGCCTCAGCGATGCTGTTCACCGGCGCCAAGATCGCGCACCTGGGGCTGCTCCCGCAGGGCCAGCCCGAGCGCCTGGCCCGCGTGGTCTCCATGCTGGGCCAGCACGACGCCGAGGGCTTCGGCGGCTGCACGAACATCGGTGAGTGTGCCGCCGTCTGCCCCAAGTCCGTCCCCCTGGAGGTCATCACCTGGCTCAACCGGGACCTGGGCCACGCCCTGTGGAAGGGGCAGAAGGCGCACGCCTGACCGAGGACCGCTCCGGGGGTCCCGGCAGAGATCTGCGGGGTCGCCACCCGGCAGGTGGGGGAGCACGCTCGGCGTCGGCCCCGGGGTGTCGTGTCCCCCCGGCGGGTCTGATGGCGCCCCGGGTCGGCCGCCGGGCCCGGGTGCTCGGCCCGCCCCGTGCGGCGGCTAGGCTTGGGCACCGTGAGTGAAGCACTGATCCTGGGCATCGAGTCCACCTGCGACGAGACCGGCGTGGCCCTCGTCCGCGGCCGGGAGCTGCTCGGCGACGTCGTGGCCACCTCGATGGACGAGTATGCGCGCTTCGGCGGGATCATCCCCGAGATCGCCTCGCGGGCACACCTCGAGGCATTCGTCCCCACGCTCGACGCCGCCCTCGAGGCCGCCGACGTGGACATCGCCGAGGTCGACGCGGTGGCCGTGTGCGCCGGCCCGGGGCTCATCGGGTCACTGACCGTGGGTGTCTCAGCGGCCAAGGCCCTGGCCGTGGCGCTGGACCGGCCCCTGTACGGCGTCAACCACGTCATCGGGCACCTCGCGGTCGACGAGCTGGTCGACGGCCCGCTGCCCGAGCGCTTCATCGGCCTCATCGTCTCGGGCGGTCACTCCAACCTCTTGCAGGTGACGGATATCGCCACCGACGTCGTCGAGCTGGGCGGGACCCTCGACGACGCCGCCGGGGAGGCCTTCGACAAGGTCGGCCGCCTGCTCGACCTGCCCTACCCGGGCGGCCCTCATGTCGACCGCCTCTCCCAGGACGGGGACCGGGAGGCCATCCGCTTCCCCCGGGGCCTGGGGGCGGCCAAGGACCGGGAGCGCCACCGCTACGACTTCTCCTTCTCCGGCCTCAAGACGGCCGTGGCCAGGTACGTCGAGTCCCTCCAGGACGCCGGTCGCGAGGTCCCCCGGGCCGATGTGTGCGCCGCCTTCTCCGAGGCGGTCAACGACTCCCTGACCGCCAAGGCCGTTCAGGCCTGTCTCGACCACGACTGCTCGACCCTCGTGGTCGGCGGCGGCTTCTCGGCCAACTCGCGCCTGCGCGAGCTCGCCGCCGAGCGCTGCGCTGCGGCAGGTATCGAGCTGCGCCTCCCGCCGCTGCGTTACTGCACGGACAACGGCGCCCAGATCGCCGCCCTGGGCGCCGCGGCCGTGCGCGCCGGGGTGGCGCCCTCGCCGATGGACCTCGCCCCGGACTCCGGCATGCCCCTGGAGGTCATCGTCGCCCGTTGAGCGGCCGGCTCAGGCCGAGGCGCACAGGGCCCGGATCTCATCGGGCAGCAGCGGGCGGCCGGCGCGCAGCTCGGCGAGCATGAGCCGCACGGCGGCGTCCTTGGAGCCACCGGCCGCCTCGGTGGCGGTCATCTGACGCTGGTAGGAGGCGCCGGCCTCGAGGGTGGCGCGCACGCCCTCGAGCTCCCTCGCACAGCCCAGGTCCTCGGCCACCGGCGCCAGGTCGGTGAGCATCCGCGCCACCGTGTCCGTGGCCAGCTCCTCCTCGCCGGCGGAGTCGATGATGAGGATGGCGTCCATCCCGTAGCGCGCCGAGCGCCACTTGTTCTCATCGACGTACCAGGGCGGCAGGACGTCGAGTGTCTCGCCACGGTCCAGGCGCCGCGAGAAGTCCTCGACGAGGCACTGGGTGAGGGCCGCGATCCCCGCCAGCTCGGTGAGGTTGGTGGCCGCGTCGCAGGAGCGCACCTCGATCGTGCCCAGGCGGGGGGAGGGGCGCACGTCCCAGCGCACCTCGGTGAAGTCCTCGATGACGCCGGTGTGGACCATGTCTCCGGCGTAGGCCTCGAGGGCCTCCCACGTGTCGAGCTGGTGGGGGGCGCCGGCGGTGGGCAGCTGTTGGAACATCATGGCGCGGTTGTCGGCGTAGCCGGTGTCCTGCCCGGCCCAGAACGGCGAGGAGGCGCTCAGGCACTGGAGGTGGGCGGTGCGGGTGAGCAGGGCCGACAGGATCGGCAGGACCTTGTCGCGGTCCTCGATGCCCACGTGCACGTGGGTGCCGAAGATGAGCATCTGGTGACCCCACAGGCGGGTGCGGTCCACGAGGCGGGCGTAGCGCTCGGCGTCGGTCACCTTCTGAACCAGGGGGTCGGCGAAGGGGTGGGTCCCGGCGCTGGCCAGCTCGACGTGGAGTGGTCCGGTGGTCGGCAGGAGCCGGTCGAAGGCCAGGGCGATGTCCTCGACGCACTGGGCGACGGTGCGGCGCGCTCCCGAGACGAGCTCGACGGTGTTGAGCATCATCTCCCCGTGGATGTGCGGGTCGTCGCCCACCGAGCCGAGGATCTCCGAGGCGCACTGGCGCAGGTCCAGGCAGTCACGGTCGATGAGCTGGAGCTCCCACTCGATGCCGAGGGTGGAGCGCGCCGAGGTCGCGAAGGGCAGGGCCGCGCGGTGGACGCGACGGGACTCGTGGGCCACGGGTTCCTCCTGTTGCTGGCTGGATCGCTGGTTGGGTGACGGTGATCCCGGCCGACCCCGCCGGCGGGGCCGGCCCGGGCCGAATACTCACCCGGTGGGGGCCTGCTCCCGCGGCTCGACGACGAGGACGGCGCCCCTGCCCCCCGACGAGGCGCCCTCGCGCGGGCCCAGACGCGTGAGGAGCCAGGTCTCGGAGCCCTCGCCGCGCAGGTGCAGGGAGGCGCGCAGCGCCTCGGGGGGCAGGTCGACCCCGCGCTTGTGGATCTCGAGGCGGCCGATGTCCTTTTCCCGCACCCGGGCCTTGAGGGCCTTGAGGTGCAGGGGGAGCACCTCGCGCAGACGCCACGACCTGACGAAGGGGGCCAGCGCCTGGGTCGGGGCCAGGTCTCCGGTGAGGTAGGCGATGCGCTCCCCCACCGGCGCCGCCTCCAGGGCGTGGGCGAGATGGGCGACCAGCCCGGCTCGGATCGCGGCGCCGTCGGGCTCATGGACGAACTCGCCCAGCTCCTCGGCGCCGCCGATCGGCTCGGCCTGCGCAGGAGCGGTGGACGGGTCGGCGCACTCGGTGTCCGCCAGGACGTGGGCGTGCCAGGAGTCGTCCTGTCCCCTGCGCAGCGCCAGGGCGGACCGTCCGGGGCCCTCATGGGCCAGAGGGCCGAACCACAGCCCCGCCTCGACCACCTGTCCCTCGACGCTGACCCACTGGGCGTGGCAGTCGGCGGGCAGCAGGTCGTGGGCCAGTCCCGGGGAGACCTTGACCCCGAGGGCCTCGACCTGCTCACGCAGCGCCAGGACCCGGCTCAGGGGCGGTGACCACTGCTCGGGGTCGGTCAGCCGCCGTCCCCGGCTGCGGCGGGCGGGGTCGGCGAACACCCCGTCGACGCCCTCGGCCGCCAGGTCGATCTCCAGGGCGTCGGCGCAGCGGACCTCGGCGTCGGGGAAGGCCATGAGGTTGACTGTCGCCAACGCGGCGGTCGTCTCGTCGTGCTCGACCGCCAGGACCGACAGGCCCAGGCCCGCCAGCGCCATCGAGTCCCCGCCGATGCCGCAGCCCAGGTCCGCCACCCGCGTCACCCCGGCGCGGGTGTAGCGCGAGGCGTGGTGGGCCGCCACCGACAGGCGCGTGGCCTGCTCGAGGCCGTCGGGTGTGAAGAGCATCCGGGCGGCGAAGGGGCCGAACTTGGCCTCGGCGCGACCGCGCAGGCGCTGCTGGGTCAGGGCGGCGGCGACGAGGCCGGGGGAGTGCCCCTGCTCCCGCAGGGCCTGGCCCACGGCCAGGGGATCGAGGTCGTCGTAGGGGGGCAGGGAGCCGAGCAGTGCCCAGCCCTCCGGGGTCAGCAGCGGGGCGAGTGTCGAGTCGTCCATCGGTACGATCATGACACGGCGGGTGTCAGCGGGGTGGGACGTCACGCCTTCGGGGCCGTCATGGCGGGTGGTGCACACCACCGGCGAGACCCGGCGCGTCGAGGTGACGCGCGCCGGTACGGTCCGGAAGCCTGCTGAGGCTGACAGCGGGGCGGCCGGTGCCGACCGGCACTGGCAGCGCCGGGAGGGAGGACCAGATGGCTCGCATGGCTGCGGTGGCTCGACGCCTGACACTCCGCCGGGTGCGGTGGGTGCTCGTGGCGGTCGCCGGGCTCGCCCTGGCGTTCCTTCTTGTTCCCAATGCCTGGGTGTGGGCGGCCTCCGCCGGGCGCACTGCCGACCTCGGGGCCGAGGACGACACCTCCTCCGCCCCGGTGGCCATCGTCCTGGGCGCCTCGGTCTACGCCTCGGGCGACCCCTCGCCCTGGCTGCGCTACCGTCTCGACGCGGCCGCCGAGCTCTACGAGTCCGGCAGGGTCGAGGGGATCCTCGTGTCGGGGGACAACGCCCAGGCGGAGTACAACGAGCCCGTCACCATGCGCGACTACCTCGTGTCTGTCGGGGTGCCGAGCGAGGCGATCGCCATCGACTACGCGGGCTTCGACACCTACGACACCTGCGTGCGCGCCCACGACATCTTCGGGGTCGAGCAGGCGGTCCTCGTCAGCCAGGACTTCCACGTCCCCCGGGCAGTCGCGGTGTGCCGGGCGGTGGGGATCGACGCCACGGGTGTCGGGGACACGCGGGCCACGGCCAACCGGAGCACCTGGGTCCGCAGCTGGGCACGCGAGCGCCTGGCTGCTGTCAAGGCCGCCTGGGACGTCCTGTCCGACCGCACCCCCACGATGGGGGACCAGGAGACGAGCGTCGAGGAGGCGGTGGCCTGGACCCGGGAGCAGCGCCGCGGCGCGGACGCCCAGAGCGCCGCCACGCCCTCGGCCGGCGCCGCTGCCTCGGCCGGCTCCCCGGCGACCTCCTCAGCGACACCGCAAGCCGGCCCTTCGCCGTCGGGCCACTGACGGGCCACTGACAGGCCCCTGAACGCCGATGGCGAACCGGGCCGACGCGCTTGGCACTCGCGTTGACTGAGTGCTAATTGTCCGCGTAGATTTCGTGCCGACGCGGGACGTGCCCCGGCACGGTCCCACGGCTCGCACCCGGTCCGTGCCCGGCCGACCCCCGCGACGGCGGTCGAGTGAGCGCGGGTGCAGCGCACTAGTCATGTCATCCAGTACGCATTGAGTCCGTACGCAAGTCACGCACAGCGAGAAGGGGAGGCCGATATGTCGATCTCCATCAAGCCGCTCGAGGACCGCATCGTCGTCCAGACGGTCGAGGCCGAGCAGACCACCGCCTCGGGCCTGGTCATCCCGGACACCGCCAAGGAGAAGCCGCAGGAGGGCAAGGTCGTGGCCGTGGGCCCCGGCCGCGTCGACGACTCCGGCAAGCGGATCCCGGTCGACGTCGCCGAGGGCGACATCGTCATCTACTCCAAGTACGGGGGCACCGAGGTCAAGTACGCCGGCGAGGACTACCTCATCCTGTCGGCCCGTGACGTGCTGGCCGTCGTCACCCGGTGAGCCACGCCCACTGAGCCGAAGCGCTCGGGGCGCTCACCGCGCGCCCCGACAGACAGCCCGCCCGGCTGTGCTGCCCAACCGCAGCGCAGCCGGGCGGCTCGTTGCTCAGGCGACCGGCTCCCCGGGGGAGCGTCGGCGCCGGGCGAGCACCGCGCGGCGCTCCTCCTCGGTCATGCCGCCCCACACCCCGTAGGGCTCATGGGTGGACAGGGCGTGCTCCCGGCAGATCTCCAGGACCTCGCAGGAGCGGCACACCGCCTTGGCCCCCTCGTCCCGCCTGCGCCGAGCCGACCCCCGTTCGCCCTCGGGATGGAAGAAGGTCGTCGAGTCCATCCCCATGCAGGCGCCGCGGTACTGCCACTCCCACAGTGCTGTGATGGGCCCCGGAAGCCTGGCGCTGTCGCCCATCGTGCTCAACCCTCCTTCGCGCGGCGCTCCAGCATGCATGCGTCTCATACAACAGTAGGTACAGGAACGTCTTCCGGGCAAGGCGTAGGCCTGGACTTTCTCGCGGTTTAGCGGTCATTTCGCTCTCAGAGTCAGAGTTCGGCGCATGTCAGGGGAATGCGAGGACATGACGTTCGATGGTCAGTCTCACGCATCTCATGTCATGCCGCACCTTTGTCCGGTGGGAGGCGGTGGGTGGCGTGGGCCTGGCGGCGTGGGGCCGGTGGCCACGGCTCGCGGCGTGGCGCGCCGCGTATGGCTCGTTCCGCTCGGGCCGCATACGATGCGTCACGTGAGCGACTCGATCACCAGCCCCGAAGTCTTCGCCCCCACCGCTTTGACCTACGACGACGTCCTGCTCCTGCCCAGGCTCACCGACGTCGCGCCCTCGGAGGTGGACACCACGACGCGTCTGACCGGGAGGATCTCCCTGGCGACTCCGCTGCTCAGCGCCGCCATGGACACGGTCACCGAGGCCGCCATGGCCATCGCGATGGCCCGTCAGGGCGGGATCGGGATCCTGCACCGCAACCTGTCGATCGAGGACCAGGCCCAGCAGGTCAGGCGGGTCAAGCGCTCGGAGTCCGGCATGGTCTCGGACCCGGTGACGGTGGGCCCCGACGCGACGATCGCCCAGCTCGACGAGCTGTGCGGCCACTACAAGGTCTCGGGGCTGCCGGTCGTCGACGACGGGGGCAATCTGCTGGGCATCATCACCAACCGGGACCTGCGCTTCGTGCCCCCCGAGCAGTGGGGCACGCTGACCGTGCGGGACTGCATGACGACGCGCGAGCGGCTCGTGACCGGCTCGACCGGCATCTCCCGCGAGGACGCCAAGGCGCTGCTGGCCGAGCACCGCATCGAGAAGCTGCCCCTCATCGACGAAGCCGGTCACCTGACGGGCCTGATCACCGTCAAGGACTTCGTCAAGACCGAGCAGTACCCCCAGGCCACGAAGGACGAGTCCGGCCGCCTCGTTGTGGGTGCGGCCGTGGGCTACTGGGGCGACACCTGGGAGCGTGCCGAGGCTTTGGCGGAGGCGGGGGTCGACGTCATCGTCGTCGACACCGCCAACGGGGGCGCCAGGCTGGCCCTCGAGATGGTCGCGCGCCTCAAGAACGACTCGGCCTTCGCCGGGATCGAGATCATCGGGGGCAATGTGGCCACCCGGGAGGGCGCCCAGGCGCTCATCGACGCCGGCGTCGACGCCGTCAAGGTGGGTGTCGGGCCGGGCTCGATCTGCACGACCCGGGTCGTCGCGGGGGTGGGCGTTCCCCAGGTGACCGCCGTCTACGAGGCCGCCAAGGCCTGCACGCCCGCCGGGGTGCCGCTCATCGCCGACGGCGGGCTGCAGTACTCCGGCGATATCGCCAAGGCGCTCGTGGCCGGCGCGGACTCGGTCATGCTCGGCTCCCTGCTGGCCGGGTGCACGGAGTCCCCGGGCGACCTCGTCTTCGTCAACGGCAAGCAGTGGAAGCGCTACCGCGGGATGGGCTCCCTGGGGGCCATGAGCTCGCGCGGCCGCGCCTCCTACTCCAAGGACCGCTACTTCCAGGCGGATGTGACCTCGGACTCCAAGATCGTTCCCGAGGGCATCGAGGGGCAGGTGCCTTTCTCGGGTGCCCTGGCCGACGTCGTCTACCAGCTCGTCGGCGGCCTGCACCAGTCGATGTTCTACGTCGGCGCGCGCACGATCCCCGAGCTCAAGGCCAACGGTCAGTTCGTGCGGATCACGAGCGCGGGGCTCAAGGAGTCCCACCCGCACGACGTCAAGATGACCGTCGAGGCCCCCAACTACGCCGGACGGGAGTGAGCCGGGTCCCGCCCCGGGGCGCCACCCGGTTGCCGGGGTGGGGTCGCCGGGGCGTCACACGCCCTCGGGCAGGGGCCAGGAGGGATCGGCTCCCGGGCGTCCCGGGTTCTGGCGGGCCAGCCAGCGGTTGAAGGACTCGGCCCACCGGCGGTGCTCCCGTGCCTGGAAGGCCATGAGATCTGCCAGACCCATCCCCGCCAGGCGGGGGTGGCGCCGGGCCATCTCCTCCAGGAGGTCGAGGGCGGCGGCCACGTCGACCTCCGCGGTGTGCAGGGTGGAGTCGGTCCGCACCCCGTAGAACCGGCACAGATCCTCCAGGCGGCGCTTGCCCTTGCGGTAGCGGTCCACCGCCCGGTCCAGCACGAGGGGGTCGATGACCGGCCCCAGGTCACGGCCCAGGCGCTCGCGGACCGTGGGCAAACCGTGGCGGGCCAGCTCGCTCTCCATGAGGGTCAGGTCGTAGGAGGCGTTGAAGGCCACGACCGGCACCTGCTGGGACATCGCTGAGGCGAGCCGCTCGGCGACCTCCGCGAGGACCTCGGCCACGGGCCGCCCCTCGGCGCGGGCCCGCTGCGTGGTCACCCCGTGCACGGCGCTGGCCCCCGGTGGGATCTCGACGCCGGGGTCGGCCAGCCAGGTCTCGACCCGTTGGACGCGCTCGCCATCGGTGCAGGCGGCGTCGCGGGACACGAGCGCGGCGGTGACGAGGCGGTCGGCCCGGGGGTCGACACCGGTGGTCTCGGTGTCGAAGCCCAGGACCGGTCCGCGCGGCCAGGGCAGCGACGGAGAAGTGGTGCGGCCGGGGTGGTGCTCGTTCATGACCGGCAGTGTGCCACCCGGCGGCGACACGCATCCGCCGGCTTCGCGGAGGGGCTCGCGGTCGAGGGTGGTCGGTGGGGGGCGGATGGCGGGGTTCTCCGCCTTGGACCCACACCCTCCCCGAGATCGGGACATATGACACCGTGAGATCGGGACATATGTCCCGATCTCGGCGAGGAGGTGGGCTCCGGACTCGTGACGTCGGCCCCGGACTCGTGTCGCCCGGCCCGTGCCCCCACCCCTTGGACCTACTCATCTAGACTCCGGGGCATGAGCGCAGAGATCGAGATCGGACGCGCCAAGCGGGCTCGTCGGGCGTACTCCTTCGACGACATCGCCCTCGTCCCCGCCCGGCGTACCCGGGACACCCGCGACGTGCGCGTCAGCTGGCAGGTGGATGCCTACCATGTGGACCTGCCGGTCATGGCGGCCCCCATGGACGCGGTGATGAGCCCGCAGACCGCAATCCTCGTCGGGCGTCTCGGCGGTATCGGCGTGCTCGACCTCGAGGGCCTGTGGACCCGCTACGAAGACCCGAGCGAGGCCCTGGAGCGGATCCGCGCCGCCTCCCCCCAAGAGGCGACACGGGTCCTCCAGGAGGTCTACGCCCCGCCGGTGCGCCCCGAGCTCATCACCGACCGGCTCGAGCAGATCCGGCGGGCCGGGGTCGTCGTGGCCGGCCGCTTGAGCCCCGGCGGCACCGTGCGCCACTGGCGCACCGTCGTGGAGGCCGGAGTCGACCTGTTCGTCATCCGCGGGTCGGTCGTCTCGGCCGAGCACGTCTCGGGCAGCACCGAGCCGCTCAACCTCAAGCGCTTCATCTACGAGCTCGACGTGCCGGTCGTCGTGGGCGGGGTGACCACCTACACCGCCGCCCTCCACCTCATGCGCACCGGTGCCGCGGCCGTCCTCGTGGGCCAGGGCGGGGGCGCCTCCTCCTCGATCCGGCAGGTCCTGGGGCTCCACATGCCGATGGCCACGGCCGTGTCCGACGTCGCCGCCGCCCGACGCGACTACCTCGACGAGTCCGGGGGACGCTACGTCCACGTCGTGGCCGATGGCTCGGTGGGCAGCTCGGGCGACGTCGTCAAGGCGATCGCCTGCGGCGCCGACGCCGTCATGCTCGGGGCGGCGCTGGCCCGTGCCGAAGAGGCCCCCGGCGGGGGCTACTACTGGGGGCCCGAGGCCCGCCACGAGCGCCTGCCGCGGGGCTACCGCAGCGTGGTGGGCACAGTCGGCACGATGGCTGAGATCCTCAACGGCCCCTCCGACCAGGCCGACGGCACCCTCAATATCATGGGGGCGCTGCGCCGCACGTTGGCGACCACGGGCTACTCCGACGTCAAGGAGCTCCAGCGCGTCGAGGTCGTCCTGGCGCCCTACGACCCCGACTGACCCGGACCGAGCCCGGACCGATCCCGGGCTGACCCCGACTGATGCGGCGGCGTGCCGGCGGGGTAGTGGGACGGTGGTGGGACGGGTGACGTCATCGTCGTGTGATATTCGATCGTCACATCGACCCCAGTCGAGGGCGTTGTCAGGTACTGTGAACTCTGACATCAGTCACGTCCCGGTTCCTCGTCTCACGGGCACCCGGGCTGTGGCGTCCGTCCCGCCCACCGCACAAGGAGTCATCTATGGCCCAGGTCACCGCAACCATCGCCTCGAAGGTCGGCCTCCACGCCCGTCCTGCCGCCACCTTCGTCAAGGCCGTCGCCGAGAAGGGTGTTCCCGTCACCATCGCCAAGGAGGGTGGTCAGCCGGTTGACGCCGCCTCGATTCTCGGTGTCATGACGCTGGGCGCCGGCTTCGGCGATGTCGTCACCCTGACCTCCGACGCCGACGGCGCCGAGGGCGCCCTCGACGAGCTCAAGGCGCTGCTCGAGACCGACCTCGACGCCTGAGCGGATATCGGCCCAGCAGTAAGTGGGGCGCCTCGGCCTCCTGCCCGGGGCTGATGAGCCACCACAGGCCCATGAGCAGGGCGATGGTCAACAGGCCCAGGCCGGACCAGAGGTTGGCATTGACGCCACCGGTCTTGGCCATCTCATCGGGCCCGTTGAGGAAGGCGGAGCAGATAAGCAGGTAGACCCCGATGATGCCCAGGGCGGCGCCGATGACGACGCGGATGTCTGCAAGGTTCCTCGTGCGCGCTTTCATGAGTCGACTCCGGTCGGTTGAGGATCAGTGGAACACGACGTTGAGCAGGACCACGAGGGTCCCTGCCAGGATCGCCAGTGGGACGGGTCGACGGAACCAGGCCAGCTCCGCGGCCGCGGGGTCGCGCCGGTCCTCGACGGGGGTCAGGGCGTAGACGAAGCCCTTGAGCTCGGCCTCGGGCCGCGGCGCCGTGGCCAGCGAGACGACGACGGTTACGACGACGTCGACGACGAAGGCGGTCCCTGCCGCCAGGAACGCCGCACCCTGTCCCGGCAGGTCCAGCGTGCCGCGCCAGGCCAGGATGTTGACGCACAGGGCGCTCAGGGTGCCGGCCGTCAGGCCGGCCCAACCGCCGTGGTTGGTGGCGCGCTTCCAGAACATACCGATGATGAACGTGGCGAACAGTGGCGCGTTGAACATCGAGAAGAGCTGCTGGAGGTAATCCATGAGGTTGGAGTACGTCGAGGCGATGAATGCCGTGAAGATCGCGACGACCGTGGCGATCCCGGTGGCCACGTGCCCCATGCGCAGATAGCGGGCGTCGTCGGCCTTCGGGTTGATGTAGCGCTGGTAGAGGTCGACGGTGAACACCGTGTTGAAGGCCGAGACATTGGCGGCCATGCCCGCCATGAATGAGGCCAGGAGGCCGGCGATCGCCAGGCCGAGCAGGCCGTTGGGCAGCACGTCGCGCATGAGCAGCAGCACGGCGTCGTTGTACTTGACGTCCCCCGTGGCCGCCTCCGTGCCGGTGAGCGTGGCGAGCTTGAGTTGGTGGATCTCGTTGACGAGCACTGCCGCGACCATGCCGGGGATGATGACCAGGAAGGGCACGAACATCTTGGCGAAGGTGCCCACGATGGGGGCCGAGCGTGCCGCGGAGATGGAGTCGGCTGCCATGGCCCGCTGGACCTCGACGAAGTTGGTGGTCCAGTAGCCGAAGGACAGCACGAAACCGAGCCCGAAGACGATGCCGATGACCGACAGTGTCGAGGAGTTGAATCCCGACAGCAGGACGCCCGGCCAGGAGTGGAGCTGGGCGGAGGGGTCGGCGTAGGCGCCGGTTCCGTGTGCCGTGGCATCAGCGGTGATCGATGCCTTGAGCCCGTTCCATCCGCCCACGCGGTGCAGGCCCACGAGCGTCAGCGGCAGCAGCGCGGCGACGATGACGAAGAACTGGAGCACCTCGTTGTAGATCGCGGCGGACAGCCCGCCGAGGCTGATGTAGGAGAAGACGATGACCGCCGCGACGAGGAGTGCGGTCCACAGGGGCCAACCCAGCAGACGCTGGACGATCGACCCCAGGAGGTAGAGGTTGACGCCGGCGATGAGCAGCTGGGCCAGGGCGAAGGACAGGGCGTTGATGAGGTGCGCGGTGGTCCCGTACCGGCGGAACATGAACTCCGGGACCGAACGCACTTTCGACCCGTAGTAGAAGGGCATCATGACCAGGCCCAGGAAGATCATGGCCGGGATCGCGCCGATCCAGAAGTAGTGGAAGGTCGGCAGGCCGTACTGGGCGCCGTTGGCGGACATGCCCATGATCTCGACGGCGCCCAGGTTGGCCGACACGAAGGCGATGCCGGTGACCCAGGCGGGAAGGGAACGGCCGGAGGTGAGGAACTCGTCGGAGGAGGCGGCTTTGTGCTTGACCATGAAGCCGACCCCGATGACGAAGGCGAAGTAGATGATGATCGGGATGTAGTCGTACCAGCGGGCATCGAGCAGTGGGGCGGCGGTGGGCATGACGGCGCAGGGCAGGGGCGGCATGGGATTCCTCGGGCAGTCGGGCGACGACGCAACCGTTTCAGGTCCTGCGCAGGATAGGCTATTGGTGTGACGTAGGTCAAGTTTCGCTGGTGGGCTGTGGAGCGGAGTGCGGCCCCGGAGCACGGCGGGGACCGCCTCGTGCGCCCGGCGTCCCCGTCACGGTCCGGCCCCGGTAGGGTGCGGTGCATGACGATCATCGCGGCGGCGGACGGATCCGCCCTGGGCAACCCCGGCCCGGCGGGCTGGGCCTGGTATGTGGACGAGGACTGCTGGGCCGCCGGTGGTTGGGAGAGCTCGACGAACAACCGGGGCGAGCTGACCGCGGTTCTCGAGCTCCTGCGTGCCACGGCGGACACCGGGCAGGACCTGCTTGTGCAGGCCGACTCCCAGTACGTCATCAACTCCCTGACGAAGTGGATCCACGGCTGGAAGCGCCGCGGCTGGCGCAAGGCCGACGGCAAGCCCGTCCTCAACGACGACCTCATGCGGCAGCTCGACGCGGCCATGCAGGGCAGGCGGGTGCGCTTCGAGTGGGTCCGCGGGCACACCGGCCACCCGATGAACGAGGCCGCCGACGCCCGGGCCCGCGCCGCGGCCACCGCCTTCCAGCGCGGCGCCCCGGTGCCCGGCGGGCCCGGATGGACCCGGGGGGGCGCCCCCGCCACCTCGGCCTCCGCAGCGCCCGCCGCCGGCGGCCAGGTGCCGGAAGACCCGCCTGCCGACGCCCTGTTCTGACGGCTCTGACGGCTCTGATGGCTTGACGGCGCGCCGGCGCGCGGGCCGGCGTCAGAGCGGCGGGGTCAGCGGCGGGGTCACAGGAGGGTGACCGCCTGGCGGGCGATGGCCAGCTCCTCGTTGGTCGGGAAGACCACGACGGCGACCGTCGAGTCGGCGCTGGAGACCACGCGCCCCAGGCTCGAGCGCTCGGTGTTGGCCGTCGGGTCGATCCGGGCGCCGAGGAAACCCAGCCGCCCGACGACCTCGGCGCGCAACCGGGCGTCGTTCTCGCCAATGCCGGCGGTGAAGGTGAGCGCGTCCAGCCCGCCCATGACCGCGGCGTAGGCGCCGACGTACTTGACGAGGCGGTGGACGTAGATGTCCATGGCCTCACGGGCCTGGGCCTGGCCGGAGTCGATGCGCCGCCACACCTCACGCATGTCGTTGTCCCCGGTCAGACCCTTCATACCCGAGGACCGGTTGAACAGGTGGTCGATCTCCTCGATGCTCATGCCCGCCACCCGGGCCAGGTGGAAGACGGCGGCGGGGTCGATGTCCCCGGTGCGCCCGCCCATGACCAGCCCCTCCAGGGGGGTCAGCCCCATCGAGGTGTCGACGGCGCGGCCGGCCACCACGGCCGAGGCCGAGGCGCCGTTGCCTAGGTGGAGCACGATCTGCCGCAGGTCCTCGCGGCCCAACAACGCGCTGACCTCGGCCGAGACGTACTGGTGGCTCGTGCCGTGGGCCCCGTAGCGGCGGATGGAGTAGCGGTCGGCGACCTCCCGGTTGAGGGCGTAGCGGGCCGCCGCCTCGGGCAGGTCCTGGAAGAAGGCGGTGTCGAAGACCGCCACGTGCGGCACGGCGGCGAGCAGCTCGCGGGCGACCTCGATGCCCTTGAGGTGGGCCGGGTTGTGCAGGGGCCCCAGCGGGACGAGCTCGGTGATCGTGGCCACGACCTCGTCGTCGATGAGTGCGGGGCCGGAGAAGAACCTCCCGCCCTGGACGACCCGGTGCCCCACCGCCACCACATTGGCCGCCGAGAGGTCCGGACCCTCCTCGCCGAAGAGCCGCAGGACCTCGGCCAGTCCCGTGCCGTGGTCGGCGACGGGCGCCTGGATGCGCAGCTCCTGCGCGCCGTGGCGGTGGATGATCGCCCCCTCGGCCTCGCCGATGCGCTCGACCAGGCCCGAGGCCAGGGAGCGGCCGGCGTCGGGGTCGACGAGCTGGTACTTGATGGACGAGGAGCCCGAGTTGATGACGAGGACCGTCCGGGCCGGGGCCTTGGCGGCCGTCGTCGTGGTCTGCTCGGGGGTGGTGCCGCTGGTCGTCACGGTGTGCCTTTCTCGTGCGGGCTCGTGCGGGGTGGGGCCGGGCCCGGTCAGCCCTGGGCCTGGACGGCCGTGATCGCCACGGTGTTGATGATGTCCTCGACCAGCGCCCCGCGCGACAGGTCGTTGACCGGCTTGTTGAGGCCCTGGAGGACCGGGCCCACCGCGATGGCGCCGCTGGAGCGCTGGACGGCCTTGTACCCGATGTTGCCGCTGGACAGGTCCGGGAAGATGAAGACATTGGCGCGTCCGGCCACCTCGGAGCCGGGGGCCTTCTTGGCGGCGACGGTCGGGTCGATGGCGGCGTCATACTGGATGGGCCCGTCGACAGCCAGGTCCGGCGCCATGGCGCGCACGAGGGCGGTGGCCTCACGGACCTTGTCGACATCGGCGCCCTGGCCCGAGGTGCCGGTCGAGAAGGACAGCATGGCCACGCGCGGGTCGACGCCGAACTGCCGGGCCGTGGCCGCCGAGGAGATCGCGATGTCGGCCAGCTGGGAGGCGGTCGGCTCGGGGTTGACCGCGCAGTCGCCGTAGACGAGGACCCGGTCCTCCAGCAGCATGAGGAACACCGAGGAGACGATCGAGGTGCCCGGCTTGGTCTTGATGATCTGGAAGGACGGCACGATCGTGTGCGCGGTCGTGTGGGCGGCGCCCGAGACCATGCCGTCGGCGTGCCCCATGTGGACCATCATCGTGCCGAAGTAGGACACGTCCTGGACCTTCTCGCGCGCCTGCTCCAGGGTGATGCCCTTCTTGGCGCGCAGGCGGGCGAACTCGGCGGCGTAGGTCTCCAGCAGCTCGGGGTCGTCGGTGCGCACCACCCGCGCTGCGCCGATGTCCAGCCCCAGCTCGGCGGCGCGGGCGGGCACCGCCTTGTCGTCGCCCAGCAGCACGAGGTCGGCGATGCCGCGGCGCAGGATGGCGTCGGCCGCCCGCAGGACGCGGTCGTCATCGGGCTCGGGAAGGACGATGGTCTTGCGGTCGGCCCGGGAACGTTCGACCAGCTCGGCCTGGAACATGATCGGCGTGACGACCTCGGAGGTCTCGACCTCGAGGGCCTCCATGAGGACGTCGATGTCGGCCTCCTTCTCGAAGGTCGTCACCGCGACGTCGAGCTTGCGCTCCGAGGCGCGGGCCAGCGCCCCCCGCAGCGAGCCCGCCGTCGACGCGGCCGTAAAGGTGTCCAGGGGGGAGGTCATGACCGGCAGGGGAAGGTTGAGGCCGTGCAGGAGGCGCAGGGCGTGGGAGGCCACCGGGAAGCCGCCATTGAGCACGAGGCCCGACAGGCTGGGGAAGCCGGAGGAGGCCTGAGCGGCGGCCAGGGAGACCAGGACAGCCGAGCGGTCGGCGGGCACGATGACCAGCTGGCCCTCGCGCAGGCGCTCCAGGATGTGGGCGACGTCCATCGCAGCGACGAGCACCGACTCGGCCTCGCGCTCCAGGAGGGTCTCATCACCGGAGATAAGGGTGCCGTCAACAGCGGACATCACCTCGCGCACCGAGGGGGCAGACAGCAGGGGGACCAGCGGCAGGGTCGTTGTGGCCACGCCCTCGATGCCGGCGATGGCCGCGGCGACGGCGTCGCGGCTCTCGGGCAGGCAGCGGTTGGCCACGACCGCGACGGTCCGGGCGTGGTTGTCGGCGATCTCGGCGATGGAGACCTCCACCGACCCGCGCACGTCCTCGGGGCTGTGATCGCCCGCGACGACGAGTAGCACCGGGGCGCCGATGTTGGCAGCCACGCGGGCGTTGAGGGACATCTCGGGGTTGCCGGCCACGTCGGTGAAGTCCGAGCCGTCGATGAGCACGACATCGTGGTCGCGCGCCACGGCTCGGTAGGCCGACACGATGGTCGACAGCGACTCCTCGGGGTCGGCGTGGAACTCGTCCCAGGTCACGCCGATGCAGGCCGAGGCCGGGGCCGAGGAGCCCGAGCGGGCCAGGAGCAGGTCGAGGAACGGGTCGTACTCGCGGGAGTCGACGAAGGGGCGGAACACGCCCACCTTGGCGACGACCTTGGTCAGGCATGCGACGAGGCCCAGGGCCACGGTGGACTTGCCTGTCCCCGCCCCGGGAGAGGCGATGTAGATGCTGCGCGTCACGATATGGTCCTTCATCCGTCTCGAGTCCTGCCGGAGCGTGCCGGAGCGCCCCGGCACCTCTCGGCCTTGATTGTGCCCTCCCTCGACCCCGCCGTGCGATGACGGCCCGGTCTCAGGAGGCCCTGGTATCTGTGGAACCCGGCACAGCCGGGGAGGCGGTGGTCGACCGCAGGACGAGCCCGGTGGGCAGGACGAGCTCGGCGGCGCCGCCCGCGGGCGAGGGCGACTCGAGCAGGTCCAGGGCCGAGGAGACGATGGCCTCGACGTCCTGGCGCACCGTGGTCAGCCCCAGGGAGGCAACCGCCGGTGCCGGCCCGGAGCCGGCGTCGTCGAAGCCGGTGACCGACATGTCCTCGGGCACGCCCAGCCCCTGACGGCGCAGGACGTGAATGATGCCCAAGGCCAGGGCGTCGTTGGCGGCCAGGACCGCCGTGGGCGCCGGGTCGAGGTCCAGGACGGCCAGGCCCGCGGCCACGCCCGCGGACTCGTCATAGGCGGCCGCCGGGACCTCGAGGACCTCGGCGCCCAGCAGGCCCGCCTCCTCATGGACCGCCTGGGCCCGCACGTCCCCGCTGCGGCGCCCCGCCACGCGCGTGACCGCCAGGCGCCTGTGCCCCAGGCCGACCAGGTGGCGCACGAGCGCGCGCATCCCCCCGTCGTCGTCGGAGTGGACAGAACCGACCCTCCCGGCCAGGTGCGCGGGGGCGTAGGCGCCGACGAAGACCGCCGGGAGAGCGGCGAGCAGCGCCGCCGCCTCGGCGTCGACCGGGCCGGAGGAGATGAGCAGGACCCCGCTGACCCGCTGTGCCTCGAGGGTGCGCAGGGCCCGCACGAGCTGGACCGAGGCCGAGGAGGTCGACGAGGAGGAGGACATCGTCAAGACGAGGTCCCGCCCCCGGGCAGCGACGGCCTCGTGGGCGGCGTCCAGGACACGGGCAGTGAAGGCGTCATGGCCGTCGAAGACCACCCCGACCAGGCGGCGCGTGCCAGCACGCAGGCGGCGCGCATTGACGTCGGGGGCGTAGCCGAGCTCGGCGGCCGCCGACAGCACCTTGGCCCGGTTGGCCGGCGAGGCCCCGGGCTTGCCCGCCAGCACGAGGGAGACCAGGGCGCGGGAGACCCCCGCCCGACGGGCGACATCGACCATGCGCGGGCGGCGCCCCCCGGGAGGCACGGGGACCTGGCGGGCTGTCACGGCCCCAGCCTATCGGTCCGCGGGCCCGCCACGGGTTACCGTGCGGCCGAAGGACCCGGCGCCCCCTGCGCCGGCAGGACCCAGGACAGGGCTGGGACCACACGTGCCGGTCGAGGGAGGGAGGCGCCATGCCCGGCTCGCGCGCGCCCGAGACCGGCGGAGGGCCGCGCCGGGTCGCCCAGGCCGATGTCGCCCGCGAAGCGGGGGTCTCTCGCGGCCTGGTCTCCCTGACCCTGTCGGGCTCCGGCCAGGTCTCGGCGGCCAGCCGCGAGAGGATTCGCCAGGCCGCGCAACGGCTGGGCTACCGGGTCAACACGTCCGCCGCCTCCCTGGCCTCGGGGCGCTCGGGCCTTGTCGGCCTGGTCCTTCCCGACCTGCGCAACCCCTTCTTCGACTTCCTCGCCCAGGCCCTCCAGGGGGCGGCCCGCGAGCACGGTCTGACGATGCTCATCATCCTGTCCCCGGGGGACGACGAGGGCCGGGCGGCCGTCGACGCCCTCGTGGGCATGCGTGTCGAGGGCCTCGTCCTCGTCTCCCCGGCCATGGGCGCACCCGCCATCCGGGCGCTGGGGCGCGACACGCCCGTGTGCCTCGTGGGGCGGATGGATGTCGGCGGCGCGATCGACACGGTGCGCCTCGACGAGGCCGCCGCGGCGACGGTGGTCGTCGACCACCTGGCCGCAGCCGGGGCGCAGCGCCTCGTCTATGTGGCACCGCCATCGGTCCAGGACACCAACGCGGCCGAGCGCGGCGGTGCGCTGGCCCGCGCCGCCGACGAGGCGGGGATGCCCTTCTACGTCGTCGTCGACGGCACCGACCGCACCGACGGCACCCCGGACCCCGACAGCACGCAGCGCACCGACGGTGCGGCCGCCCGTGGGGGCGGCACCGACTCGCCCCTGCGCCGTGCACTGGTGGCGGCTCGGGCCGCCGGTGCGGGACGCACGGGGGTGGTGGTCCACAACGACGTCATCGCTCTTGACGCGCTTGCGGTCCTGGCCGGACTGGGCGGCCGGGTGCCCCTGGTTTCCTATGACGACACCTTTCTGGCCCGTCGCGAGGAGTTCTCTCTGGCCAGCGTCGAGCAGCCGGTGGCCGCGATGGCCCGTGACGCCATCGGCTTCCTGTGCCAGCGCTCGGGGCGCGACCCGGTGGCGGGTCTGTCGGCCGCCCAGGCCCTGGCCATGCCCGCGCGCAACGTGACTGTGTGGCCCCGGTGCTGGCGGTCAGGCGCTCTTCGTCGCCCGAGGGTGCCTGACCGCCGGTCTCAGAGTCCGGCCGCGGCCCGCAGGAGGTTGCCCGCGGATATCTCCAGCCCCTCGACGTTGCCGTAGGCGGGGTCCTCGTGCTCGATGTTGACGCACATGTCGGGCTTGACCTCGGCCACCGCCCGCAGGAACTCGGTCCAGTAGTCGGTGTCGTGGCCCAGGCCGAAGGCGACGAAGCGCCACGCGGGGTCCTGGGGCCAGGCGTTGCACCAGTACCCGTAGGCCACGGGCACCTTGCCCTCGGCCTCGGCCGGGACGTGCCCGAAGTCGGTGGCGAGGCCCCCCGGTAGGCCGCACCGGGCAGGATCGCGGTGTCCTTGGCGTGGACGTGGCCGACGAGAGGGCCCAGGCGCCGGGTGGCGGCGATCGGGTCCATCTGCTGCCAGAAGAGGTGGGAGGGGTCCATGTTGACCTTGATATTGGTCGCCCCGGTCTGCTCAACGAGCCGCTCGAAGGAGGGGATGTTGAACACGAGGTTGCGCGGGTGCAGCTCGAGGCAGACCTGGACGTCGCTGTCGCGGGCCAGGGCATCGATCTCCTTGAAGAAGGGCACGACGACCGACCACCGGTAGTCCAGGATCTCCATGCGGCCCGCGAGACCGTCCTGAGGCGGGTGCTGCGTGGCGGGTCGGGCCGGGCTCGGAGCAGTGTGGGCAGGGTGGCCTCGGCGTGCTCGCCCAGCTAGTGCCCAGGTGCGTCCGGGGCGCGTGCCCGGCCACGTCGTCGGCCACCAGCGGGGATAGGCCACCGGCCTTCGAGGCCCTGGTTGTTCATGCCGGTGTGCGTGCGTGCCAGAGCCGGCCGCAGCGTCCCCGGGTGGCGACCGCCAAGCGGGCTGGTGGGGAGCAACAGGATGGTCGGAGCGGGCGAAGGTGTCCCTGCGGACCACCATCACCCGCTCCCCACCTCCTGCCCGACGACGACCCGCGGCGTCACGCGGATTCTTCTGCGCCCAGGTCGCCTGAGGACCGCTGACAACGCTCCATGAGTGCCAGTTGCGGCCCGCACCAGACCCAGGGACGCGACCGTCGGGCCGGCACCCGGCCTTGCCATATGTCCCGATCTCGAGGTGCCATATCTACCGATCTCGAGGTGCCATAAGTCCCGATCTCGGGGTCCAGCGCGAACTGTCCACCTACCGGCATCGTGGCGGCGCACGAGAGTCGAGCCCAAGGAGTGGGGAGGGGCGCGGGCTGGGCGACATGAGTCCCGGGCCGGTGTGACCTGCCTCCCCTCGGCGTGACAGGATGGTGGTGCGATCGTGGTGCTGGAGCGCGCAGAGGGGGAACTCATGGCAGGGGCAGGTGGACGGGTCACGATCGCCACGGTGGCCCGGGAGGCGGGACGCTCGATCTCGACCGTCTCGGCCGCCCTCAACGGGGCGCCCGGCGTGGCGGCCTCGACCCGCGAGCGGATTCTGCGGGTGGCGGCCGACCTCGGCTACGAGGCCGACCCGCGTGCCAGGCTGCTGCGGGCCGCTCACACCGGCATCGTCGGGGTCAGCTGCGTCGCGGGCCAGGCCTTCCAGGTCCAGCTCGTCGACGCCCTCCACCGCGCGGTGCGCGAGCGCGGGCACGGCCTGAGCCTGACCGCCGCCAGTGCCCACCACGGTGAGGTCGAGGGCGTGCGGGGCCTCGTGCGCGACCGCTGCGAGGGGATCGTCGTGGTCGACTCCCGGATCCCCTATGAGGCCCTTGCCGCGGCCTGTGCGGGGCTGCCGCTGGTCTTCCTGTGCCGCCAGAGCCCGGCCGCCGGTGTCGATGCCGTGCGCTCCGACGACGTTGCGGGCATGACCGCCCTGGTCGAGCACGTCTTGGCCACGGGGCGGCGCGACCTCGTCCACCTCGATGGGGCGGGCGCCTCCTGCACCGCACTGCGCGCCGGGGCCTTCCGGGCCGCGATGTCCGCCCGGGGCCTGCCGGGGCGTGTTCTGCCCGGCGGGGAGGATGAGGAGGCCGGCATCCGGGCGGTGTCCGACCTGGTGGGCCGCGGCGCGATGCCCCAGGCGCTGCTGTGCTACAACGACCATGCTGCGCTGGGCGCGCTGCTCGAGCTGCGCCGCTGGGGGCTGCGCGTGCCCCAGGACGTCGCCGTGGCCGGCTACGACGACATCCCGTTGGCCGGGGTCTCGGCCGTCGACCTGACCACGGTGCGCCAGGACGTCGAGGCGCTGGCCGACACCGCCCTGCGGCGCCTGGCCGAGCGCCTCCCGTGCTCCGCGGGCCGGCCGGCGTGCCCGGGCGGCGAGGTCGCCGGCCCCGGGGGTGCCGAGTGCGTTGTCGACCCACGCACGGGCGTCCGCCGGGCCCGGCAGGGTCAGCCCAGGCGCACCGGGGCGCCGGTGCGCGCCGACTGGGTGGCCGCCTCGGCCAGACGCAGGGCCTCGATGGCGTCCGTGATCGTGGGGCTGACCGCCGAGCCGGACTCGACCGCCTCGATGAAGGCCGACAGCTCGAGCCGGTAGGCATCGGCGTAGCGCTCGAGGAAGAAGTCGAGGTAGGGCTCCTGGGCGTCGGTGACCTGCGCGTTGGACAGGCGCACGGTCGTGGCGCGGATGTTCTCGGCCAGCAGCGCCCCGTCCGGTCCTGAGGCCTCGAGCCGCTGGTCGTAGCCGGCGGCGCAGTGGCGGTTGTTGATGATGGTCGCCACCGCCCCGGAGGCCGCGCGCAGCGTCACCACCGCCGCGTCGAAGTCGCCGGCCGCCGCGATCGCGGGGTCGAGGTTCTGGCCGAAGGCGTGGACCTCCGTGATCGGCCCCAGGAAGAAGCGTGCGGTGTCGAAGTCGTGGATGGTCATGTCGCGGAAGATGCCTCCCGAGACCTTGATGTACTCCACCGGCGGGGCGGCGGGGTCGCGCGAGATGATCGTCAGCTGCTCGAGGGCGCCGATGCGACCGGCCTCGACGGCGGCGCGCACCGCGGCGAAGGAGGGGTCGAAGCGGCGGTTGAAGCCGAACATGACCGGAGTCGTCACCGACTCCAGCTCGGCCCTGGCAGCATCGACGTCCTGGATGCTCAGCGCGATCGGCTTCTCGCACAGGACCGCCTTGCCCGCGCGCGCGGCGGCCAGGAGGTGGGGGATGTGCAGGGGGGTGGGGGAGCCGATGACGACGGCGTCGACCTGCGGGTCGGCGAAGACGTCCTCGGCTTGCGTGCATGCCCGGGCCCCGTAGGACCCGGCAAGGGCCTGGGCGGCGTCCCCGGCGGGGTCGCACACGAGGGTGAGCTGGGCCTCCGGATGGGCGGCGGTCGTGGCGGCGTGGACGTGGCCGATGCGGCCCGCCCCGATGATGGCGATCCTGAGCAAGGCAGGTCTCCTCACGTCGTGGTGGAGGTGGTGCGTTCGAGGGTGTGGATGGAGTGACGGTCGACGGGCCGGTCAACGACGGCCGGCGCCGGGGCGTGGGCGTCTGCTCACGGCTCGGGCATGATGACGTCGCGCACGAGGGCGTCGAGGTCGGCGTCGGCCGCCAGGAAGCCGCGCAGCGTGCGCACCGTGGCCCCGAAGGTGTCGAACTCGGGGATCGACAGGCCCTCGGGCTCGTAGGCGCGGACGAACTCCGGGATCGACAGCAGCGTCCGCATGATGCCGGGGTCCACGGGCCGGTCCATCCGGGGCTCGACGGTGTAGTCCGAGGCGTTGATGAGGGTCTGCCAGGCGAAGGGCGGGGAGATGACGACGTCGCCGCCGACGAGCTCGGACCAGTGCATGACGTTGCGGAAGGCGGCCGACAGCAGCCGGGCGCGCAGGCCGCGGGCCTGGAACTCCTGGTAGGCGCGCTTGAAGGCCGCCACGCCTGCCCACTCCAGATGGCCCGGGTCGAGGAAGAGCTGCTCGCGCTTGGCCACGATCTTGAGCCAGTCGTCAAGGCGTCCGACCATGATCGTGACGACCGGCCCCATGGTCGCGACGTCCTTGCCCTCGGCCTCGCGGCGGGCCAGGCCCCGCTCGATCGCCTCGCCGGCGGCCACCGCCTGGGCGACGGTGAAGGAGACGGTCACGTTGACCGACACCCCCCGGTAGGTGGCCTCCTCGATGGCCTCGATCCCGGTGCTCGTGGCCGGGATCTTGACGATGATGTTCTTGGCGAGCCGGGAGAACTCCTCGGCCTGGTCGGCCAGCGCCGTCGCGGAGCGCGCCAGGCGCGGGTCGGTCTGCATCGACAGGCGGCCGTTGCGTCCCCGGTGCTCCTCGAAGATGTCCTCGTACAGGGCGGCGCCCTCGATGGACATCTCGCGCACGACCTGCCAGCCGATCTCGGACTCGGAGGCCTCGGGCCGCTCCCGGGCGATCTGCGCGATGCGGGGCAGCCAGCGCTCCTTCTTCTGGTTGATGCACGTGTAGGCGATCGTGGGGTTGCACGTGGCGCCCACGCCGCCGAAGGCGATCGACTGGCGCAGCTCGTCGGGGTCGGCCGAGTCGTTCCACAGGGCTGTCGGTGTCGTGCGGGCGGCGGTCAGGAGGGGGCCGGGTGTGTATTCGGTGCTCTTCAGCGTGCTCATCAGTGGGCTCCAGGTCTCAGGCTCTGCCGCCCGGCGTCCTCACCGGGGCGGCCTGGGCCTCCATTGAAGGCCGCCAGGGGATCCTCTGTCAACTCTTTGTCTGGACAAAGTAGTGAGTGTGACCGGGCAGTGACCCGATTCCCGGCCGTGGTGCCGTCCGGGGCTCAGGAGGTGAACAGGGTGGTCACGAAGGTGTAGCGCGAGGCACGGTAGAGGTGGGTGCCGTGCTCGACCGCCCGGCCGTTGCGGTCATAGGCGGTGCGCTCCACCGTCAGGAGCGCGGCGCGGCGTTTGTCGGCCAGGAGCTCGGCCTCCTTGGCCGTGGCGTTGCGCGCCCCGACCACCTGGGTCGCGGTGGTCGGCACGACCCCGCGCTCGCGCAGGAGGTCGTAGAGCCCGGCCGTCCTCAGCTCCTCGAGCTCGGGGGCGATGTCCCCGGGCAGGAGGTTGGTCATCAGGGCGATCGGCTCGCCGTCGGCCAGGCGCAGCCGGCTGATGAGGACGACCTGCGTCCCGGGCTGGACGTCGAGGTGCTCGGCCTCCTCCGCGGTGGCCGGGCGCCGGTCGTAGCTGAGCACCTGGGTGGAGACCTCGTGGCCGGCCGCCCGCAGGTCCGACAGGAGGCTCGACAGCTCCATCGACCGGCGCACGTGCGGGGAGGTGACCACCGTCCCGGCTCCCCGGCGGCGCGAGACCAGGCCGCGGTCGGCCAGGTGCTGGAGGGCCTGGCGCGCCGTGGGGCGGGAGACCGACAGTCGCCTGGCCATGGAGATCTCGTCCTCGAGGCGGGTTCCGGGCGGGAGGGTTCCGTCGAGGATGAGTGCGGCCAGGGGGTCCGAGATCTGGGCGTGCAAGGGTGTGGAGCTGGAGCGGTCGATCACGACCTCGAGCCTGTACGGATCGTCTGACATCCTGGACCTCCGGTGCTGGGACTGTACCATCATACGTCCCGCTCGGCGGCCATCCCGCCTCGGCTCCCGAGCAACCACAATCGACACAATTTGTTCGGACAAAGATGTTGACCTTCGTCTCGCCGTGAGGCAGTCTTCTGCCTGAGGGCGCCGCAGCCCGCCCCGCGGGATCGGGCCCCCAGACCCCGTCGATGCTCGACGGCGCGGCACAGGGAAGGATGAACCGCATGACCGCAGCCACCAGCACCCCGCCGCTCGACGTGCTGACCATCGGGCGCTGCGGAGTCGACATCTATCCCCTGCAGGTCGGGGTGGGGCTGGAGGACGTGGAGTCCTTCGGGAAGTTCCTGGGCGGCAGCCCGACGAATGTCGCGGTGGCCGCCGCCCGCTACCGTCACCGTTCGGCGGTCATCACTGGAGTGGGTGACGACCCCTTCGGCCGCTTCGTGTGCTCCGAGATGCGCCGCCTGGGCGTCTACGACGACTATGTCGTGACCAAGCCGGCCTTCAACACCCCGGTCACCTTCTGCGAGATCTTCCCGCCCGACGACTTCCCCCTCTACTTCTACCGCGAGCCCTCGGCACCCGACCTGGAGCTGACGACCGACGACCTGCCCCTGGGCGCGGTCAGGGACGCCCGCATCTTCTGGGTCTCGGCGACCGGCCTGAGCAAGGAGCCCTCGCGCGCCACCCACCACGCTGCCCTGGACGCCCGGGCCCGCGCCGCGCACACGATCGTCGACCTCGACTTCCGCGCCAACTTCTGGCCCGATGAGACGGTGGCCCATGAGGAGGTCTCGGCGATCCTGCCCAAGGTGACCGTCGCGATCGGCAACCGCGAGGAGTGCCGCGTGGCCGTGGGGCAGACCGACCCCGAGCGCGCCGCCGACGCCCTCCTGGAGGCCGGGGTCGAGCTCGCGGTGGTCAAGCAGGGGCTGGCGGGGACCCTGGCCAAGACCCGCGAGGAGCGGGTCGAGATGCCGGTCACCCCGGTGACGACGAAGAACGGCCTGGGTGCCGGTGACGCCTTCGGGGGCGCCCTGTGCCACGGGCTGCTGTCCGGCTGGTCGCTGGCCAGGACCGTCTTCGCCGCCTCGACGGCGGGCGCCATCGTCTCCTCGCGCCTGGAGTGCTCGACCGCGATGCCCACCGAGCCCGAGCTGCTCTCTCTCATGCGGGTCCACCGCGAGCGCTGCGCCCCCGAGCTGGAGGGACTGTGAGATGGGGCGGACGCCGCTGACCGACCGGATCATCGAGATCCGCGCGGGCGCTCCCGAGAGGATCGCCCGGACGCTGGCCGAGCGCCCCCGTGGACAGATGCCCGGGGGCGGGGCCAAGCTGATGATCATCGCCTGCGACCACCCCGCACGTGGGGCACTGGCCGCAGGCGGGAACCCCCTGGCGATGGCCTCGCGCGAGGAGATCCTGGCGCGCTGCGTCGAGGCCCTCTCGCGCCCGGGGGTCCACGGGTTCCTGGGCACCGCCGACCTCATTGAGGACCTGGCCCTGCTCGGGGCGCTGGACAACAAGCTCGTCTACGGCTCGATGAACCGGGGCGGCCTGGCCGGCTCCTCCTTCGAGATGGATGACCGCTTCACCGGCTACGACGCCGCGGGGATCGTGGGCTCCCGGCTCGACGGCGGCAAGATGCTCCTGCGCATCAACGACACCGACTCCGGCTCCGTGGCGACGATGGCCGCCTGCGCCCACGCGGTCGACGAGCTGGCCCGAGCCGGGGTCATGGCCATGGTCGAGCCCTTCATCTCCCGGTGGGAGGGGGGCCGGGTTGTCAACGACCTGAGCCCCGAGGCGGTCATGCGCTCGATGGCCATCGCCTCGGGCCTGGGCGCGACCAGCGCCTACACCTGGCTCAAGCTCCCGGCGGTCGAGCAGATGGAGCGGGTTATGGAGGCCTCGACCCTGCCCGCCCTCATCCTGGGCGGCGCCGTGAGGCCGGACGCCGCGGCTGCGCGGGCCTCGTGGGCCCGGGCCCTGGCCCTGCCGACCGTCAAGGGGCTCGTCATCGGACGGTCCCTGCTCTTCCCACCCGACGACGACGTGGCCGCCGCCGTTGACAACACCGTAGGACTGCTCTCGTGAGTGAAGAGGAGACGAATATGAGCACGACCCCACCCGCCCCGCCCGCCACCGGCATCCACATCCGTGCCGGCTCCTCGGGCGGCGGCCCACTGTCCGTCGACCTCACGGCTGCCGATGCGGGATGGACGTACTGCGGGCTGCGGGTCGCCGAGCTCGAGGCGGGCCAGGCCGTGGAGCTGGAGACCGGCGAGTCCGAGCTGCTTGTCCTGCCACTGGTCGGCGGCGCCGTCGTCGAGGTCGGCGGCGCCCGGCACGAGCTGGCCGGCCGCCCCGGGGTCTTCGCGGCCACGACCGACTACCTCTACGTGCCCCGCCGCAGCTCGGTGACCCTGAACTCGCCGGAAGGCGGGCGCATCGCCCTGCCCTCGGCACTGGCGGTGCGCGACCTGCCGGTGCGCTACTTCGGCCGCGAGCAGGTGCGCACCGACCTGCGCGGGGCGGGGGACTGCTCGCGCCAGGTCAACAACTACGCCCTCAACAACGGGGTCGAGACCTCTCACCTCCTGTGCTGCGAGGTCCTGACCCCCGGGGGGAACTGGTCGTCCTACCCGGCGCACAAGCACGACGCCAAGGGCGTCGATGAGCGCGAGCTCGAGGAGATCTACTACTTCGAGATCGCCCCCGGCCCCGGGGGCGAGCCCGGATTCGGCCTGCACCGGACCTACGCCTCGAGCCCCGAGCGGCCCATCGACCTGTGCGCGGAGGTCCGCCACGGCGATGTCGCCCTGGTCCCGCACGGCTACCACGGCCCCTGTGTGGCCGCCCCCGGCTACGACATGTACTACCTCAACGTCATGGCCGGCCCCGATGAGGACCTCGTGTGGCTGGCCCCCGACGACCCCGCCCACCACTGGATCCGGGGGACCTGGGAGGAACAGGACATCGACCCCCGCCTGCCCATGACCCGCTGAGACCCGCCCAGATCCCCTGTTCATCCACGACCCGAGAAGAGCACGCACCGTGAACGAGGCCTACGCAGGCACGATCCGCCTGACCGTCGCCCAGGCGACCATCCGATTCCTGTCCAACCAGTACTCCGAGCGCGACGGTGTCGAGCACCGGCTCATCGAGGGCGCCTTCGGCATCTTCGGGCACGGCAATGTCGCGGGCATCGGCCAGGCCCTCCTGCAGAACGAGGTGGCCCCCGTCGAGGGCGAGGCCGAGATGCCCTACATCATGCCCCGCAACGAGCAGGGCGCCGTCCACGCCGCGGCGGCCTTCGCCAAGGTCCGCAACCGCATGTCGACCTATATGGTCACCGCCTCGATCGGCCCGGGCTCCCTCAATATGGTCACCGGGGCCGCCCTGGCCACGACCAACCGCGTCCCGGTCCTTCTGCTGCCCTCCGACCAGTTCGCCACCCGGGTGCCCGACCCCGTGCTTCAGCAGCTCGAGGACCCCACGACCCTCGACCTCACCGTCAACGACGCCTTCCGCCCCCTGTCGCGCTTCTTCGACCGGGTCAACCGGCCCGAGCAGCTCATCCCCTCGCTGCTCAGCGCCATGCGGGTCCTGACCGACCCGGCCGAGACCGGCGCGGTCGTCATCGCCATGCCCCAGGATGTCCAGGCCGAGGCCCACGACTGGCCGGTCGAGCTGTTCCGCAAGCGGGTGTGGCACGTGCGCCGTCCACCGGCCGAGCCCGCCGCCCTGGAGCGGGCGGTGGCCCTCATCAAGGCGGCCCAGCGCCCCATGATCATCGCCGGGGGCGGCGCCATTTACTCCGAGGCCACCGAGGAGCTGCGCGCCTTCGCCACGGCTACGGGCATCCCAGTGGCCGACACCCAGGCCGGCAAGGGCGCCATCAACCACGACCACCCCTGCTCCATCGGGGGCGTGGGCTCCACCGGCGGAGACTCGGGCAACCACATCGCCGACAAGGCCGACCTCGTCATTGGGATCGGCACCCGCTACTCCGACTTCACGACCGCCTCGAAGACCCAGTTCAAGAACCCGGGCGTGCGCTTCGTCAACATCAACATCACGCCCTTCGACGCCGCCAAGGAGAGCGCCGAGATGGTGGTGGCCGATGCCCGTGAGGCGCTGGTCGCGCTGGGCCGGGCCCTGGGCGACTACCACGTGAGCGCGGAGTACTCCCGTGAGGTCGCCGCCGAGAAGGAGGCCTGGGCGCGGGCCACCGACCGCTGCTTCCACCTGGGCCACGGCCCGCTGCCCGCGCAGACCGAGGTCTTCGGCGCCCTCAACGAGATGATGGGGGATGAGGACATCGTCATCAACGCTGCGGGCTCGATGCCCGGGGACCTCCAGGCGCTGTGGCGCGCGGCGACGCCCGTGCAGTACCACGTCGAGTACGCCTTCTCCTGCATGGGCTACGAGATCCCCGCCGCCCTGGGCTGCAAGCTGGCCCGGCCCGAGTCCGAGGTCGTGGCGATCGTGGGTGACGGCACCTACCAGATGTTGCCCATGGAGCTGGCCACGGTCGTCCAGGAGAACATCAAGGTCATCTACGTCCTGCTCCAGAACCACGGATTCTGCTCCATCGGCGCCCTGTCGGAGTCCCGCGGCTCCCAGCGCTTCGGCACGAAGTACCGTCAGCGCGGGGCCGGCACGCACCTGGAGGACTCCGAGGCCGTCCGCGGGGTCGACATCGCGGCCAACGCCGAGTCCTGGGGACTGAAGGTCTACCGGGTGGCGAGCATCGAGGAGTTCAAGGAGGCCTACGCCGCGGCCCAGGCCGGCCAGGAGGCGGCGATGATCCACATCGAGACCGACCTCTACGGCCCCAACCCCCCGGGCTCGTCGTGGTGGGACGTGCCGGTCTCGGGGGTCTCCCGCCTGGAGTCCACCCAGCAGGCCTACGAGCGCTACACCGAGGACCGCCGTCCGCAGCGCCACTACCTGTGAGCCCGTGCCGGTCAACGGCACCGGCCGGTGGTGCCATAGCGGCCGCCCGCATCCGCAGGCTGGATGAGAGCGCCGAGATCCTGCTCATCGACAAGGGCCAGTACCTGTCCTACGCCAGCTGCGGCCTGCCGTACTACGTCGGCGGGGATATCGCGCGGCGCGACTCCCTGCTCGTGTCCTCCAAGGAGCAGATCGAGGCCACCTACGCCGTCGAGGTGCGCGACCTCAGCCTGGCTAACCCCTCGACCCGGTCACCCGCACGCTGACTGTCAAGGACCTGCGCACCGGCGAGGTCTACACCGAGGTCTACGACAAGCTGATCCTGGCCACCGGGGCCTCACCGGTCCTGCCGGCCCTGGAGGGGCTGGGGGCCGACAATGTCTTCACGTTGTGGACGATCCCGGACGCCGACCGCATCAAGGACTTCATCGAGAGTCGCGCGCCGCGTCGCGCGGTGGTGGTCGACGCCGAGCCTGGATCCGGTGCCCGCCACCGCCGGTGGAGGTCCGTCCGACGGGGCGACCATCGCGCTCGACCTGTGCGGCATGAGCTGCCCGGGCCCGATCGTCGAGGTCGCCCGGGCCGTCAAGGACCTGGCCGACGGCCAGTGCCTGCAGGTCGTGGCCACCGATCCCGGCTTCGCCCGGGACATCGCCGCCTCGGCGCAGGAGGCCGGGGTGCGGCTGACCGCCTGCCAGATGAGCATGGAGATCATGGGGATCACTGCCGAGGAGCTGATCGACGGCGTCGAGATCGGGGGCGTGGCCACGATGCTCAACGACAACGACCGCACGAACATGAACCTGTTCATCTGAGGCCGCCCCGCGTCACGGCAGCAGAGCACGAAATGTGCTGACAAAGACATTGGTCCCGGGTCGGTCCCGCGCTAAGGTGGGCGAGCGGGGCGGGCGCCTGCGCCGTGGGCGCCCGTCCATCACCGAGGAGTCGCGCGAGGCCTGAGGAGGCTGAGGAGTCAATGACGATGAGGACCATCACCCACTGGATCGACGGACAGCACTACGAGGGCGCTCCGATCGGGCGCTTCGCCGTCGAGAACCCCGCCACCGGCCAGGTCGAGGCCGAGCTGCTCCAGGCCTCCGACGCCGACCTCGACCACGCGGTCGAGGTCGCCCGCCGGGCACAGAAGGCGTGGGCCAAGGTCTCCCTGGCCAAGCGCACGGCGATCATGTTCCGCATGCGCCAGCTCGTCCTGGACCATGAGGACGAGCTGGCCCGGCTCATCGTGGCCGAGCACGGCAAGAACTACTCCGACGCCGTCGGCGAGGTCCAGCGCGGGCGAGAGACCCTCGACTTCGCCACCTCGATCAACCTGGCCCTCAAGGGCGAGTACTCCTACGACATCTCCTCAGGGGTCGACATCCACACCCTGCGCCAGCCCGTGGGCGTCGTGGCCGGCATCTGCCCCTTCAACTTCCCGGCCATGGTTCCCATGTGGATGCACCCGGTGGCCATCGCCACCGGCAACGCCTTCATCCTCAAGCCGGCATCGGCCACGCCCTCGGCGGCCCTGCTCACCGCCGAGCTGTACAAGGAGGCCGGCCTGCCCGACGGGGTGTTCAACGTCGTGTCGGGCAACCGGACGATGGTGACCAAGGTGCTCGAGCACCCCGGCATCGACGCCATCTCCTTCGTCGGGTCGACCCCGGTGGCGCACATCGTCCAGGACACCGGCGTCAGCCACGGCAAGCGCGTCCAGGCCCTGGGCGGGGCGAACAACCACGCCATCGTCATGCCCGACTCGGACCTGGACTTCGCCGCCCAGCACATCACGGCCGCGGCCTTCGGGGCCGCCGGCGAGCGCTGCATGGCCTTGCCGGTGGTCGTGGCCGTCGGCGGCTGCGGGCCCGAGCTCGCCGAGAAGGTCCGGGCCAACGCCGAACGGATCAAGGTCGGCCACGGCCTCGATGAGGGCGTCGAAATGGGCCCGGTCATCGACGCCAAGTCCAAGGAGTTCATCGTCTCGCTCATCGACGACGCCGAGGCGCGCGGCGCCCGGGTCGTCCTGGACGGGCGGAGCCTGGTCGTGCCCGGCTACGAGGGCGGGCACTTCCTGGGCCCGACCGTCGTCGACGAGGTCCCCCTGGACTCCTCCCTGTACTCCGAGGAGGTCTTCGGGCCGGTGCTGGCCATCGTCCACTCCGACACCTACGAGGAGGCCATCGCGCTGGTCAACTCCTCGCCCTATGGCAACGGCGCGGCCATCTTCACCAACGACGGGGGTGTGGCCCGGCGCTTCGAGCTCGACGTGGAGGCCGGCATGGTCGGCATCAACGTCCCGATCCCCACCCCGGTGGCCTACTACTCCTTCGGCGGGTGGAAGGAGTCGCTGCTCGGCGACACCCACATCCACGGCCCCGAGGGCGTGCGCTTCTACACCCGCGCCAAGGCCGTCACCTCCCGCTGGCCCAGCGAGAAGACTTTCGCCGCCACGATGTCCTTCCAGCGCGAGGAGTGAGCCCGGCGGGCCCGTCAGAGGGCTCGCGACACCTCATCCGATCCGTACCGATCCGTGTCCGATCCGTATCTGATCCGTCCCCCGGGGTGCCTGGTGCGCCCCGGGGGACGGTCGTGTCGGTGGCGTGGGTCCCGGGCCCGGGCGCGTGCGGGCGGGCGGCGTGACGGGGGCTGAGAGGCTCCCCGGGGCGCGCAGACAGCCGCAGCAACTTGTCCGCACAAACTCTAACCAGGCGGTTGTCGAGCAAATAGACTGGCAGCGATCCGAAACGATTCGGATCTACCCTGACCCAGAAGAGACGACGACACGACCTGGGAGTGGACCGACGACCGCGTCCTGAGCCCCGAGGCGTGGAGGCTTTACGTCGAGCACGCCAACGCCCTGGGCCGGATGCTCCTGGAGGACTACGGGCTCAAGATGGTCCTGCACCCCCACGGGGACTCCCACATCGAGACCCCCGAGGAGATCACCCGTGAGGCCCACGAGAAGGACTGGCCCTTCGGGGAGGCGGTCACCAAGGGCGCCTCGGTCTGTCCGCCCGCCGGCCTGCCCGAGATGCACGCCTTCGTGGACGCCCTGGCCGGGCTCGACAAGGAGATCTACTGCATCTGCGAGCAGGACTGCTACCCCTGCGACCCCGCCTTCCCCAAGCCCAACGCCATCAACATGCGCACCTACCTGGCCGAGTGCGGCCTGGGCCCGGCCTGATCCGGTACCCCAGGCGATCCACAGACACACCCCTGACCGAGTAACACGCAAGGAGACAGATCCTGACCCTCGGTATCGGACTCATCGGCGCGGGCGGTATGGGCCGCGCCCACCTGGCGCGCATCCACAACGACCTCGCCGGAGCGCGCATCGCGGCGGTGGCGGACATCAACGCCGAGGCCGCCCGCTCGGCCGCCGAGCCCTACGGCGCGACCGCCTACACCTACTCGGCCGAGCTCATCGCCGACCCCGAGGTCGATGCCGTCATCATCGCGACCTTCGGCAAGGTCCACGCCCCTCGGCACGCCCCGCGCGACTTCGCGGCGCTTCGACCACCTCCAGGACCCGCTGGTCCTCGTGGCCAAGACCGCCTCGGGCATGCTAGTCGACGATGAGGTCAACGTCAACATCCAGTTCGGCTACTCCATCGAGTGCGAGCTAGTCATGGAGGCGGGCACCGTCCGCCTGGGCGACCAGGAGAAGGTGCATGTCAGGGACTCGGCGGGCAACCGCAACGCCATGTGCCAGTCCCACATCGACCGTTTCCAGGAGGCCTTCAACCGCGAGGTTCAGGAGTGGATCAATGCTGTGGCGGCCGATCGGCACGCCGGCTCGACCTCCTGGGACGGCTACGCGGCCACCTGTGTCGTGGACGCCGCCCTGACCTCCTTGGACGAGGGCGGCCGGGAGGTTGCGATGGAGATGATCGACCGGCCCGACTTCTATGCCTGATCACTCAGGGGCGGCTGGGTCCCGCGCGGGGCCCAGCCGCCCCTGGTCGCGGCTCGATCGGCAACCTGTGAGAACTGGGCCTGTACATCCGCATATTGTCATGACATACTCGCTTCATCGACGCCGACGTCGACACCCTGAGAGGACACCCGATGGTTGATATCGCCCTCGATCCCAACATGTACTACGCGACGATGTCCACCGCGGACACGTTGCACAAGGCGGCTGAGCTGGGGTTCCGGTTCGTCGAGCTGTCTCCCAACCACGAGTTCCACCTGTGGCACCACTACCCCAAGGCGGACCGCGCCTTCATCGAGGAGCTGCGGAAGGCCCAACGGGACAGCGGGGTGGCCGTGCGCACCCTCAACCCCGTGTTCAACTGGTCCTCGCCCGATGAGGCCGAGCGCCAGGCGCAGGTGCGCGACTGGCGGCGCCTGCTCGAGCTCGCCGACGCCCTGGAGGTGCACGTCGCCGATGGCTTCAACCATCGCGCCAACGGTGGCAACCGTTACATCATCAACCCTCCCGGCGCCGACGTGACCGTCCACCAGCACAATGCCATCGGCATGGGTGAGGTCCCGTGGGACGAGGTCTTCCCCGCGCTGTGCGAGGTCGGCTTCGATGGCATTGTGTCGGTGTGTATCTTCGGGTGGCACGAGCGCGCCGACGAGTACAACAAGGCCG
Organism: Actinomyces sp.; assembly: GCF_030524025.1. GTDB lineage: Bacteria > Actinomycetota > Actinomycetes > Actinomycetales > Actinomycetaceae > Actinomyces. Next base: position 125,100 of record NZ_JAUNHI010000002.1, on the reverse strand, counting down.
CGCTGGCGCGCCTGAACGCCGAGCTGGGCGCCTGAGTCCTGGAGCTGGTCGCCTCGTGCGCCGCTGGCCAGCCCGCATCTCGTCTCCTCATGGACCTGACTCCGGCACCGAGTGCCCCAAGACCTGTGATCAGGGCTGCGGGCTCGGCGCGTAGGAGTGGGTCCGATTCAAGTCACTCGACAGGATTTGTCCTGTCATATGGTCGCTCAACTCGTTAGCGTCAGCACACCTCTCGAACCGACAAAGGAGTCACTGTGTCGCACAGTCCAACTGCCGCCGCACCAAGCGGTGCCGTCAAGCTGCCCCCGCTCACGCCGGGTCCCTACCGCGCCCGTCTGACGGTCGTCGCCCTGATTGCCACACTGGGCGGTCTGCTCTTCGGCTACGACACCAGCGTCATCAACGGCGCCCAGAGCTTCATGGTCCGGCCCGACCAGCTAGACCTGACCAACTTCGGCCTCGGTATCGCGGTCAGCTCACTGCTGTTCGCCAGTGCAGTCGGCGCCCTGACCGGGGGACGGATCTCCGACAGGATCGGGCGTAAGTCCACGATCACCGTCATGGCCTCCCTGTTCATCGTGGGCGTGGTCATCGTCGTCCTCGCCGACAACCTGCCCATCCTGGCCGGCGGTCGCATCATCCTGGGCCTGGCTGTGGGTTCGGCCTCCGTCGTCGTGCCGGTCTACCTGGCCGAGCTCGCGCCCTACGAGATTCGTGGCTCCCTGGCCGGCCGCAACGAGATGATGATCGTGACCGGCCAGCTCCTGGCCATCGTCATGAACGCCATTATCGGCAACGTCTGGGGCGACCAGTACCCGTGGGTGTGGCGCGTCATGTTCGCGCTCGCTGCTGTCCCCGCGATCGTCCTGCTGCTGGGGGTCACCCGACTTCCCGAGTCGCCGCGCTGGCTGGCCGACAAGGGGCGCGAGGAGGAGGCCCTCGAGATTCTCGACAGTCTCAGGCCTGAGGGGCGCGCCAAGCCCGAGCTGGAGGAGATCGAGGCCACCAGCAAGGAGGAGGCCGGTCGCGAGAACATGTCGCTCTCGGAGATCTTCTCCAACAAGAACCTGGTGCGCATCGTCCTCATCGGCTGCGGCATCGGCTTCTTCCAGCAGACCACCGGCATCAACTCCATCCTCTACTACGGTGAGAGGGTCCTGGAGGAGTCCGGCTTCAGCACGGGCGCGGCCCTCATCGCCAACATCGCCCCCGCCGCCATCTCGGTCATCGCCGCAATCGTTGCCCTGCAGATGATGGACCGGTTCTCGCGCCGTAAGACCTTCCTGTGGGGCTACGGCCTGGTCGCGGTCACGCACGTGCTCATCGCTGCCGCAGCCGGCTTGCTGCCGGATAGCAATGTGAAGCCTTTTGTGTTGCTGGCGCTCATCGTGTTCTTCGTCGGCTCCATGCAGCTGTGCCTCAACGTGGCCACCTGGGTGACGCTCTCGGAGATCTTCCCGTTGAAGATGCGCGCCTTCGGCATGGGGCTGTCGGTGTTCGTGCTGTGGATGACCAACTCCTTCCTGGGCCTGTTCTTCGCCAGCGTCATCGCGGCCATCGGACTGTCGATGTCCTTCGTCATCTTCGCCGTCCTCAACGCCGTCGCCTTCCTCTTCGTCCTGGCCTTCGTGCCTGAGACCAAGGGCCATACGCTGGAGCAGCTGGAGAACGACGTCATGAGCGGCGAGATCTTCAAGCGTCGCAAGCGGTAGTCCCGCCCCCGCGTGCCCGGCCAGGGGCCCCGTCCCGGGTACGCGCTCAACGCCTGTGCTCGCCCCGTCGTCACCTCGGTGTCGACGGGGCGAGCGGCCGTGTCCCGGTCGGCGAGGGGGTGGTCTCGCGTCCCCCAGTGGGCCCGCTCGGAGTGGAGCCGGTTGCCTATTTGTCCTTACAAATACGAGAGATCCTCGTTAGACTGTCCCTGTCGAACGAGCCGCGGGCGCCCGCGCAGAGAGGTGGAGAAGTGACGAGCAACGACGCCCTCCAGATCCCAGCGACCATGCGCGCCGCCGTGCTGCGCGACCACGACAAGGGCCTGGAGATCGAGACCCTGCGCACCCCGCGCCCCAAGGCCGGAGAGGTTCTCATCGAGGTGGCCGCCTGCGGCCTGTGCCACTCCGACCTCCACGTCATCGGAGGGGCCATCGCCTTCCCCCTGCCCGCCGTCCTCGGACACGAGGTCACCGGCACCGTGGTCGAGCTCGGCCCCGGCAACGAGCACACCGGCCTCAAGGTCGGGGACCGGGTCGCCGGGGGCTTCCTCATGCCCTGCGGGCAGTGCGGCGCTTGCGCCGCCGGCCGCGACGAGCTGTGCGGCCCCTTCTTCGAGCTCAACCGCCTCCAGGGCGTCCTCTACGACGGCACCACACGCCTTGAGACCCCCGACGGCGAGGCCGTCCACATGTACTCCATGGGAGGCCTGGCCGAGTACGCCGTCGTGCCCTCCACCTCCGTGGCCGTGGCCCCCGACTCCATCGACCTCGTGCCCGCCGCCATCCTGGGCTGCGCCGCCATGACCGGCTACGGCGCCGTGCGCCGGGGCGCCGACCTGCGCTTCGGTGAGACCGTCGCCGTCGTCGCCACCGGGGGAGTGGGCACCAACATCGTCCAGATCGCCGCCGCCTTCGGCGCCTCCCAGGTCATCGCCATCGACGTCTCCGATGACAAGCTCGCCCCCATGCTCGGCTACGGCGCGACCGCCGTGGTCAACTCCGTGACCCAGGACGCCCGCGAGGAGGTCTTCCGTCTCACCGGCGGCAAGGGCGTCGACGTCGCCTTCGAGGCCCTCGGCATCCCCGCCACATGGAAGACCGCTCTCGATGTCCTGGCCGACGGCGGGCGCATGGTTCCCATCGGCCTGGGGGCCGGCGTCCAGACCGCCGAGGTCGAGATCAACCGCACCGTGCGCCGCTCACAGTCGATCATCGGCTCCTACGGCGCCCGCACCCGCCAGGACCTGCCCGCCGTCGTTGACCTCGCCGCGCGCGGGATCATCAATTACCAGGACGTCGTCTCGCGTCGCTTCCCGCTGGAGGAGGCGGGCGCCGGGTACGCGGCGCTGAAGAACCGCCAGGTCCAAGGGCGCGCCGTCGTCGACATGAGCCTGTGAGCGTCACGCGCCCGCACTGACGCGACGGCCCCCGGTCGGTTGGACCGGGGGCCGTCGCGCTGTCTGTGCTGTCCGTGCTGTCCGTGCTGGCGGTGCGGTGATGCGGGTCGCGCCGACCGCATGCCGTGCTGCGGCAGGTGCCGGCCGGGGCCGGCTCAGATGGTCAGCAGCGTCGACTCGATGTAGGCGCGGGCCTTGGCGCCGTACTCGTGCGGGTTGGCGATGGCGGGGTCCTGCTCGGCCTCGACCAGGATCCACTTGTCGTAGCCGTGCTCGATGAGGAAGCGGTAGGGCTCGGTGAAGTCGATCATGCCGTCGCCCGGCACCGTGAACATGCCCGCCAGGAAGGAGTCGAGGAAGGAGCGCCCCAGCTCCTTGGACTCGGACAGCTTCTCGGGGCGCACGTCCTTGAAGTGCACGTGCTTGACACGGTCGATGGTGGCCTCGAGCAGGCCCATGACATCGCCGTCGCCCACGAAGGCGTGGCCCGTGTCGAACAGGAGGGAGACCTTGGCCGGGTCCGTCAGCTCCATGAGCCGGATCGTCTCGGCCTTGGTCTGGACGACCGTGCCCAGGTGGTGGTGGTAGACGAGGTCGAGACCGTGCTCCAGGGCGATCTCGCCCAGGCGGTTGAGGCCCGCGGCCAGGACCGGCCACTGCTCCTCGGCCAGGACCGGCTTGTCGGTGAAGATGCAGATGTCGCGCATGCCCTGCACCGAGCCGGTCTGCTCGGAGACGACGACACGGGTCGCACCCAGGTACTGCAGGTACTCGCAGGTCTCGGTGAACGCCGGGATGACGGCCTCGACGCCGTCGCGCACGATGAAGGAGGAGAACCACTGGGCGACGATCGTGATGCCGCGCGCGTCGATGCGCTCCTTGGTGACCTCCTTGGAGGGGTACCAGCCGGCGACCTCCGTGCCGCGGTAGCCGAGGTCGGCCAGGTCGAGCAGCATGTCTTCCAGCGTGTTGAAGGCGCCGACCTCCTTGATGTCGTCGTTGCGCCAGGAGATGGGGTGCATGCCCCAGCTGATGCCGTGCGGGTCGCTGATGGCGGTGGCGGGGTCGAGGCGGAAGGTCACGGTGCTCTCCTTAGGTGCACGGGCATGCGTCGTCGTGGTTGTCGGTGCGTGATGGGTCAGGCGTCAAAGGTGGTGGGGCCCTCGACGTGGGGGACGTCGTGCCACTGGCCGTCGGCGGCCGAGGCGACGACGGCGGCGTCGACCTCGGCGGCGCACCAGGCGTCGGCGGCCGAGGGGGCGAGCTGCTCGCCGGTGAGCACGGAGCGCAGGAACTGGGCGGCCTCGATGGACTTGAGGTCGTCGAAGCCCATCGAGGTGCCGATGGCGGGCTGGTACCGGCTCCACTCGCCCCAGGCGGGGTTGGCCATGGCGCGGGTGTAGCCGTGGGTGGGGCCGCCGTCGACCGTGGTGCACACCTCCAGCTCGTTGAGGCGCTCGAAGTTCCAGCGCGCCGAGCCATTGGTGCCGTAGACCTCGACGACGTACTCGGCGCGCGGCCCCACGGAGACCCGGGAGGACTCCAGCGTCCCGAGGGCCCCGTTGTCGAAGCGCACGAGCATGGCGACGTAGTCCTCGTTCTCCACAGGCCCGGTGTCCTCGCCGATCTCGAAGCCGGAGTGGCCGAAGCCCGTCGTGGTCGGCACCGGGCGCTCGGTGATGAAGGTGTCGGTCATGGCGGTGACCGAGCCGATGCGGCCAACGACGTACTGGGCCAGGTCCGCGCCGTGGCTCATGAGGTCGGGCACGACGCCGGCGCCGGCCTTGTCCCGCGAGGCCCGCCAGGTCAGGGGGCTGACGGGGGAGGAGTTGTAGTCGGCGATGAGCCAGACGCGGATGTTGGTCAGGCGCCCCAGGGCCCCGGTGCGGGCCAGCTCGCGCATGTACTCGATGGCGGGGGTGTGGCGGTAGTTGAAGCCGACGGCGGTGACGAGCCCGGCGGCCTGCGCGGCCCGGGCCACGCTGCGGGCCTGCTCGGCGCTGACGCCCATGGGCTTCTCGATCCAGAAGGGCTTGCCCGCCTCGACGGCGGCCAGGGCGATCTCGGCGTGGAGGAAGTTCGGGGAGCAGATGGACACGACCTCGACCCGTGGGTCGGCGAGCAGCTCGCGGTAGTCGGCGTGGGCGCGCTCGAAGCCGAGGTCCTCGGTGGTGGCGCGCCGCGCCTCCTCAACGGGGTCGGCGGCGGCGACGAGGCAGGGCTCGATGCCGAGCTCGGGGAAGCGCTCGCCGACCGAGCGGTAGGCGCGGGCGTGGAGGCGCCCCATCCATCCCAGGGAGATGACGCCGACGCCGATGGACTTCTTCGTGGTCATGGTGGCTCCTCACGGCCAACGCTGGCCATCGATGAATGCGTGCGGTCGCCAGTGATCACGCACGCGATCAACTTTGTAAGGACAAAATAGCAGCGGTACTCGGGGCGCGCAAGCGGTGGTCCCGGAGGGCTCGGCGGGTGGCCGCAGCGGCGTATCCTCGCCCCCGGGGGCGCAGTCCGACGCTCAGCGGCGCCGCGTGCTCACACGAGCAGGTATAGCGCCGAGAGGATTGTCAGCGCGGTGACGATCGGATTGAAGACCTTCTCGTTCATCCGGGCCGCCAGCCACCGGCCGCCCAAGGCCGCCGCGATGACGACCGGGGCCAGGACGAGGGTGACCCCGAGCGTCTGGGTGTGGATGATCCCCAGCCCGATCGAGAAGGGCAGCTTGAGGACGTTGACGAGGAAGAAGAACCAGGCGGTCGTCCCCAGGAAGGTCGCCACCGAGAACCGGGAGGCCAGGAAGTACATCGTCGTCACGGGGCCGCCGGCATTGGCGGCCATGGCGGCCCGGCGGGGCGAGGCGCGGCGGTGCGCGCCCCGGCTATCCTGGGCCGGTGACGACCACCAGCACCGCCCCGTCGGCGCAGGAGGGGCCGGTCGGCCCCGTCCTCGTCGTCGACTTCGGCGCCCAGTACGCCCAGCTCATCGCCCGCCGCGTGCGCGAGGCCTCGGTCTACTCCGAGATCGTGCCCCACACGATGAGCGTGGACGACATGCTTGCCAAAGGCCCCGCGGCGATCATCCTGTCCGGCGGCCCCTCGTCGGTCTACGCCGAGGGCGCACCGAGCATCGACCCGGCTATCTTCTGCGCCGGGGTCCCGGTGCTCGGCATCTGCTACGGCTTCCAGGTCATGGCCCAGGCGCTGGGCGGTGCCGTGGGGCGCACCGGGACGCGCGAGTACGGCTCCACCCCGGCCACGGTCGCCCCGGGGTCCGGCCTGTTCGCCGGCACGCCGATGGAGCAGACGGTCTGGATGAGCCATGGCGATGCCGTCGAGGCCGCCCCGGCCGGCTTCGCGGTGACCGCCTCGACGGCCCAGACGCCCGTGGCGGCTTTCGAGGACCGGTCGCGGCGGCTCTTCGGCCTGCAGTGGCACCCCGAGGTGCTGCACTCCGAGCACGGACAGCAGGCCCTGGCGAACTTCCTCCACGTCGGCGCAGGCCTGCCGGCCACCTGGACCCCGGACAGCATCATCGACGAGCAGGTCGCTCGGATCCGCGCCCAGGTGGGGCAGGCCCACGTCATCTGCGGGCTGAGCGGCGGGGTCGACTCCTCGGTGGCCGCGGCACTCGTCCACCGCGCGGTGGGCGACCAGCTGACCTGCATCTTCGTCGACCACGGCCTGCTGCGCGCCGGGGAGCGCGAGCAGGTTGAGCACGACTACGCCGAGGGCATGGGCATCCGGGTCATCACGGTCGATGAGTCCGAGCGCTTCCTCACCGCGCTCGCGGGCGTCACCGAGCCCGAGGCCAAGCGCAAGATCATCGGTCGGGAGTTCATCCGCTCCTTCGAGGCCGCTCAGAGGCGCGTCATCGAGGAGGTGGGCGCTGCCGGCGGGCAGATCAGGTTCCTGGTCCAGGGCACGCTCTATCCCGACGTCGTCGAGTCCGGCGGCGGGGAGGGTGCGGCCAACATCAAGAGCCACCACAACGTCGGCGGCCTGCCCGAGGACCTCGACTTCGCCCTCGTCGAGCCCCTGCGCGAGCTGTTCAAGGACGAGGTGCGCGCCATCGGCCGCGAGTTGGGCGTGCCCGACAAGATCGTGTCCCGCCAGCCCTTCCCGGGGCCCGGTCTGGGCATCCGCGTCATCGGGGAGGTGACGGCGGAGAACCTGCGGATCCTGCGCGCCGCCGACGCCATTGCCCGCGAGGAGCTGACCGAGGCTGGGCTGGATGAGCAGATCTGGCAGTGCCCGGTCGTGCTCCTGGCCGACGTGCGCTCGGTGGGCGTCCAGGGCGACGGGCGCACCTACGGCCACCCGGTGGTCCTGCGCCCGGTGTCCAGCGAGGACGCTATGACGGCCGACTGGACGCGCCTGCCCTACGAGGTCCTGGCGCGGATCTCCACCCGCATCACGAACTCCGTGCCGGAGGTCAACCGGGTGGTCCTCGACGTCACCTCCAAGCCGCCCGCCACCATCGAGTGGGAGTGAGCCGAGTCCTGGCGGTGGCGCCCAGGGTGGTGGACAAGGAGGAGCCACGGCTCCGACGCCATCTGTCCGGTTGGAATGGCGTCAACTGCCGGACTGGCGTGGCGCCGAATCCGCGGCTACGTTGACGCCAACTGCCGGGTTAGCCTCGGTTTTACCTGCAATGACAGGACAATGAGATTGGGGGTAACGGGCTATCGGACTCGCGTTGTCGACGGCCTCGTCGACGACGTCCTGGGCTCCTCGGACGGCATCCTCCTCGAAGGCGTGTGTGCCTGCGGCAAGACCATGACCGGACGGCAGCACGCGGCCACGGAGGTGGATCTGGACTCCGGCCTGCCGCAGGTGCGTGCCGCACTGGACCTTGACCCCGCGCTGCTGCTGGACGGCGCCACCCCCAGGCTGATCGACGAGTGGCAGATGGCGCCGGTCATGTGGAACGCGGTTCGCCGGGAGATCGACCTCAGACGGGGCCCCGGGCAGTTCATCCTCACTGGGTCCTCCGTGCCCGCCGAGGACGCGACGCGTCACTCCGGTGCTCACCGCATCTCCAGGGTGCGGATGAGGCCCATGACCTTGTTCGAACGCGGTCTGAGCGACGGCCGCTGGGCCGCGATCGAGGTCAAACTCGGCCAGCGGCAGATCCCGGCGGCCCAGGCGTCCATGGCCGCCTGGGCCGCGGACATCGACATCGAGCGCACCCCGGCACAGGCGTTCACCGCCGTTGTGACTGCGGACGGGCCGACCATGCGGCTGCCCGACGGCGCCCTCACCTTCCCCCTGAGCGCGCTGCGCCCGTAGCGGTGCCGTCGCCCGGTCCAACTGACGCAACGAGAACCGGCCAACTGACGCAACGAGAACCGGTCGACTCGCGCAATTGGCTTGACTGCCGCCAAGATCGCAAGGGTTGTGCCTACCGGAGGTGGAGTTCATGCACTACTTGCCCCGAGTCGCCGATGACCTGCTGTCTGCGGCGCTCGCCACTAGCGGCGCTGTCCAGGTCAAGGGGCCGGTCTGACGACGCAAGGTAGGAACCCGGCGGCCGAGCGCCTGGCGAGAACGGCTCACTATGCGGCCGTTCATCGTCGTCCGGTGCGGTCCGGTCCAGCCTGTCGGATATCTCGGTAAGTCAGGGCTCAGATACGGGAATTCAGCCCGAGTAGGCCGCGGTAGAGGCCCTCGTCGAGGTCGGTGAACACGGTGAAGACCACCTCGATACCCTCCCCGTGCTCGGCCTGCCACCAGCTCACCGTGCTTACGGCGATCCGTGCGGCCTGGTCCTGGGGGAAGCCGAAGACCCCGGTGCTGATGCAGCACAGCGCTACTGAGCCGAGGCGGTGGGCCGCGGCCAGGTCCAGGCAGCTGCGGTAGCAGGATGCCAGCTGTGCCTCGTGCTCCGGGGTGGGGTGGCCCGCGGCGATCGGCCCGACCGTGTGGATGACGTGACGTGAGGGCAGGTTGTAGGCCTCGGTGAGCACGGCCCGCCCGGTCGGTTCCTCATGACCCTGCACCTCCATGATCCGGGCGCACTCGGCCCGCAGCTGGACGCCGGCGAAGGTGTGGATCGCGTTGTCAATGCAGTGGTGGCCAGGGGACCAGCACCCGAGCATCTGGGAGTTCGCGGCGTTGAGGATCGCGTCGACCTCCAGGGTGGTGATGTCGCCCCGCCACAGCCGGACTCTGGGATGGGTGGGGGAGGGTGCGGCCTCGTGGACTGCGTGCACGCCTCTGTCGGCGATGAGGCCCTGGAGGAGCTCGTCCTGCGCCTCCAGGAGCGGGGCGGGGCAGGGCAGGGGCGGGCGGGTGTTGAGCAGGGCGCGCACGGCGGTCCACAGCTGCTCGGGCTCCGCCTGGGCCGGGATCGTCACCGGTCGGCCGTAGCGCTCGGTCGACAGCAGAGTGAGTAGCTCGGTGAGCAGCTGTCTCCGCCGCTGCGGGGTCACGGCCGGCCTCTGAGGTCGAGCAGCGGCTCGAGGGCGCGCAGGGTGGCGTCGATGTCGGCGTTAAGGAGGATGCTCCTGTCGGCGATCGCGGACGGCGCGCCGGCCTGACCGAGGTTGAGGCAGGCGTAGGTGGCGTTCGGGTTGTCGGCCGTCATCGCCCAGAAGGGGTACTTGATGATCGCCGGCGTGGTGGCGCCGACGCCGAGCTCGAGGAAGACGACCCGTCCGCCCAGGTGGGCGCGCAGGAAGTCCCGGTAGTGCGCGGCGGCCTCGTGCCAGGCCTTGTCCTCTCCGAAGGTCGCGTCGACCCGCAGGTTCATGGCCATGGGCTCGCCGTAGACCGGGCAGTGCGGGACGAGCTCGCCGGGCACCCGCATGCCGCGCTGGCGGAGCACCATCTGCCGCACGGTCTCCTCGTTGCTGGAGGTCGTGTCGTGGCAGGGCACCGAGCACTGCCACAGGCCGTAGTCGCCCTGGGTGGCAAACAGCCGTGTCCGGTCGGTGCCCGCCAGCTGGAACTGGTGGTCGACATTGGTGGTGATGACGGTGTGCTCCCGGGCCGCCCCAGGGCCTCGGCCAGGTCCTCGAGGAGCGCTGGATCGGCCAGGGTCTGGCCGCCCGCAGCCGGCGCAGTCCGGTTCTGTCCGCTCGTATGTCCTCCCTCAGAGCCGGAGTGGGTTGTGCAGGGCGATGCTACTGGACCGGCGCCGTCGGACTGCCGGGAGCCGGGCGACAGGCGGGAGCGGTCACTCCAGCGTCGTCGTCTCCTCGGCCTGCTCGGAGCCCTCGTCACCGACCGGGTTGCCGGGCCCTCCGGTGGTGCGGTCGCGCAGCGCCTCGTAGCGGGACAGATCGGGCCTGGCCATCGTCGTCATCACCTCGAAGGCCCCCGGCCGGGTCATCAGCTCGGTGACATTGGCCGGACACACCTGCCAGGACAGGCCGAAGCGGTCCCGCAACCAGCCGCAGATCTCGGCTTCTGGGACGGCCGACAGCCCGTCCCAGACGGTGTCGACCTGCTCCTGGGTGTCGCACATGACCTGCAGGGACAGGGCGCAGGAGAACCCGAAGTCCTGCTCGCCCCCGTTGTCCATGGCGCTGACCGGCACGCCGGCCAGGACGGCGCTGCCGTGCAGGAGGGAGTCCGCGTGCTGCCGGCCCTGGCGCTGGTAGAAGCGCATCGGCCCGAGGCGGGAGGCGCCGAAGGCGCGGTCCAGGACCTCCACCCAGGTCCGCAGCGCCTCGGCGGCCCGGGAGTCCTCGCCGTCGAAGAGCAGTGACGGCACGATCCTCACCGCGCCGCAGGCCTCGGCCGATCCATCCTGTGCCTCGTGGGAGCCGACGGCGAGCTGCCAGGTCATGCCGTAGCGGTCCTGCACCCAGGTGTACAGCGGGGCGAAGTCGTACTCCTGGAGCGCCATGAGCTCGCGGCCACCGTCGGCCAGGAGCCCGTCGTGCAAGGCGTGCAGGCGCGTCGGGGCGTCCTCGACCAGGGCGGGGTCGAGCGTGATGGCCAGCGACAGGGAGGGGTCCATGGCGAACTCGTCGCCGGCGTTGATCGCCGACAGCTCGAACCCGGCCAGCCGGTAGCGCACCTCCAGGACGTCGCCGGCGAACTCCTGCTGGAAGTCCGCCAGCCCCTGACGGGGGTAGCGGGACACCTGGGTCACGCCGGTGCTCGACTCCCCGCCGGCCAGTCCGCCCAAGGCCGCGCGGAAGACCTCGACGTGGAAGCGGGCGCCCTCCAGGGCCGTGTGGTCGAACCAGAGGGACGGGACGATACGCTGCGTCATGATGGGGACGCTAACAGACGCTGTCCTGCGGGTAGACTACCGAGGGTGCCTACGTCGCTGTCCCGGCGACCGTAGAGCTTGTGGCCAAGGTCCGCCGTTTTCAGTCGCCCCCGTACACTCCCATCGACCAACGTCAGGCGTCCTGACGTCTCCTCTCCCGAGGTTGCGCCCGTGATCGAGTTGCAACGTCCTACACCCTCCTGGTCCCGATGACCGCCTCCGCACTGCGCCCGGGTTCCGTAGACTCTCCCGCGTCCGTATTCGGTCCTTGTGGAAAAGGGTGTGTCGTCAATGGCTGGTCGGGTGGGCCGTGCGGCCGGGCGTCTGGGGGTCGGACTCCTCGCGGTGCTGCTGGTGGGCGCGGGTTTCGGGGCGGGCGTCGTGTACGCCGCCTGGGGTGAGCCCGAGGTCACCGCGCAGGGGTACACCATCGAGTTCGTGCACGAGGGGTCGACCACGGGCCGGTAGGGCAACGGGGGTGGCCGGGGGCGCCCGGACGGGTCCAGGGCAGGTGATCGGGAGCCCTGGTCGGGCCTGTACCGGCCCATGATGACGTGATGCACACTATTGCGATCTGGTAGTCAGATCACCTCGGCGATGATCCGCGGAATTTCGCCGTTGTCTTCGACCGGTGGTCGCGGCCGTGCGAGTCGGCGAGGTTTAAAATGTGCGTCGGGTGTCTCGATGCACATGGAGATGCGGGCCGGGTGCTACAAAACGATCATCAAACGGCGGAACATCAAGGATATTCTCCGATCGGCGGGACGACAAATGTGCAAGGCGGGTCCTCGGGGGCGCGCAGGGGCCTGTCCGCGCACACGCGGCGGCGCCCGGCGTGTGCGCGGAGTCCCGATCTCGAGGTGTCATATGTCCCGATCTCGCGGGTGGGGTGGGAGGCTGGGGGAGGGGCCAGACTCCGGGGCGGTCGCGGGCCGGTGCCCGGTCATGGCACTGGCCCCGGTTCCCATGACGTGGCGCCTGCCGGGCCAACGGGTTCTGAGCCAGCGGTCGTGCGAGGCGACCACGACCGTGCCCGGGTAGGTGGCGACAGCATCCTCCAGGGCAGTGACCAGGTCGAGGGACAGGTGATTCGTCGGCTCGTCGAGGAGCAGGATCTCGGGCGGGTCCGCTAGGACAACCGCCAGGGCCAAGCGCTGCTGTTGGCCGACACTGAGTGTGGCCACGGGACGCTCCAGGTCCCGGGCCTCCAGAAGCCCGAGGGAGGCCAGCGGCACCTCCCGCGCCCGGTCTTGGCCGACAAGGTCGACGTAACTCTGCGCTGCCGTGCGCCCCGGCCCGCGCCCGCGAGGGTCGTCCAGGCGGGCGTCCTGGGCCAGCAGCCCTATCCGGTCGCCGTCCGCACGTCGCACCAGGCCGACGGAGGGGGTCAGCCTCCCGGCGAGGAGGGCCAGCAGGGTCGACTTGCCCGAGCCGTTGGGGCCGGTGATGAGCAGCCTCTCTCCGCGCCGGACGGCCAGCGAGGTCGGCGCCAGCCGACCGGCGACACCGACCTGGGTCGCAACGAGTGCCGGCTCTGCATCCGGGCTCCTGTCGAGCAGGACCGGTGAGGCGTCGGCTGGGATGATCCCCCGCTCGGCCGGGGCGGTGGGCCGCTGGGACAGGATGACGGAGGGCTCAGCCGAGCCGGCGGGTTGTCCCGCGGGGGTGATGAGCCGCCCCTCTGGCACACGGAACCGCAGCTCCTCCGGGGGCCTGCGGATCTGTGCGGCCACCTTGGCCTCCAGGCGAGAGCGTGCGTCACTGACCCGTCGCGAGACCGCCTTGCTGTTGCGGTCGGCGTAGTAGCGTTGCGCCTTCCGGATCTCGGTGCGGGGACTCCACTCGAGGTGACCGACGGTGTGCTGGTCGCGCACGGCTGCCCGCAGGCGCGCGATCTCGGCCTGCTCCTCCTGGTAGCGCCGCTGCCAGCGGCTCCGGGCCTGGGCGCGCGCGGCCACATAGTCGCTGAACGAGCCCGTGTGGCGCACGACGCCGATCCCAGTCCCGGTCCCGTCCTCCAGCAGCGGGCCTGCGACCGCGTCGGGGATCGGTGCGGGGTCGAGGTCAACCAGGACGGTCGCGGTCTCATCGAGGAAGGCCCGGTCATGGCTTGCCATGAGCACCGGTCCCCTCCAGGAGGTCAGGGTCCTGACGAGGAAGGCTGCGGCGGTGTCGTCGAGGTGGTTCGTCGGCTCATCGAGGGCCAGGACGTCCGGGGCCGACAGGAGTAGCCAGGCAAGGGCGAGGCGTGCCCGCTGCCCGCCGGACAAGGATCCCGCGGGCCGGGCCCGGTCGACAGTGTCGAGCCCGAGCCCCGAGACGGTCGCGTTGATCCGGACATCGGCGTCCCAGGCGCCAAGCGCCTCGGCGACCTTCAGGGCACAGGAGTAGCCATCGGCGGCCTCGGGGCTCTCGGGATGCTCGGCCAGGGCCTGTGCAGCGGCGTCGAGTGTCCGCGCCGCCCGCCGCGCCGGGCTGACCGCGGCCTCCAGAGCCTGGGCGACCGAGCACGACGGGGCGAAGGGCGGCTCCTGGTGGAGCAGCCCGATGTGCACCTCCTGACCGCCGGGGGCGCTGAGGCCGATCGTGCCGGCCGACGGCGTGAGGCGGCCGGCCACGAGCCGCAGGAGGGTGGTCTTCCCCGAGCCATTGGAGCCGATCAGTCCCACCCGCTGCCCGGCGGAGACGGTGAAGGACACGTCGGTCAGGACCCGGTGGCCGGGGTAGGAGAAGGAGACGCCGTCGAGGCGCAGGTGTGCGCCGGTGTGGATGAAAGAGGAGGTGTGCTGGAGGCGTGACATGAGTGTCCCTCGGGATGAGACGGGGCCCTGCCGGGCGGTACGCCGCGGGCGCAGGGCGGGTCAGCACTCAGATCCACACGGCAGGTACTTTACCAAGCCGGTCCCGGGAGCGGGAAGAGGTGCCGGGGCCGGTCGGGAGGGCCGACTGGGAAGACCCGCCGGGAGGGGCCGGCCGGGCTCGCCCCCACCCGCCCCGGGTGCGCCCCCATCTCTCCGCCCGTCGCCGGTGCGCGGCGCGGGCCTGCGCCCACCGTGACTCTGGGGGAAGGTCTGTAGGCGGGTGGGGGTGCCTGTGGTGGTTGCGGCGTGGGTATGCACGATGCGGCGATCTCGAGGTGTCATATGTCCCGATCTCGGCGAGGGGGCCGCGCCGGCTGCTGCCGGCGGGGGACTGACAGGGCCTTGCGCACGCCGGCGTGCGCGGGGGAGCGTAGGACCCGTATGCGCACCGGCCGCCCACGCCGGCAGGCCGACGGGCAGCGCGCCACGAGGGAGGACACCGCCATGAGGTACACGAACCTTGGACCGACCGACATCAGGATCCCGAGACTGTGCATCGGGGGGATGAGCTTCGGGAAGGTCTTCCCGGACTTCCAGCAGTGGGTCATCGACCAGCCGGCCACTCAGGAGGTCATCGCCCGGGCCCTGGAGCTCGGCGTCAACTTCATCGACACCGCCAATGCCTACGCCCACGGCACGAGCGAGGAGTACATCGGCCAGTCCTTGAGGAACCTGGGGGTGGCCCGCGAGGACGTCGTCCTGGCCTCGAAGGTCTACTTCAATGAGGGCAACCTGTCTGCGGCGGCCATCGAGCGGGAGATCACCGGGACCCTGGAGCGCCTGGGAACTGACTACCTCGACCTGTACATCATTCACCGCTTCGACTACGGCACACCGATGGCCGAGACGATGGAGGCCCTCGACCGCCTCGTCAAGGACGGGCGGGTGCGTGCCCTGGGGGCCTCGGCGATGTACGGCTACCAGCTGCACAACCTGCAGGTCGTCGCCGACGAGCACGGCTGGACGCGCTTCGCCTCGATGCAGAACCACTACAACCTGCTCTACCGCGAGGACGAGCGTGAGCTCATCCCCGTGTGCGAGCAGTACGGCATGTCCCTGACCCCCTACAGCCCTCTGGCCTCGGGGCACCTGACCCGCCCCACCTGGGAGTCGCAGTCCGTGCGCTCGACGACCGACGGGACAATGAAGGCCAAGTACGATCGGGCCCGCGAACTCGACATGCCGGTCATCGTCCGGGTCGCCGAGGTCGCTGAGCGTCACGGCGTGCCGATGGCCGACGTCGCGCTGGCCTGGCACTGGGCACGGGGCGTGGCCGCGCCGATCGTAGGCTGCTCGCGGCCGAGCCGGGTGGACGACGCCGTGCGCGCCCTCGACCTGACGCTTACCCCCGAGGAGCTCGCCTACCTCGAGGAGCCCTACCTGCCGCACGATGTCGTCGGACCACTGGCTAGGCCCGGCGAGAAGCAGATCGCTGTCACGTGGAATGGGTTGCCCGGAACGGACACGAAGCGGAGCTGAGACGCCGCCGAGCGTCTGGCGAAGGTGACCTACGAGTGGACGAGAGTCACCGCCGGTCCCTTGTCCATGCTCGGTGTGTCCATGCTCGGTGCCTTCGTCGCGCCGGGCCGCCGTTGGGTGTCCCCTCGACAATCCATGCACCGGGGGTATGTCCCATGAAAAGGCACGTACCGCTCCGTCAGGCGCCCTGCGACGCGGCCATCCAGTCGACGACCTCGGTCACCCGGGACGGAGCGTCGACGAGCGAGACCAGGTAGAATGCCGCCCGAGCAGAGGCGTCCGAAATGGGCACGGCCACGCGGCCCTCGACGCGACCGCGATGCTGCGGGGCATCAGTCGTGAAGCACAGCAAGTCAGAAGTCCGGACCGTCTGGAAGAACACCTCGACGTCGCTCTGAATGATGAATCGCGCATCGGGAATGGATCGCTCGCACACGTCCTTCCAGAACCCGACGCGATCCCGGACGAGGAAGGTCTCGCCGGCCATGTCGGCAAAGCTCACCTCATGGTGCGCCGCCAGCGGATGGCGGTCAGGGGCCAGCAGGGCCAGCGCCTCGGTCATGAGGGGAAGGCAGCGTCGGCCGGGGAGCGTGACCG
The DNA here is from genome assembly GCF_030524025.1 of Actinomyces sp. Lineage (GTDB taxonomy): Bacteria > Actinomycetota > Actinomycetes > Actinomycetales > Actinomycetaceae > Actinomyces. The sequence continues at coordinate 108,831 of NZ_JAUNHI010000002.1, read as the reverse complement.
GGCGTCGGGTGATGGCCAGGTCAGCCGTCCGCTCCTGCAGCCGTCGCTCCACCTCGGTATCAGAGGCCAACTCAGGCTCAGGCACGACGCCGCCGAAGCGCTCGACGACTCTGGCGGTGAGGTGCCACGCCGGGGCCGGGGCCACCGCGGCGACCCGCAGGGTGCGGCGTTCGAGGAGATGGGCGTCTCCTTCTCCTCCAATGAGGTAAGCGAGCGTATCGGCGAACTCGCTTTGCAGGAGCTGGGCATCGCGTCCGACGACATCGAGGGGATCCAGGACGTCGGCGTGGACGAGCTGCTCGCCGCCTCGGACGCGGCGCGGCAGCAGGCAGGACGAGAATTCGGCGTGTTTCAGGCGCTGTCAACCGATTACGGCGTCGAGTGGGGGCTGGTGGTGGACGCCGACGGTTACCTGCCCACGGCGCCGGTGACCGATGCGGGCTTCGCCGAGCCGGGGCGCGACGTGGCGTTGCTGATTGGAAGCAACTTCTCGGAGTGGACGCACTTCTCCGAACTCACTCAGCAGACGGACGCAGCGGTCGAGCAGACGGAGGCCTTCGAGGCGGCGTATCCCGATCGCCCCGCCTCGGACGTGACCTATGTTGACACCTTCATCCGTCTGCCCATGCTCAAGATCATGTCGCACAAGGCTGACCAGGGCGGGGCGGACGTGCACGCCTACCTGTTCAACCAGGGTGACGATCCCTACCACGGGGCAGAGATCCCCTACGTGTTCGGGCGGGGCGAGGGGGGTGCTCGGCGATTGGATTCCGTCCGCGTGGGCCGGCTTTGCGCGTGCTGGGGCGCCGACCGCGGATGGCTTGGTCGCGTGGGATCCGTAGACGCGCGAGGGCGGAGCCACTATGCGGTTGGACGATGACGCAGAACTCGTCAACCACCACGATCGGGAGCTCATGGCAGTGCTGGAAACCGATTACGATTACTGATCGAGATGGTGGTGGAAGGGAAGCGGCAACTGCGCTCGCCGAGCCCGCCACGGCCTCACCTCGCAACCGCGACTCCCGTCTGGCAAGAAGCAACAAGAAAGACACAGCAATAATGACGACCACCGATACAACCGCCACCAGGGTCCTAGAGACGTCGAAGCATTTCTGGGCGGCGATGGAGGCCTCCGACACGACCGCCATGCGTGCGGCAGCGACGCCCGAATGCAGGTTCGTTCACATCGGCGTCACCTGCGACCTGGACCGCGAGCTCCAGTTCTACGACGACGGCACCTTCCAGCCCGCTGGCATCACTTTCCACAGCCAGGATGTCACCGTCCACGGCGCCGCCGCCGTCGTTATCTCCGACATCGACTACTCCCTGCTCCTGAATGGCGAGGAGACGACTCACCACTTCGCTGTTACCGAGGTGTATGTGAGCAGCGCCGACGACGAGACATGGCGCCTGCTTCAGCTCTCCTTCACCGCACTGGTGTACTGACTCCCGCACCCGTTCGACATCGTCCAGCACCGCCACTGGCGCGCGAGGACCTCGACGGCCAGTGCTCCAGCACCGGCGTCAGAGAGCTCGGGGACGGTGTGGGCGATGGCCGCTAGGGTAATGCGGTGGAATCCTCGGGTGGCAAGGAGACTGTCTTTGGCGGCATTGATCTCCTCAAGGCGTTCAGCCCTGTGCTTGGCACTGTGGGTGCGCTGGTAGGTGGCCATGTTCTGCCCACATCCTCTTACCTCGGTTCGTTCGCTGCCGGCCTCACAGTAGCCGCCTATCGGCCCAGTTGCACATTGCCAAGCGCCGGTTCGTCACGTAGGTTCCATAACCAGCAGGTGACGGATCGTAATTTGTTGTACGGATCGTCCGTGCGGAACTGCAAGTACACAGCGAACCAAGAACACAGAGAACGGAGACCGCTATGGACACTCAGAAGGTTGTATTCATCAACAAGAACCTGGGCCTACGCCTGGCGGGGCTGCTTCGTCTGCCCACCGACTTCAACCTCAGCAAGAACTACCCGGCCGTCGTCGTCACCGGCCCGATGCTCTCCGTCAAGGAGCAGGCGCAGAGTGTGTACGCCGAGCGCCTGACCGAGCTCGGCGACGTCACTCTCGTCTTCGACGGGTCCTACTTCGGTGAGAGCGAGGGCGCGCCGCGCCAGCAGGAGCTGCCCGCTGTCAAGGAGACTGCCATCGAGGGAGCGGTCGACTTCCTCCAGTCCCTGCCCTTCGTGGACAACGACCGCATCGGTGGGCTGGGCATCTGCGGATCCGGCTCCTACATGTCCGTCGCCGGCGTCAAGGAGCCGCGCCTGAAAGTGGTCACCGCCGTCGTCCCCGCGATCTCCGACATCTCCAAGTCGGCCATGGCCGGCTTCTTCAAGCCCACCGACGAGGTCGAGGCGGCCAAGGCGGCCTACGAGCGGGGCGAGGGCGAGCTTGTGCCCGGGGCTAGCCCGCGAGCGAGGGCGCGTCCTCGGACGGGGAAGAAGGTAACCACACCCCGCCTGAGGACACGCCCCGTGCGCACAGTGCCGCTCAGTACAAGGCCGCGCCGGAGGGGTCGGCCTTGCGGACGCGCTCGCTGACCAACCAGGCGATCATCTGAGGATCGCGGTGGTCGAAGATGGGCGGGAAGGAACTGTCGTCGAGGGCGGCGAAGGCTGCCATGTCCTCCTCGTCCAGCTCGAAGTCGACCACGTCGATATTCTCCTCCATGCGGGCCCGGCGCACCGACTTGGGGATGACGATCACGTCCTGCTGAATCAGGGCGCGCAGCGTCACCTGCCCGGGCGTCTTGCCGTACTTCGCGCCGATGGCGGTCAGTACCGGGTTGGTGAAGATGTTGTTGCGGCCTTCGGCGAAGGGCGCCCAGGCCTCATGGACGACACCGAGCGAGTTCATGAACTCATGCGCCTCGGCGTTCTGGCGGAAGGGGTGGGTCTCGACCTGGTTGACCATCGGCGGGACCTCGGTCAGCAGGGCGATGTCCGCCAGGCGGTCCGGGTAGAAGTTGGACACCCCGATGGCGCGCAACCTGCCCGCCCGGTAGGCCTCCTCCAGGGCGCGGTACGCGCCGGGGTAGTCGGCGATCGGCTGGTGGATGAGCATGAGATCGATGTAGTCCGTGCCGAGCAGGCGAAGGGACTCGTCGATGGAGGTGGCGGCCCGGTCGTGCGTGAGGTTGACCGGGGCGATCTTCGTGGTCAGGAAAACGTCCTGGCGGTCCAGGCCGGAGTCGCGCAGGCCGGCGCCGACGCCCTCCTCGTTGCCGTAGGACTGGGCGGTGTCGATGAGGCGGTAGCCGACCTCGAGGGCAGTCCGCACGTGCTCGGCGGTCTCCTCGGGCGGGGTCTGGAAGACGCCGTAGCCGAGGACCGGCATCTTGACACCGTTGGCCAGGGTGCGGGTGGGGATGTCGGGTGCGGTCGTGGTGCTCATTGTGCTCCTGCACTCCTTGGTTGTTGGTTCCGGTTCGGTGGGGTGGCGCGCCGGTCCGGTCAGGAACCGAAGCGGGCGATATCGGCTCGCAGGCGGGCAGGTTCGTCCTCGAGCGGCACGAGGACCCGGTCGAGGATGCCGCGGCCGGTCTCGACGTCGGGCCGGGTGGTGGCGAAGAGCGCCTCGAAGTCGGTGACCGGCTCGCCCGGCTGGGAGAAGACCTCGACGGTGCGGTGCTCGCCGGAGGGGTTGAGTGCGCCCTCGATGAGCACCTGGGCGATGTGGTGGCGGTCCACGCCGGGCTGCCCGCCGATACGGCCGCCCTGCTTGAGGTCGATCTGCGTGTCCTCGGGGCCCTGGTAGTCGAACCAGCCGGGGCGCACGATCGTGTAAGGGTGGCCGCAGGCGCGCACCAGGCGCTCGGCGCGGCGCTTCCAGTCCCCCTGGGGCCGCTCGCGGTTGGGCGTCGAGACGTACATGGAGGTCATAAGGCCGATATGGACCTCCTGCCGGTTGGTGAGCGCCTCGAGGAGCGCGGGGATGACGGCGTAGTAGTTGTGCTCCAGGTCGGCGTCGCCGCCGTGGGTGAGGATGACGACGTCCACGCCGTCGACGATGTCCGCCAGCGCGGCGGCGTCGGTGGGGGAGGCCTCGACGACCTGAGTCCCGGCGGGCAGGGCGGCCCTCGCGCGGGCGGCGTTGCGGGACTGCGCGCGCACGGTCAGGCCGTGGGCCAGGTCCACCCCGGACTCGGCCTGCGTGTACGGATGCACCCGGTAATCCACGACAAAACAGTGGTAGCCGCGTGTCGACAACCGCCTGGCCGTCGGGTAGCAGTCGGAGTCGTCCCCGCGAAGGGCGAATGCCCCGCCGGCGCACAGCAGCACGGCGCCACTGACCGTGCCCGCCGCGGCAGGCGCGCTGGTCACGGTGGGGCGAAAGCCGGCGGGGTCGTAGCCGCCTGCTGTCGCGGTCGTGACGGTTGGGGCATTGCCGTCCTCATCGGGCCTTTCCTCATGGTCGGTCGATCTGCGCCTGCCAGAAGGCGGCGGCATCCTCGATCCACCCCTCGGCGACGGTCCCGATGCTGAGCCCGAAGCCGTGGGGCAGGCCGTCGTAGACGTGGAGCTCCGACGGCACGCCCGCAGCGGCGATGGCGTCGGTGCGCGCACGCATAGTCCGCCAGGAGGCGATCCCGTCGGCGGTGCCGACGCAGGCGTAGGTCGGCGGCTCCGTGCCCGACAGGTCGGAGTGCCCCGTGTACTGCATGACGACGGTGCCGGGGCCGGGCACGTCGTCGCCGCCGAACCGGGCCGGGCCGTAGGACCCCAGGTAGGCGGCCAAGCGGGCTCCGGCAGAGCCTCCCCACAGCGAGTAGCGCTCGGGGTTGACGCCGAGCTCCTCGGCGTGGGCGTGGATGAAGGAGATGGCGCGGGCCAGGTCCTGGCAGCCGGTCTGAGCGCTCGAGCGGTAGTGCAGCGCGAAGGCGGTGTATCCGTGGCGGGACAACCACAGGGCGTGCGGCATCGAGTCGTGGATGGAGGCCACGTAGGCGAAGCCGCCGCCGGCGCTGCACACGGCCACGCGCGGACGGTCGCCTGGCACCGCCCCCTCCGGTGTGGGCCGGTCGGCCCCGCGGGTTGGCGAGGCCGGCGTCGGCCGTCGCGCAGGGAAGACGAACAGCCCGGTGTCGGCCAGCGTGGGGTCCCCGGCCCTCTCGGCCTCGGTGTAGATGTGGTGGAAGACCGTCTCCCCGCGACCGCGCCGCTCCAGCAGGTCGCTGACGACGTCGACCGTGGTGGCGTCGTCGACGTGGTGGTACCAGGTCAGAAGGTCGGGCACGTCGGCCAGCGTGTGGCCGGGGCGGGGCGGGTTGAAGGTGATGGGGAACAGGAGACGTCCGTAGTCCTCGAGCAGCGGGTTGCCGATCACGTCTGCGATGAGCGTGTCGCTGTCCACGGCTGTTTCGCCTCCCGTCTCCGTTGCGGTCGCGGGCCCGGGTGGCAGCGTGCCCGAGCAGCCCGTGGCGGCCGCCACGGCGCTGCTCGACGCCAGGCCGAAGCCCCTGCGCGTCAGCATGACATCGGACCTGACCGGTGCGGACACAGATCCTCCTGTGCCGATGCTCCCCAGACGGTGGCGGGTGGACCGCTCAGTACAGTGAGCCTCAGTGAGCCTCAGTACAACGTGCCGCCGCCCAGCCCGCTCTTCTTGACGTAGTCGCCGAGCAGCCAGGAGATGGTGTCGGGATCGTAGTGGTTGAAGATGGGCGGGAAGGACGGGTCGTCCAGCGAGGCGAAGGCGGCCAGGTCATCGGCGGTCAGCTCGAAGTCCAGGACGTCGAAGTTCTCCTCCATGCGCTCGCGCCTGACCGACTTGGGGATGACGATGACGTCCTTGCTCATGAGCGCCCGCAGCACGACCTGCCCGGCGGTCTTGCCGTACTTCGCGCCGATGGCGGTCAGTACCGGGTTGGTGAAGATGTCGTTGCGGCCCTCGGCGAAGGGTGCCCAGGCCTCGTGGGCGACGCCGAGCCGCTTCATGACGGCGTGGGCGGCGTCGGCCTGACGGAAGGGGTGAGTCTCGATCTGGTTGACGGCCGGAGGGACCTGTGCCAGGAGGGCGACGTCGATGAGGCGCTCGGGGTAGAAGTTCGACACGCCGATAGCGCGGATCTTCCCTGCCTCGTAGGCCTTCTCCATCGCCCGGTAGGCACCCGGGTAGTCGCCCATGGCCTGGTGCAGCAGCATGAGGTCGAGGTAGTCGGTGCCGAGCCTGCGCAAGGACTCCTCGATCGAGGCGGCGGCCCGCTCCTCGTTCATGTTCGACACCCAGATCATGGAGGTGATGAAGACCTCCTCGCGGGCCAGGCCGGAGTCGCGCAGGCCGGCGCCGACGCCCTCCTCGTTGCCGTAGGACTGGGCGGTGTCGATGAGGCGGTAGCCGACCTCGAGGGCAGTCCGCACGTGCTCGGCGGTCTCCTCGGGCGGGGTCTGGAAGACGCCGTAGCCGAGCATCGGCATCTCGACACCGTTGTTGAGGGTCATGGTGGGTGTGGTCGTCATCGGGTGTCCTTCCGTGCGGTCGGTGGCGCCGGCTCAGGCCTGCTGGGAGTAGTCGAAGCCCTCCGCCGGGATGAAGGCCGGGGGCTGGTCCGGGATCACGTGATAGGGCTGCTGCGGGATCTCGTTGATCGCGGCGACCTCATCGGCGCTCAGGGAGAAGTCGAGGATGTCGATGTTCTCCGCCATATGCGCGGGGTTGAGGGTCTTGGGGAAGGTCACGTTGCCCTCCTGCAGGTGCCACCGCAGGATCACCTGGGCGGCAGACTTGCCGGTGCGCTCGGCCACGGCCACGACGGCCGGCTCCTCCAGCAGGGTCTTGTCCCCGTGACCGAGCGGGTACCAGGCCTCGACGAGGACCTCCGTGCCCGCCGACCGGGCCATCGCGGCCTTGAGGCCGTGCTGGTTCCAGCGCGGGTGGGCCTCGACCTGGTTGACCGCCGGGACGATGGCGGCGACCGACAGGATCTCCTCGAACTTGGCGGCCGAGAAGTTCGACAGGCCGATGGAGCGGACTTTGCCCGCGGCCACCGCCTCCTCCATGGCCTTCCACCCGGAGACGTACTCGCCGTAGGGCTGGTGGAACAGGAGCAGGTCGACGTAGTCCAGGCCGAGCCGCTCCAGGGTCGCGTCGATGTCCCGGAGGCACTGGTCGTAGGGGTAGGACTGCGGGAAGAGCTTGGTGGTGACGAACAGCTCCTCGCGGGTGGTCAGGCCGTCCGCGACCGCCCGGCGCACGACCTCGCCGACGGCGACCTCGTTGAAGTAGGCGTTGGCGGTGTCGATGTGACGGTAGCCGAGCTTGAGGGCCTGGGGCAGATGGGTGCGTACCTGCGCGGAGGTCATCTGGAAGACGCCGTAGCCGACGGCGGGGATGGACCGGCCGTCGTTCATGGTCAAGGACGGAATGGCCGTCATGGGCTGCTCCTTGCGGAATGAGATCTTGCAATGTTCTGTGCATGAGTCTGCCCGGAACAAGGGCCGGTGTGAAATGCCTATATCGGCTCAGCTCATGCAGATGACGCATATGATGCGGTGATGGACCTCGATCAGCTCCGCCACCTCGACGCCGTCGCCCGGCTGGGCACGGTCAGTGCCGCCGCCGACGAGCTCCACCTCTCCCAGCCCGCCCTGTCCCGGTCCCTGGCGCGCCTCGAGAAGGAGCTCGGCCACACTCTGTTCGACCGGCCCGGACGCCGACTCGTCCTCAATGGCGTTGGCGCGGTGGCCCTCGAGCACGCTCACGCGGTCCTGCGACAGGAGGCCGCCTTGCGGCTCGCCGTCGACGACGCCGCCCGGCGCTCGCGGGCGCTGCGTGTCGGCACTGTGGCGCCGGCTCCCCTGTGGCGGCTGACGGCCCTGATGGTCGAGCGTTTCCCCGGGCGGCTCATCACCTCGAGCATGCTCGATGTCCAGGAGGTCGAGGCCGGTGTGCTCGACGGCTCCATCGACCTGGGCATCTCGCTGCGACCGCACGGCACACCGGGTGTGCGCTCGGTCGGGCTCATGGAGGAGAACCTCGCCGTCGCCCTGCCCGCGGCCCACCGGCTGGCCCACCGCGAGAGCGTGAGCGCCGCGGAGCTGGACGGCGAGACCTTCCTGCTCCTGGAGGACATCGGCTTCTGGCGCGAGCTGTGCGACCAGGCCTTCCCCCGTTCGGAGTTCGTCGTCCAGGAGGACCGGGAGGTCTTTACGCAGCTCGCCCAGAGCACCGACCTGGCCCGCTTCGTCACCGACGCCCCCTTCCTCGCCGATCCGGCTCGCGGGAGGCGGGTGGTTCCCATCCGCGACGCCTTCGCCCATCTCTCCTTCGTCCTGCTGTGCCGCGAGGATGCCCGCGCCGAGGTGCTCGAGGTCTTCGAGTGGGTCCGCGCCCTGTGATCCCGGGTGGTCCGGGTGAGGCCCGAGCTCAGCGGTCGTTGTTGACACTGCCCTCGACAGGTGGTGTCGACACCGGCGTAGGCTGTGCCTAGTTGTATGAGGTCGTGACGTTGTTGATGGTGGTGGGGGTTTGGGTTGCGGGTGGCTGGTCGTGGCAGGCGGTGTGGGGTCGATGGTAGTTGTAGTGGTTGTTCCATATGGCGATCGCCTCGCGCCGCTGGTTCTGTGAGGTGTGTTGGCGGGCGTAGAGGCACTCTTGGGCAAGGATCCGGTTGTAGCGCTCGACCTTGCCGTTGTGCCGCGGCGTGTACGGCCGGATCCGCTGGTGACGGCTCGCCAGGCCCATCACGGCGCGAGTCAAGGCCTTGGCCCGGTAGCTCACCGCGTTGTCGGTGACCACCCGCACCAGGCGGGTGATGCCGTGGGCCTTGAACAAGACGCGGGCGCGGCAGATGAAGGCGATGGTGGTCGCCGCCGTCTCATCGTCAAGCGCCTGGGTGTAGGCCAGGCGCGAGAACCCGTCGATACCCGTCGATAGCGGTGTGGACGTAGGTGTAGCCGACCCGCCTGCCCGGGCCACGCTTGGAGGCCTTGGCCTTGGCGGTCCCGCGCCCGTGGGCGCGCCATCGGCCCCCGGCGCGGTAGCGGGCGAGCCACTTGTGCGCGGTGGCGCGTGAGACGCCCATCTCGGCGGCGACGTGAGCCACGGGCCGGCCCGCCAGGACGCGCTGGACAAGGCGAAGGCCTTTCTGGGGCGTCAATGGGGCGTTACGGTGGATCATGGCGGTGGGGTTCTCCTCGGGGAAGGACTGGATCGACTCGACACCGCCCATCCTGACCCAGCCCGACCCCACCGCCCCCTATACCCCAACGTCAACAACCTCACAGGGAAGTACAGCTAGGGACGGGGAGCAGGCTCCGGCCCGGGTGGTGCGGGCCGTCTGGAGCCCGCCGGCCCCTGCCTGAGCCCGCCCGCCCCGGACGCGGCCTGGCGCGCCCCGGTCGGGCGTGCCAGGCTCGGACCCGTCAGCCCGACGTAGGAGCCCCGACAAGGAGACCCGATATGGCGCTCACCCCGCAGGCACACGAGACCTTCACCCGGTTGTTCGCCGCCGAGCCGCAGCCGCACGCCACGGATCCGGAGATCTACGAGATCCTCCAGAACGAGATCTTCGGGGAGATCTTCTCCTCGGGTGTGCTCGCCGACGTTGAGCGCGAGCTCCTCACCGTGACCGCCCTGGCCTCCATGCAGACCCTGCCGCAGCTGGCGGCGCACGTGGGGGCCGCCCTCAACGTGGGGGCGAGCCCGCTCCAGGTGCGCGAGACGATCTACCAGTGCGCGCCCTACATCGGCTTCCCCAAGACCCTCAACGCCGTGGCCACGGCCAACGAGGTCTTCGAGGCCCACGGCGTGACCCTGCCGCTTGAGGACGCCGGGACCGTGGCCTACGAGGAGCGGGAGGCCGCCGGTGCCGCCATCCAGGTGCCCCTGTACGGCGACGAGGTCAAGCAGGTCTTCGCCGCCCTGCCCGAGCCCTTCGGCGAGCTCGTCCCGCACCTGCTGACCTCGGTGGCCTTCGGCGACTTCGAGTCCCGAGGCGGCCTGGACATCGCCATGCGCGAGCTCGTGTGCCTCGTGGCCATCGCCTCGATCGGTGCGGCCGTCCAGCTGCGCCCGCACGTCGCCGGGGCGATCAAGGCCGGCAACTCTCGCCAGAAGGTCGCCGCAGCGCTGGTGCAGGCCATGCCCTACATCGGTGGCCCCTATGCCTTGTCCGGCCTGCTGCTCGTGGCCCAGTACGACGAGAACGCCTCCTCGGAGGCCTACCGCTGAGTGCTCCGAGCCGCGCCACCCCGGCCCGGCAGCCACTGGAGGAGCTCGATCTCCCTGCCCAACGGGTCCTCGACAAGGGCGGAGATGAAGCCGAGCTTGTCGACCACCGTCGGCCCCGAGGTCACGGCGCCCCCCAGCTCGGCCGCCCGGCGGGCAGCAGCGGCGACGTCGGGGACGCTCCAGGCCATGTGGTGCAGGCCCTCCATGGTGGGCTCCCGGGTCGTGCCGGGGCCGCCGTCGTCGAAGTCGATGAGCTCGACCAGGACTCCGGAGCCGTCGGACAGGTAGCCGATCGTGTGGTCGGTGAGCCGGACGGTCCCGGCCCGCTCCAGCCCCAGCAGCGTGCCGTAGAAGGCCATGGCCCGCTCGAGGTCGGGCACGACGGTCGCCACGTGCTCGAGCCTGCCCGGGGCGGCCGCACCGGGCAGAGGGCCGCCTGGGGGGAGGCTGGTCGGAGTGTCACCGGTGGGGTCGTGGTCAGTCATAGAGCAGCTCCGAGATCGTCGGGTCATCGATGTGGTCGGCGTTGTACCAGTGCGAGCCGGTGTCGACGTCCTCAACGGCCTGCCCGTCGGCCGACCGGACCGCCAGGGTGACCGCCTGGTAGCCCATCTGGTAGGGATCCTGGGTCACCGACCCCAGGAAGGCCCCCGACCGCACTGCGTCCTTCTGGGCCTTGCCGGCGTCGAAGCCGACGACGAGCAGGTCCTTGTAACGGCCTTTGGAACGGTCGAGGTCGCTGGCGTCGTTGGTGGCGCTGATGACGCCGTTGACCGCGTCCTGGTTGGCGGCGAACAGCGCCAAGATCCCCGAGGTCGACAGCGCCGAGGCGGCCGCCGACTGGATGTCGGCCTGGCTCGTCGTCGACGGGACGGTGACGACGACCTTGACCTTGGCGGGGGAGGACGAGGGGGCGGTCCAGCGCTGCTGGCCCGAGACGGCCACCGCCCCGGCCAGCTCGCTGTTCTTCTCCAGCTCGGCGACGATCGTCTCGACGAACCCGTCGACCCGCTGGACGATCGACCCCGAGGTCGAGTCCTGGGCGAGCACCCCCATGACCACGGGGAGTCGGTGCCGGCGGCCGACACGGCCGTCACGAAGCGCTCGTCGCCGGCGAGGTTGGTCGCGACATTGCCGCCCGCCACGGTGTTGTCGGTGGTTGCGGTGGCCAGGACGGCGCCGGAGGCGTCGTCGGGCACGCCCGAGTCGAAGCCGACCACCGGCAGCCCCTGGTCCTTGGCCCGGGTCAGGGCGTCCTGGACCGACACGGGCTGGCAGGCCGCCAGGGCGATGGCGGCGGGCTGCTGGTTGACGGCCGCCGCGAGCTGCTCGACCTGCTGGGCGACATTGGACTCCGCGTCGGGGCCGTTGGTCTCCAGGTCGACCCCGAGCTCGGCCGCGGCCGCCCGGGCACCCTTGAAGGCCGCCTGGTAGAACTGGTTCTGGTAGCTCTTGGAGATGACGATGACCTTCCGCCTGCCGGAGTCCTGGGAGCAGGCGGCCAGCGCCAGGGCCGCGGTCGTGGTCAGTGCCGCCGTGAGGGCTCCCCGCCGGCTCAGGGCCGCCGAGGCCGGGGCGGCCGGGGCCGGAGTCGCCGGGGCAGGAGTCATGAGGCTTGTTCGTGTCATGGCGCGCTCCTCAGCTGCGGCGCGATCGCCGGGAGCGGATGACGTCGAGCAGCACCGCCAGGACGACGACGACGCCGATGAGGACCTGCTGCCACTGGACGGGAAGTCCCATGGACAGCAGACCCGTCTTGAGTACGGAGATGACGAAGACCCCGATGATGGTCCCCCACAGGGACCCGATGCCCCCTGCCAGCGAGGTGCCGCCGATGACACAGGCGGCGATCGCGTACATCTCCTGGCCGTTGCCCGTCTGGGGCGTGATCGAGGAGAAGGTGGCGGCGTAGATGACGCCGGCCAGCCCGCAGGAGAACCCGTTGAGGACATAGACGAGGAACTTCCACCGCGAGACCACGACGCCGGAGAGTTCGACGGCCTCCTCGTTGGATCCGATGGCGTAGGTGTACCGGCCGAGCCAGGTGTGGGTGAGGATGAACCAGGCGATGTCGAAGAATCCGGCGAGCCACAGGACCCCGATGGGGAAGTTGTCCGCCTTGTACAGCACGGTCTTGAACCAGCCGTCCTGGGATCCCAGGCTCGGGTAGGTCTGGACCTGAGAGAAGACCGCGCACAGCCCCAGCGAGACGAACTGCATGCCCAGGGTGGCGATGAAGGGTGGCAGTCGGAAGAATCCGACGAGCACGCCGTTGGCCGCGCCGAAAGCCGTGCCCGTGATCAGGACGATGAGCAGGGACAGGAGGATCGGCAGGCCTCAGACGTTGTAGGCGACTCCGCCGATGAGGGCCGATCCGACCATGACCGTGCCCGAGGACAGGTCGATGCCGGCGGTGATGATGACGAAGGTCATCCCGATGGCCAGGAAGCCGATGTAGTAGGAGGAGTCGAGGATGGACACGAAGGTGCCGGTGGACAGGAAGTGGCTGCCGAAGATGGAGAAGAACACGTAGAGGATGAGCAGGGCGGCCAGCGCCATGATCTGCTGCATCGGTAGGGGCGTGGAGCGTCTGATGGTGGGGAGGTGGAGACTCATGCGGCCTGACCTTCTTCCTGCTTGGTCGGCAGTTCCATGATTGAGACGGGGGATGCTTGGGAGATGTCGACCTCGCCGGTCTTGCGCCCCTCACGCATGACGACGACACCGTCGGACAGGTGGAGGACCTCGTCGAGGTCCGAGGAGACCAGGAGGATGGACTTGCCGGCCGCGACGAGGTCGCGGATGAGCTGGTAGATCTCGGCGCGGGCGCCGATGTCGATCCCCCGCGTCGGCTCGTCGAAGATGAGGATCTCGACATCGCGCAGGAGCCACTTGGCCAGCACGACCTTCTGCTGGTTGCCTCCGGAGACGTTGCGCACCAGCTGGCCCGGGGAGGGGGTTCGGATCTGCAGGGACTCGATGTAGCGGCGGGCGGTGGCCTGGACCCTGCCCTCGCGCACGATAGGCCCCAGGCTCAGGCGGTCGTAGGAGGCCAGTGCGGTGTTGTCGGCGACCGACAGCCCGGTGACGAGCCCGTAGCGCTTGCGGTCCTCCGACAGGTAGGCGATGCCGGCGGCGATGGCGTCCCGGGGGCTGCGGAAGGACACCCGGCGTCCGTGGACGGTGATCGAGCCCGATGCCACCGGGTCGGCCCCCGCCACCAGGCGCATCGTCTCGGTGCGCCCGGCGCCCACGAGGCCCGCGAAGCCGAGGACCTCCCCGGCCCGTAGCTCGAAGGACACGTCCTTGACGACGCGGGAGGTCAGGTGGCTGGCGGCGAGCACGACCCCGGCGTCGGGCGGCACCGAGGAGCGGGCCTTGGGTGCGTTGATGACCTGGCGCCCGACCATGAGCTCGATGATCTGGTCGAGGCTGGTGTCGCCGGCCGTGAGGGTCCCGACGTTGGCGCCGTCGCGCAGGACGGTGATGCGGTCGGCGATGCTCATGACCTCGTGCATGCGGTGGGAGATGTAGATGATCGAGACCCCCCCCGGTCGCGCAGGCGGCCGACCCGGCGCAGGAGCTCGGCGCTGTCGGCCTCGGACAGGGAGTCGGTCGGCTCATCGAGGATGAGCACTTGGGGGGACGGGAAGGACAGTGCGCGGGCAATCTCGACGAGCTGGGCCTTGGAGACGCTGAGGTCGCGCAGCAGCGCCCGGGGCGAGACCCCGATGTCGTGCTCCTCGATGAGCCTGCCAGCGCGCTCATTGAGTACCCGGTCCGAGATGAGCAGGGAGTCGGACTCCCGGCCGATGAAGATGTTCTGGGCGACCGTGAGGTCGGCCATCATGTTGAGCTCCTGGTGGACGATCGAGATCCCGGCCTGCTGGGCGTCCCGGATCGACCGGAAACGCGCCGGGACGCCGTCGTACTCGTAGGTCCCGTCGAAGTCGGCGTGGATGCCGGTGAGGATCTTGACGAGGGCCGATTTGCCTGCGCCGTTCTCCCCGACCAGCGCGTGGACCTCTCCCGGTCGCAGATCGAAGGAGACCCCGATCAACGCGGTGACCCCTGGGAAGGTCTTGGAGACGTCGGTGAGCCGGAGTCGAGGGGGCCCTGGGTCTGGTCGTGCTTGTTGTGCCATGTCTGTGCTCCGTTGCGTGGCGGTGCCGGCCCGGCCGGCGCGCCTCGGGGCGCGCAGGCGGATGGTCGGCGGTGGGGCGCTCCGCAGTTGCGGTCGGGCCACGCGCACGATCGCCCTGCTCGTGGCCAGCGTCGACAACCCCTTCGCCGGGGAGATCCACCGCGGGGTGGAGGATGTCGCGCGCGCCCACGACGTGGCTGTGCTCGCCTCGAGCCTGGACGAGGAGCCCGAGCGGGAGGTCGCGGCGGTCGAGGACTCCATCCGCCGTCATGTCGACGGCATCATCGTCAACACAACGACCGCCGACGGCTCGGCCCTGCGCCGGGTCGCCCGTCTCGATGTGCCCATCGTCTTCGTCGACCGGACCCCGAGCGGCCCCGCCGTCGACTGCGTGACCTCCGACACCCGATCGGCCTCGCAGCGGGCGACCGCCCATCTCCTCCAGCGCGGCCACCGCCGGATCGTCCTGCTCACCGAGCGGCTTCACGTGGCCACCGCCGTCGAGAGGCGCCGGGGCTTTCTCGACGCCTACGCCGCTGCCGGCCTGGACGCCTCGGGGGCCCTGGTCCTGTCCGGGCTCGTCGGGGCCCAGGCGGCTCGCGCGGCCCTGGAGGAGGTCATGGCCTCGCCGCAGCCTCCCACCGCGGTGTTCAGCGGGCAGAACCTCCTGACCGAGGGAGCCGTCCACGCCCTGAGCGCCCTGGGTCTGCGCCGCACCGTCGCCCATGTGGGCTTCGACGACCTCCCGCTGGCCGACGTGCTCGACCCGGGCCTGACGGTCGTGCGCCAGCAACCGCGGACGATGGGGCGCCAGGCCGCCGAGCGGCTGTTCGCCAGACTGGCCGGGTCCACCGAGGGCCCTGAGCACCTCGTCGTGCCCACCGAGCTCGTGTGCCGGGGCAGCGGGGAGATTGGCTGCCCGGCGCACTGACCTCCGGTCCACGGAACGAGCGCCCCGTCCTGGTGGTCGGTTGTTGCTGAGTGACGGGCTTTGTGCAAGGGATATCGAATTGTAACCAGTGAGGCGTCAACGGTCAGCCGGTTCCGACCGCCGTGCCGGAGATTCGGAGTAGTATTGCCTGTGGCGTACCCAGCGCTGTTCCCACGTCAAGGATGATCGTTAGGACTCGACATGAGTGTTCCCTTACATGCCCCCGTTCCCGCTCCTCCTGCGATGAGGAGGCGCAGCAATACCCTCGGTGTTGTCGCCTTGGTCATGGCTGCCGTCGGCTTCCTCTTCGCTTGCGTTCCCGGGGCGCTCATCATCGGATGGATCCTCCTCCCGGTCTCCTTCATCTTGGGTATCGTGTCCCTATTCCGTCGCGGGGAGAGCCAATGGCAGGGCGTGACTGCCATCATCGTGTCCGTCCTGGGCACGGTCGTGGGCGGAGTTGTGTTCCTCGTCGTCGTGGCGGATGCTGTCGACGATGCCGCGGGTGGTGACTCCGAGGGATCGGTCGCCGTCGTCCGGACCAAGGACGCGGCCGACGTGGGGTCCGCTGCTGCGGGCTCGGCGGAGACGGAGGACGTTGTCGAGGCGTCGCCTGAGGCTGAGGCCGGCACCCGCGAGAACCCACTGCCGTTGGGGACTGAGATCTCTAGCGCGGAGTGGAAGGTGGTCGTCAACTCCGTCACCTTCGCCGCCAACGACGCCGTGCTTTCCGAGAACATGTTTAATGAGCAGCCTCCGGCGGGCGAGGAGTACATCCTCATCAATTATACTGTGACTTACATCGGAGATGATCCCGAGGGTCAGGTTCCGGCATGGGTCACGGTGAATTACGTGTCTCCCGACGGAGTGACCATTGATGGTCTCGACACGATGGCGGTCGCGCCCGATGCCATTGACACGATGACTACTCTCTATGCCGGTGGTACTGTGGAGGGCAATATTGTCTTGTCCATCCCCTCGGACCGCGCCACGGACGGCGTTATCGCGGTGGAACCCGGTCTGTTGGAGGACACGGTCTTCGTCGCCGTCCAGTAATCTGGCGGCTCGGTGCCCGTGGAGGTATGGGTGGAATTATTAACGCGGCCGTGCCGGCTGGGCCTTCGATGGCCTTGAGCGTCACCCCCGGGTGTTGCCCCCGCCTCGAGGCCGCTCGACCAGCCGCGACCAGAGCCGGGCCCGCCATGTCCGGCGGCCGGGTCGGCTCACGGTCCCGGTCGACACCCTCTCGGCGTTGTCGAGAAGATCCTCGACCACCGCGTCGTGCAGGGGCTCGACAACGGGGCGGAACAGCAGTCGCATCCGCCCCGTGGGCCGCCCGTGCAGCACGTGCCGCACGCGGCAGCGCCCGGCGTCCAGCTCGGTGATGCTCAGCTCGTGGAAGCCCTCGATACCGGTGGCCTGGCAGAAGGTGAAACGCACCCGGCGCCCGGGCTCGTGCTCGGAGACAACGTAGCGGATCGCGCCGTGCCCGCCGTCGGCCCCCACCTGGACCGGGCGGTCGAGGACCATCGGATCCCACCGCTCCGAGGGCCACAGGCGGTCGCCCGGACGGCCCAGACCGTCCAGGAGCGGGCCGAGGCGGTCGGCCGGTGCGGCGATGACGCGCTCATGGATGTTGTGGATCACGGTGGTCCTCCTCCGTCGTCAGACTCCAACCTAGATGATCGGTTCCACAGGGGTCGGCGGTTGCGGGCGGCCGGTGAGCCTCTGGCGGAGGCGCCGACGGAGTCGGCCGGTGGCACGATCGGATGACGACGTGGGGCGCCTTGGAGATCCGCGGTGATCCGCTGGCGCGTTGTGCCCGATAGCGTCATCGCCATCACCAGCAACACGGCCCGGCGACGGGCCAGGAGAGGAACACATAACGGACACCAAGGTCGTCCTGGTCACCGGGGCGAGCAGCGGCATCGGCTACGAGATCGCCTCGGGACTCGCCCGGGAGGGGCACCGCGTCTACGGCGGTGCACGCCGCGTCGAGCGGATGGAGCCGCTGCGCGCCCTCGGGGTGACCCCGCTCGCCCTCGACGTCATCGACGAGGACTCCTGCACCCGGGCCGTCGAGACCATTGTCGCCGCCGAGGGCCGAGTCGACATCCTGGTCAACAACGCCGGTTACGGCTCCTACGGGGCCATCGAGGACGTGCCGCTGGCCGAGGCCCGCCGTCTCCAGGGCGGTGCGCTCCCGCAGGCCGCGGACCCGCTACCTCGTGGGATTCGGAGCCAAGCCGCTCGTGGCGGTGCACGCGGTGCTGCCGGCACGCGTCTTCGACCGCCCTCCTGCGCGTGGCCACCGGCCTGCCGGTGGTCCCGCTGGCCGTGACCATGCGCGACCCCGGCGCCCCGGACGGGCAGGTCGCGGCCTTCCTCGGCACCGTGGCTCGGCGCGGCCAGGAGGACACGGTCTCCTTCGCCGAGCAGGACATGTCCGCACCCTTCATCACCCGCAACGACGCCATGTGGGCCTATGTCGAGCCCGAGATGCGGCGGCGGCTGGCGGACATGGGGCCGGGGGAGACCACATCGGCCCGCGTCGGGGCTGCTCTTGTCGAGCTCCTTGCCTCGGGGCACTGCGGGGTCGAGGACGTCGCCTTCCTCCTGGGCTACGCCGAGCCCAACTCCTTCCACCGCGCCTTCCGCACCTGGGCGGGGACGACCGTCGGCCAGTTCCGCGCCCACGGGAGCGGGGATGCCTCCGCGGCGCCGGCCGGCGTCTGAGGCGGCCTCCCGGGGGCGAGCACGCCTGCTGCCGGCCGCCGGGTGCGGCCGATCGCCGACGCCCGGTCAGCGGTGGTGCCTGAGCGGTTCGGTCACCGCCAGGCAACGCCTGGCCACAGTGCCCGCCGGGGTGCGGAAGCCCTCGTCAGACCACCACAGGATCGCCTCGACCACCGTCCCGGCCAGGTGGTGGCGCAGGAAGGAGTCCTCGCCGGGAGGGCGCGGTCCGCCTGAGGACAGCACGTCGGGGAAGATCGTGCCGACGCGCTCGGTCAGTGCCTGTCGCAGGCGCTGGACGAGGGGAGCGCCGGTCCCTCCGGCCAGGAGCGCGCGCACGGCCGAGCCCTCCTCGGCCACGTGGGTCAGCATGTGCTCGACGATGTCCACCGGTGCCCGTCGGGTGGTGAAGTCGTGGGTGACCTCCGGCGCGCTCGGGGCCAGGACGTGGTCGCAGATCGACACGACGACGAGGCCGAGGAGATCCTCCTTGGAGTGGAAGTGGGTGTAGAAGGTCGACCGGCCCACGTCGGCACGGTCGAGGATCTCCTGGACGGTCAGTCCGGCGTAGCCCTTCTCGCCGACCAGCTCGATGAAGGCTCGCTCGACGGCGCGACGTGTGCGCGCACGGCGGCGGTCCGGACGCCTAGGGCTGTCGATGGGGGTCACGTGGAGTCGCCTTGGTGGTGGTGCGGTGGAGCGGTGGCACGTGGCGGACAAAACGCCCCTGGTGTCCGGTGACGGACGGCAGGGGACATCTGTGCGTGGAGATGAGGGCCGCCGCGCGGTAGACCATGCCCATGGAGTCTGTCGAGTCGGTCGAGTCGGTCGAGTCCGTCGGGTCCATGGAGACCATGGTGTCAGACGGTCGGCCCGCCACGCGTTCATCGCCCGGTCCTGCGTCTTTGCGGCGGTATGTCGTCTGGGCGCTGCTCGCCGCCGCCCTGTACGCCCTGAGCACTCCGGTGGCCAAGACGCTCCTCGACGACGCCGAACCGGGTGTCCTGGCCGCGTTGCTCTACCTCGGTGCGGGCGGCGGCATGGCGGTCATCGCGCTTCTGCGTGCCCTGCCCGCAGGAGGTCGGCAGGGCCATGGCGCACGATCCCTGTCCAGGCAGGACCTTCCCTACGTCGTCGTCATGGTCGGTCTCGACATCCTCGCCCCGATCCTCCTCCTGTTCGGTCTGGATCGCGCCGAGGCGGCCAACGTCGCGCTGCTCAACAACTTCGAGATCGTAGCGACGACGGTGATCGCGGCACTGCTCTTCGGCGAGCGTCACGACCTGCGGCTGTGGGTGGGCATCGGCACGATCACCGCCGCCTGCGCCCTGTTGTCGCTCGACGGCGGTGGAGCGCTGCGCTTCTCCACGGGTTCGGTGCTCGTGCTGGCAGCCGCTTCCTGCTGGGGGCTTGAGAACAACTGCACCCAGCGGATCTCGGACAAGGACCCCGTCCAGATCGTCATCGTCAAAGGCCTGGGGTCGGGGAGTGGGGCGCTGGTCGTCGCCGCCCTGGCCGGTGAGCGGGTCCCCGGTGCGAGCACGATCGGTATCAGTCTGCTGCTCGGATTCCTGGCCTACGGGCTGTCCATCACCCTGTACGTCGCGGCGCAGCGAGGGCTTGGCGCCGCCCGAACCGCCGCCTTCTACGCGGTAGCCCCGTTCATCGGCGCCGGCCTGTCCTGGGTCTTGTTCCGCACGGCCCCGGGCCCGGCATTCCTCCTCGCGGTGGTGCTCATGGCGGTGGGGAGCAGGCTCGTCATGCCCACGGAGCAGTCCTCGTCTCGATAGCTTGGGGCTGGGCCCCGGATCTGGGACGCACTCGATCCAGCAGCTTCCGGGACACGGTGTTGACTGGCATGCCAGATGAGAGGAGGATCACTCCAACCTCATGGGAGACCCAACGATCGGGACGGCGTCTCCACCGACGCACAGTCGACGTGGCGGTTGAGAAGCAACGGCTGACAAGGAGCCACACGTGAAGCAGTTCGAGATCGACCACCTCGCGATTGTGAGGGCGGGCGCCCCAGAGTCCATGGTCCTGCTCAAGGGTGACGGGACCTTTCCACTGGCGGAGCCCTGCCGCATCGACGCCTACGGCGCCGGTGTGCGCCGCACTGTCAAGGGCGGTACCGGCTCGGGCGACGTCAACTCCCGCCACGTCGTCACCATCGAGGAGGGGCTGAGGAACGCCGGCTTCGAGATCACCACCGGGGCCTGGCTCGAGGGCTACGACGCCCTTGCCGACGCCGTCTACACCGACTTCGTCGCCGACCTCAAGGCTCGGGCCAAGGAGGCCGGCCAACCGGCCATCTTCTTCGGCATGGGCGCCGTGGCCCCGGCGCCCGTCGTCGACCTGCCCCTCGACGGCGACGGCGAGGTCGCGATCTATGTCCTGTCCCGCGACTCCGGAGAGGGCGCCGACCGTCGGCCGGAGGCCGGCGACGTCCTGCTCACCGACTCCGAGATCCGCGACATTCGCGCGCTCGAGGCCGCCGACAAGCCCTTCCTCCTCGTGCTCAACGTCGGCGGCCCCGTCGATCTGGGCCCCGTCAAGGACGTCGCCAACATCCTCATCGTCTCCCAGCTCGGCGCCGCCACCGGCGATCTCTTCGCCGACGTCCTGCTGGGCAAGGCCTACCCCTCGGGCAAGCTCGCCACGACCTGGGCCGCCTGGGAGGACTACCCCGCCGTTGGCACCTTCGGCGACCCCGACGACACCGAGTACCGCGAGGGCGTCTACGTCGGCTACCGCCACCTCGACTCGGTCGGCACCGAGCCTCTCTTCCCCTTCGGCCACGGTCTGGGCTGGACCTCCTTCGAGCTCGGCACCGCCACGGCCTCGATCGAGGGCTCCACGGTCACCGTGACCCTCCCGGTGGTCAACCGCGGCACGCACCCCGGCAAGGAGGTCGTCCAGGTCTACGTCTCCGTGCCCGCGGGCGACCTCGACCAGCCCTACCAGGCGCTCGCCGGCTTCACCAAGACCGCCGAGATCGCCGCCGGCGCCACCGCCGAGGCCACGGTCTCCTTCGACCTGACCGACCTGGCCTCCTACGACGAGGCCAAGGCCGCCACCGTCCTGGAGGCCGGCGACTACGTGGTCCGCGTGGGCAGCTCGAGCCGCGCCACCACGGTTGCCGGAGTCGTCGAGCTCGCCGAGACCGCCGTCGTGCGCGAGCTTCACGACGTCCTGGGCGACCCCGGCTTCACCGACTGGCGCCCGGAGTCGCCCGTCGCCGTCGACCTGCCCGCCGACGCCGTCCGTCTGGCCGTGGCGGCGGTCGACCTGCGCCGCGAGGACACCCAGCCCCCCGTCGAGCTGGCCGAGGAGCTCGAGTTCGTGCGCGGGCTCACCGACGACCAGCTGTCCTACCTCGTCCTGGGCGACTACGCCGAGGCGGCCGACAAGCAGTCGATCATCGGCCAGGCCGCCTCCTCCCTCATCGGTGCCGCCGGCCAGACCAGCACCCGCGTCGACGGCGTCCCGCCGCTGGTCATGCCCGACGGCCCTGCCGGCCTGCGCCTGACCCCCGAGGTCGGTGTCGACGAGCGCGGAGCCTTCCCGATCGGCAACGCCTTTGGCGGCCTCATGGGCGACCTCATGGACGATGACTCCCTGGCGGCCCTGGGCGCCGTCGAGGAGGACCGCACTCCCGACTCGACCTACGAGCAGTACGCGACCGCGATCCCCATCGGCACCGCCATCGCCCAGACCTGGAACCCCGCCCTCGCGGCCGTCTACGGCGACCTCGTGGGAGCCGAGATGGAGCATTTCGGCGCCCACCTGTGGCTCGCCCCCGCCTTCAACCTGCACCGCTCGATCCTGTGCGGACGCAACTTCGAGTACTTCTCCGAGGACCCGCTGCTGTCGGGCCGCATCGCCGCCGGCATCACCCGCGGCCTCCAGCAGCACCCCGGTCGCGGCGTCACCGTCAAGCACTTCGCCTTCAACAACCAGGAGACCAACCGCCTCAACTCCAACAGCCTCATCTCCAAGCGGGCCGCGCGCGACCTGTACCTGCGTTCCTTCGAGATCTGCGTCCGCGAGGCCCAGCCGCACGCCCTCATGACCTCCTACAACCTCATCAACGGCGTCCACACCTCGGAGTCGGCCGAGCTGCTCGAGACGATCCTGCGCAAGGAGTGGGGCTACGAGGGCCTGGTCATGACCGACTGGGTGGTGTACTCCATGACCCGCACCGACCTCAAGCACCCGCGCGCCGCCGCGGGCGCCACCGTCGCCGCCGGCAACGAGCTGTTCATGCCCGGCTGCGAGGAGGACCGCCAGGACGTCCTCGCAGCCCTGGCCGGCGGCTCGGAGTCCGGGGCGAGGCTGACCCGCGAGCGTCTCGAACGGCAGGCGGCCCGCGTCGTGCGCATGTCCTGGAGGCTTGCACGCTGAGCCTGTCGTCCCGGGGGCCCGGGCCAGGTACATTCCCGAACCCTCCTGGCCCTCGGCCCCCGGGTTTCGCCTCCCGGCTTTTGTCTACCGTCCCGGGCTACTTGACCTTACGGATCGGGATGACGAGGAGGCCGCCAATGATCGCGCAGACCCCCGCCATATAGCACAGGGCAGGGTAGTTGGTCTTGTCCGCCGACCCGATCCCCAGGAAGAAGGGGGCGAGGTAGGGTGCCAGCGACTGGGGCAGGGCGTTGGCGATGTTGAACACCCCGAGGTCCTTGCCGGCGTTGTCCGGGTTGGGCAGGACGTCGACGACGAGGGCGAGGTCCACAGCGATGTAGACGCCGTAGGCGAGCCCCATGACGGCCTCGACAGCGTAGAACATGGGCAGCGTTGTCGTGTGCGCCAGCATGACGACGCCGATGCCGAATAGCACCGAGGCGAGCAGGACGAAGATCTTACGACGGCGGAATCTGTCCGACAGGATCCCGCCGACGAAGCTCGCTCCGATGAGCGCGATCGAGTAGATGAACACCGAGATGGTCACTGCCCGGGTCGCCTGGGCCATGTCGAGATCGACCCGGTGGATGAGGTACATGAGGCGGTAGGTGGTGAAGGCGAAGGAGCAGAAGGTGATGAGGAACCTGCCCCACCAGGCCAGGGCGTAGTCGGGGTGGGCGACCGGGTTGACCCAGAAGGTCCGGAGCATGTCGATGAGGCGGAAGGGCGCGGGGCGCACGGGCAGTGGCTTGTCCGGCAGGACGAAGGCGAAGTAGACCATGAACAGGACGGCCGGGATCGCCGGAACGATGAACAGGATCGTGAGATGGTCGCGCAGGACCTCGGCCAGGAAGGTGGCGACGAGAACCGCGGATGGAGATCCACGAAGAGATGCGGGCCCGCTGGAAGGCGGGGACCTGATCGGACAGGACGGCGACGAAGGGGGCCAGGGTGGCGTTGGCGCCGATCTGGGCGGTGAGCCAGCCGAGGGCCACGAGCGGCACCGTGTTGAACAGCCCCATGATGCACAGGCCCACCGTCATCGCCAGGATGCCGATGACCAACCAGGGCCGGCGCCGTCCCCACCGCGAGGTGGTGCGGTCCGAGATCTGGCCGAAGACGACGTTGGCGACGACCGCCCCCAGCGCCCCCAGGCCCGCGATCGTCGAGATCGCGGAGGCCTGAGCGGCGGTGTCATCGGGGAACATATTGATCGCCTTGACCTGAATTCCCACGATGGCGGGTCCCATGAGGGCGATGAAGAACAAGAGCTGCGCCAGCAGGTAGGCCGCCACGATATGCGGTCGGACGGCCTTGGTCGGCGGCGCGAAGTACTCGTCGATCTCTTCCCGGGTCGCGGCGGTGCCCCGGTTCGACGGGATGTGCGTGGTCATGGGGTCTCCTCGTTGAGACGGTGTATCTCGGATAGCTCGGGTGGGTGGGGTGCGGTCGTGTCACCGGTCGCCGGTGTTCCTGATCAAGGAAGCGAGGTGGCAGTGGGATGAACGAAACCCAGCGGTGCGGAGCGTTGTGGCGGGGTACCGGGGTGTGGTCGGTCTGGCCCGTCCCCGGAGCAGGGGCCCGGTCGGGTACGAGGGCGGGTGTCGGATGTCTGGGATCGTGGACAGATGCAGGGGTGCGGGGCACGATGAGGCACCGACCAGGTGCCATCGCATGAGAGCAACCGCAGCAACCATGATCCATCACACCGGGCGGCCCGGGTGGTCGTTTGGCGCCCTGAGATGCGATGTACCGAAATACGGACCGTCGCCGTCGACAGCCTCGGCCTCGCGCACCACCGGGCCCCAGCGCGGTGAGCGCCCGGGCCCGCCGCGGGGCACAATGCCGGGGTGAATGACTACCTCACCCGCGAGATGAGCGCGCCGGTGCCCGGGGCCGGTGAACCCGGAGTGCTGGGGCCCACGGTCCAGGCCCTCGTCTACGTCCCCCGCGCGGCGGCCGCCGGGCGCACCCGCGCCCCGCTGGTCGTGTGCTGCCACGGCCTGGGGGAGTCCGGTCTGCGCGTGGCACCGGTTGCCCAACGGTTGGCGGCGGCAGGCGCCGTCACCGTCTGCCCCACCTTTCGCGGCGGGGGCGCCCCCACCGCCGGGGCCACCACCGGGATGTCGGTGCTCACCGAGCTGGCCGACCTCGAGGCGATCCTGGCCACGGCCTGGTCATGGCCGTTCGTCGACACCGGCCGTACCGCCTTGTTCGGCCGCTCCCTGGGCGGCCTCGTCGCCACTCTCGCGGCGGCCCGTCGCCCCGCCCAGGTGGCGGCCCTCGTCCTGTGGTACCCGGCTCTGCGTGCACCGGCGGGACTGCGGGCCCGTTTCGCCACCCCCGCGGCGGTCCCGCAGACCTTCAGCCACGCCGTCGACAACGGGCAGATGGTCCTGGGACGCCGGTACGCCCAGGACATGTGGGGACTCGACGTCGATGCCCAGCTGTCGGCCCTGCGCCGCCCGGTGCTGCTCGTCCACGGCGAGCTCGACCGTGACGTGCCGATCGAGGTCTCCGAGGCGGCGCTGCGGGCCCTGCCGGATGCTCGCCTCATCCCCGTACCCGGCGCCGGGCACGGCTTCGGAGGGGAGCGCTTCGAGTCGGCAGTCAAGGCCTCGGCCGAGTTCCTGTCCTGGGCGGGCGTCCTCGAGGACTGATCGGTGGCTGGTGCCCGGCGTGCCATATCTCCCGATCTGGAGGTGTCATATGTCCCGAACCCGAGGTGACATAAGGCCCGATCTCGCGGGGGAGGAGGGCGTGGGAGGATCGGTTCCTGTGAACGACCGCCCAGCCGCGCCAGCCGGATCTACGCAGCCGCCTTCTGGTCCCCCGCAGCCGCCGGCCGGACCCCTGCCGCCGCCGTCGGCGGCCGACAACCCCATCCTCCTCCAGGGATTCGCCTGGGACCTGCCGGCCGACTCCTCCCACTGGAGGCTCCTGACCGACAACGCCGACCTCCTGGCCAGCGCCGGGGTGAGCGCCATCTGGCTGCCGCCGGCCTACAAGGGGCAGGCCGGCGCCGCGGACGTCGGCTACGGGGTCTACGACCTGTACGACCTGGGTGAGTTCGACCAGAAGGGAACCATCGCCACCAAGTACGGGACGAGGGATGAGTACCTCGCCGCCGTCCGGGCGCTGCACGAGGCGGGCATGACAGTGCTGGCCGACATCGTCCTCAACCACCGCATGGGCGCCGACGCCCTGGAGGAGGTGATGGCGGTCGAGGTCGACCCGGCCGACCGCACCCGCCGCCTGTCCGGACCCACGACGGTCAAGGCATGGACCCGCTTCATCTTTCCCGGCCGCGGTGGCGCCTACTCCGAGGCCACCTGGGACTGGCGCTGCTTCACCGGCGCCGACTGGGACGACATCGAGGGGCGCGCGGGGGTGTGGCTCTTCGAGGGCAAGGAGTGGGACGACCAGGTCACCGCCGAGCACGGCAACTTCGACTACCTCATGGGCGTCGATGTCGACCTGGCCGACCCGCGGGTCATCGCCGAGCTGACCCGTTGGGGCCGGTGGTTCCTGGAGACCACCGGGGTCGACGGCGTGCGCCTGGACGCCCTCAAGCACATGTCCTGGGACTTCTACCGGAGCTGGCTGCCCGAGATGCGCCGCTCCACCGGCACGGCGCTGCCCGCGGTCGGGGAGTACTGGTCGGGCGACGTCGCCGAGCTGCGCGCCTACCTCGGCCCGGACCCGGTCATGAGCCTGTTCGACACCCCGCTGCACTTCCAGCTCCACCGGGCCTCCTGCTCGGGGGGAGAGGTGGACCTGTCGCGCCTCTTCGAGGGCACGCTCGTTGAGCAGGACCCCGCCCACGCGGTCACCTTCGTCGACAACCACGACACCCAGCCCGGCCAGTCCCTCCAGTCGGCCGTCGCACCGTGGTTCAAGCCTGCCGCCTACGCCCTCATCCTCCTGCGGGCCCAGGGCACCCCCTGCGTCTTCTGGGGCGACCTTTTCGGGACCCCCGAGACCGGGGACATCCCGGCCGTCACCGACCTGCCCATGCTCATGCAGGCCCGTCGGCGCCTGGCCCACGGCCCCCAGCACGACGCCTTCGCGGCCCCCGACCTCATCGCCTTCGCCCGCGAGGGCGACCAGGACCACCCCGCCTCGGGCGTGGCTGTCGTCGTCTCGGACCGCAGGGCCGCGACCTGCCGGGTCGAGGTCGGCGTCAGGCACGCCGGTGGCACCTGGGTGAGCGTCATCGGCGGGCACGGGGCGGTCGTCGTCGAGGAGGACGGCACCCTCGAGCTGCCGGTGTCCGACGGCGGGCTGTCGGTCTACGTCCCGCAGGCCGCCGAGCCGCTGCTCGCCCGGGATCTCCACCTGCTGACCACCGTGCGCTGAGTCCGGGCCCGCCCTTCCCCGCACCGGGGCCGGCGCTACCCCGCCGTGGCAGGCGCGAGTAGGGTCGTTCCAGGCGCCCGCACCGGGCGCCCCCGCAAGCCCGCAGGAGGAACCGTGCCCACCCCCGACCAGCTGTCCACCGAGGCCACCGTCGCCGTTCTCATCGCCCCGGGCCTGGAGGAGGTCGAGGCCCTGGCGGTTGTCGACGTCCTGTACCGCGCGGGGATCGACGTCGACATGCTCGCCGTCGGGGAGGACCTGGAGATCACCTCCTCCCACCGCATCACGGTGCGTTGCGACGCCCTCCTGTCGGAGGCTGATCTCGCCTCCTACACGATGCTCGTCCTGCCCGGGGGTCTGCCGGGCACGCCCAACCTGCGCTCCAACCCGGTCGTCGTCGAGGAGGTCTCCCGCAGGATGGGCGCCGACCTCCCGCTGGCGGCCATCTGCGCCGCCCCCTCGATCCTCGCCGAGCTCGGCCTGCTCACCGACCGCCGCGCCACCGCCAACCCCGGTTTCCTCCACGTCCTGGATGCCCACGGCGCCGTGACGAGCCAGGAGCCCGTCGTCGTGGACGCCAACCTCGTCACGAGCCGAGGCATGGCCACGGCCGTCGACTTCGGCCTCGAGATCGTCCGGATGCTGCTCGACGAGGAGGCGGTCGACCGCCTCAAAGCCGCGATCGTCCACCAGGGCTGAGACGCCGCACCGTGCAGCGGGGCGCGGGTGAGGCGGGTCCGACCGCCTCACCCGCGCCCCCGGTCGTTCAGCCCCGAGACCGGCTGCCGGGCAACAGCGCCATGGCCAGCAGGGCGATGCCCGCACCCGCCAGCACGATGATGCCGACGGCCACGATGTCGATGCGCATGCCCAGGCTGATGGCGGCCAGCAGTCCGGCAAGGAGGCACAGGAGCAAGCCCCAGGTCACGGTGCCGCGGCGGGGTCTCCGGCTCGGGGCGCCGGGCGGCTCGGCCTCCAGGCTCGAGGCGCTCCACACCCGGTCGACCGGGTCGGTGTCCGATGCGGCGGGGTCGGCCGGTTTGTCAGCCGGGTTTTCAGCCGGGTCGTTGGTCGGGTTGTCAGCCGGCTCGAGAGCCGGGTCGTTCGTCGAGGTCATGAGGGTCCTCCTGAGGTGTCAGCTGGTCGCGGTGGGCGAGGCGGTCGCCGGGCTGTTCGAGGCGGTGGCCGCGGGAGTCGGGGTGCCTGAGGGCGCCGGCGAGGGCTCCGCCGAGGGCGCGGTCGCCGTCGGGTTCGCCGAGGCGGCTGGGGCGGACACTCCCCGCCCGGAGGCCAGGACCTCGTTGACGCACTCGTCGTAGCGTGCGCGCTCCTCGGTGCTCAACGACAGCCCGTGGTTGTCCTCCGGGTCGGCATCCTCCTGCGCCCAGGCGCGCTCGAGGCACTGCTCGACCCTGTCGTCGCTGATGACGCTGTGCGTCATCCCCGGCGCCGCGATGCCCTCGACGGCCTCGGACCAGCGGCCCGAGGCGCTGGTCCAGCCCTCGACGATCCAGACAGTCTCGTCGGCGTTGCCCTCCCAGGTCACGACGCCCTGCAGGGAGCTGACCGTCACCATGCCGGTGCCGACCTCGGCGCTCACGGTCAGGGCGCCCGTGGCGTCCTGGGCAGCCGGGGAGACCAGGCGCGCGGTCGTGTTCGTGCCATCGACGGAGGTGTCGTACCGGATCACCTCCTCACCGTCCACGGTCGTCCCGTCGTTCCAGGACATGACGCCGCCCTCGTCCTCCACGGGCGTCCCGTCCAGGATCCACCCCTGGGTCACCGCGGTCGTGATCTGACCGGCGCCGACCGAGGCGTCGACAACGACCGGCTGGTCGGGGCCGACCAGGACGGTGACCGTCCCCGCACCGACCTGGAGGCGCACCGTCCGGTCGGTGCCGAGCGCCTGGGCGGGCATGTCGCTGAGGTCGAGGGTGATGTCGCCGGCCGCGTAGTCCTTAAGGTCGACGACGGCGTCGGGGTCGGCGGGAGCCTCCGCCAGCTCGGCGGAGATGTCCTGCCAGGTCAGGGTCGTCGACCCCACACGCAGCGAGGTGGGCATGTCGCCGGGAGGAAGGAAGGAGCCGACGGCGATGAGCGGCAGGCAGACGGAGGCGGCGAGCCAGCCCGCCCCGGTCATCCAGCCTCCCCGGCGGCCGCGCAGCCCCGAGATGATAACCCCCAGACCGAGCAGCGCGGTGATCCCGGCGACGTACAGGAACGCCGTGACAGCGGGGTGCATGAGGGAGAGCCGGTCGGCGAGCCCCAGGCCCGCGATCGTCAAGAAGATCAAACCGCCCACAACGAGGCCGAGGGCGCGGCCGGGCCCGGGCACGCGGGGGCGGGGCGGGGCGGGGCGCGGCGCGACGACCGGGACCGGCTGGGAGGCGGTGTAGGGCGCGGGCCGAGCCGGCGGCGCCCACCCGGGTTGCGCCGATGCCCGCGGCGTCGTCCCGGCGCCCACGGGGACTCCCGCGTCGGCCGCCGGCGGCCCCTCGGCGGGCGGGGCCGCCGGATCGGTGGCGGGTGCCGCCCCCTGGGCGCCACGTGCGCCGGCCGCCATCGCACCCTCGGCCCAGGCGGCATGCTGCCAGCCCGCAGGAGGAGGCGTCGAGGCCGGGACGCCCGTCGTCGTGCCGGGCGGGGGCATCCCCGGACCGGCTCCGTGCCGGCCCGAGCGCGCCCGGCGTGAGCGTCGGACGAGCCAGAGCACGAGGCACAGGATCACCCCGGTCCACAGCACCGCCCAGAAGGCGGCGATGAGGCCCGAGCTGTCCCACAAGACCAGCGGCCAATGCGGGATGAGGGAGGTGTCGAGCAGCGCAATACCTGCGATGAACGCCGCGATGGCGCCGGCCAGTCCGGCGTCGACGTCGCCGGTCAGCGCCTGCTCGAGGTGGACGCGCCCGTCGCGCTCGTCGGGCATGAGCGCCCAACCGAGGCCGTAGACAATGAGACCCAGGCCGGTCAGGAGCGTGACGACGACCCACACGCAGCGCACGAGCGCCGGGTCGACCCCGAGGCGGCGGGCCACACCGCCGGCCACGCCCCCGACCCAGCGCTGATCGGTGCGCACCATGCCCGTGCGCCGGATCGAGGCGAAGAAGCCCTCGGTGGTGCTCTGGCGGGGCGCGCCCTGCCACCCGGGGGGCGGGGAGACGGGAGGCGGGCCGGCGGTGCCCTGCCAGCCGGGTGGCGCAGCCGGCGGCGCCTGGTGGGAGCCGGCCGGCCCGCTCTCGGCGGGCCTCGGCACCTCGGCGGGGCCGGGACCGGCAGGCGGGTCCGTGGGGGAGCCGGGCTCGGGGTCGTGTGTGGCGTCGTGCATGCCTCCATGGTCGCCCCCGGGCTCGTCCCGACGGGATCAGGGGTTCCCCTGAACGGTCCCGGACTATCACCGCGACGGCCCCTGGTTGCGGGGTCGGGGACCGGCGTGCAGCGCCTGCCCCCGTGCCACGATGTCCCCATGACGACCCCGCAGACCGTGACGACCGGCGCCCCGAAGGCCGCCTCATGGAGGACCGGTCGGCCCGCAGCGCCGCGGCTGCCGCTGCGCCGCCCTGCGCGCACCCGCCCCGAGGGCGGGCCCCCCGGCGGAAGGGTCCTGGCCGGGGTGTGCGCGGGGCTCGCCGATCACCTCGGGCTGCCCGTGGCCAGGGTGCGTCTGGCCTTCGTCCTGATCTCGGCGGTGGGGGCGAGCGGGTTCCTGCTTTACGCGTTGCTGTGGCTGGTCGTTCCGGTCGGCGACCCGCGGGCCGAGGCCGCCGGGACCATCCCCGCGGCGCGCGCCCGCCTCGCCGGCCGGCTCGGGGTCGGCAGCATCGACATGCGTAATGCCTCCTCCCCCCGGCTGCGGTTCCTGCTGGCGGGGGCCGCCCTGCTCCTGGCCGCCGGCGCGGTCGTCCTGTGGCGCCGGGGACTGCTCGAGGGCTCGGGATGGTTCCTGCCCGCCATGGTCGTCGCGGCGGGCGCCGCCCTGTCCTGGGCGCAGGTCGACGCCGTCACCGGCCCGCACCGCGACCGCGGCGCGATGGTCCGCCTCGCCGCCGGCGTCGCCCTGTCCGCCCTGGGCATCCTCGCCTGGATCGGCACCGACATCTCCCTGCGGTACCTGCTGACCGGCGCCCTGATCGGCGGTGTCCTCGTCGCGGGGATCGGCATGGTCCTGGCACCCCTGTGGCTGCGCACCAACCGCGCCCTGGCCGCGACACGGGCCGCCGAGGCGCGCGAGGCCGAGCGCGCCGACATCGCCGCCCACCTCCACGACTCGGTCCTCCAGACCCTCACTCTTATCCGCAAGCGGGCCGATGAGCCTGAGACCGTCGCCCGTCTGGCCCGCTCCCAGGAGCGCGAGCTGCGCGCCTGGCTCTATAGCGACCGCCCTGCCGCGGGGACCTCCGTGGGGGACGCCTTACGGGACCTCATCGGGGAGATCGAGGACCTCCACGGAGTCCCCATCGACCTCGTCATCGTGGGGGACCGCGCCCCGGACCGCGACACGGAGGTCATTGTCGCGGCCGCCCGCGAGGCGCTGTCCAACGCCGTGCGGCACGGCAGGGCGCCGGTGTCGGTTTACGCCGAGATCACCGCCGAGCGCCTCGAGGTCTTCGTGCGCGACCGCGGTCCGGGCTTCACCCTCGAGCAGGTGGCCCCCGACCGCCACGGGGTGCGCGAGTCGATCATCGGCCGGATGGAGCGCCACGGCGGCGCCGCCCTCCTCAGACGCCTCGAGCAGGGCACTGAGATTCACCTGTCCCTGCCCGCCGGAGCCCCGCCCGGGCACACCGCAGCCGGTCACCACCTTGAGGACACGGAGGTCTTCGTGAGATGAGCGAGCCGCTCAACCTGCTCGTGGTCGACGACCACGCCCTCGTGCGCGCCGGCGTGCGCGCCGAGCTGACCGCCCACGCCCCGGACCTGCACGTCGTGGCCGAGGCCGACGACGTCGAGGGCGCCGTCGCCGCGGTCCACGCCCTGAGACCCGACGTCGTTCTGCTCGACGTCCACCTGCCCGGCGGCGGGGGCGGGGGCGGGGCCGAGGTGGTCCGCGCCTGCCGCGACGTCCCGGGCACCCGCTTCCTGGCGCTGTCGGTCTCCGACGCCTCCGAGGACGTCGTCGGGGTCATCCGGGCGGGCGCTCGCGGCTACGTGACCAAGGCGATCTCGACCGAGGACCTCGCCCAGGGCGTGCGGCGGGTGGCCGCCGGTGACGCCGCCTTCTCCCCGCGCCTGGCGGGCTTCGTCCTCGACGCCTTCGGGACCGGCGCCGGGGAGCTCGCGGTGGCCGACTCCGAGCTCGACCGCCTCTCATCGCGGGAGCGCGAGGTCATGCGCCTCATCGCCCGCGGCTACACCTACAAGG
This sequence comes from Actinomyces sp., assembly GCF_030524025.1. Classification (GTDB taxonomy): domain Bacteria; phylum Actinomycetota; class Actinomycetes; order Actinomycetales; family Actinomycetaceae; genus Actinomyces. The sequence goes on along the minus strand of NZ_JAUNHI010000002.1, from coordinate 76,726 downwards.
AGTGCGCCTCCGAGCTCTTCATCTCGGTCAAGACCGTCGAGACCCACGTCTCGGCCGTGCTGCGCAAGCTCCAGCTGTCCAACCGCAACGAGCTGACCCGGTGGGCGGCGGCGCGGCGCATCGTGTGAGCCGGTCGCGGGGCGCATACGAACCGGGTGCCGGTCGGGTGTGATCGCCCTGGCCGGTGTGGGAGCCTTGGGTCGTGGAGATTGCGCTCAACGTCGTCGTCGCACTCGTCATCCTCGTGGGGCTGGGTGGTGCGCTGACCCAGGTCTACCCCGGCCCCCTGCTCGTCCTGGCGGCGGTGGCGGTGTGGGCCGTCCTGACCGGGGGAGGCGCCGCCTGGGCGGCCCTGGCGGTCTCGGCAGCCGCGATCATCGTGACGGGCGTCGGCAAGTACGTGCTGGTCGGGCGCCGGCTCACCCGCGCGGGCGTGCCCGGACGCTCCCTGCTCGTGGGCGGTGCGGCAGGTGTCCTCGGCTTCTTCCTCGTCCCGGTCGTCGGCCTGCCCCTGGGCTTCACCCTCGGGGTCTACCTGTGGGAGCTCCAGCGCCTGGGCCAGGAGCGCGCCGCCCGTGCCGCCGCCTGGGAGGCGGTCAAGGCCCAGGGGCTGGCCATCGTCCTGGAGCTCGGCGGGTGCCTCGTGGCGGCCACCGCCTGGGTGGCTGCGCTCATCGTCGGCTGAGCGTGCCAGCCCGCCGCCACGAGTCGGGGCCCCACCCCCTCGCCGAGATCGGTGGATATGGCACCTCGAGGTGCCATATCCACCGATCTCGAGGTGTCATTAGTCCCGATCTCGGTGAGGGGCGCGGCGCCGCAGGGCGGCCAGGACGAGGGCGAGGAAGACCATGCCCGCCCCCACGATGGTGAGGGTGTCCGCCGGGGTGCCGCCGGTCAGCGGCAGGGGCGGCACGAGGGGGAAGCTCTGCGGCTGGTCGGTGAGCACCCAGGTGTAGCGTCGTTCCACCGGAGCGCTCACCTCCCCGGTCGACTCGGTCACGCTCGCCTGGGTGCCCGTGACCCAGGACAGTCCTGTCGGGGCCTCGGGGTGCTCGACCGTGATCGTGCAGGTGTCCTTGAGCCACACCGCGGCCAGTACCGTCGTGCGGGCCTCGGTGGAGCCCGCCGGGATGGTCACGGACACGGGATGGGTGCCCGAGGCCTGGCAGGACAGGGTTCCGGTGAAGGTCATCGACTCGGGTGCCCCGGTGGCGGGAAGCCCCTCGACCCGGTGGATGACCGTGACATCGGTGCGGGTGTTGCGGTAGGCGTAGGTCGTCGAGGACGTGTTCGTCGTCGGCGTGAGGTCCCAGGGGTCGGGGGCGCTTGTCGTCACGAGCTGTGAGGAGCCGAGGGACTGGATGACCCCCGCCCGACCCGTCAGCGAGATGACGACGGAGCCGCCCGCGGGCACGGAGGGCACCGTCCCGGTCACCGTGTGGCTTGCGGGATCGTAGAGCAGGTCCGTCGGGCAGGTCGCGCCCCCGGCGGCCGTGCACACGGGGGTCGCCCCGTCGGCCACGGTCAATCCGCCCTCGGGAAGGGTGATGGTGACCGGGACATTGGTCGTGGCACCGCATCGGTTGGAGATCTCCGAGGACACGGTCAGCTCCTCGCCCGGCTCGGGCGAGCTGGTCGAGACCCTTGTCGTCGTCGTGATGTCCGTTGTGCGCAAGCTGCCGGTGACTCGGGCTGAGGTGGCGCCAGGGGCGAGCTGTATGCCGGTGGGGGCGACGACGTTGGTGTAGTTGGTGGCGGTGGTGGTGCCGGTGGGCAGGCAGGCCATGGTGGTGGTGATGGGGATGGTCAGCACGAGGCTGGTTCCGACGGGCAGGTCGGCGGTGCCGTCGGAGTACATGTAGACCACCGTTGAGTTGGTTGATGTTCGAGTGGTGCCGTTGGCCCAGCTGGGGCAGGGGGCGGTGGAGGAGGGGGCGCAGGACACCGAGTAGGTGGTGCCGGTCTGGGCGGCCCCGAGGGTGTAGTAGTCGGTGAGTCGGAGGCCGGTGATGTCGATGGCGCCGGTGTTGGTGTAGGTGACGGTGTAGGTGCGGGTCTGGCCGGAGGCGACGGTGGCCAGGTCCTGGGTCTTGGACACCGACACCGAGGCGGTGGGGCACACCGGGGCGGTCAAATTGCCGGTGACTCGGGCTGAGGTGGCGCCGGGGGCGAGCTGCACATCGGCAGGGGCGGTGAAGTTGGTGTAGTTGGTGGCGGTGGTGGTGCCGGTGGGCAGGCAGGCCATGGTGGTGGTGATGGGGATGGTCAGCACGAGGCTGGTTCCGACGGGCAGGTCGGCGGTGCCGTCGGAGTACATGTAGACCACCGTTGAGTTGGTTGATGTTCGAGTGGTGCCGTTGGCCCAGCTGGGGCAGGGGGCGGTGGAGGAGGGGGCGCAGGACACCGAGTAGGTGGTGCCGGTCTGGGCGGCCCCGAGGGTGTAGTAGTCGGTGAGTCGGAGGCCGGTGATGTCGATGGCGCCGGTGTTGGTGTAGGTGACGGTGTAGGTGCGGGTCTGGCCGGAGGCGACGGTGGCCAGGTCCTGGGTCTTGGACACCGACACCGAGGCGGTGGGGCACACCGGGGCGGTCAAATTGCCGGTGACTCGGGCTGAGGTGGCGCCGGGGGCGAGCTGCACATCGGCAGGGGCGGTGAAGTTGGTGTAGTTGGTGGCGGTGGTGGTGCCGGTGGGCAGGCAGGCCATGGTGGTGGTGATGGGGATGGTCAGCACGAGGCTGGTTCCGACGGGCAGGTCGGCGGTGCCGTCGGAGTACATGTAGACCACCGTTGAGTTGGTTGATGTTCGAGTGGTGCCGTTGGCCCAGCTGGGGCAGGGGGCGGTGGAGGAGGGGGCGCAGGACACCGAGTAGGTGGTGCCGGTCTGGGCGGCCCCGAGGGTGTAGTAGTCGGTGAGTCGGAGGCCGGTGATGTCGATGGCGCCGGTGTTGGTGTAGGTGACGGTGTAGGTGCGGGTCTGGCCGGAGGCGACGGTGGCCAGGTCCTGGGTCTTGGACACCGACACCGAGGCCCCCCGGTCCAGTGCGGTGTTCTGGGTCACAGAGTTCGTCGACGGGTCGAGCTCGGTGTCCGCGGGACCCGCCGTCGCCGTGGCCTGGAAGGCGGCCGAGGAGGCGACCGGGTAGCGGCCGGTGACCACGACCGTGACCGTGCCCAGGGGCGGCAGGGTCGGGATCGTGCCGCTCACGGTCGTCCCCGAGACCGTCAGCTGCTCGGCGGGGCTCGCACCGGAGGTCGCCGTGCCCGGTGTGGCCACGATGGAGGTCGTCCCGGCGTCCATGGCCAGGGACACCCCGACATCGGTGGCGGCGTCGGCGCCCCGGTTCGTGATGGTCATCGTCGCCTCGAAGGCCGAGCCGGCCCCCGCGGTGGCGGGCACGGACATCTGGACGATGAGGTCGACCGTCCCCGCCGCCACCGCCCGGACCGGGACGACGACGGTGCTCAGGCAGGCCAGCACGGCCAGGACGACAACGGCCAGCCGGGCCGCCCCCCGCCGTGGACGGGGCTTGTCCGCGCGGCGGGGGGCGGTAGGAAGGGAAAGGGAACCGAGGCGAGGATGGGGATCCAGCACCCCAGCAGCGTAGTGAACCGGGGACTGGTGCCGGGGCACCGCGCGGTTCCGATTCGGCCTCGAAGCGGTTACGGCGCCCGCCGCGCCGGGTCGAGTGGGATCCGTGCGAGGATGGGGGTCGTGACCGACCAGCCCCATCGGCATCCCCCCGCCCCCCTGCCCGGCGCCACACCCGGCGACGGGCTGGACCGCGCCGTCGCGCACCTGAACGACGGGGGCCTCCTCCTGCTCCCCACCGACACCGTCTACGGCATCGGCGCGGCCGCCGCCGACAGCGCCGCCGTCGCCCGGCTGCTGGCCGCCAAGGGGCGCGGTCGGCAGATGCCTCCGCCGGTGCTCATCGCCTCGGTGGCGGACCTGACCGGGCTCGTCGCGCGTCTCCCCGCCGCCGCGCGGGACCTGGCCGAGGCCTTCTGGCCGGGAGGTCTGACCCTCGTGCTCCCCGTTGCCGAGGCACTGGGCTGGGACCTGGGGGAGACCGAGGGCACCATCGCGGTGCGCATGCCCGACCACCCCCTGGCCCTGAAGCTGCTGAGGCGCAGCGGCCCGTTGGCCGTGACCAGCGCCAACCGCACCGGCAGGCCGCCGGCCACCGACGCCGCCCAGGCCGCCGCCGCCTTCGGGGACCGCGCCGAACCGGGGGGCGACATCCTCCTTCTCGACGGCGGACCGACGCCCGGCCCGGTGCCCTCGACCATCGTGTCGGTGGCCGGAGACGACGAGGCCCCGCGCCTCCTGCGCGAGGGCGTCCTGAGCGCCGAGGTCCTCGAGAAGATCGTCGGCCCGCTGCGTCCGGGCACCCGCCCGGCGAAGGAGCACCGCCGACCCACGGGGGTGGGCCGGTGAAGGTCTACCTCATGATCCTGCTCGTCGCCGCGGCCGTCACCTACATCTCGGTGCCGATCGTGCGCCATATCGCGCTCGTGTCCAACGCCCTGACCCCGGTGCGCACACGTGACGTCCACACCACCCCCATCCCCCGGCTGGGCGGGGTGGCGATGTTCCTGGGCCTGGCCACGGCCATGTGCGTGGCCTCCCGCGTGCCCTACCTGTCCAACGTCATCGACTCCTCGGCTTGGGCGGTGGTCCTGGGTGCCGGTCTCGTCTGTCTGCTCGGGGTCGTCGACGACTTGTGGGAGCTGGACTGGATGACGAAGCTGGCCGGGCAGGCCCTGGCCGCCGTTGTCATGGCCTGGCAGGGCGTCCAGCTCATCACCTTCCCGATCGCCGGGGTGACCATCGGCTCCTCGCGGCTGTCGCTGGTCACCACCGTCGTCGTCGTCCTGGCAGCCATCAACGCCGTCAACTGGATCGACGGGCTCGACGGGCTGGCCGCCGGCGTCATCGGCATCGGCGCCAGCGCCTTCTTCCTCTACGTCTACGTCCTGACCCGCACCACCTCCCCGGAGTCCTACACCTCCCTGGCGGCCACCGTCATGGCAGCCCTCATCGGGATATGCCTGGGCTTCCTGCCCCACAACTTCCACCCGGCGACGATCTTCATGGGCGACTCCGGCTCGATGCAGCTCGGCCTGGTCTCCGCCGCCGGCACCATCGTCGTCACCGGGCAGATCGACCCCGGCAGCATCGGCGGGTCCCAGGCCATCCCCGTCTTCCTGCCCGTGCTCATCCCGCTGGCCGTCCTCCTCCTGCCGATGGCCGACATGATCCAGGTCATCGTCCGGCGGGTGCGTGCCGGGCACAGCCCCTTCCACGCCGACCGCATGCACATGCACCACCGGCTGCTCGACGCCGGCCACTCCCACCGCCGCGCCGTGCTCGTCATGTACATGTGGGCCGCCGTCGCCGCCTTCTCCATGGCCGCAATGGCCTTCTTCCCCCTCCACTACGTCCTGGTGGGGGCGACGACGGCCGTGGCCCTGGCCGTGGCCGCCACGGTCGACCTCATGCCCGGGCTGCGGGGCTGGGTCACCCGCTCGGGCGCCCGCCACGCCAAGGGAGCACGCCGATGAACCACGAGACTCACGCCGCCGTCTTCCGGCGCGCCGCCGCCCGCGTCGCCGTCGTCGGCGCCGTCACGGTCCTGGCCGGTCTGGCCGCCGGGGTGCTGGCCGGGGGTCCGGCCCTCAGCGGCGCCCGGTGGGGCACCGGCGCCGGAACCCTCATCACCGCCATCACCGTCGCCGCCCTGGCCTACCCCTGGGAACGCCACCCGCTCATCGCCTCCGGCGGGGTCATGCTGTCCTTCCTCGGCAAGATCATCACCATGGTCGGGGTCGTCCTCCTGGCGGGCCCGCGCAAGGACAGCCTCAGCCCGGGCTGGTTCCTCGCGACCCTCGCCCTGGTCCTCATCCCCGTCACTATCACCGAGATCCTCGTCCTGGCACGCGGCCGGGCCCTGACCATCGAGCCCTCCGGCGGTTCGGAGGAGACCTGAGAAACCACCGTGACACATCCTGTGCGCTAGGCTGGGCGCCTGTGCCGGGTGCCCGCGACCGGCCCCGTTGTCCTGGGCACTATTGTCCTGTCCGTCCTGTCCATCCTGTCCATGTCGTTCCTCATCCGAAGGAGATCCGGTGATCACGAGCGCGTCCCTGGCGGCACGCCTGTCGGCCCTGCTCCCGGCGTCGTCGGAGTCCTCCGAGGGGGGATTCCACCCGCCGTCCATCGACGACTTCTTCCCGCCCGCCTTCGCCTTGCTGGGCAGCCCCTTCGAGATCAATCGCGTCATGATGGTGCGCATCATCATGACCGTGGTACTCGTCGTCGTCTTCGGGATCGGAGCCGCTCGGGCGCGCCTGGTCCCCGGGCGGTTCCAGAACGCCCTGGAGATGATCCTCGACTTCGTGCGCACCAACATCGCCGAGGAGATCCTGGGACCCGTCCACGGCCGCCGGTTCGCCCCGATCCTGACCACCATCTTCCTGGGCGTCTTCTTCCTCAACATCTCCGGGATCATCCCGGGCCTCCAGATCGCCTCGACCGGTGTCGTGGGCATGCCGCTGGTCTTCGCCGCCGTGGCCTACGTCGCCTTCGTCTACGCCGGGGTGCGGGCCCACGGCCCCCTGCGCTTCGTCAGGGGCAGCCTCATCCCGGCCGGAGTGCCCGGCTTCCTCTACCCCCTCATCATCCCCATCGAGCTGCTGTCGACCTTCGTCCTGCGCCCCCTGACCCTGACCATCCGACTCATGGCCAACATGATTTCCGGGCACCTCCTGCTCGTCCTGTGCTTCGTGGCCACCAACGCGCTGTTCTTCTACGCCTCCGCCCAGTTCAAGGCCATCGGGGTCGTCACCCTCGCCGCGGGACTGGCCTTCGTCCTTTTCGAGGCCTTCGTCGCCGCCCTCCAGGCCTACATCTTCGCCCTGCTCACCGCCGTCTACATCGACTCCTCGATGCACATGCACTGAGCCTCGCAGGGCTCCGGCAGCCGCCGGAGCCCGTCACCGTCCGCACCGACCGGCCCCGTCCACGCGGTGCCGCCCACCCACAAGGAGAACCCCATGACCGGCAATATCGCCACGATCGGATACGGCCTGGCCACCCTCGGTCCCGCGATCGGCATCGGCCTGCTCGTCGCCAAGACCCAGGAGGGCACGGCGCGCCAGCCCGAGGTCGCCGGCGCCCTGCGCACGAACATGTTCATCGGCGCCGCCCTCATCGAGGCTCTGGGCCTGCTCGGCTTCGCCGCCGGCTTCGCCTTCTGAGGACGGCTCCCATGTCCGTGGGCACCGCGGTGATGCCCGCCGCCTCGACGCCGGAGGGCATCTTCCTGTTCATCCCGCAGCTGGCCGACCTCGTGTGGGGCACGGTCTGCTTCGTCATCATCGCCGTCGTCCTCATCAAGTACGCCCTGCCGCGTTTCAACGCCGTGCTCGATGAGCGCACCCGGAGGATCGAGGAGGGCCTGGCCCTGGCCGACAAGGCCAAGGGGGACCAGAAGGATGCCGAGCTCAAGGCCGCTCGGCTCGTCGAGGACGCCCGCCACGAGGCGGCCAGGATCCGCGAGAACGCGCAGGCCGAGGCCAAGGCGATCCTCGCCGAGGCGCGCGAGGCCGCCTCGGGTGAGGCCGCCCGCGCCATGGAGGCGGCCGAGCGTCAGATACGCGCCGACAAGCAGGCCGCGCAGATCTCTCTGCGTGCCGACGTCGGTCTGCTGGCCAGCGACCTGGCCGAGAGGATCATCGGCGCCCAGCTGACCGACACCGAGCTGTCCAGCTCCGTCATCGACAGGTTCCTCGACGAGCTCGAGCAGGCGCCGGCCGATGCGGTGGCGACGAGCGCCGAGCGGGGGCGCGGGTGAGCACCGGATCCGCCGCCAGCCGCGCCGCCGCGGCCAGCGCCTGGGAACCGGTCCTCGGTCTGGCCGGCGCCCAGGGCCTCGACCTCGGCGAGCAGATCCTCGCCGTGGCCCACCAGATCGCCGTCGGCGCCCTGAGCGGGCCGTTGACCGACCCCGGCCGCGACGGCCAGGACAAGGCCGAGCTCGCGCACCGCCTCTTCGACGGCCGTGTCGACGACCGGGTGGTCGAGCTGCTCCAGGCGCTGGTGCGGGGACGCTGGTCGGCGCCGGTCGACCTCATCACGGCCCTCCACGACCTGGGCATCGAGGCCATCCTCACCGGGGCGCGCTCGGCCGGCACCCTCGAGCAGGTCGAGCAGGAGATCTTCGGGGTGAGCGCTGCGGTCGAGCGGGACCGCGAGCTGCGCAGGGCGCTCGAGCCCTCGCGGCGCTCCCGCGGCCGGGACAGGGTGCTCCTCGCCCAGCGGGTCTTCGGCCCGCACCTGACCTCCTCGACGATGAGCCTGGTGGTGTGGTGCGTGCGCCACCGCACCGAGGGGGGCGTCCCGCGCAACCTGCGCCGGGTCGCCGAGCTGGCGGCACGGCTCCAGGGCCGCGTCGTGGCCGACGTCGTGTCGGCCGTCCCCCTGTCCGACGTCCAGCTCGCCCGCCTGCGCGCGGTGCTCGTCGCCCGCCTGGGCACGGATGTCGAGATCAACGCCGAGCTCGACCCGCAGGTCATCGGCGGCCTGAGGGTCGTCGTCCAGGACCAGGTCATCGATTCCACGGTGCGCCACCGTCTCGACGCGGTACGCAGCGCCCTGGCGGGATAGCCCGCCCCACGACCCACCCCACCGCGGCGGGAGCCAGCAGGCAGGGCCCGCCACACACAAGCGAAGGAGACGACAGATGGCTGAGCTGACCATCAGGCCGGAGGACATCCGCTCCGCCCTGGACGAGTTCGTCGCGTCCTACAAGCCCGCACAGGTGGCCGCCGAGGAGGTTGGGCGCGTCGTCTTCGCCGCCGACGGCATCGCCCATGTCGAGGGTCTGCCCGGCGTCATGGCCAACGAGCTGCTCACCTTCGAGGACGGTACCGCCGGACTGGCGATGAACCTCGACGAGCGGCAGATCGGCGTCGTTGTCCTGGGTGACTTCGCCGGGATCGACGAGGGCCAGACCGTGCGCCGCACCGGCGAGGTGCTGTCGGTGCCCGTCGGCGACGGCTACCTGGGACGGGTCGTCGACCCCCTGGGGCGTCCGATCGACGGCCTGGGGGAGATCCCCTCCGAGCGGCGCCGGGCCCTGGAGCTCCAGGCCCCCGGCGTCATGGCCCGCAAGTCCGTCCACGAGCCCCTCCAGACCGGGCTCAAGGCCATCGACTCGATGATCCCGATCGGCCGCGGTCAGCGCCAGCTCATCATCGGCGACCGCAAGACCGGCAAGACGGCCATCGCCCTCGACACGATCCTCAACCAGAAGGCCGCCTGGGACACCGGCGACCCCGACCAGCAGGTCCGCTGCATCTACGTCGCCACCGGCCAGAAGGGCTCGACGATCGCCGCGGTCCGGGCCGTCCTGGAGGAGCGCGGCGCCCTGGAGTACACGACGATCGTCGCCTCCCCGGCCTCCGACCCCGCCGGCTTCAAGTACCTGTCGCCCTACACCGGCTCGGCCATCGGCCAGCACTGGATGTACGGGGGCAAGCACGTCCTCATCGTCTTCGACGACCTGTCCAAGCAGGCCGAGGCCTACCGCGCGGTCTCCCTCCTGCTGCGCCGCCCGCCGGGCCGCGAGGCCTACCCCGGCGACGTCTTCTACCTGCACTCGCGCCTGCTCGAGCGCTGCGCCAAGCTTTCCGACGAGCTCGGCGCCGGGTCGATGACCGGCCTGCCGATCATCGAGACGAAGGCCAATGACGTCTCGGCCTACATCCCCACCAACGTCATCTCCATCACCGACGGCCAGATCTTCCTTCAGTCCGACCTGTTCAACGCCGACCAGCGGCCCGCCGTCGACGTCGGCATCTCGGTGTCCCGCGTCGGTGGTGCCGCACAGATCAAGGCGATGAAGCAGGTGGCCGGCACGCTCAAGATCACGCTGGCCCAGTACCGCTCGATGCAGGCCTTCGCCATGTTTGCCTCCGACCTGGACGCCGCGACCCGCGCCCAGCTGACCCGGGGCGAGAGGCTCATGGAGCTGCTCAAGCAGCCCCAGTTCACCCCCTACCCCGTCCAGGAGCAGGTGGCCGCCGTGTGGACGGGCACGCAGGGCTACCTCGACGACCTCGATGTCGCCGACGTCCTGCCCTTCGAGGCGGCGCTGCTCGACCACCTGCGCCGCAACACCGACGTGCTGACGACCATCGGTCGCACCGGAGCCCTGACCGAGGACACCGAGGCCGCCCTGCGCTCGGCGGTCGAGGCCTTCCGCACGACCTACCTGGCCGGCGGCAGGATCCTCTCGGGCGAGGTCGACCTGGCCGAGGAGGAGACGACCGCCGAGCGCACCCACGAGCAGATCGTCGTCAAGAGGGGCTGACGTGGCAGGCAACCAGCGCGTCTACAAGCAGCGCATCCGGTCCACCCAGACCCTCCAGAAGGTCTTCAAGGCGATGGAGCTGATCGCCTCCTCCCGGATCGGTGCCGCGCGCCGCCACGCGCAGGGGGCGGGCCCCTACGACCACGCCCTGAGCCAGGCGGTCGCCGCCGTGGGCACCTACGGCCACCTCGACCACCCGGTGACCCGCGAGCGCCGCGACACCGCCCGCGTCGCGGTCCTCATCGTCACCTCGGACCGCGGCATGGCCGGTGCCTACTCGGCCACGATCCTGCGCGAGTCCGAGAAGCTCCTCGACCAGCTCGTCGAGGAGGGCAAGGACCCGGTCATCTTCACCTTCGGACGACGCGCAGCCACGTACTTCGCCTTCCGGGGCCGGCCCGTGGAGTTCTCCTGGACCGGGGAGTCCGACCGTCCCACCGACGCCTCGATCGAGGCCGTGGCGGCCACCCTCCTCGAGTTCTTCCTCGCCCCGGCCTCCGCCGGGGGCGTGGCGGAGGTGCACGTCGTGTTCACCCGCTACGTCTCCATGGTCTCCCAGGTCCCGGAGGTCCGCAGGATGCTGCCGCTGACAGTCGTCGACGTCGAGGGCCCCGGAGAGCTCGTCCGCGACGACATCGCCGCCGACCAGCTGCGTGCGGGCATCGACAAGGCGGCCGCCCAGCCGGTCTACGAGTTCGAGCCCGACGCCGACGCCGTCCTCGACGCGCTGCTCACCCGCTACGTGCGCTCCAGGATCCGCAACGCCCTGCTCCAGGCGGCCGCCTCCGAGCTGGCCAGCCGCCAGCAGGCGATGCACACGGCCACCGACAACGCCGAGGACCTCATCACCACGTACACCCGCCTGGCCAACGCCGCGCGTCAGGGCGACATCACCCAGGAGATCACCGAGATCGTCTCGGGCGCCGACGCGCTGGGCTCGCAGTAGCCCCGCCCTCGGCCACCGACCACGCACACACCCCGGGGCCCACCGGCACCGGCCCACACGGACACGGAAGAACGCATCATGGCTGACACCACCACCCAGGGAACGGGTCGCATCACCCGGATCATCGGCGCCGTCGTCGACGTCGAGTTCCCGCCGGACGCGATCCCCGCGATGTACAACGCCCTCAAGACCACCATCCAGGCCACGGGCGGGGACGAGGAGCCCCACGAGATCACCCTTGAGGTGGCGCAGCACCTCGGCGACAACATCGTGCGCACGATCTCGCTCAAGCCCACCGACGGCCTCGTGCGCGGATCGCGTGTCCGGGACACCGGCAGCCCCATCACGGTGCCGGTGGGCGACGTGACCAAGGGGCACGTCTTCAACGTCACCGGGGAGGTGCTCAACCTCAAGGAGGGTGAGACCCTCGAGGTCTCCGAGCGCTGGCCCATCCACCGCCAGCCCCCCGCCTTCGACCAGCTGGAGTCCAAGGAGCAGATGTTCGAGACGGGCATCAAGGTCATCGACCTGCTCACCCCCTACGTCCAGGGCGGCAAGATCGGCCTGTTCGGCGGCGCCGGCGTCGGTAAGACGGTGCTCATCCAGGAGATGATCCAGCGCGTGGCGCAGAACCACGGCGGTGTGTCGGTGTTCGCCGGCGTGGGTGAGCGCACCCGTGAGGGCAACGACCTCATCGTCGAGATGGAGGAGGCGGGTGTGTTCGACAAGACCGCCCTCGTCTTCGGCCAGATGGACGAGCCGCCGGGGACGCGGCTGCGCGTGGCCCTGAGCGCCCTGACGATGGCCGAGTACTTCCGCGACGTCCAGCACCAGGACGTGCTGCTGTTCATCGACAACATCTTCCGCTTCACCCAGGCCGGATCCGAGGTCTCCACCCTCCTGGGACGCATGCCCTCGGCGGTGGGCTACCAGCCCAACCTCGCCGATGAGATGGGCCAGCTCCAGGAGCGGATCACCTCGGCGGGGGGCCACTCGATCACCTCCCTCCAGGCGATCTACGTGCCCGCAGACGACTACACCGACCCCGCGCCGGCGACGACCTTCGCCCACCTGGACGCCACCACCGAGCTGTCCCGTGAGATCGCCTCGCGAGGCATCTACCCGGCGGTCGACCCGCTGGCCTCGACCTCGCGCCTGCTCGCCCCCCAGTACGTCGGCCAGGAGCACTACGACGTGGCCACGCGCGTGAAGTCCATCCTCCAGAAGAACAAGGAGCTCCAGGACATCATCGCGATCCTCGGTGTCGACGAGCTGAGCGAGGAGGACAAGGTGACGGTCAACCGTGCCCGGCGCATCGAGCAGTTCCTCAGCCAGAACACCTACATGGCGGAGAAGTTCACCGGCGTGCCCGGCTCGACGGTGCCCCTGGACGAGACGGTCGAGGCCTTCCGGAGGATCGCCGACGGCGACTACGACCACCTGCCCGAGCAGGCCTTCTTCAACATCGGCGGCATCGAGGACCTCGAGCGCCGTGCCGCCGAGATCGCGGGTTCCTGACATGGCCGGCGCGCTGAGGGTCGAGGTCGTCTCCCGCTTCGGCGGGGAGGCGTGGTCCGGTGACGCTCTGCGGGTCTCCGTGCCGCTGGTCGACGGCGAGCTCGGCGTCCTGCCCGGACGCCAGCCGATCCTGGCGATCCTGGGCCGGGGGCGGGTGCGCATTGTGGCGACCGAGGGCCAGGAGGTGTCCGTGCCGGTGGCCGGGGGCTTCTGTTCGGTCGACCATGACGTGGTGACCGTGGCCGCCGACGTCGCCGGGGGCGATGCGGCGGACGGCACCGGTGAGGTCAGCGACGTTCTGGCCGAGGCCGTCGAGCTGCCCGGAATGACGGCGCGGGACTGACCATGGGTGGCTCGGGGGTCTGGACGGTCATGGTCCTGGTGTCCCTCGTTGTCGTCCTGGCGGTCGCCTTCCTGGCGCGCGTGCGCTACCTGGCAGGCAGGGTCGGCTCCTTCGAGTGCGCCCGGCGCCTGCCCGGCAGGCGCCGTTGGACCAGCGGTATTGCGACCTTCGGCAACGACTCCCTCGAGTGGGTGCGGCTGGTCTCCCTGGGGCTGCGTCCGCGCTACCGGATCCGGCGCGCCGAGATCGAGCTGGGGCGGGTCCGGCGCCGTGGGCGGGACGGGACCGTGGTCGACGTCGAGTGCCGGTACAGTGACGGCGTCGTGTGGCTGGCCATGCACGAGGACTCCCACTCGGCCCTTGTCGCCTGGCTCGAGTCCGCCGCCCCCACCCAACCGACCCTCTTCTAACCCTCCCTCCCGCCGAGATCGGGACTTGTGACACCTCGAGATCGGTAGATATGAGGTGCCATATGTCCCGATCTCGAGGGAGAGGGGGGATCAGTCCTTGGCCCGGGTGGCGCGCACGGACACGACGTGCACGAGGTGCTCGAGGGGGCCGCGGGCGAAGACGATGAGCCAGAGCATCGCGAAGGCGGTCAGAATCGCGGTGACCGACAGGAAGAACGTCGTCGACGCCTGATAGTCGACGCCCCGCGCCAGCCAGATCGCCGCGAGGTGCGTGCAGTACACCGTCAGGGACATCGAGCCCAGGGCGGCCAGCGGGGCCAGGGCGTAGCGCAGCCGGCGGGAGATGAGCTGGAACAGCCCGATGACGGCCATCGCCACCCCCGCCGATCCCAGCGCCTCGAAGGGCGTGCCCGAGTGCGGCGCCGCCGTCGACAGCGAGGGCAGGATCGTGGCCAGGCTCTCGACCACCCTGGGCTCGTCCTTCCCGACCTCCCCGGAGGTCCGGGAGCTCTCGGACCCCCAGGACTCCAGCTCCGAGCCCGTCGCCTCCGACGACGGGGCGGAGGGCGAGGGAATGGAGGACGGCGGCAGGGACGACGCTGCGGACGGCGAGTCCGACGGCGTGGCCAGGGACGAGGCCACGGCATCGGGCAGGACGGGGCCCGTGGCGCTGCTCGAGGGGGTCTGGGACCAGGTCACCCCGCTGCACACGAGGGGGTCGGCGGGGGAGACGAGGTGGTAGGGGTCGGGCAGGGCGTTGGGGTTGGTCTGGCTGGCGGCCCATCCCCCCGCGTAGCCCAGCACGGCGCACAGTGCGCCGACCGCCACGAGCCGCCACAGGTTGCGCGCCCGGCTCCAGTCCAGGCGGGACAGGCCCAGTCCCAGGAAGATGAAGGCCATCCACACCGCGCCCGGATAGGTTCCGATGATGAAGAAGTCGACCATCGCGGCGTTGCCGTCGACCATGACCGGGTAAGGGCTCATGCCCAGGGCCGTCAGCACGATGGGCAGGGCGATGACCACCGCCTGACCGAGCAGCGCGGTGACGGCTGCCAGGATGAACAGGCGGCGCGGGGACCATCGGAGGAAGGGCAGCGCCAGCGCGAGCCAGGCGGCGTAGAAGCCGAGGATGATCGAGACCGGTGTCCCCAAGACGGACACGAGGCCCGCCAGGACCAGGAGCATCGCCGAGCGCACGAGCAGCCGCAGGCGGGTGCGCACGAGCCGGTCACCGCCGTGGGGCTCGCGCCCCCCGGAGATGATGCCCAGGGAGAAGCCGGCGATGACGGCGAACAGGATGGAGGCCCGGCCGTGCGCCTGGTGGAGGATCCCCGGCAGCGAGGTCAGCCCGCAGGCCGCCGGCGCCATGTGCACGGCCATCATGCCCACGAGGGCCAGTCCGCGGGCCGCGTCGAGCCCACCCATGCGGCGGGGACCGGCCGTCCCGGTCAGGTAGGGTCCCCGCCGCATCGGCAGGCGCCAGGAGTACATGAGGCGCTCGCGCTGCGCCGCGCCGGCCTCGGCGCGTAGCCGTGCCGCCTCGGCGACCTCCTGCGCCAGGCGGTCGGCGGTGCCACCGTCCGGCGTTGTCCACGGCGCCGCCCCCGCCCCGTTGCTCGGCGCCGTGGGGGAGGATCCGGTGTCGGTGGGCTCGGGAGCCGGGTCGGGGGACATCGGGCCAGTGCGCTGCATGGAACCATCATGGCCCATGGGGCGCCGGTGCGGCATGGGCCGGATGGATGGTTGACGACGGCGCAGGCATCCTCCGCCGGAATGACGCCGATGCGCCCGGAGCGAGGGTCCGGGTTCCGGCGCGACAGGAAGGGCACGACCGGGGCCGGTAGGCTGCACGAATGCGCGTCGTCATCGCCTCCTGCTCCGTGGACTACTCGGGCCGTCTGGACGCCCACCTGCCTCGGGCCACCCGCCTCATCATGGTCAAGGCCGACGGGTCGGTGCTCGTCCACTCCGACGGCGGCTCCTACAAGCCACTCAACTGGATGAGTCCACCGGCCCGTCTGGCCGAGCTCGAGCCCGACCACGACGCCCGCGAGGCCGGGGTCGTAGCCCTGTGGGAGGTCCGCGCGGCCAAGACCGAGGACCGCCTTGTCATCAGGCTCTTCGAGGTCGTCTCGGACTCCTCGGTCGACCTGGGCGCCGACCCCGGCCTGACCAAGGACGGCGTCGAGGCCCACCTCCAGGAGCTGCTCGCCGAGCAGATCGAGGTCCTGGGACCCGGCTACCGCCTGGTCCGGCGGGAGCACCCCACCCCGATCGGGCCGGTGGACATCCTGGCCAGGGACCCCCAGGGGGCGGCCGTCGCGGTCGAGGTCAAGCGGGTGGGCGGGATCGACGGCGTCGAGCAGCTGACGCGCTACCTCGACATGCTCAACCGGGACCCGCTCCTGTCCCCGGTGCAGGGCGTCTTCGCCGCCCAGCAGATCAAACCGCAGGCCCGCGTCCTGGCCGAGGACCGCGGCATCCGCTGCGTCGTGCTCGAC
The DNA here is from genome assembly GCF_030524025.1 of Actinomyces sp. Lineage (GTDB taxonomy): Bacteria > Actinomycetota > Actinomycetes > Actinomycetales > Actinomycetaceae > Actinomyces. Next base: position 60,632 of record NZ_JAUNHI010000002.1, on the reverse strand, counting down.
TATGACGCCATGCGCGGCATGGACGACCCGGGCTCCCGCCTGTTCTGAGCCCTCAGGCCGCGCCCGGCCCCGCCCCACCAGACCCGGCCCCGCCCCACCAGTAAGGACACCGATGCCCTCGACCGCCTACGCCTCGGCCCGCGCCGCCGCGGCGGCCCGCCCCGTCCACGCCCCCCGCGAGCTGTCCCTCCTGCGGATCGTCGCCCAGGGCCTGGTCCCGGGCACGACGGCCCCCACCCCGGCCGAGGCGGTGCGCCGTCAGCTGGCCATCCAGGGGCAGCAGCCCTCGGCGGTTCCCCACGCCCTGGTCTGCCGGGTCGGCTCGGCCACCCGCGCCGAGGTCGAACAGGCCTTTGAGGCCGGCCTCCTCGTGCGCTCCTGGCCGATGCGCGGCACCGTCCATATCACGACCGCCGAGGACCACCACTGGCTGCGTGTGGCCCTCAGGCACCGGATGCGCACGTGGGTCAGGCAGTCGCAGGAGCAGTTCGGCATGGATGACCGGATGCTGGAACGCGCCGCCGACGTCGCCCTGGCAGCGGTGGCGGGCGGTGGCATTGCCCGGGCGGCCCTCCTCGAGGCCTGGGAGAGGGCAGGCCTCATGGAGCCCTTCAAGGGCGAGGACGTCTCGACCTACCGGCGCCGCCACCTCCTCGTGCGTCTCCAGCTCGAGGGCGTGCTCGTCCAAGGGCCCAAGCGCGGCAACGAGCACCTCGTTGTCGATGCCCGCGGCCTGCCGGATGCGGACACCGGCCCGGGGGGAGCCGGTGGGGGCGCGCACGACACCGACTCCCACCGTCCGGCGCTGGCGGAGATCGCCCGGCGCTACGCCACGAGCCATGGTCCGGTCACCGCCGCCGACCTCGCCCGCTGGACGACCCTGCCACTGCGCGAGGCGGCGCGTGCCCTGGAGGACGCCCTCGAGGCGACCAACGCGGCGGGCTACGCCGTCGACCCCGCGGCCGGGCACGTTCCCCTGACACGGGCCACCGCCGAGGGCGGCCTGCGCGGGACGGTGACCGTCCTCGGGCCCGGCACCGGTGCGGCGGGAGGCGCGGGCGGCCGC
>NZ_JAUNHI010000002.1:52172-59466 GCF_030524025.1 Actinomyces sp. | reverse complement strand
GGCCGCACGGGGGTTCTGTACATGCGCGCCGATCTGCCCGATCTGCTCGAGGCAGACCGGCGCGCCGCGGCCGCCACGCACTACCTGGCCTCCTTCGACGAGCTCCACGTGGGGTACAAGGACCGGCTGTGCCTGACCGATGCCGCCGGCGAGCTGCTCATCTGCCCCTCGATGAACGGGATGTTCCGCCCGCTGCTCGTCGACCGCGGGAGGGTCGTTGCGGTGCGTCCGGTCGGCCAGGGACTCATCTGGGCCGACGACGCCCGCCGCTCGGCGCGCCTGGAGGGGGCGGTCGAGCGTGCGGTGCGGGCCGTCGAGCGGCGCCTGGCCTGATCCTCGTCGCTGTCGGTCCCTGGCGTCCCACGGCCAGCGGTAGGCTGGGCCTATGAGCAGCGCAGCGGTCCGTGGACGAGTGGTCACCCCCGAGGAGGTCATCGACGACGGGGTGGTCGTCCTGGCCGAGGGGCGCATCGTGTGGGTCGGGCCCGCCGAGCGCGCCGGTGCCGCGGGACACGGCGAGGCGGTGTCCAGCGCCCACACGGCCCCCGAGGGGGGCTTCGTCCTGCCGGGGCTCGTCGACGTCCACTGCCACGGCGGCGGCGGCGAGTCCTTCCCCAATGCCGAGACACCGGCGCAGGCCATGACCTGCGTCATGGAGCACCGCCGCCACGGCACGACGAGCCTGGTGGCCTCGTGCGTGACCGCCGAGGCCCGCACCCTCATCGAGCGCGTCGGACTCCTGGCGGGTCTGTGCGAGGACGGTGAGATCGCCGGCATCCACCTCGAGGGCCCCTTCGTGTCGGTCGAGCGGTGCGGCGCCCAGGACCCCGCCCACATCATCGACCCGGATGCGGCCCTGACCCGTCGGCTCATCGAGGCCGGGCGCGGGCACGTGGCGACGATGACCGTCGCCCCGGAGAAACCGGGGCTGACCGGGGACGACGGCGTCATCGCCGCTCTTGTCGACGGCGGGGCGCTGCCGTCCTTCGGGCACACCGACGCCGAGGCCGCCCCGGTGCGGGAGTGCCTGGCCGAGGCCGCCTCCCGGCTGGCCGCCCGCGCCGCGGCCGGGCTGCCGGTGCGGGCGCGGCGCTCCACGGCCACCCACCTGTTCAACGGCATGCGCCCCATGCACCACCGCAAGCCGGGACCCGTCCCGGAGTTCCTCGCCGCCGCCCGGAGGGGGGAGTGCGTCGCCGAGATGATCGGCGACGGCGTCCACCTCCACCCGGCGATCGTGCGGGACATGTTCGAGACCCTGGGCAGGGACAACGTCGTGCTCATCACCGACGCCATGGCTGCCGCCGGGATGCCCGACGGCGACTACCTCCTGGGGCCCGCCGCGGTCACCGTGGCCGGAGGGATCGCCCGGCTGACCGATGGCGACTCGATCGCCGGTGGCACGGCGCATCTTATCGACGTCGTGCGCACCACCGTGGCGGGCGGGGTTCCGCTGGTCGACGCCGTCTACGCCGCGAGCCTCCAGGGCGCGCGGATCATCGGGGCGCCGGACATCGGCGCTCTGGCGCCGGGCATGCGCGCCGACCTCATCGTCGCCGACGCCGGACTGCGCCCCCGGCTCGTGCTGCGCCGAGGCCGGGCGGTGGCCTGAACGGCGTGGGCGAGGATCTCAGCCCGTCAGGCCCAGGAGGCGGCGGGCCCACACCGCCTGGCCCGAGTGCTGGGCGGCGTCGTCGATGATCGAGGCGATCCGCACGCCGCGGGTCACCGGCGGGTCCCAGGAGCGGTCGACGACCTCATCGAGCGCCGCCGGCTCCAGCCCTGACAGGTACTCGCGCAGTCTCGCCCCGGCTGCGCGCTGACGCGCTCGTGGCCATGAGCCTGGGCGTGCTGCGAGGGGCGCAGCACACCGCCTGTCGGGAGTCCCGCCCTGCGAGCGCCGCCGGTGCCGCATCCGGCAGCGGTGGCGGTCCGACCACGCCCTGTGCCCCCGACGCCGGAGGACTCCCGGGCGGCGGGAAGCCCGCCGACGTAAGGACGACCCGCCCCCGGATCATCCGGCTCGCAGCGCCGGTTCCGGTGGAGCTCGGGACCCCGGTTCCCAGGACTCTGGTTCCCAGGACTCTGGCGGTCAGGACCCCGGCACTCGGGATCGTCGTCCCCCGGATGGTGAAAAGCCCCGTAGCGGCGAGGAGCCCCGTGGCGGCGACACCCGGCGGCGCTGGGAGGCGAGTATCGCCGTCGGCGGGCGCAGCGCACCCGTGCCTGCCGTCGTGGCCCGTGTGCTGGCAGCGGGCGGCACCTGGAGGCGCGTGGTCACCGACCCGTTGTCCGGCGCCGTCCTCGACGAGCGTCTCGAGCGCGGCCTGGCCCAGGCTGTGGGAGCCATGACCGGGACCGATGAGATCCCCGGTGACCTGCCCGCCGACCTCCCCGCCCTGGACGACGGCGCCCGCCATGGCGCCGGCCAGGAGCGTCCCCCGCGCTTGGAGACCTGGGGGCCGCGACCCGGTGAGCCCGCCGGAGCCTTCGAGGCCGTGCCCTATCCCCGTGCCCTCCACGCGCCCTCCACGCGCTGGGCCTGGCCGAGCTCCTAGACGCGGTCGCCCCGTTCTGAGCGCGGCCCCCCGCGGGGGCGCGCCCCGCTCGGCTCAGGCGGCCCTCACCTCGGTCAGCGTGCCGTCGTCGACGTCGTAGACGAAGCCCCGGGCAGCGGCTCCACCGGGAACATGCGGGTCGGCCGCCAGCTCCCGCAAAGCCCGGCGCACATCGTCGGCGACATCACGGAACCCTCCCGGCGTCCACCTCGGGCGCACACCGGTCCGGCCGACCAGACGCTCAACGAAGCCCTCGTCATCCAGGCGCGACATGCCGCAGTCGGTGTGGTGGACGAGCACTACCTGCTCGACCCCCAGCTCGTGCTGGGCGATGGCCAGGGAGCGGCGCACGTCCTCGGTCAGGATCCCTCCCGCGTTGCGGATGACATAGGCGTCACCGGGCTTGAGATCGAACAGGGTCATGACGTCCAGGCGTCGGTCCATGCAGGTGACCACCGCGAGCCGCGCGCGCTCGCCGCGGGCGGGCGTGAAGGCCTCGGCATGACGCCAGGCCCGGGCCAGGGCGTCCTCGAGCGAGGGGCCGTGTCCCTCCCACGGGGTCGATGCGGCTGTGCCGGGGCTGCGAGTCTCGCCGGCCGTCCCCGGACCGCGCTCGGATGCACTCACGAGAAGACGACGGTCCGCTGCCCGTTGAGCAGCACCCGGTGCTCGGCGTGCCAGGTGACCGCCTGCGCCAGGACCCGCCGCTCGACATCCTGGCCCTTGCGCTGAAGCACGGGGGCGGAGTCGGCATGGGAGGCGCGGGTGACGTCCTGCTCGATGATGGGCCCCTCGTCGAGGTCGGGGGTGACGTAGTGGGCGGTGGCGCCGATGAGCTTGACGCCGCGCTCATGGGCCTGGTGGTAGGGCTTGGCCCCCTTGAAGCTGGGCAGGAAGGAGTGGTGGATGTTGATGACGCCGCCGTGCAGCCGCTCGCACAGGGCCGGTGAGAGGATCTGCATATAACGAGCCAGGACCACCAGCTCGACCCCGAGCCGATCGACCAGCTCGAGGAGGGCGGCCTCGGACTCGGCCTTGGTCTCGGCGGTCACCGGGATGTGGTGGAAGGGCACGCCGTAGAACTCCGCGACCGGGCGCAGGGTCTCGTGATTGCCCACGACGGCGAGGACCTCGATCGGCAGCCCCTGTGACGTCGCCCGGAACAGCAGGTCCGACAGGCAGTGGCCCTCCTTGGAGACCATGATGAGGGTGCGCATCGGGCGGTCGACCTCGTCGAGGGACCACTGCATGCCGTATGTCTCGGCGAGCTCGGCCAGGTCGGCCTCGAGCTCGGTGCGCGGCACCCGGGTCATGACGGTGACGCGCATGAAGAACAGTCCCGTCTCTGCGTCGCCGAACTGGCTCGACTCGGTGATATTTCCGCCTCGACGTGCCAGGGCACCGGATACCGCATGGACGATGCCGGGGCGGTCCGGGCACGAGAGCGTCAGGACAAGGTGCTGCGCGTCAGAACTCATGCGCCTAGGCTATCGAGGTGCTCCCCGCCCGACGTCCGGGGGGCCGAGGAGCGGACGACCCGCGAGATCGGGGTGACCTCGAGGTGCCATATGTCCCGATCTCGGCGAGGGGAGGGAGCGGTCGGGCCGAGCCCCAGCGTCATCCGCCAACGACGCGTGCGAGGTCGCGTGCGACACGCCCGCCCGCATCGCCGCCATCTCGCGGACCGACCCGATCAATGCCCCACCAGGCGCTCAGCCCTGGCACGCCTTGAGGCGGGGGTTCTGCTTGTTGATGACGTAGATCCGGCCGCGACGGCGCACGACCTTGCTCCCCGGCTGTCGGGCCAGTGAGCGGATGGATGCGCGGACTTTCATGTCGGTCTCCTCGAGGTGGTCGGGACGTGTCTGGGGGTGGCGGGCCGGCCCGGCCGGGACTGCCGACGGGACCGCGGCACTCAGCGGGTCCGCCGGCCGTAGCGGCGCTCGAACTTCTCCACCCGGCCGGCGGTGTCCAGGACTCTGCCCTGGCCCGTCCAGAACGGGTGGGAGGCGCTGGAGACCTCGACGTCGATGCGCCTCCGGCGGGCGGCAGCGCGGCGGGTGGTGGAGCCTCCGGCGGCGTGCTGCACGCGGCGGGCCTCGCAGCGGTACGATGTGGCCGCCGCGCGACTGGCGATGAGGTGGCCACCACCGGGGAGCGCAGGCACGTCCGATGCCTCGGCGGATGGACGCAGGGAGGACCTGGTCGCCCGCCTGGGCCGAGGTCGACGCCATTGCGCGCCTGCCGCGCAGACACCGAGGAGAAGCATGACCGACCGCGCCGACACCACCCTCAACGACCTCCCACTGGCCGAGCTGGACCCGGAGATCGCCGCCGTCCTGGACGACGAGCTCGCCCGCCAGCGGGGCACACTGGAGATGATCGCCTCGGAGAACTTCGTGCCCCGCGCCGTGCTCCAGGCCCAGGGATCGGTCCTGACCAACAAGTACGCCGAGGGCTACCCCGGCCGCCGCTACTACGGTGGCTGCGAGGTCGTCGACGTGGCCGAGTCCCTGGCCATCGAGCGGGCCCTGGCGGTCTTCGGCGGGGACTACGCCAACGTCCAGCCCCACTCCGGGGCTCAGGCCAACGCCGCCGTGCTCGGCGCCCTGGCGGAGCCGGGCGACACCATCCTGGGACTGTCCCTGGCCCACGGCGGACACCTCACCCACGGCATGCGCATCAACTTCTCCGGCCGCCTGTACAAGGCCACCGCCTACGGCGTCGACGAGTCCTCCCACCGCATCGAGATGGACCAGGTGCGTGAGGCCGCGCTGCGCGAGCGGCCGCGGGTCATCATCGCCGGCTGGTCGGCCTACCCGCGCCACCTCGACTTCGAGGCCTTCCGCTCCATCGCCGACGAGGTCGGCGCCGCCCTGTGGACCGACATGGCGCACTTCGCCGGGCTCGTCGCCGCCGGCCTGCACCCCAGCCCTGTGCCGGCCTCCGACATCGTCTCGACGACCGTCCACAAGACCCTCGGCGGCCCGCGCTCGGGCATGATCCTGTCCAGCCGGGGCGAGCAGTGGGGCAAGAAGATCAACTCCAACGTCTTCCCTGGCCAGCAGGGCGGGCCCCTCATGCATGTCATCGCGGCCAAGGCGACCGCCATGAGGATCGCCGGCACCGAGGAGTTCAAGGACCGTCAGGCCCGCACCGTCGAGGGCGCCGCCATCCTCGCCCAGCGCCTGCTCGCCGACGACGTCCGGGCGGCCGGCGTCCAGCTGGTCACCGGGGGCACCGACGTCCACCTTGTGCTCGTCGACCTGCGCGACTCGACCCTGGACGGCCAGCAGGCCGAGGACCTCCTCCATGCCGCGGGCATCACGGTCAACCGCAACGCCGTGCCCTTCGACCCCCGGCCCCCGCGGGTGACCTCGGGGCTGCGCATCGGCACCCCCGCCCTGGCCACCCGTGGCTTCGGGGCGCAGGAGTTCGCTGAGGTCGCCGACATCATCGCCGCCGCCCTCGTGGCGGGGGCGGCCGGCCGGGCCGACGAGGAGCTCCTGGCGGGCCTGCGGGCCCGTGTGGCGGCGCTGACTGACGCTTTCCCGCTCTACCCGGGCCTGTCCCAGTGAGGGCGCCCTGGGCCGGTGGGGCCCGCCTGCTCGACGGCACCGCCACCGCCGCGGCCATCAAGTCCGAGCTCGCCACACGGGTCGGCCGGTTGCGCGAGCACGGGGTCGTCCCCGGGCTGGGCACGGTCCTGGTCGGTGAGGACCCCGGCTCGGTGCGCTACGTCGCGGGCAAGCACGCCGACTGCGCCGAGGTGGGGATCGCCTCGATCCGGGTCGACCTTCCCGCCACGGCCACCCAGGCCGAGGTCATTGAGGCCGTCGACGCGCTCAACGCCGACCCCGACTGCACCGGCTACATCGTCCAGCTGCCGCTGCCCGCCGGCGTCGACACGAACGCGGTCCTCGAGCGCATCGACCCGGCCAAGGACGCTGACGGCCTCCACCCCACCAACCTCGGACGCCTCGTGCTGCGCACGAGCGGGCCGATCACCTCGCCCCTGCCGTGCACGCCGCGGGCCTGCATCGAGCTGATGACCCGTCACGGCATCGAGCTGGCGGGCGCCGACGTGTGCGTCGTGGGACGGGGCGTGACCGTCGGGCGCAGCATCGGCCTGCTCCTGGGCCGCAAGGACGTCAACGCCACTGTCGACGTGTGCCACACCGGCACCCGCGACCTCGAGGCGCACCTGCGCCGCGCCGATGTCGTCATCGCGGCGGCCGGCGTGCCCGGGATCGTGACCGCCGAGACGGTCAAGCCCGGTGCGGTCGTCCTGGACGTCGGGGTCTCCCGGGTGGTCGACCCTGCCACCGGCAAGGGCCGGATCGCCGGGGACGTCGCCGACGGCGTCGACCGGGTCGCCGCCTGGCTGTCACCCAACCCGGGCGGGGTCGGACCGATGACCCGCGCGCTGCTGCTGGCCAATGTCGTCGAGGCCGCCGAGCGTCAGGTGGATGGGGAGGCGGCCTCCGCCTGAGGGTTCCCGACCGGCGGCGGGTCTGCGCGCCCGGGCTCCCGACGACGTCGATCCGGGCCCGCGGGTGGAGGGCCGCGGATAGGCTGGTGGCCATGACCTCCTCGCCTGATCCCGACCGAGGCCTCACGGACAAGCCTGCGGCGGGGGGGGGGGCCCACCCCCCCCCCCCCCCCCCCCCCGGGGGGCCCGCCCCCGGGGGGGGGCGCGGGCCCCCCCGCGGCCGGGGGGGGGGCCCGGCGCCGGT
>NZ_JAUNHI010000002.1:0-52162 GCF_030524025.1 Actinomyces sp. | reverse complement strand
GGCCCGCGCCCCGCCCGCGCCCGCCGGCCCCGGGGGGGGGGGGGGGGCCCCCCACCCCCGCCCCCCCCCCCGCCGCAGGGTCGTCCTGGCCGCGGGAGGAGCCGGGGCCGCCGTCCTGGCCGGGGGGATCCTCCTGAGCCGGTGCCGGCCGGGCGCGGGGCCGCGGGCCACGCCGACCCTGTCGGCCACGGGCGCCTCACCGAGCACCGGCGGCACCGGCGACTCCGAGCAGTTCCGTCCGGACTACCACTACAGCCCGCCGCAGGGACACCTCGCCGACCCCAATGGCCTGGTCCTCTACGACGACGAATACCACCTCTTCCACCAGCAGGACGGCACGTGGGCCCATGCCGTCAGCCCGGACATGGTCCGCTGGACGACACTGGGCACCGCGCTCGAGCACGACTCCCTGGGCCTGGCGATGTCGGGCAGCTGCGTCGTCGACGGGGCCAACACCTCGGGGCTCGTGCCCGGGGGCGGCCTCATCGCGGTCTACACCTCGACCGAGGGAGGCGAGGCGCAGTCGTTGGCCTACAGCGGCGACAGGGGGCGCAGCTGGCAGCGCTACGCGGACAACCCCGTCATCCCCAACGACGGGGCCACGGACTTCCGCGACCCCAAGGTCTTCTGGCACGAGGACTCCGGGGCCTGGGTCATGGTCGTCTCGGCGGGGGACCACGTGCGCATCTACCGCTCGGCCGACCTCATCGGCTGGGAGCACGCCAGCGACTTCGGCCAGGGCTTCGGCTCGCACGCTGCCGTGTGGGAGTGCCCCGACCTGTTCCCCCTGACCGACGGCTCCACCGGGGAGACCCGCTGGGTGATGACCCTGTCGGTCGGCGCCAACGAGGAGACCGGTGGCTCGACCGCCCAGTACTTCATCGGGGACTTCGACGGCAGATCCTACGTGCCCGAGGACGAGCTGATCCGCTTCACCGACGCCGGCCAGGACTTCTACGCCGCCCAGAGCTTCGAGCACGTCGAGGGGCGGCGGATCTGGCTGGCCTGGATGGGCAACTGGGACTACCCCTACTCCCTGCCCACGGGGGACTGGCGCGGCGAGATGAGCATCCCCCGCGAGCTGTCCCTGGGCACGCGTGACGGCACGAGGACCCTCCTCCAGTCCCCGGTGCCCGAGCTCGACTCCCTGCGGGGCGAGGCGCTCGACATCTCGGGTCTCAGCGCCACCGACGGGGTCACCGACCTGGGGACGGGGCGCGTCGTCGAGATCGACCTCGTCCTGGACGTCTCCCAGGCTGAGCAGGCCTGGCTGAGCCTGGCCCGCGGGGAGGTCGGTGGCGACCTGGAGGAGGTGCGGGTCGGCGTCGACCTCGTGGCCGGTGTCCTCTTCCTCGACCGTACCGACGGCGGTCTGGGCCGTATCGAGGGCGGGCAGGACGGCGAGGAGGTCGACTTCGCGCTGCGGCGGGAGGTGGGCTACCGGCCGGTGGACGGTCGTGTCCGCCTGCACGTCTACCTCGACCGCTCCAGCCTGGAGGTGTTCGTCGACGACGGCGCGCCGGTGGGCACCTTCCTCGTCTTCACCGACCCCGGTGCCCAGGGCCTGGCCCTGGGCGCCACCGGCACCGCCCACATCGTCTCCGGCGCCCTCACCTCCCTGTCCGCGGTCCTGTGAGCTGGGGCGCAGACGGCGAGCCGGGCCGGCCCGGGCCACTGGCTCGGACCGGCCCGGCAGCGGGGGCCGACGGGCGTCGCAAGGGGCTACTCCAGCCTGGCGGGACGCACGTCCCCACCGTTGGAGCGGGACAGGTTGGCCGGTATGTGGCCGAATCCGCCCAGCCCGCCGTCGCCGTAGGTGCGGTCCACGGTGGTCGTGCTGCCCGAGATGAGGATCCTCACCGTCGGGGCCAGTGACCCGCCGCGCACCGGGCTCGCGTCGTGGTTGCCGCCGATGGAGTCGATGAAGGACTCCACCAGGCCGCCGGGCATGACGTAGTGGGAATAGGACTGGTAGGTGTATGGGCTCTGGTTCCAGTCCGGGGCGTAGGGTTTGCCCGGGTTGTAGTTGAGGTTGATCGGGTTGCCCAGGGCTATGCCGGTACTGTCGTTGAGGGGCTGGTAGTCCGAGCGCAGTCCGTTGCCGACGAAGCCGTAGACCCCCTCGGGCCCCATCATCCCCGAGGCATAGGTCTCCCGGTGGGAGATCGTGAACAGGTAGTACTTCCCGTCCTGGAAGTAGATCTGGGGACGTTCGGTCTGGTCGTTGACGCAGTTGCCGCTGAGCAGGGGTGGGAGATACTCCCATTGCGTCATCGCTTTGTTGGTCGCGCGGGCCAGGCCGACGTTGGCCAGCTGGTACCGTCCGCCCAGCTCATTGACCTCATCGACCGTCTCGGCCTGTGGATCACCCTCGTCATAGCCGAGGTCCTCGGCCTTGCACGAGGCCACCTCGGTGTTCTGGCCCGCCGCCGCGGCCTCGTCGACGTACTCGGGCTCGCGCACATAGGCCGTGTTGCCCTCGAAGACCATGTAGTCGGTCGTGTCGGCGGGGTTGTTCTGATCGCGGAAGGTGAAGGGGTCGCGGAAGTTGACGTTGGGGTTCTGGATCCGGGACTGGTAGTAGTGGCCGTCGGGGACGAGCAGCTGGTGCTGGTCGCGGAAGCCGGTGAACCACACGCCCTGGTCGTCGGCGTAGATCCGTCCCTCGGACTGCACGATCCGGGGGTCGTAGGGCTTGCCGGTGTCGCCCCCGTCGTCCCCGCCGTAATCGGAGTCGGAGCCCTCGTAGAAGGCCACTGAGGTGTAGAACAGGCGGATCTTGTTGTCGTCCATCAGCCGTGCCGAGCCCGACCACTCGGTCTGTGCGGTGAAGCTCTGGTCCTCGAAGATCGCGCCGGTGGCACCGTCGGGGAAGACGTGCCCGCCATAGATCCACTCGCCGTTGGAGGCCGTCGACCCGCCGGTCGAGGAGGTCTCCGTGCCGGCCTTGCGGTAGAAGTACCCGAGGCGGGCGTGGGTGTGGCGGTCGTCGAAGGTGTAGCCGGCGTGCCGGTCGGCCACGAGGGCGAAGATGACCTCCCAGCCGTTGTAGGACAGCTGGTTGGCGGCGTCGTCGGTCAGGGTCCAGGTGTCCCAGACCCACACGTCCTCGCTCGTGGTCGGGAAGCCGTCGGCGATCTCGGGCATCGTGTACTGCTCGGGCAGGGAGGACTCGCCGGAGGCGGCGTTGGGGTCCGAGATGCGCTGGATCTGCATGGCGTCGGCGCGGGTCCACTTCGCTGTGAACTCCGCGTCGACCGGGTAGGCCTCCTGGGTGTGGTCGGTGGCGTTGGGCCAACCGGGGTTGTCGGCCTGGAAGCCGGTGTCCTCCGCGGCCTGGGCGGCGTGGGCGGCCACGGTGGTCTCAGGGGTCGGGGTGGGCGTCTCATCGGCCACCGCCGTTCCGGCTCCCGACAGGAGGAGGGCGAAGGTCATCGCCGCAGCAAGTCGTCTGCGACGTGCTCTGCGCGGTGCGTGTGTCACGGGCGTCGTCACTTTCTTCGGAGGGACAGGGTGCACGCCGTGAGCCGGAATTGAGGTGATCTCCCGCATTCCACGGTAAAGAGTTAACGACGTCAACGGGACCCCCGGCCGGGCCGGGGACCCGACGGTCGGCCCTCCGGCGCTGCCTGTGATGGCCGCCATATCGCGGAATCCAGATAACAAGGCGTCGCCAAGTGAGATTCACCACAAGACAAGCGGGAGGGTTAGTGACTACTATCACGTGGTATCTCCGTGAGCTGGCGGTCTCCCGTCCCTGTCGGTTCGGCGGTCGGCGATTGTGCCGACCCTGTCCTATCGGAGATCCTGTGACTACTACGACCCTGCCCCTTACCAGACAACCAGCACGACGACTGCGGGTCGCGCGCCCCCTCGCGGCCCTGGCGGCCGCGCTGTGCCTGGGCATCGCGGCGGCCCCCGCCTCGGCCTCCACCCAGGCCACCGACTCCCTGCGCAACTCAGAGCTGAGCGCGCAGTCCCTCGCCGAGTCCATCGCCGGGCCCGGCGTCACCGTGGCCAACGCGACCTTCTCGGGCGACTCCGTCCAGGCCGGGACCTTCTCGGGACTGCCCGGTGACGGCAACGCCGTGACCCAGGGCGTGGCCCTGACCACCGGCTCACTCATCGACGCCGACCCCCAGGCCGACTCCGACGTCGACTTCTCCATCTCCTCGGTCCTGGGCCCCAACGACAAGCTGACCACCACCGGCGACCTGGGCGGGGCGGGCGACGAGGCCCTGGGGACCCTGTCGGGCGAGGACACCTACGACGCCGCGGTGCTCGAGTTCGACGTCACCGCCACCGACTCGAACTTCGTCCTGTTCTACGGCTTCGGCTCCGAGGAGTACGCCGGCGGCAGCTCGGTCAACCCCGACGCCTGGCAGTCGCGCGGCTACAAGGACGTCCTGAGCATCCAGGTCAACGGCACCGAGTGCGCCTACGTGCCGGGCACGCAGACCTCGGTCAACGCCGCGACCGTCAACGACACGACCAACACCGGCTACTTCACCTCCAACGTCTCGGGCCACTCCCCGGGGAGCATCGACGTGGAGTTCAACGGCTTCACCTCGGCGATGGCCTGCCAGGCCGCGGTGACGGCGGGTGAGACGGTGCATGTGCGCGTGGCCATCGCCGACACCCTCGACGGCCAACTCGACTCCACGGTGCTCCTGAGCACCCAGGGCCTGGGCTTCCTCAGCGCGCCGATCACCGACCCGTGCACGACCACCGGTGGGACGTGCAGCCTGCCGGGCACGGGCGCCGACCTGAGCACCGACCCCAGCACCGACCCCGGTGACGACACAAGCGCGTCCCCGGGTTCGGGGGCGGATGACGGCACGGCGACGGCCACGGTGCTCGACGCCCGGGCCACCGCCAGTCCCAAGGTGACCCAGGTCTCGGCCTCCTCCAGCAACGGGAGCCTGGCGCGCACCGGCGCCCACGCCCTGGCCTGGAGCCTGGGGGCGCTGGGTCTGCTGGGAGCCGGGGGAGTCCTGCTCCTCGCGCGTAGGCGCCGCCAGGGCTGAGCGCCCGCCGCGGCCGGCACAGACGCCCGGGGCTGCTCCAGGGGTGCGGACTCCTGGAGCAGCCCCGGTGTCATCCGGTGATCTCGAAGCCCGTGGTCTCCAGGGCCCCGGGGCGCAGGTCGGTGACCGTCACCCGGCTCACCGAGGCCCAGCGCGGCCCGTGGTGGAGCCAGGTGAGAAGCCGGGTGACCTTGGGGGCGGGGCCCTGGGCCATCACCTCGACGTCGCCGTCGGGCAGGTTGCGGACCTGGCCGACCAGGCCGAGGTCCTGGGCGGTGTAGGCGCAGTGGAAGCGGAAGCCGACGCCCTGGACGGTGCCGGAGACCAGGGCGTGGACGCTGCGGATCGGTGCGGGGGGCTCGGCGCCCGTCTGTGTGCTCATGGACGTGCTCATGGACACATCGTCTCAGCCATGCCGCGCCCGCGGGAGCCGGTCGGGCGAGCCGCAGCGGCCCCGTACCCTGGGTCCATGCGCATCGCCACAGTCAACGTCAACGGTATCCGTGCCGCCGCCCGCAAGGGGATGGGGCAGTGGATCGCCCAGGCCGCACCCGATGTCCTGCTCCTCCAGGAGGTCCGCGCCGAGGAGTCCATCGCCGCCGACCTCCTGCCCGGGTACCGCACCGTCGTGTGGCCCTGCCGCATCAAGGGCCGTGCGGGGGTCGCCGTGGCGGTCCCCGAGGACGGGGCGGTGACCATCGGCGCCGTGCGTCGAGGCGTGGCCGCAGCGGGTCAGCCCGAGCCCGACGTCGACTCCGGCCGCTGGCTCGAGGCCGACCTCAGCGTCGAGGGCCCCGGCGGATCCGTCGAGGAGCTGACGGTGGTCTCGGCCTACCTCCACTCCGGGCAGCTGGGCACCGAGAAGATGGAGCAGAAGTACGCCCACCTCGAGCTGGTCGGCGCACGCCTGGCCGAGCTGCTGGCAGGCGCCGCCGACGGCCGTCAGGCGCTGATGGCCGGGGACCTCAACGTCGTGCGCTCCGAGCGGGACATCAAGAACTGGCGGCCCAACCACAACAAGATCGCGGGCGTCATGGATGAGGAGATCGCCCACCTCGAGAGGTGGTTCGACTCCGGCTGGGTCGACGTCTCGCGCCACCTCGTCGGGCCCGAGGAGCAGGGCCCCTACACGTGGTGGTCCCAGCGCGGCAAGGCCTTCGACAACAACACCGGCTGGCGCATCGACTACCAGGTCGCCACCCCCGCCCTGGCCGAACGGGCCGAGGCGGTCTCGGTGGCCAGGGCCGCCGACTACGCCTCGCGCTGGTCCGACCACGCCCCGCTCGTCGTCGACTACCGCCTGGGCTGATCGCGCCGGGCGCCTCGGTGGCGTCTCAGTAGCGGATCGCGTCGATCGGCCGGATGCGCACGGCCACGACGGTGGCCACGACCGACTCGAGCATGATCGAGAAGAAGATCCGTCGGCTCGTCACCCCGAAGGAGCGGCGCACCCCGATCTCGTGTATGCCTTGGCGCACGGTCACCATCGAGATATTGACCAGCCCCAGCGCGTCGAGGAAGCCCTGGGACACGAGGAAATGCTGCGGGGCGGCGGCTCAGCGCAGGCGGCCGGCGGGGGCCGAGGGCGTTGCGTCGAGGAAGGCCGGGGCCCGCAGACCGGTACGGGCGTAGGCCTTGACGACGGCGCGGGCCACCGCGTCCACCTCCTCGGCGTCGACCAGGGCGATGGCCGAGCCGCCGAAGCCGCCCCCGGTCATCCGGGCGCCGTGCGCGCCGGCGGCACGTGCCGCCTCGACCGCGGTGTCCAGCTCCAGACCGGTGCACTCATAGTCCACCCGCAGAGACTCGTGGGAGCCGTCCAGCAGCTCCCCGACGCGCCCGAGCACCTCCCCGCGCAGCGGCTGCCCGGAGCCGAGGATCTCCACGAGGGCACGGGTACGCTCGATCTCGGTGACGACGTGCCGCGTGCGCTTGACCAGCTCTGCGGCGTCGGGCTCGCCGCTGTCGGCCAGGCGTCCGAGAGCGGTCTGCAAGTCTGCGGGGGACAGCTCGGCCAGAAGGTCGACCCCCAGGATCCGCGCTGCCTTCTCGCAGGCGGCGCGACGCGCCCCGTACTGCCCGTCGGACAGGGAGTGCTCGGCCCTTGTATCGATGACGAGCAGGGACAGGCCCTGGGAGGCCAGGTCGAAGGGGACGTGGCGCACCGACCCGTCACGGCAGTCCAGCTCGAGGGCATGGCCGGCGCGGCAGCGCAGTGACCCGGACTGGTCCATCCCGCCGGTGGGCGCGCCCGCGACCTCGTTCTCGGCGCGCACGCACGAGGCGACCAGGCGGGCCCGCCCGTCGTCGTCGGGCTCCTCCAGGCTGCCGGCAAGCCCCAGGGCGTTGACCTCGTCCAGGGCCACCGCCGTCGAGGCCTCGAGGGCCGCCGAGGACGACAGCCCGCCGCCCAGCGGCACACAGGACACGAGTGCGGCGTCGAAGCCGGAGACCGTGCCCAGCCCATCGTGCTCGAGGGCCCAGGCGACCCCGACGACGTAGGCGGTCCAGCTGTCGACCTGTCCCGGGCTGCCCACGGGGCCGATGGCGTCGAGGTCGAGGACCTCCACGGACTGCGGGGCCCGGCTGGACACGAGGCGCACGGTGCGGTCCTGGCGGCGTCGCAGCGCCAGGTGGGCGCGGTGGGGCAGGGCGATCGGCAGGGCCAGGCCGCCGTTGTAGTCGGTGTGCTCGCCGATGATGTTGACCCTGCCCGGGGCGTACCACACCCCGTCGGGCTCGGCGTCGAAGGCCTCGCGGAACAGGTCGGCGGCGGCCCCAGCCCCCTCGTGGGGGCCCAGGGCGGGGGTGAAGGCGGGGGAGTGGGGCTGGTCGGCGGACATATGCGGTCTCCTGTGCGCTGGTCTGAGATGGGCCGGGGGCCGGTTGCTAGGCGGCCACGACGATGGAGATGCCGGCGGCCTCGAGATGGCTGCTGGCCTCCTGTGGGGGCGGGGCGTCGGTGACGAGCGCCCCGATCCTCGAGGTGGCGCAGAAGGTGCGCAGCCCCAGGATCCCCCACTTCGAGGAGTCGACGACGGCCACGGTCGTGCGTGCCGCCGAGATGAGAGCCTCGTTGGTCGCGGCCTCGGTGAGGTTGGGCGTCATGAGACCGGCGTCGAGCGTCAGCCCGTGGGCGCCGATGAAGGTCCACTCCACCCGCATGCCTGCCAGGGCGTCGACGGCGACCGGCCCCACCAGGGCGTTGGAGGGTGTCAGCTCACCGCCGGTGAGCAGGACAGCGGGCGCGCTGAGGCCCTCGGCGCGGGCGGCGTCGGCGGCGTCGAAGAGGACCTGCCCGGCTGGCAGGGAGTTGGTCACGATCGTCAGCGTGCCCAGGTGCGGGAGCTGGGACAGGGCGTGGGCCACGGCCAGTGTCGTCGTCCCGCCCGACAGGGCCACGGCGTCCCCGGGGCGGACGAGGGCGGCCGCCGCGGCGCCGATGCGCTGCTTGGACTCGGGGCGCAGCTCGGACTTGGTCGTGAACCGCGGCTCCTGGCCCGCCGGGCCGGAGGCGACCGCCCCGCCGTGGACGCGCTCGACCAGTCCCTGGTTGACCAGCTCGGTGATGTCCCGGCGCACCGTCATCTCCGAGACGTCGAGCGCCTCGACGACGTCAGTCACCCGCACCCCGCCGGTGGCGGCCACGCGCTCGAGGATGAACTCCTGCCGCTGGCGGGCCAGCAGGGGTGTTGGCGGCTCCTCCACGGGAGGCGCCGCCGAGGAGGCGCGGTGGGCGGGACGTGAGGCCATGCGCGCATTGTGCCAGACCAGCCCGAGAATCACACAAGCTCGCACATGCTCGCTCATGTTCGAACAACGATGGTCCGGGGTCCGGGGTCCGGGTCGGTGGGTGCGGGCCGGGGCCGGTGTGCGTCTGCGCCCACCAGCGGCCGACTACGATAGGGTCGCGTCGGTGCCATGGCGCCAAGCCGTGGTGCGCGCCCCACCGAGGCCGGTGGTGCGCGACGGCCCTCAGGACCTCTGACGCGCCTCCACCGACCGCCCTCCGACCAGTCCGGTGTCCTCGCGGCGCCGTGCACGAGACCCCGAAGGACCTCATGGACCTTCCCACGCCCTCCGCCACCGAGCGCGTCCTCGGGCTCACCATCGCCGTGCCCGAGCCCTGGGCCGGGCAGGTGCGCCGTGTGCGTCTCGACGCCGGGGACCCCCTGGCTCGCACGGTGCCGCCGCACATCACCCTCCTGCCACCCACGCTGGTGCCGTGCGCCCATCTCGATGAGGTCGTCGCGCACGTGGGCCGCGTCGCGTGCCGCACCAGTCCCTTCGAGGTGCGGGCCGCGGGGGCGCGCACCTTCCGTCCCGTCAGCCCGGTGGCCTACCTCGCCCTCGTGACCGGGGCCGCCCAGGTCGACGCCCTTCAGCGCGAGCTGCGCAGTCCCGAGGGGCCCCTGGCGGGCCCGCTGCGCTTCCCCTTCCACGCCCACGTCACCCTGGCCCACATCGACGACGACGAGGCACTCGATGCCGCCCAGGCGGCGGGCAGGACCATCGACGCCCTCTTCACGGTCGAGCAGATCCACCTCCACCTCCTGGAGGGCGACGTCTGGCGGCCCCTGGCCGCCCCGAGCCTGGGCGCCCTCGAGGGCGTCGCCCTTGGCTGATGCAGGCGCTCAGACGGCTCCTCGAGCTAGCAGCGCGGCTGCGCGCCACCCGTGCGGGACGTGCCCTGGGCCGCTACTCGACGGGCAACGGCGCTCTGCTCGCCGGAGGCATCGCCTACACCGGGCTGTTCTCGGCCTTCGCCGCCCTGGCCATCGCGGTCTCGGCCCTCATGGGCATGCTGCGCAGCCACGACGGGCTGCGCAGCGCCGTGCTCGAGACGGTCGACACGATGCTCCCGGGGGCCGTTGACGACGGCTCGGGCACGGGCCTGGTCACCCTCAATGAGCTGAGCGTGTCCTCGGCCTCCTCGGCACTCAGCGTCGGCGGCGTCGTGGGGGGTCTCGTCCTGCTCTACACCGCCACCGGCTTCATGGGGGCGCTGACCCAGGCGTTGCGGGCCATGTTCGGGCTCCTCGCGCCGGCCCATAAGCCGGTGATCGCCCAGCTGTGGAATCTCGTCGGCTTCGTCGTCGTCGTCCTGGGCGTCCTGCTGACCGCCATCGCCTCCCTGGCCACCGCGGCGGCCTCCTCACTGGCCGGCGACCAGACGTGGGTGCCTGCCTGGCTGGCCGGAGGGGGTACCCGTGCTCTGGCCATCGCTGTCTCGGCGGTCATCGACGGCGGCGTCCTTGCGCTCATCATCACGATCAGCGGCGTGCGCCCGCCACGACGGGACCTCGTCCTCGGCTGCCTCCTGGCGGCCGCCGCCTTCGGCGTCATGAGGCAGCTGGGCACCGGAGCGGTGGCCTCGACCGCGGACAACCCGCTCCTGGCCTCGGCGGCCACCGTGGCCGTGCTCATCGTGTGGCTCCACCTGGCCAGCCGGATCGTCCTGCTCGTGGCGGCCTGGATCGCCAACCCTCCGCCGGCCCACGTGGTCCGCGGCCCCGAGGAGGACCACGCCGGAGAACGCCCCAACTACATGACCCTCTCGGTGCCCCAGACCCTGACCTGGACGGTTCAAGACACCGAGCCCCCGGACACCGAGCCCCCGGACCCGGCCGCCTCACCGAGATCGGGACTTATGACACCTCGAGATCGGTAGATATGGCACGGTCGGGCGGGGGAGCGTCGGTCAAGCCTGGTGGGGCGGGTGCCGGGCCGGGGATCGGGGGCGGCGTGGGGCTGGGTGGCCTTGACGCGCTCGCCCGGTTCGTTGAGGTCGAGCGCGAGGGGGCGGTCCTCGTTGCCGCAGGCACACCGACCGTCCGGCCTACCGGTCAAAGCCGGCCGGCCCACCCCGCGTCCCCCAACCCCGGGAATCAATCATCTAGCCTGACCGCTGTGAGCCAGAGCCCGCAGACCCAGGTGTCCGACCGTCCCATCCACGCGATCATCCCCGCCGGAGGCGCGGGCACCCGTCTGTGGCCGTTGAGCCGGCGTCACCGCCCCAAGTTCCTGCTCGACCTGACCGGGGCGGGCAGGACGCTCATCGAGGCCACCGTGGCGCGCCTGGCGCCGGTGGCCGCCACGACCACCGTGGTCACGGGCGTCGCGCATGTCGATGCCGTGCGCGCCCAGCTGCCCGGACTGCCGGAGGACCACATCCTGGCCGAGCCCTCGCCGCGGGACTCGATGGCGGCCATCGGCCTGGCGACCGCCCTCATCGCGGTCAGGCACGGCCGCCACGCCCTGGTCGGCTCCTTCGCCGCCGACCAGACCATCGCCGATGAGGACGCCTTCGTCGATGCCGTCCGCCAGGCGGCGGCCCTGGCTGAGGCGGGCTGGCTCGCCACCATCGGGATCGAGGCCGCCGGTCCCTCGACCGCCTTTGGCTACATCCACGCCGGCGCCCCGACGCGCGTGCCCGGCGCCCCCGACGGGCGCACGGTGCTCGGCTTCACCGAGAAGCCCGATGCCGCCACCGCCGCCCGCTACCTGGCCACCGGGGACTACCGCTGGAACGCGGGCATGTTCGTCGTGCGTGCCGGCGTGCTCCTCGACCACCTGGCCCACCACCACCCCGAGCTGGCGGCAGGGGTCGAGCAGATCGCCCGGGCCTGGGACACCTCGCAGCGTGAGGCGGTGCTCGCGTCCAGGTGGCCCGGTCTGGAGCGGATCTCCATCGACCACGCCATCGCCGAGCCGGTGGCCGCGGCCGGGGGAGTGGCCACCGTTCCGGCCTCCATGGGCTGGGACGACGTCGGCGGCTTCGACGCCCTGACCGAGCTCGTCGCCCCCCGCGCGCACGGACCGGCAGCGGGCGCGGCGGTGCTCGACGACCCCGCCGGGGACGGGCAGGGAGCGCCGGTGACCGCCCTGGACTCCCAGGGCGCGCTGGTGGCCACCACGGGCGGGCGCACGGTCGTGCTGCTGGGTGTGCCCGGCCTCGTCGTCGTCGACACCCCCGATGCCCTGCTCATCACCACCCCCGAGCGCGCCCAGGGCGTCAAGGAGGTCGTCGACGCGATGAGGGCGCAGGGGCGGGAGGACCTGCTCTGAGGGCGCCGCAGGGGCGGCGGGGCGGCCCGCGGGGCACGTGGGGCGGACAGGTCGGCGGAGCGTCTATCCTGGTCCAGTACGTCGGCGCACCGTCGCGTCGAACGACCCACCCGTCCACATCCCCCATGGAGAACTCGCTGTGAAGAAGACATACTCCGCCCTGGCGCTCGGCACGGCCGCCGCTCTGTCCCTGGCGGCCTGCGGTGCCGCCCCGAGCGACTCCGCCACGGACTCTGGCGCATCCTCGGACTACATCGCCTGCATGGTCTCCGACGAGGGCGGTTTCAACGACCAGTCCTTCAACCAGTCCGGCAAGGAGGGCCTGGACCGGGCCAAGTCCGAGCTGGGCATCAAGACCATCACCGTGGAGTCCAAGTCCAACGCCGACTACACGACGAACATCGACTCGCTGCTCGACCAGAACTGCGACATGATCATCGGCGTGGGCTTCAAGCTCGCCGACCCGATCACCGCCGCCGCCGAGGCCAACCCGGAGGTCGACTTCGCCCTCATCGACTCGACCTTCGGCTCGGAGATGGACAACGCCAAGCCCCTCATCTTCAACACCGCGGAGGCCGCCTACCTCGCGGGCTACGCGGCGGCCGGCACGACCAAGACCGGCACCGTGGCCACCTACGGCGGCCTGGCCATCCCCACCGTCCAGATCTTCATGGAGGGCTTCTACCAGGGCGTGACCCGGTACAACGAGGACAACGGCACCTCGGTCAAGGTCCTGGGGTGGGACCCGGCCAACCCGAGCACCGGCGCCTTCGTCGGCGATTTCTCCAACACCTCGAAGGCCCAGCAGCTGACGGAGGGCTTCCTGTCCCAGGGCGCCGACATCATCCTGCCGGTGGCGGGCAACGCTGGGGCCGGGACGATCTCGACTGTCCAGGCCGCCGGCGGCGACCTGGGCATCATCTGGGTGGACGCCGACGGCTACGAGTCGACCGAGGGCGGTTCCTACATCATGACCTCCGTGGTCAAGGAGATCGGCGCCGCCGTCTACGACACGATTGAGCAGACCGTTTCCGGGGAGGGATTCTCCTCCGAGCCCTACATCGGCAACGTCGAGAACTCCGGGGTCTCCATCGCCCCTTACCACGAGTGGGAGTCCAAGGTCCCGGCCGAGGTCCAGACCAAGGTCGAGGAGCTCGAGCAGCAGCTCATCGACGGCTCTCTCACGGTGACCACCCCCTACGATCCGTCCTGAGCCCGGGCCGGGCGGAGGGCCCGCAGGCCGCCGTCGTCTTCTCGGGCGACGGCGGCCGCTACCCTCCCGGCCAACGCCCCGCACCACCGCAGACCCCCAGGAAGCGAGCCGCTCGTGTTGCTTGAGCTCCGTGGGATCACGAAGACCTTCGGGCCTCTCGTGGCCAACGACCGCATCGACATCACTGTCGAGCCCGGCCAGATCCACGCCCTACTGGGCGAGAACGGCGCCGGCAAGTCGACCCTCATGAACGTCCTGTACGGCCTGTACGCCCCCGACGAGGGCGAGATCCTCATTGACGGCTCCCCGGTGACCTTCTCCGGCCCCGGGGACGCCGTGGCCGCGGGGATCGGGATGGTCCACCAGCACTTCATGCTCATCCCGGTGTTCACCGTCGCCGAGTCGGTGGCGCTGGGTTACGAGCCGGTCGGCCCCGCCGGGATCATCGACCCCCGGGCCGCGGCGGCCAAGGTCAAAGAGATCTCGAGCCGCTTCGGCTTCGAGGTCGACCCCCGGGCCTACATCCGGGACCTGCCCGTCGGCGCTCAGCAGCGAGTCGAGATCATCAAGGCGCTGTCCCGCGAGGCCAAGGTCCTCATCCTCGACGAGCCCACCGCGGTGCTCACCCCGCAGGAGACCGACGAGCTCATCTCCATCATGCGCGACCTCAAGGCCGCGGGGACCTCGATCGTCTTCATCACCCACAAGCTGCGTGAGATCCGCGAGATCGCCGACACGATCACCGTCATCCGCCGCGGCAAGGTCGTGGGCACCGCCGAGCCGACCGCCTCGGCCTCCGAGCTGGCCGGCCTCATGGTCGGCCACGAGGTCTCGCTGCGGGTCGACAAGGAGGAGGCCAAGCCCGGGGAGGTCGGGCTGGCCCTCCACGGTGTGAGCGTCCTGGACGACGGCGTCCTCCTCCTCGACGACGTCGACCTGGAGGTGCGTTCCGGTGAGATCCTTGGGGTGGCCGGGGTCCAGGGCAACGGGCAGACCGAGCTCGGCGAGGTCGTCTTGGGCCTGACGGCGCCGCTGACCGGCACCGTCAGGCTCGGTCAGGCCGACGCCACCGGCATGAGCGTCCACGAGCGCCTCGGCTCGGGCCTGGGCTTCGTGCCCGAGGACCGGTCGACCGACGGGCTCGTGGCCGGCCTGTCCATCGCCGAGAACATGATCCTCGACCGCTACGACGACCCCGTCTTCGGCCGGGGCCCCTCGCTGAGCCCGGCGAAGGTGCGTGCCAACGCCGAGCGGTTGCGCGAGGAGTTCGACGTGCGCGTCACGGACGTCTCCGACCCCATCTCGACCCTGTCGGGCGGCAACCAGCAGAAGGCGATCCTCGCCCGCGAGCTGTCCCGTCCCCTCAAGGCCCTCGTGGCCTCCCAGCCCACGCGCGGGCTGGACGTCGGCTCCATCGAGTTCGTCCACAAACGCCTCGTCCAGGAGCGCGACGCCGGCGCCGCGGTGCTCATCATCTCCTCCGAGCTCGATGAGATCTACTCCCTGTCCGACCGCATCGCGGTCATGTACCGCGGGCGGATCGTCGGCGTCGTCGGCCCCGACACCCCGCGCGACGTCCTCGGGCTCATGATGGCCGGAGCGACCCTCGACGAGGCCCTGGCCCGCACCGACCACGACGCTCCGGCCGATGAGGCCGGGCCGAGCACCCCCGAGGAGGACCGATGAGCGAGCCGACCACCCCCGCGGCAGCGGCCACGACCAGTCGGGAGGAGACGACCGGCTCAACGGGCGGTCAGGCCGACCGCACCGGACCCTCGCTGCTGCGCCAGGTCGCCGAGTCCTCGGCCCTCATGGGTGTCCTGGCGGTCGTCACCGCCCTCATCCTCGGCTCGGTGCTCGTGCTCATCGCCGACGAGGACGTGCGCACCACCGCCGGCTACCTCCTGGCCCGCCCATCGGACTTCCTGGGCGCCGTGGGCACCTCGCTGACCGAGGCGTACTCGGCGCTGCTGCGCGGCTCGCTGTTCAACTGGCAGGCCGCCACGCCCACCCGCATGCTGCGCCCCATCACCGAGACCCTGACCGTGGCGACACCGCTCATCCTCTCGGGCCTGGGGATGGCGCTGGCCTTCCGCGCCGGCCTGTTCAACATCGGTGGCCAGGGCCAGATCATCCTGGGCGCCATGGCGGGGGGCTACGTCGCCTTCGCCTGGAACCTGCCCGCAGGCCTCCACCTCATCGTCGCGATCCTCGCCTCGATCCTCGGCGGGGCCGCCTGGGGCGCGATCCCGGGGATCCTGCGCGCCACGACCGGGGCGAGCGAGGTCATCACGACGATCATGCTCAACTCGGTGGCCGGTTACCTCCTGGCGCACGCCCTGACCACCGAGGCCTTCATCGGGGAGGGCAACGCCAACCCCCAGTCCCTGCCCGCGGCGGACTCCGCCCGCTATCCCCTCCTGCTCGGGTCGGGCTTCCGGCTCCACCTGGGCTTCCTCATCGCACTGGTGGCGGCAGTCCTCGTCTGGTGGCTCCTGGAGCGCAGCCAGTTCGGCTTCCAGTCCCGGGCGGTGGGCCTCAACCCCGACGCCGCCCGGACCGCCGGGATCAACGTGCCCCGCGTCACCGCCGTCGTCATGATCGTCTCCGGTGCCCTGTGCGGCCTGGCGGCTACCGCCCCGGCCCTGGGCACCGAGCACATCCTGACCGGCTCGGTGGCGGGGTCGATCGGCTTCGACGCGCTGACGGTGGCGCTCCTGGGACGCTCGACGCCCCTGGGCACGGTCCTGGCGGGCCTGCTCTTCGGTGCGCTGAGTGCCGGGGGCAAGACGATGCAGGCCGCCACCGGCACGCCCATCGACATCGTCCTCGTCCTCCAGTCCACCATCGTGCTGTTCATCGCGGCGCCGCCGCTGGTCCGGGCCATCTACCGTCTGCCGGCGCCCGGATCGTGGAAGCGCCGCCGCACGACCCCGACCGCCGTCGCCCAGGAGGCCTGAAACATGACCGCAGCCACGCAGTCCCTCCGCAGCCCCCGGTCGGAGGGCGGCCGGAGCGCCGGCGAGCCCTCGCAGGCCGTCCTGCGCCGGGAGCCGATGGACCTCAAGCTACCGGTGGCGGGTCTCCTCGTCGTCCTGCTGTCCCTGATCATGGCCGCCACCGCTGACGGCGAGACGACCTTCAAGCTGTCGACCTCCGCCGACCTCCTCCAGGTCACCAACCCCGTCCTGCCCTCCCGCCCGACCCTGCTCGTCCTGGCACTCGCGGCGGCAGCGTTGAGCGTGGTCGCCATCACCCGAGCCCACGCCCGCAGGCCCGTCCCAGCATGGCTGGGACTGACCCTCGGCCTCGTCTTCGCCCTGGGCTTCCTCACCTGGGCGGGCGCCGGCCGCGACTCCGTCATGCCGCTGGTCACCATCCTCAGCTCGACGCTGGCCCTGTCCGTGCCGCTGGTCTTCGGCGGGCTGGCGGGAGTTGTCGGCGAGCGCAGCGGCACGATCAACATCGCCATTGAGGGCCAGCTCCTGGGCGGGGCCTTCCTGGGCGCCGTCGTCGCCTCGACGACGAGGAACCCCTGGCTCGGCATGCTCGCCGCGCCCCTGGCCGGCGTCATGGTCGCCCTGCTCCTGGGCCTGTTCGGGCTGAAGTACCGGGTCAACCAGATCGTCGTCGGCGTCGTGCTCAACGTGCTCGTCCTGGGCGTGACCGGCTTCCTGTTCTCCACGGTCCTGACCCAGGACCCCGGGCGCCTCAACTCCGCCCAGCGGCTGCCCACCCTGGCCGTGCCGCTGCTCTCGGAGATCCCCCTCATCGGTCCGGTGCTGTTCCGCCAGACGATCCTCATCTACCTCATGTACCTGGCGGTGGCGGTGCTGTCCTTCATGCTCTTCCGCTCCCGCTGGGGGCTGCGGATGCGGGCCTGCGGCGAGCACCCCAAGGCCGCCGACACGGTGGGCATCAACGTCATGCGCACCCGCATCAACAACCTCGTGCTCGGCGGCGCGCTGGCCGGGCTGGGGGGAGCCTTCTTCACCGTCGGCTCCGGCCTGGCCTTCACCAAGGACATGTCGGCGGGCAACGGGTACATCGCCCTGGCGGCCATGATCCTGGGGGCGTGGAGGCCCCTGGGCACCCTGTACGCCGCCCTGCTGTTCGGCTTCGCGACCTCGATCGGGCAGACCCTGTCGGTGGTCGGCTCGCCCATCCCGGCCAACCTCATCCTCATGATCCCCTACGTCGTCACGGTCCTGGCCGTGGCCGGCTTCGTCGGCAGGGTCCAGGCCCCCGCCGCCGAGGGAGTGCCCTACCCGTGACCCCGCAGATCGAGGAGATCGAGGAGTCCGTGTGGCAGCGTCTGCACGAGCTGGCCATGGAGGCGATGAGCCGGGCCTACGTGCCCTACTCCCACTTCCCGGTCGGCGCCGCGGCCCTTGTCGAGGACGGGCGCCTGGTGTCGGGGTGCAATGTCGAGAACGCGGGCTATGGGGTGACCTTGTGCGCCGAGTGCGGCCTGGTCTCCGAGCTCGTGCGCACCGGGGGAGGGCGGCTGCTCGCCTTCGTGTGCCTCGACGCCCGCGGGTGCGCCTGCGCCCCCTGCGGACGCTGCCGCCAGCTGCTCAGCGAGCACGCCCACCCCGCCATGGTCTTGGCCATGCCCAGTGGTCGGACCGGCATCGACCAGGTGCTGCCCGACCGGTTCACCGAGGCCGACCTCGCCGCCGTCCTGGGCGCAGCCGACGACCGGCATCCGGGCGTCGGCGGTCGGCATCCGGGCGCTGACCGCGGCCACCACCCAGGACCGACACCCCCAGGAGCCCCGTCACCATGACACCCCCCACTTCCGTCGAGCCCTTCGACGCCGTCGAGGTCATCGCCGCCAAACGCGACGGCAGACGGCTGACCGACGAGCAGATCGACTGGGTCATCGCCGCCTACACCCGGGGCGTTGTCGCCGAGGAGCAGATGAGTGCCCTGGCCATGGCGATCTACCTCAACGGCATGGACCTGGCCGAGACCTCCCGCTGGACCGAGGCGATGATCCGCTCCGGGGAGCGCATGGACTTCTCCGGGCTGGGTCGCCCCACGGCCGACAAGCACTCCACCGGTGGCGTGGGTGACAAGATCACCCTGCCGCTGGCGCCGCTCGTCGCCGCCTTCGGGGTGGCCGTTCCCCAACTGTCCGGGCGCGGTTTGGGCCACACCGGTGGGACCCTCGACAAGCTCGAGTCGGTCCCGGGGTGGCGGGCCGAGATGAGCAACGACGAGCTGATGGCCGCTCTGGGGCCCCAGGGGCCGGGCGCCGTCATCTGCGCTGCGGGGGCGGGGCTGGCCCCGGCGGACAAGAAGCTCTACGCCTTGCGCGACACGACAGCCACTGTCTCCTGCGTGCCGCTTATCGCCTCATCGATCATGAGCAAGAAGATCGCCGAGGGAACCGGGGCGCTCGTCCTGGACGTCAAGGTGGGGTCGGGCGCCTTCATGACCACGGTCGACCAGGCCCGCGTCCTGGCCCGCACGATGGTGGACCTGGGCACCGCCGCCGGGGTGAGGACCCGCGCGCTGCTCACCGACATGTCGACCCCGCTGGGACGCACGGCCGGCAACGCCCTCGAGGTGCGCGAGTGCATCGAGGTGCTTGCGGGCTCCGGGCCGCAGGACGTCGTCGCACTGACCGTCGCCCTGGCCGCCGAGATGCTCGAGGCGGCCGGCCGGCCGGTCGAGGTCCCCGAGCTGCACGCCGCGCTGGCCGACGGCCGGGCCATGGACGTGTGGCGGGCCATGCTGCGCGCCCAAGGAGGGGACCCGGATGCCCCCCTGCCGGTCGCCCCCGAGACCGAGACTCTTGCCGCCGAGCGGGACGGTGTCCTGACGACCCTCGACGCGCTCGCCGTCGGGGTCGCCGCCTGGCGGCTGGGCGCTGGCCGGGCACGCAAGGAGGACGGCGTCCAGGCGGTGGCCGGGGTGGAGCTGCACGCCAAGCCCGGTGACGCGGTGCGTGCCGGGCAGCCGCTGCTCACCCTGCACACGGCGACCCCCGAGCGCTTCGAGCGTGCCCGCCAGGCCCTGGACGGCGGGGTCGTCATCTCCGACCCGGGCACACCGCAGGCCCAGGAGGCCATGGCCCGCCGCGAGGCCGGCGTGATCCTCGACCGGCTCGTATAAGCCCGCGCGACGCGGCTCGCCAGGGTCCCGCTCCCTCCGGTGGGTCAAGTCCCGGGGAGTCAATCGTCTAGGGTGGAGGCGTGAGAGACACGGGTGGACCCACTCCCGAGCCGATGCGCGCCGTGGTCCGCAGCTCTCGTCTGCGTGTGGGACCGGCCTGCGGGGCCACCGTCACCCTCACCCAGTGCGACTCGACGACCTGCGGGGCCGCCTGCATCCTCGCCGCTCGACTGTTGCGTGGCCTGGGACCCGGTGCGCGCGGACCGAGGAGCACGCCAGGCGGCCCGCCCGGGGCCGGAGGACCGCTGCCGGGCCGGGACCTTGTTGCGCGGCTGGCCCACCTCCAGCGGGTTGTCCAGACCCGGATGAACCAGCACGGGCTGGGCCTCCTGCCCTGGCCGAGCCGCCTGGGCTCGGCCCCGTGGTCCGTGGCGACGGCGATGACCCGGGCCTGGGACCAGGCCGGGACCGTCTACGTCGTGCGCCCTGTGCGCGACGAGGGGGAGCGGTGGCACCAAGCGGTCGAGCGGGTGCGTGCGCTCCTGGGGCAGGGCCTGCCCGTCATCCTGCTCGCCGGCGGTCCCCTGACCACGCCCCAGACCGCGCCCCAGACCGCGCCGGACAGCGGCGGGCCGGTCGGTCGCGCGCTGGGACGTGCCCTGAGCGCTGGCCCGGTGATTCCTCGCCACTACGTGCTGGCCATGCCCTGGGCGCTGATCGGCCGAACCGACCCGGGGGCCGGGCGGGTGCCCATCTACGAGCCCGGCTCCGGGACGGTCCGTGCCCTGGACCTGCTGGCCCCGCGGGCCCGACGGGGCCGCGGCCCCCGCGAGCTGGGCTCCTGGCCCCGGGTGCTTGCCCTCATTGCGCCCTGTGAGGTCGAGGACGCGTAACCTGAGTCGGTGCCCGACACGCGTCCCACGACGGGTCGCGCCCCAGGAGAGAGGACTCCCCATGACCACCCGCGCCCAGATCGCCGCGCTGATCGATCACACCCTGCTCAAGCCCGAGGCCACCGCCGAGCAGGTTGCGGCACTCGTGGCGCAGGGCGCCGAGCTCGGCGTGTTCTCCGTGTGCGTGTCCCCGAGCATGCTGCCCTGCCCGGTGCCCGAGGGACTGGCCGTGGCCACCGTCTGCGGCTTTCCCTCCGGTGCCCACTCCGCGCCGGTCAAGGCCGCCGAGGCGGCAGGCGCGGTGGCCGCCGGGGCCGATGAGGTCGACATGGTCGTCAACCTCGGGCTGGTCAAGGACGGGCGCTTCGATGCCGTCGAGGAGGAGATCCGTGCCGTCGCACAGGCGTGCGGCTCTTCCCTGCTCAAGGTGATCATCGAGTCGGCCGCGCTGAGCGACGAGGAGATCGTCGCCTGCTGCCGCGCCGCCGAGGCCGCCGGCGCCGGCTACGTCAAGACCTCGACGGGCTTCCACCCGGCCGGAGGCGCCTCGGTCCACGCCGTGGAGCTCATGCGCGCCACGGTCGGTGACCGGCTCGGCGTCAAGGCCTCCGGGGGTATCCGCAGCGCCGCCGACGCCCTGGCGATGGTGGAGGCCGGCGCCAGCCGCCTGGGGGTCTCGGCGACCGTCGCCATCCTCGAGGGGCTGGAGGCCTGACCCGGCGGCGCGGTCCGGGCGCCCGCCCGTCAGATGCCCAGCAGGCGGCGCAGGTCGGCGTGGATGGCCTCTAAGCGCCGGGCGGCCGTCCGGCGGGCGACGTCGACGGGCTCGTCGACGGCCACCGGCACGACGACCTCGCAGTAGCACTTGAGCTTGGGCTCGGTGCCCGAGGGGCGGATGACGACCCGGTCGTTAGACTCGGTGGTGAAGATGAGGCCGTCGGTGGCGGGCAGGCGTCCGCCGTTGCCGTCGGCCGCGCCATCGAGCATGTCGACGACCTTGGCGACCGGCGAGCCGCCCAGGCTCCGAGGCGCCCCGTCGGGGGTGCGCAGGCGGCGCATGGCGCTGGAGATGAAGGACAGGTCCTCGACCCGGACGCTCAGGGGGCTCGTGGCGTACAGGCCGTGCTCCCGGGCGAGCCGGTCGAGCAGGTCGATGACGCTGCGGCCCTGCTGGCCCAGAACCGAGGCGAGCACCGCCAGCCGCACCGAGGCCGAGATGCCGTCCTTGTCCCGCACCGCCGTCGGGTCGACGCAGTATCCCAGGGCCTCCTCGTAGCCGTAGACGAGGTCCGGCACGCGGCTGATCCACTTGAAACCGGTCAGGGTCGTGCGGTGCCCCAGCCCGTAGGCCTGGGCGATACGGCGCAGCAGACGGGAGGAGACCACGGAGTTGGCCAGCACCCCCGTGCCCGCGAAGGCCGCCAGCTCCGCCGCCTGCTGGCCCAGGAGCGCCCCGACCTCGTCGCCGGTCAGCTGGCGCCAGCCCCCGGCCGCACGCTCGTCGGGGACGGCCACCGAGCAGCGGTCCGCATCCGGGTCGTTGGCGATGACGAGGTCGGCGTCGACCTTGCGCGCCAGGTCCAGGGCCAGGTCGAGGGCGCCGGGCTCCTCGGGGTTGGGGAAGGCGACCGTCGGGAAGTCGGGGTCGGAGTCGAACTGCTCGGGCACGACGACGACGTCCTCGAAGCCCGCCCGGGCCAGGGTCTGACGGCAGATCCGGCCGCCGACCCCGTGCATCGCGGTCAGGACGATCCGCAGCGGCGCCGGTCCGCGCAGGCCGGTGGCGTGGGAGGCGCGGGCGATGTACTCCTCGACGATGTCCTCACCCAGGGTCGTCCACCCGGACTCCGGCATGGGGACCTGGGCCAGCGCTCCGACCCGGGCGATCCGCTCGGCGATGGCGGCGTCGTGGGGCGGCACGATCTGGGCGCCCTGGCCGTCGTCGGTGACGGCGCGCCCGCCGAGATAGACCTTGTAACCGTTGTCCTGGGGCGGGTTGTGCGAGGCCGTCACCATGACCGCGGCGTCGGCACGCAGGTGGCGCAGGGCGAAGGCGACGACGGGGGTGGGGGTGGCCCGGTCGAGCAGGAGGGCGGTGCCCCCCGCGCCGGTGACGACGCTGGCGGTGTCGCGGGCGAAGGCGCGCGAGCCGTGGCGGGCGTCGTAACCGATGACGACGGTGAATCCCTCGCCGACCACGTCGCGCAGGTAGGCGGCCAGTCCGGCAGCCGCCCGGATGACCACGACCCGGTTCATGCGGTTGGGTCCGCCGCCCAGCCGCCCCCGCAGGCCCGCCGTGCCGAACTGCAACGGGCCGCGGAAGGCCTCGCTCAGGGCGGAGGTCGCCTCCAGGTCGCCCTGGTCGTGACGGGCCAGGAGCCCGGACAGCTCGGCGCGGGTCGTGGGATCGGGATCCTCGGCGATCCACGCCGTCACCGCGGCGCCGAGGCCGGTGTCGACAGCATTGACGAGGGACTGGGTCATGGGCGTGACGCTACCGTGTCCTAGAGCCGAGGTGCGTTGAGCGTGATCGCAGTCATGGGTGGTGGCGACCACAGAGGTGGTGCGGGTCCCGGCGGCCGACCGACAGGCTCATTGAGCGGCGGGAGTCTCCGGGGTCTGCGCGGGCGGCAGGAGTGTGTGCCATGCCGGTTCGAGGTGGAAGCCTAGAGTCCGGTTGACCGCCAGTGAGCCCTCGTTGGCCAGGGCGCCGCCGGTGCCCCAGCGCCGGGCCCCCTCGGCGTGGGTGGTCAGGATCGAGGACGCTTTGACGGCCGATGCCAGACCACGGCGCCGGTGGGCGGCCTCGACCGCCGTGCGGTCGACCTCCCAGCGGTCCTCGAAGCGGTACAGGATCGTCAAGGCCACGAGTATCCCCCGCCACCAGGCCCCGAAGGCCCGCCAGTCGCCCCGGGCGAGGCGCTCGGCCAGGTCGAGGGGCAGGGGCGTGTGGTGGGAGGCGGGGGTGTCGGGGAAGTCGGGGGCGACAAGCGTGTCGAGGTCGACCAGCGCGGCGGTCTCGGTGGAGGCCAGCTCGCGGACCTCGTAGCCCGCGTCGCGGGCGGCGCCCACCGCCCGGTCGTAGACCGCCAGGTCGCTGTCACCGGCCAGGTCGAGCCTGGCGCCCCAGGAGGTCGCGGCCACGGTCCACCCCTGGGCCAGGAGCGCGGCGTGCTCGGGATCGTCCTGGCGCAGGAACCGGGCCGAGCCCATGGGATCGCTCACACCCTCAGGGTAGCCTCCGCCCCGGGATCGGGACATAGGCCACCGCGAGATCGCGACTTGTGACACCGCGAGATCGGTACATCTGGCACCTCGAGATCGGGAGATACGGGAGATACGGGGGATTCGGGGGATTCGGCACCCTCGGGCGGAGGAGGTCCCGCGGGGAGCGGCCGGCGAGCGCCTTCCGGCGGCCGGGTAGGCGGCACGCACCCGCTGTCTCCGGCGGGAACGGGCGCCCGCGCCGGCGCGCCGCCCTCGCGGATGGTGCCCCGCCGACCCGCCTGTCCTCATCCGTCGTCGAGGCCCCCGCCCTCGACCGTCACATGCGCGGTGACCACCTCGCCCCCGGGGCTCCGCAGACGGCGCAGCGCCCCACGGGGTCCGATGACCACGGTCCGGCCGGCCTCGATGACCGCGGTCGTGCCGCGCCCCGCCAGGGCCAGACGGTCGGTGACGTCGGAGTAGGCCTGGCGCTCCTCGAGCTCGTCGGTGCAGGCGTGCTCGATCAGCATCGAGCCGCTCAGGACGTGGATGACCTCGAGGTAGCGGCGGTGCGCGGTGAAGAGCGGCTCGTCGCGCACCGGACCGCTCTCGCGCCAGAAGGTCACCGAGTCGCCCACTGAGCCGGCGACGTCGCGGGGCAGGAGCGGCGCGCGCCGGATCGCCTCGACGCACCGCTGCCATGGGAGGGCTCCGCCGTCGAAACGCCCCAGCTCCTCCAGGCTCGCCGACTGGCGCATGTATCGCCTCCTGTCCGTGCGGCTCGGCGCTCCTGCGGCGCTCGCGGTCCCGGTGGCACCTCCGGCTCCCGAGGCACCTCCGGCTCCCCGGGCACCGCCACCCCCAGAGGACCCCGACGCCGGCAGTCCACGTGCCCGCCGGCCGTCTGCGCCGCGCAGACTCCTCCTGTCCCGTCTCCACCGCTTGGAGGGATCCTCCTGCTCGCCCAAGGGCATCAGGAGGACGGCGAAGGAGAAGGGTTCCCAGCGCGTCCGGTAGGACTCGAGGACCTCCGACCCCCAGGAGTTCGACCCCAGGCCGAGCACGGCGTGGTTGATGTGCAGCGTGGTCGTGCCGGAGCGCTTCAGCTCGTGAAGGTGCTCGGCGGACTCCAGGGCGGCGGTGGTGAATGGCCAGGCCGCGACGCTGAGGGCGCCGTCGCCGATGACCATGAGGCCCGCCCCTCCGGGGCGGCGCAGAACCATCCAGCGCACGTCCTGGCGGTTGCCGTAGTCCTGGGGACGCACGTAGGGCACGTACATGTCCTCCACCGTCGTGCTCCACCGACCGATGCGGCTGGCGGAGCGGGAGTCCGGATAGTTCTCACCCGGCCCCCGCCCGTAGTACTCGACCTCGCTCAGCTCCCCGGGCAGCCCCATCTCGATGCCCACGCGCGGGATGACGCCCCGGTAGTCCCCCTCGGGCACCCCGTCGACCTGTATCCGCAGGGCGCCGTCGGGCAGGTAGAGGAGCCGCTGGCGCAGCCGGATCCCGATGTCGAGGCCGGGGGGCGCGAGGCGCTGGTGGACGGCGACCTCGACCGCCGCACCGTGTCGGCGCGCCCGCACCGACCGGGTGGAGGTGTGTAGGTGGTCGAGGACGTGCGGCCGCCACAGCGTGTCGGCATCGGCGCGGTGGTTGTCGATGACCGGCTTCCACAGGCTCACCGTGGGCGGACAGGTGAGGAGCTCCTCCCCACCGGCGCGCCACGACAGGAGGCGGCCGTCGACGGCGTCGATCCTCGCCTCGGTGTCCCGCGCGCCCAGGACGATGCCCGGGCCCCGCCTCTCCCAGCGCACGGGGGCGGTCTCCTCCGGCCCGGACTCCTCGCGCCCCGGCTCCCGGCCCTCGGGGCCGTCCCCGCTCAGCGGGAACTGGTAGACGGCGACCCGGGCCCCGGCCGGTGCCCAGGGGGTCGCGGCCACGCGCCGCACGCTCACCTCGAGGAAGGACTCCCCGCGGCCCTCGGGGTGGTCGATGCGCAGGGGGGCGGTGCCGCCGGGCTCGACCACCGGGCAGGGCGAGGAGCGGCACCAGACGACCTCGCCGTCGACGCGCAGCGCGGCCTCGAGGGTGAAGCCGGAGGTGTCGGTGAAGTACAGGCGCGTGCGCACGCGCAGCCCCGAGCCCTCGGGCTCGATGACGACCGGCGCGATGACCTGGGCGTACTCGAGCAGTCCAGGGCTCGGCTCCTGCCACGGCAGCACAAGGCCATCGACGCAGAAGTTGCCGTTGTGGGGGTAGTCGCCGAAGTCCCCGCCGTAGAGCCAGGTCGTCGTGCCGTCGGGCAGGTCGGAGGCGATGGCCTGGTCGGCCCACTCCCACACGAAGTGGCCCTGGAGGCAGGGGTGGCGGTCGAAGACCTCCTGGTACTCGCTCAGGCCCCCGGGTCCGTTGCCCATGGCGTGGGCGTACTCGCACAGGATGCGGGGCTTGGGGTGGGGGTGCTCCCCGAAGTCGTTCATCTGGGAGACCCGGCTGTACATCGTCGACACGACGTCGACGACCTGGGCGTCCCGGTCCTCCTCGTAGTGGACGGGGCGGGTGGGATCGAGCTCCTTGGCGCGCGCGTAGGCGGCGCGGAAGTTGTCCCCGAAGCCCGACTCGTTGCCCAGGGACCACATGACGACGCAGGGGTGGTTGCGCTGGGCGAGGACGTGGCGCTCGATGCGGTCGACGTAGGCGGTCCGCCAGGCCGGGTCCTGTGAGAGCCGGTCGATGTCACCCGTCATGGCGAAGCCGTGGGTCTCCAGGTCCGTCTCGGCCAGGACGAACAGGCCCAGCTCGTCGCACATCTCGTAGAAGCGCGGGTCGTTGGGGTAGTGGGCGGTGCGCACCGCGTTGATGTTGTGCGCCTTCATCATGAGCAGGTCGCGGCGCACGCGCTCCATGGCCACGGCCCGGCCGCGCCGGTCGTCGTGGTCGTGACGGTTGACCCCGTGCATGGTGAAGGGCCGCCCGTTGAGCCGCAGCAGCCCCCCGTCGATGGTGATCTGGCGGAAGCCGACCCGGTGGGGCACATGCTCGACGACGGCGCCCGCGGCGTCGCGCACGCGCAGCAGCAGCAGGCACAGCTCGGGGGTCTCGGGGGTCCACACCGGGGCGCCGGGGATGGCCTGGCGGATCCGCAGGCGAGCTTCACCGCCGCTCACCTGCCCGGCGGCCAGCGCCCGACCGCGGTGGCTCAGCTCCCAGTCGACCGACCAGCCGCCGGGTGCCCCGCCCGGCCCCGGGGTCCCCTCCGGCCCCGGCGTCGTGCCGGCGGCCAGCAGGTCGACGTCCAGGACGTGCTCGCCGTCGACGAGCGGGGTGGTGACCACCATGTCGGCCAGCCCGCGGGCGGGACGGTGGATGAGGTAGACGTCGCGGAAGATCCCCGACGCCCACCACATGTCCTGGTCCTCCAGGTAGGTGCCGTCGCTGAACTGCATGACCGTCAGCGACAGGAGGTTGTCCCCGTCGAGGACGGCCTCGGTCAGGTCGAACTCGGCAGCGAGCCGGGAGCCCTTGGACCACCCGATGCGCCTGCCGTTGAGGTGGACGACGACGAGGCTCTCGACGCCGTCGAGGCGCAGGATGGTCCGCATCCCCTCGACCGGGCGCAGGGGCACCAGCCGCTGGTAGACGGCGGTGGGGGTGTCGGAGGGGACATGAGGCGGGTCGATGGGAAAGGGGTAGCCCTCGTCGGTGTAGGCCGGTGCGCCGTAGCCGTCGAGCTGCCACAGGTGGGGGACCTCGACCCGGTCCCAGTGCGGGTGGGCGGTGGTGTGGATGTGCGAGTCGATCCGCAGGGGCCCTGCGAAGAGTCGGAAGGACCAGGGGCCGCACAGGTCGGTGTGGCCCAGGCAGCGCTGTCGGTCCATCGTCGCGGCGCCGGCGGCGTCGGCGTAGCCGAAGAAGTAGGCCCGCGCGGGCAGGCGGCCGTCGCCGGTGCGGGAGGGGTCCTCCCAGAAGTGGGGGGCGCTGGTCTGTTCGTCGCGTGGCGAGGGGGCCTCCGGCTCCGAAGCGGCGGTGGGTGCTGAGGTGGGTGAGGTCATCGGATCAACGTGCGGTGGTCGAGGTGTTGTCGTGCTCCTCCCGGGCCGCCCGGTCGGGCGGGGAGGGGCGCGGGCTGCCCGAACGGGCCGCCCGAGCCGCCTCGGGGAGGATCCTGTACGTCATGGTACCGGTTTCACATCGAGTGTGGCACGCCGTCTGCGGCACTACGAACACGGCGGGGAGCCGTCCGGCGAAGGTGCGGACTGACGACGCAAGGTACGAACTCGGCGGCCGAGCGCCCGGTGAGAAAGGCTCAATCATCTACGATCTGCCCATGCGGGCGAATGACACAGCGGCCCAGGACGCCGGGTCCAGGGGCCGGGCGACGATCGCAGACGTGGCCCGCCTGGCCGGGGTGTCCAAGGCGACGGTCTCCCGGGTCCTCAACGGCTCGCCGCGGGTCGCGCCGGTGACCCGCCGCGCCGTTGAGGAGGCCATCGCCACCTCGGGATACGTGGAGTCCTGGCAGGCCAAGTCCCTGGCCACCGGGCGCGCCGGGGCCATCGGCGTCATTCTGACCGAGCCCTTCGACGAGGTGTACTCCGACCCCACCTTCGCCGCCGTGCTGCGCGGCGTCTACGACGGCCTGGCCCCCACGCCGCTCGTACCCGTGCTTCTTCAGGCCTCCTCCGGGCCCGAGCGGGCCAAGGCCATGCGCTTCCTGGAGCAGCGGGGGGCCGACGCCGTCATCCACCTCACCCCCTACGTCGAGGACGGCTTGCTGCCCCAGCTCGCCGCGCAGGGCCTGCCCACGGTGCTGACCGGCCGCGTCGAGGAGGCCGCGGGCATGTCGAGCGTCTTCTCCGACGACGTGCTGGGGGCGGCCATGGCGGCTCGCCGGGCCGCCGAGCAGGGGAGGCGCCGGCCCCTCATCGTCGTGGGCCCCCGCGACAACCCGGCCTCCCGCGAGCGGGTCGAGGGCTACCTCAGCGTCCTGTGCCCCGCAGCGCCCGACCCTCCACCGGGCACGGTCGTCTTCGGCGGGTGGGACGAGGCCGCCGGGGAGCAGGTCGTGCGCCGGGCCCTGACCGACGGGGTGGACTTCGACATCGTGCTGGCCGGCTCCGACCGCATTGCCCGGGGCGCCCTGCACGCCCTGGGTGCCCACGGCCTGTCCGTCCCTCGCGACGTGGCCGTCATCGGCTTCGACAACCACCCCGTCTCACAGCTGACCCACCCCGCCCTGACCACTGTGGCCCAGCCCCTGCGCGAGGAGGGGCGGGTCGCGGTCGAGCTCGCCCTCGAGCTCCTGGCGGGGGCGGCCCCACGCGTCGAGGTCCTGCCCATGCACCTGGTGGTGCGGGAGTCAGGATGAGCCCGGCGCGCATGTCGCCTCCCGCCGGGCGGTGACCGCCAGGTCGATGAACAGCGCCGCCGACCAGCCGAAGCAGGTGCTCGCCCCCGTGGGGCGCCGGCCCGTGACCGGGTCGATGTACTCCACCGGCCCGCCCGCCCCCGTGACGAGCCGGAGCGTGGCAGCCTCCAGGTCGCGGGCGCGCCGCTCCATGCCCTGGGTGCGCAGCCCGCGGGCCACCAGCCAGTTCGTGTTGACCCACACCGGCCCCCGCCACATCCGCTGCGGGTCGAAGGCGGGGTCGCAGGGGGCGACCGTGGGCACGGCGGCGCCCCCGCCTCGGGCCCCGAAGTCCTCCGGACGATCGAGCAGGGCGAGGATCGCCTCGCGCGTCCGGTGGTCCAGTCCCGGGACGAGCAGCGGCATGAGGCTGACGACGGTCAGGCTGGGGGAGGGGCCGTGGGGGCCGACTGCCGGGATGAAGCGTCTGTCCGCGCCGCACTCCTCAAGCCTCCGGCGCAGGCGCTCGGCACGCTCGAGGTGGGAGGCCGCCTCCCGCTCCTGGCCCGCTCGGGCGGACCACCGCGCCAGGATCGTGTCCTGGAGGCACAGGTAGGCGCTGAGGTCGGGGGACTCGATGGGCGTGCCCGCGCCGAAGACCGGCGAGTCGTCCAGCCCAGAGGAGTAGGGGTGGAGGTAGGTCGGCACGCCCAGGCACCGGGGGTCGCAGCGCTCGAACCACCACTGCTGGGAGCGGCGTACCGCGGGGCCCATCTGGGTGATGAGGTCCTCGGGGTGGCAGGCGTCGACGAGCTCGATGGCCAGCGCCGTCAAGGGCGGCTTGGTCAGCGGCACCGGCCGGTCCTCGGCACCGGCCGTCCCCAGCGCCCGCAACGAGGCCAGGTCGGCCGGTGGCAGGTCCCGGCTCGAGGCCAGGACCCCCGCCTCGTGGACGACGTCGGGGAGCTGTCCGTCAGCCTGCTGGCACGACAGCGCCAGGCGCAGCTGCTCGGCGGCCAGCTCGGGGTCGCCGTGACGCAGCCCGATGGCGATGAAGTAGGCGTCCCACTGCCACAGCCCGACATAGCCGAGCTTGGAGGGCACCACCGCCCGGCCGGTGACCGCCCCGCCCAGGCGCAGGGTGTTGACCCCCAGCACCCACCAGCACAGGCGTGCCGTGGAGCGGTGCTCGGCCAGGACCTCGGGGCACCGCCGCATCCAGGCGTCGACGGTCTCGAGGTTGTGACCCACCTGTTCCCTGAGGGCCTCATCCGCGGCCACCTGGGCGTCGGCCGGTGCCGAGGTGGCCACGGTCCGTGGGGTGATGACCAGGCCCGCGCCGGGGCTGAGCGCGCGCACGACGAGCCCGCCGTCGGGGGTCCTGACCACCTGCCCCTGGAGGACAGCGAGACCGGTCCTCTCCTCGACCGCCTCCAGGTGCACCGACCAGCCCCGGGGCAGCCGGCCCAGGACGGCCCCGCCCTCGGGGGTCAGGGTCAGCCAGGGCCCGTTCTCCCCCCAGCAGATGCGGCAGGGATCGGGCACGGACCAGTGTCGGAGGCCTCCGTCCTGGTCCCGCACGACCAGGCCCGTGGCGACCCGGCAGTCCTCGAGGGGCACCTCGTAGCGGGCCTCGTGGATGTCCAGGGCACTGCCGCGGGCCAGGACGAACAGGCGGCTGCCGGCGATGGTCAGGGGCACCTCGGCCAGGTCGATGCGGCGGGCCAGGTCCCGCAGGTTCTCGCCGGGGCTCATCGGCCACCGAGCCCGGAGGTGGCAAGGCTGTTGATGATCTGGCGCTGGGCGACGATGAAGACCGCCAGCATGGGCAGGGTCGAGATCGTCGTGGCGGCCATGATCAGCCCCTGGTTGAGGCCGCCGTACTGGCCCTGGAACTGGGAGAGCAGCAGGGGGACGGTGAACAGCTCGGTGGAGTTGAGCAGGACCAGGGGCATGAGGAAGTTGTTCCACGTGTCGAGGGCGGCGATGATCGCCAGTGCCCCGAGGCCGGGACGGATGTTGGGCAGGATGATCGCGGTCAGGATCCGCCAGCGCCCGCAGCCGTCGATGAGCGCGGCCTCCTCCAGCTCGCGGGGCACCGCGCGAATGAACTGCCGCATGAGGAAGACCCCGAAGGGGTTGACCATCATGGCGGGCACGATGATCGCCAGGTGGGAGTCGACCCACCCGATCCGGCTCATCATGACGTAGAAGGGCACGAGCGTGACCTGGATGGGGACCATCTGGACGAGCAGGAAGAGGCCGAACAGCGCTCTGGCGCCCCGGAACTCGACGCGGGCGAAGGCGTAGCCCGCCATCGCCGAGGTCGCCAGCGTGCCGAGCACGCACAGCGCCATGATGTAGGCGCTGTTGAGGTAGGCCCGGGAGAAGGGCAGGGCGCCCCAGGCGTCGGTGAGGTTGGAGGGCACCCAGGGGTCCGGCAGGAGGCTCGCCGGCTCCGACAGCGTCTGGACGGTGCCTTTGAAGCCGGCCAGGACCATCCAGATGAAGGGGCCGACCATGCACACCGAGATCGCCAGAAGAGCGGCGTGGCGCAGGACGGTCGCGACCGGCAGCGGGCGCCGACGACGCTGGACGGGGGCGGCGGGGGAGAGGCGGGGGATGGCAGACATGGATCAGTCCTCGTAGTGGACGAAGCGCTTCTGCCCGGCGAACTGGATAAGCGTGATGACCGCCGTGAGCACGAGGAGGATGACGGAGGCGGCACTGGCCAGCCCGAACTGCGCGGAGCGGAAGCCGAGGTCGTAGATGTGGTAGACGATCGTCCGGGTGGCGTGGTCCGGTCCCGCGTGGGACACGAGGATGAACACCAGGTCGAAGGTCTTGAGCGAGCTGATGACGGCGACGACCGACTGGAAGAAGATCGTGGGACTCAGCAGCGGCAGGATGATGCTGACGAACCGGCGGACCGGTCCAGCGCCGTCGATGGTGGCGGCCTCGAGGA
Organism: Actinomyces sp.; assembly: GCF_030524025.1. Taxonomy (GTDB): domain Bacteria; phylum Actinomycetota; class Actinomycetes; order Actinomycetales; family Actinomycetaceae; genus Actinomyces. The sequence goes on along the minus strand of NZ_JAUNHI010000002.1, from coordinate 20,316 downwards.
CCGAGGGCGGGATGGACTGCAGCCCGGCCTGGAAGATGACGACGTTGAGCCCCAGGGAGGACCAGACCGTCACCAGGCACACGGACACGAGGGCCAGCCGCGGGTCGCCCAGCCAGTCGGGCGGAGTGACCGGCAGGACCGCCGTGATCGAGCGGCTGACAATGCCCTCGCGGTGCAGGAGCTGTTGCCAGATGAGGGCCACGGCCACCGAGCTGGTGACCACGGGGGTGAAGATCATGACCATGTAGAAGGACTTGAGTCGCACGCCCTGGAGTAGCACCGCCACGATGATGGCCAGCCCCAGGCCCACCGGCACGGTGATGGCTGCGATCGCCAGGGTGTTGAGCACGGCGCGCCGCAGCAGGGGGTCGGTCAGCTGGTCGACGAAGTTCTGCACGCCCACGAAAGAGGGGGTGCCGAAGCCGTTCCACTGGGTGAAGGCGAGCGCGAGCGCCGCCAGGAAGGGCAGGAGGGTGAACAGGAGCAGGCCGATGGTCTGGGGGGCGACGAAGGCGTAGCCGTGGCGCCGGTCCGCCACGCGCCAGCTGCGGCGAGGGCGGACCGGCGCCACGGTGGCGCGCCCCTTGCCGGGCCGGTGGTCCCGGCTGGCGCGACGGGCGGCCCCGTGGTCTGGGGCGGGCATCAGGACTGGCTCTCCTGCGCGCTGGCCGCCGGGCTCGGGGAGGTGGAGGCCGTCGTCCGCTCCTGGGCGATGAGGGCCGCGATCGCGTCGAGGGTCTCCTGGGGCTGGGCCTTGCCCTGGTACAGGGGCAGCATGTGGTCGGTCGCGATGGTTGAGGACAGGCCCGGGACCGAGGCCTCGGCACGGTTGTTGGTGTAGCCGGCGTCGCGCATGTCGAGCATGGTCTGGGCGTGGGCGGGGAAGTCGTCGTTGGTGACCAGGTCGTCGGCACCCTTGACCGAGGGCACGGCCGTGCCCGAGGCCAGTCGGATGCGCTGGCCCTCGACGCTCAGGAAGCTGGAGAAGAAGGTGTAGGCCGCCTGCGGGTCGGCCGCCTTGGCGTTGATGGCCAGGAAGGAGGCCGCCAGCCCCGTGGGAGCCGCAGTCCCCTCGGGGGTGGGCCAGGGCGCGATGTCGTAGGCGCTGAGGTCCACCCCGGCGCTGCGCAGCGTGTTGGCGGTGTAGCGGCCCTGGGCGAAGAAGGCGAGCTTGTCGGTCAGGAACATGGCGTCGGCCCCACTGCCCTCGGGCAGGGTGTCGGCCACGACGAACTCGCCACTGCGGCACCGCGCGGCCAGCTCGGTGACGGCGGCCACCGAGGCCGGGTCGGTGTGGGCGACGTAGGAGTCGGAGTCGTCATAGACCCGGCCGCCCTGGCTCGTGATCCACGAGGCGTGGGTGGCCCAGTAGTTCCAGAAGGCCAGCGTGGTCAGGCCGGCGGCCTTGATCTTCTCGCTCATCGACAGGAAGGCCGAGGTCGTCCAGGCCCCCTGCTCCGCCAGCTGGGCGGGGTCCTCGGTGATCCCGGCGGCCTCGAGGACGTTCTTGTTGTACCACCAGGCGTCGGGGTTGACGTCGTTGGGCAGGGCATACAGAGACCCGTCGAGCTCGGCGATCCCGTAGACCTCGGCGTTGAAGTCCTGCGTCGAGATCGGGGAGTCGGAGCCGGCCAGGTAGTCGTCGAGCGGCGCGAGCACCTGGTGGGGCAGGACCGAGGCCACCCGGTCGTCCCCGATGTAGAACACGTCCGGGGCGGTGCCCGAGGTCAGCTGGGTGAGCAGCTTGGTGTGGTACTCCTCGTAGGAGGCCACGGGCTGGAAGACGACCGTGATGTCGGGGTTGTTCTTCATGAACTGGGTGTTGAACTCCTCCAGGAGCGTGAGCTCCTCGGGGCTGCCCCAGGTCGACCAGGTCACGGTGCCCTGGCCCTTGGCGCCCGAGGAGCCGGAGCAGCCGGCGATGCTCAGGGCGAGCAACGCCGAGCCGCTCAGCAGGGTGCGCCGGGACACAGAGTGAGGCAACGGGGATGACATGTGCATGGTGGGTCCTCAATCGTCGTTGATCGGTGTCGGTCAGACCTCGTCTGACCCGGTGCCCGCCGGCGGGGTGCGCCGAGGGCGGCCGGAAGCCGCCGCGGTGGCCCGCTCCTGTTGAGGGCCGCCGCGCCAGTGCCCTCCAGGTCCTGGAGGTCGTCGAGCGCGGGTCGGGCTGCGCTAGAGGTCCTCGTGGTTCTCGAGGCTTCCGGAGGCTGCGGTGGCGGCCCCCACCGGTGGTCCCTCCCCCGGGCGGGAAGGATGAGGGGGTCGGTCGGCATGCTCGCCGGCCGGAGGGCCGGGCGGGCGGGGGTCGAGCGGGGCGTCGTCGGGAGGGCCGCTCGACATCTCCGATAGGAGCATCGCCGAGACGATGAGTGCGCCTCCCAGGGCGAGCCGGCCGGACAGGGTCTCATCGCCCAGGGCGATGGCGAACAGTGCGGCGAAGACCGGCTCGCAGGTCATGACGACGGCGGCGCGGGTCGGGCTCATGCGGGCCTGGGCCCAGGTCTGGAGGAACATCGTCCCGATGCCCGTGGCCAGAGCCATGTAGAGCACCGGGCCCCACACCGATGCGGTCCCGGGAACCTCAACGCCACCGGGGACCCCGGCGGCCGCGCACACGAGGGCGATGCCGACCATCTGTGTCGCCGTGAGGGTCATCGCCTCGTGCTCGTGGGCGACCCGGCTCAGCGCGACGATGTGCAGGGCGTAGACGACCGAGCCGCCGAAGGTGATCATCGCCCCCGTGCTCAGCGAGGTGCCGGTCAGGCTGAGGACGGCCAGGCCCGCCAGGGCCATGGCCGAGGCGGTCACCACCCGGGCGGAGGGGGCGGTGCGCGTGACGGCCACGAGGATGGCCGGGGTGAGTACGACGTACATGCCGGTGATGAAGCCGGAGACCGAGGCGTCGGTCGTGCGAAGGCCGACGGTCTGGAGGATCTGGGCGATCCCGTACAGCGCTCCCAGCCCGAGGCCCTGGACCCACCGGCGACGGTCCAGCTCGAGCAGTCGACGACCGGTGAGCGCGACCATGACGGTGGCGGCGATGGCGAAGCGGACGGCGAGGAAGTCCGCGGGCTCGATGTGGTCGAGGGCGTCCTTGAGGATGATGAAGGTCGAGCCCCACAGGGCGGTGACGACGAGCAATGCCGTCACGGGCAGCGCCGCACGTGCTGTCTGCGCCACGCGAGCCGCTCGAGCGGTCGTGGTGGCGGTCAGGCGCGGCATTCTCGGCTCCCGGGTCGTGGCGTCCGGTACGACGGCGGGTCGTGATCAGTGCGACCACGGGCGTGGTACCGGTTTCATCTCGGTGGTGGAGTGATTATGCAGCGCAGGTCACGTCGTGTGCAAGCCCATGCCGGGATGGCCGGGGCCCGCCTCGGGCGGGGTGTCCGGGGTGTGGGGGCACGGCCGCCTAACCTGTGATCATGACCCAGACCGTGACGCCCTCCGAACCGGAACCCGCGCCCGTGGTCCTGCCCGATCTCGCCGGGGACCTTGGCGCGCTCACCCTCGCCCTGGTCAACGCGCCCTCGGTCTCGGGGGGTGAGGCCCCGCTGGCCGACGCCGTCGAGGCCGCCCTCGGGGCGCTGGGACACCTCGAGGTCAGGCGACACGGCAACACCGTGGTGGCCCGCACCCGCCTGGGGCGCCCGGAGCGGGTGATCATCGCCGGCCACCTCGACACCGTCCCGGTCTCCCTCAAAACGGCCAACGTCCCCGGACGCCTCGAGGAGTGCGGGGGCGAGCCGGTCGTATGGGGGCGCGGCAGCGTCGACATGAAGGGCGGAGTCGCCGTCTGCCTCCACCTGGCGGCCACGCTGACCGCCCCGACCCGGGACGTCACCTGGGTCTTCTACGACAACGAGGAGGTCAACGGAGACCTCAATGGCCTGGGCCTGGCGCTGGAGGCACACCCCGACTGGTTCGCCGCCGACCTGGCGATCCTGTGCGAGCCCACCGGCGCCGTCATCGAGGGAGGGTGCAACGGGACGCTCCGCCTCGTCCTCGACGTGCCCGGCTCGGCCGCGCACTCGGCGCGCTCATGGCGGGGCGCCAACGCCATCCACGCCGCCGGCGAGCTGATCGCCCGGGCGGCGGCCGCACCGGTGCGCACCGTCGAGGTCGACGGCCTGGCCTACCGGGAGTCCTTCAACGTCGTGCTCATCGAGGGCGGCATCGCCATGAACACGATCCCCGACTCCTGCCGCCTGCACGTCAACTACCGCTACGCCCCGGACCTCGACGCCCGGGAGGCCTTGGACCGCGCCCTGCGGATCATGGCCGGGCGGGACCCCGGGGCCGGCGGGGAGCCCTCCGCCATCGAGGCGAGCACGGGGCCCGTCACGGTGCGGGTCGACGACCTGTGCGAGGCGGCCAGGCCGGGGCTCGACTCGCCCCTGGCGGCCGGGCTCGTCGCCGTCGTGCGCGACTCCGGGGGGACGGTCGGCCCGAAGTACGGGTGGACCGACGTCGCCCGCTTCTCAGCCGCCGGCATCCCGGCGGTCAACCTCGGGCCGGGGGACCCGATGCTGTGCCACACCGACGACGAGCACTGCCCGGTCTCCCAGGTCGAGCGGGTCACCTCGATCCTGCGGACCTGGCTGGGATGAGGCGCGCGCCCGGCGCGGGCCGTGACACGGGGCGGGGCTTGAGGAATCATGCCGCTATGACCCGAGAGACCTACCGCAAGGGACCGGTGCTGCTGCGCGGCACCCAGATCCCCGAGCAGACCACTGACGCCCGCCTCCTGGACCGCCGGGGCGAGACCGACTGGCTGCACTCCGATCCCTGGCGGGTCCTGCGCATCCAGTCCGAGTTCGTCGAGGGCTTCGGCGCGCTGGCCGAGCTCGGTCCGGCGATCAGCGTCTTCGGCTCGGCGCGCACGCCCGCCTCCGACCCCGCCTACACCCTGGCCGAGCAGGTCGGCGCCGGGCTGGCGCGCTCGGGCTACGCCGTGATCACCGGTGGAGGGCCGGGCATGATGGAGGCGGCCAACAAAGGCGCCCACGAGGCCGGCGGCGTCTCGGTGGGCCTGGGCATCGAGCTGCCCCATGAGCAGGGCATGAACGACTACGTCGACCTGGGCGTCAACTTCCGCTACTTCTTCGCCCGCAAGACCATGTTCCTCAAGTACTCCGACGGATTCGTCGTCATGCCCGGGGGACTGGGCACCCTCGACGAGCTCTTCGAGGCCCTCACCCTCGTCCAGACCCAGAAGGTCTCCTCCTTCCCCATCGTCCTGGTCGGGACGGCCTTCTGGGAGGGCCTGATCAGCTGGATCCGCTCGACGCTGGTCGACACCGGCGTCATCTCCAACGGCGACCCCGGGCTGCTCCACCTCGTCGACACCGCCGAGGAGGCTGTCAGCTACGTCGTCGGCGCCGCCCAGCAGATGCGCGCCGATGAGGCCCGGGCCGCCGGCCTCATCTGACCCGGCGCCCCGGTGGGTGCTGCCCCACCGCCCGACGTGCTGGCCACGACCGTGCCAGGACGGCGCAGGCGGACGGTGAATCGTGGGTTGGGCCACGTTCTGCCAAGAGCCAGGGGCAACATGTCGTAGAATGGTATGGGCGGCGCGGCGATGAATCTGCGCCGAGTCATTGAAAGGGGACTACATGGCTGCCATGAAGCCCAGGACCGGCGACGGACCACTCGAAGTCGTCAAGGAAGGTCGATCCATCATCATGAGGATGCCGCTGGAGGGTGGCGGTCGTCTGGTCGTTGAGATTACGCCCGACGAGGTCAAGGAGCTCCAGGAGGCGCTGGCCTCCGTCAAGGTCTGAGCCCCGCAGTCCGCGCGGCGGCTCCGTTGTGGCATGTGCCACGCACTGGCGAGGACCGGGCCCTCAGGGGCCCGGTCCTTAGAGCGTGCTGACGGTGTCCTGGCAGTGACCTGCCAGTGCCTCGCTCCTGTTCCGCCCGCCGCGGGTCGGTGCCGACCCGCGGCCCGGCCGTCGCCCAGGGGCGGGAACCGTTCAGATCTGCCGGACCGACACGAGCAGCCCGTCCTCGACGGGAAGCAGAGAGGTGAGCAGGTCCTCGCGGTCCCGCAGCTGCTTGCCGAGCTCGCGGGCCGCCACTGTCAAGGCGTCCCGACGCGCCGGATCGGCCACGTGGTCCCTCCACAGGGCGTGGGTGACGGCGAGCACGCCCCCGACACGCAGCATCCGGACGGCCGAGTCCGCCAGCGCGGCGGCCTCGTCGGGCTCGACGTCGAGGACCACCATGTCGTAGGAGCGCTCGGCCATGCGCGGCATGACGTCCGAGGCCCGGCCCCGGATGACCCGGGTGCGCGAGCCGGGGTGACCGGCGGCGTCGAAGGCCCGCCGGGCCTCGCGCTGGAGCTCGGCCTCGACGTCGATGGTCGTGAGCATGCCGTCGGCGCCCATCCCGTCCAGGAGCCACAGGCCCGAGACCCCCGTGCCCGTGCCGATCTCGGCGATCGACTTGGCGGCCACCGAGGCCGCCAGCATCCGCAGCGCCGCGCCGGTGGCGGGGGAGACGGGGGTGAGCCCGAGCTCGATGCCGCGCAGCCTGGCCTGTGCGGCATGCTCGCCCTCGCGGGGGAACTCCTCCGTGTAGGACCAGCTCAGGGTCTTGTCTGCGCTCACCGTGAGTCCCTTCCATGGAGTCGTGGGCATGACCGTGCGGCACCGCCGAGTTTCAGAGGCGGGGCGCCGCACCCGGGCCCATTGTTCCAGGTCCTGGGCGCACCGGCGTGTATCGCCGGTGGCGATGCGCGCCGACGCGGGGGCGGACGGCGTGCCTGTCACCGTCGGAGCCTCCCTATACTGACCGCGTGTTTGGCATCTCCGGAGCGGAGTTCTTCGTCATTGTGCTGGTGGCCGTCATGGTCGTCGGTCCGCAGCGCCTGCCGGAGTACACCCGCAAGCTCACCCAGGCGGTCCGTCGACTGCGCGTCTTTCTCGACGACGCCAAGGTCCAGATCGCCGAGGAGGTCGGGCCCGAGCTCGGCGACCTCGACCTGTCCGACCTCGACCCGCGCAACTATGACCCCCGCAAGATCGTGCGCGACGCCCTGGGTGAGGACCTCGACGCCATCCGCCGGGACCTGGCCAACCCCTTCCAGTCCGTGGCCAAGGCGGCCAAGGAGTCCGGTGACGCCGCGGTCGCGGCCGCCGCGGGCGCCAAGGGGGCCAAGACCCTGTCGACGATGATCAAGGACAAGGCCGAGGAGACGCGCCAGGCCAATGCCGCCCGCCGGGCGGCCGCAGCGGCCGACAAGGACCTCGCTCAGACCGAGGCCGAGGGGCAGGCGGTGATCGCGGAGATCCCCGAGGTCCAGCAGGTTGAGCCGGTCGAGTCGGACGAGCCTGGCGAGGCGGCAGAGCCTGCCGAGTTGGCAGAGCCTGGCGAGTCGGTCGAGGAGCCGAGCGAGGCCCGAGCGGCCGAGGAGTCGAGTGGGGCCGGCCCGGCTGAGGCTTCGGGCGAGGACTTGGCGGAGGTGCCGGGCGAGGCCGGCCCGGATGACGAGGAAGCCGCAGGTGAAGCGCCGAGCGAGGCGGCCCCGCGTCGTGGCGTCCTGCAGGCCACCGGCTCGGAGGAGGACCTGGCCGAGGACCCGGCACCGGTGCCCTCGAGCCTGACCGAGCCCGGAACTGCCGACCCCGTGCCGGCACGGCCGGTCTCGCCGCGCGACATCGTGCAGGCCGCACGGCTGGCCGCCCGCACCCGGGCCGAGGCGGCCGAAGTCGTCGTCGACGCCTGAGCGCCGCCGTCGAGGTTCCGGGCCGAACGGACCCGGGCGGGCCGATGGCCCACCGGCTGTTCAGCCGACCGGGCTGACACCCAGGTTGCGTCCCGCCAGGCCCCGAGCCCGGTGGCCCAGCCGCTTGGCGAGCGTCACGAGCTCAGCGGCGGCGGGGGAGTCCGCGCGCGGCGCACCCTCCTGGGCGATGACCGCGGGGGTGCCGGCGTCGGAGCCCTCCCGCAGCGCGATGTCCAGCGGGAGCTGTGCGAGCAGAGGAACCTCGTAGCCCAGGGCCTGCGACAACGACTCCGAGACGGCGCGGCCACCGCCGCTGCCGAAGACCTCGACCCTGCTGCCGTCGGCCTGGGACAGCCACGACATGTTCTCAATGACCCCCACGACGCGTTGATGGGTCTGGGTGGCGATGAGCCCGGTGCGCTCGGCGACCTCGGCGGCAGCCGTCTGCGGGGTGGTGACGACGAGGACCTCGGCCGCGGGAAGCAGCTGGGCCACTGAGATCGTCACATCCCCCGTGCCCGGGGGCAGGTCGAGCAGCAGGACGTCCAGGTCGCCCCAGAAGACATCGGTGAGGAACTGCTGGACGGCCCGGTGCAGCATGGGCCCGCGCCACACCACCGGCTGGCGCTCCTCGACGAACATGCCGATCGAGATCACCTTGACGCCGTGCGCGACCGGGGGCACGAGCATGCCGTCGAGCTGGGTGGGGATCTGGTCGACGCCCAGCATCCGGGGGATGGAGAAGCCGTAGATATCGGCGTCGACCACCCCGACGCTCAGGCCCTGGGCGGCCATGGCCGCCGCCAGGTTCGCCGTCACCGAGGACTTGCCGACGCCTCCCTTGCCGGAGGTCACGGCGTAGACGCGCGTGAGGTTGCCCGGCTGGGTGAAGGGGATGACCGGCTCGGCAACGCCGCCGCGCAGGCGGGTGCGCAGCTCGGCGCGCTGCTCGTCGGTCATGACGCCCAGGCGCACCTCGACCCCGGTCACGCCCTCGACGGCCCCCACCTCGGTGCGGGTGTCGGCGGTGATCGTGTCCTTGAGCGGGCACGTGGCCACGGTGAGCAGGACTCCGACGGTGACGGCGCCGTCGTCGGCGACCTCCACCGAGTCGACCATGCCGAGCTCGGTGATCGGGCGGCGGAGCTCGGGGTCGATGACCCTCCCGAGCGCCTCGTACACTGCGTCGGTCGATGGAGTCGGCATACGCCCCATCCTAGATGTACTCCCCTGTGGCTCTGTCAACGCCCCGGGGCGGGGCCGGCCCCGTCGTCGGTACGGTCATCCCGGTCCTCCCCGCGTTCCTCACCGCGGTCATCGTGGATCTCCTCGCGGGTGCGACGCTCCTCGGCCAGGATCTCCTCGAGCATGCCCCGCAGCTCGCTGCGCACGAAGTCGCGGGTGGCGACGTCGTTCATCGCGTAGCGCAGCGAGGCGATCTCCCGGGTGAGGAACTCGGTGTCCTCCAGGTTGCGCTCGGCGCGCTGGCGGTCCTGCTCGGCGGTCACCCGGTCGCGGTCGTCCTGGCGGTTCTGGGCCAGCAGGATGAGGGGAGCCGAGTAGGAGGCCTGGAGGGAGAGCATGAGGGTCAGGGCCGTGAAGCCCAGCTCGGCCTTGTCGAATCTCAGGGGCTCGGGCCCCCAGGAGTTCCACGCCATCCACAGGGCGACGAAGACCGTCAACCAGATGAGGAAGGTCGGGGTGCCCGAGAACCGGGCGATCGCCTCGGCGATGCGCCCGGAGGTGTCGGAGCGGGCGTTGCGCCGCGGTCGCGCCCACCGCAGCCTGCGCGAACGTCCCTCCGACAGGGGCTGGTCGAGCTGCTCAGCCATTGGCGCTCCTCTCGATCATCTCGTCGGTGACGGCCTCGTCCGCCTCGCGCCAGTCGTCGGGCATGAGGTGGTCGAGGACGTCGTCGACCGACACGGCGCCCAGGAGGCGGTCGGCGTCGTCGACCACCGGCAGGGCGGTGAGGTTGTAGGTGGCCAGGAGGCGGGTGACCGTGCCGATGGAGTCCTCGGCGTGCACCCCCTCGAGCGCCTTGTCGAGCAGGGAGCCCACCATCTTCTGGGGCCGCTCGCGCAGGGCCCGCTGGAAGTGGACCATCCCCAGGTACTTGCCCGTGGGCGTCTCCAGGGGCGGGCGGCACACGAAGGCCACCGCCGCCAGCGCCGGTGTCATCTCGGCCTTGCGCGCCTGGGCGAGGAACCCGGCGACCGTCGCCTCGGGGGGCAGGATGATCGGCTCGGTGGTCATGAGCCCACCGGCGGTGTACTCGTCGTAGGTGAGCAGGCGACGCACGTCCTCGGCCTCCTCGGGCTGCATGAGCCCCAGGAGCTCGGCGGCCTTGAGCTGGGGGAGCTCGGCGACGAGGTCGGCGGCGTCATCGGGCTGCATGGCGTCCAGGACATCGGCCGCGCGCGGGGCGTCCAGCCCGGACAGAAGCGCGACCGCGTCGTCGTCGGACAGCTCCTCGACGGCATCGGCCAGGCGCTCGTCCGACAGCTCGGCGGCCACCTCGAGCTGGCGCGCCAAGGGCAGGTCGGACAGGACGTCGGCCAGGTCGGCGGCCTTGAGGTCCTCCAGGGTCGCCAGCAGCGCGGTGGCGCTCTGCTGGTCGGCCGACCCCGCCAGGCCCGACACGTCCTCGGGACGCACCATGAAGGTCTCGCCCCGGCGCAGCCCCAGGGGGCCGGAGGCGGCGCGCTGGACGAACAGGCGCGTCACCTTCCAGTCCATGCCCCGGTCCCGCTCGATCGCCACGTCGCGGATGGTCACCTGCCCGGTGCCGTCGCGCATCGTGACCACGCGGTCGAACAGCTCGCCGAAGACGAGGGTCTCGACATGACGCTGCTCGAAACGCCTGATGTTGACCAGCCCCGTCGTGATGACCGCACCCGGCTCGATGGCCGTGACCCGCGACAGGGGCAGGAAGACACGACGCCGCCCCGCGACCTCGATGACCAGGCCGACGGCCCGTGGCTCGCCCCGTAGCGCGATGAGCGCGACGACGTCGTGGACCTTGCCGACCGCGTCCCCCAGGGGATCGAAGACGGTGGTGCCCACGAGACGGGCGATAAAGACCCGTGAGGTGCTGCGCGTCCTGGTGTTCTCCACGAGCACAGCCTATGCGCCCTGGGCATGAGCGAGCGCGCGCAGGGCCCGGCGCCGTGCAGAGGCGTGCGACGATGGGGGCCATGAGCAGCTTCTCCTCACCGACCGCGCCGATGCCCGTTGGTGGTGGCGTCATGCCCCGGGGGACCGAGGTCGCCTCCTTCGCCACCTACCCGGAGGCGCAGCACGCCGTCGACGCCCTGAGCGACGACGGGTTCCCGGTCCAGCACCTGGCCATCATCGGCACGGACCTGCGCCAGGTCGAGCACATCACGGGCCGGCGCAGCTGGGGGCGCACCATCGCCTCGGGAGCGGGCTCGGGCCTGTGGATCGGGATCTTCTTCGCCGCGATGATGATGTTCCTGGGCCCCTCGAACAGCACCGGCGTGACCGCCGGCGCAGCGGTGTTCATGGGCGTGGTCTGGGGCATCTTCTTCCAGGTGGTCTCCTACGGGCTGACCCGGGGCAAGCGCGACTTCACCTCCTTCAGCCAAGTGGTGGCCTCGCGGTACTCCATCCTCGCCTCCGCCCATGCCCAGGAGGCCGCCCAGGCCCTGGCCGACGTGCCCGGGAACCTCTCCCGGGGCGGGGAGATGGCGCGCCGCGCCCAGGAGCGCCGCGCCGCCCGCGCCGAGGCCCGCGGCGACGGGCCGACGGCCTTCGGCTCCCGGCCCGACGAGAAGCCCCGCTTCGGCGTGCGGCTCTCCGAGGGCGAGGATCCGTCGCGGTACACCGCCGTGGGCGCGCGCCCCCCAGGCGGTGACGGCCCGGAGACGGGGAGCCGGGACGCAGCCGACCCCGAGAACCCCTCGGCCCCCCAGGGCGAGTGAGGCCGCGATGACAGTACCTGTGGGCCTGTCGACCTCCTCGGTCTACCCGGGCGGGGCCGAGGCCACCTTCGCGCTGGCGGCCGAGCTGGGCTACGACGGCGTCGAGGTCATGGTCTGGAGCGAGAAGGCCACCCAGGACGCCCGCATCCTGGAGGGGCTCGCCCGGCGCTACGACCAGCCCGTGCTGGCCATCCACGCCCCCACCCTGCTGCTGACCCGCTCGGTCTTCGGGGTCGACCCCTGGGACAAGGTCGACCGCTCCATCGAGCTGGCCCGGGCCGTGGGCGCCCCCAACGTCGTCCTCCACCCCCCGTTCTTCTGGCAGACGCGCTACGCGCGCAGCTTCGTGCGCGGGGTCGATAGGCGTGAGGCGATCACGGGCATGCACCTGTGCGTGGAGAACATGTTCACCTGGAGGCCCCGCAATGCCCACTCCTCCCGGGACTTCCAGGCCTACTCGCCGACCTGGGACCCCGTGGGCCAGGGCTACCGCTCGGTGACCCTCGACATCTCCCACGCGGCGACCTCCGGCTCGGACGCGCTGGCGATGACCCGCTCCCTGGGGCCGACCCTGCGCCACCTGCACCTGACCGACGGCGTGCCGGGCTTCCTCGACGACCACCTCCTGCCCGGGCAGGGGACGCAGGACTGCGCCGGCGTCCTGACCTACCTGGCGGCCACCGGATTCGAGGAGCGCGGCGGCCAGGTGGTGGTCGAGGTCAACACCCGCTCGATGAGCGCCTCCCAGCGCCGCGAGGGCCTGGCCAGCGCCCTGGCCTTCGCCCGCGAGCACCTCGAGGGGGAGGGGCGCACCCAGGACGTGCACGTCCCGGTGCCCACGCGCAAGCGCTACCACCGCTCCTGAGGCCGCGGGCTCGGGCGAGGGCGTCTCAGGCGATGAGGCCGCAGACCCAGGCCTCGACCTCCTCGACGGTGCGTGGGATGGCGGCGGTCAGGTACTCGACCCGCCCGTCGGGGCGCACGACGACGTCGTCCTCGATGCGCACGCCGATGCCGCGCAGCTCGGCGGGCACGAGCAGGTCGTCGGCCCGGAAGTACAGGCCGGGCTCGATGGTGAAGACCATCCCCGGCCGCAGCGGCGCGTCCATGCTCATCTCCCGGCGCGCCTGGGCGCAGTCGTGCACGTCGAGCCCCAGGTGGTGGCTCGTGCCGTGGACCATCCAGCGGCGGTGGTACTGGCCCTCGGGGCCCAGGGAGTCGGCGGCGCTGACCCCCTCGGGCAGCAGCCCCCACTCCTCGAGGCGCGCGGCGATGACCTCCATGGCGGCGGCGTGCACGTCGCGGAACAGGCAGCCCGGCTCATTGGCCCGGGCGAAGGCGGCGTCGGCGGCGTCGAGGACCGCCTGGTAGACGCGGCGCTGGGGGGCGGTGAAGCGCCCGTCCACCGGGATCGTGCGGGTGACGTCGGCGGTGTAGAGGGAGTCGACCTCGACGCCGGCGTCGACCAGGACGAGCTTGCCGGGACGCACCTGGCCGTCGTTGGCGATCCAGTGCAGGGTGTTGGCGTGGTCGCCGGCTGCGGCGATCGTGTCGTACCCCAGCCCGTTGCCCTCCTCGCGGGCGCGCGCCCCGAAGGCCCCCTCCAGGACCCGCTCGCCGCGCCAGTGGCCGGTGGCGCGGGGGATGGAGCGGATGAGCTCCTCGAAGCCCGAGGCGGTGGCGTCGACGGCGCGCTGGAGCTGGTCGACCTCCCAGTCGTCCTTGACCAGGCGCAGCTCGCTCGTGGCCTCGGCCAGGGCGTCGTCGACCTCCTGGGCCCCCTGGCCGTGGGCCAGCCCGGCGGACTGGCGCACCTGGTCGACCAGGGCGGTGACGGCGGCGTCGGCCTGGGCGACCACGCGCAGGCCCACCGCACCGGGACCAGCGTCCTTGGCCAAGCGGTCGGCCAGGGTGTCGATGTGGGCGCAGCGGATGCCGGTGAGCGCCTCGACCTCCTCAATGGAGGGACGCACCCCGACCCACAGCTCGCCGTAGCGGGCGTCGGCGTAAAACTCCTCGCTCGAGCGGGAGGCCCGCGGCCGGAAGTAGAGCACCGCCTCGTGGGTGGGCTCGCCCCCGGTGTTCTCCTGGCCGGGCACGGTCAGCGGCTCGAGGACCAGCACGGCATCGGGCTCGAAGTCGGTTCCGGTGCCGGTCAGGTGGGCGAAGGCCGAGTGCGGGCGGAAGCGGTAGTCGCAGTCGTTGTTGCGGGTCACCAGGGGACCGGCCGGGATGACGAGCCGCTCGGTGGGGAACAGCGACCCCAGGGCGGCGCGGCGCGCGGCCGCCCAGGGGGCGGCGTCGGCGGGCTCGGGAAGCTGAGCGGGACGCGGCCCCCAGCCGGAGGCGATGAAGTCGCGGAAGGCCTTGTTGCTGGGCTGGCGCGAGCGGTTCGAGCCGCGCTCCGACACGGGCTGAGCGGCCTCCTGCTCGACATTGAGGGAGGCGTTGTTGTGGGATTCGGTCATACGCCCATCTTGGCACCGGCGTCCTCGGGGAGACGAATCCCTGTAAGGCGACGCGCCTCGGCCAGGACCCGCACGCAGGCCGCCGAGGCCGAGGGCGGGTGCAGCGGGGAGTACCGCTGGCCGGTGGACACCAGACGGCACACCTCGGCCAGCTCGCGGGCCAGCACCGGGCCGGTGCCGGCCACCGAGAGGTCCTCCTGCCCCTGGGGGGTGTGCAGGGTGATGGTGCGCGGCCACTGGCAGTCGTCGAAGGACAGGGACATCGTGTCAGAGGCGATGGCCGAGCCCGTTGAGGCCGTGGAGGTCTTGGAGTGCAGGCACACGACCTGCAGGTCGGTGGGGGAGCCGTCGGGAAGGACGTCGTAGTCCAGGGTGATCACCCCGTGGGAGTCCACGCCCGAGTCCAGCAGCCGTGCGCCGGCCCCGATCCGCGCGGGCGGGCCGAACAGGTGGATGGCCAGGGACACCGGGTAGACGCCCAGGTCCATGACCGACCCGCCAGCCTTGGCCGGGTCGAGGACCGCGGGCAGGGCGCCGGCCCGGTAGGCGGGCATGCGCGAGGAGAACTGCTCCTTGACGAGCACCGCCCGGTGGGGTCCCGGCCCGTCGGAGAGCAGGCGCGGCAGGGTCTCGCGCAGCACCCTCGTGCCGGGCTCGAAGGCCGTCAGCCAGGCCTCCATGAGGAAGCGGTCGTGGCGCTGCGCCGCCTCGACCATGGCGTCGGCCTGAGCGGGGGTGATGGCGAAGGGCTTCTCGACGACGACGTGGAGTCCCGCCTCGAGGGCGGCCAGGGCGTGCTCGGCGTGCAGGACGTTGGTCGAGCCGATGTAGACGACGTCGGCGGGCGAGGAGCCGCCCGGGCGGCACTGGCGCACGAGCTCATCGAAGGTCGGCCACGCCGCCCCGATCCCGTGCTCGGCGGCGAAGGCCGCGGCGCGCTCGGGCCGCCCGGAGGTGACCGCGACGACCTCGGCCTGCGGCACCGCGGCGACCGCCTCCATGAACCAGCCGGAGATGAACCCGGTGCCCACCACCGCGAAGCGCACGGGCGGGGCTGTTGCCCGGGTCTCGGCGCCCGGGCGGGTGCCGGGGTCATCGGTCGGCGGGGGGCAGGGCGGGGCCGTGGCGCTCATGGACCGATCCTGCCACCGACCGCCCGGGCGCGGACGTGGAACAGCGCCGCCCGAGGGCCGAGCGGCCGGGCGTGATCGGGGCCAACGGTGGCCGGCTCGGCGCGGGCCGCCGCGCCCGGCCCTCCCTACACTGGGCGACGTGCGCATCGACCCCCACACCCATTCGGCCTGCTCGGACGGGACGGACAGCCCCGCAACCCTCATGGCCCGGGCGGCCGAGGCGGGGCTCGACGTCGTGGGCCTGACCGACCACGACACGACCGCGGGCTGGGAGGAGGCCGCCGGTGCCGTCGGCGCGACGGGGGTGGCCCTGCTGCGGGGGACCGAGATCTCCTGCGCCGTCGACGGGGTGACGCTCCACCTCCTGGCCTATCTCTTCGACGCCGACGCCCCCGGCCTGGCCGAGGCCTTCGAGCTGGCGCGCGCCTCGCGCTCGATTCGTGCGCGCCGGATGGTCGAGCTCCTCGCCCAGGACTACCCGATCGCCTGGGAGGACGTCGAGGCCCAGGCCGCCGGGGCGGTGACGATCGGCCGGCCGCATATCGCCGACGCCCTCGTGGCCGCCGGCTCCTTTGACAGCCGGGGGGCGGCTTTCGCCGGGCCCCTGGCCACCGGCAGCCCCTACTACGTGCACCACTGGGCGCTGGACCCCGTGCGGGGCTGCGAGCTGGTACGGGCCGCCGGCGGGGTGCCGGTGGCTGCGCACCCCCGCGCCCGGTCCCGCCAACGCCGACTCGTGCCCGACGCGGTCTTCGCCGACATGGCCGACGCCGGGCTGGCGGCCCTGGAGGTCGACCATCGCGACCACGGTCCGGCCGAGCGCGAGCAGGCCCGCGAGCTGGCCCGGTACCTGGGTATCGGGATGTCCGGCGCCTCGGACTACCATGGCGCCGGCAAGCCCAACCGGCTCGGCGAGAACCTCATGCCCCCTGACCTCCTGGAGCGGATCGTCGGGGAGGGCAGCATTCCTCTTGTGACCGCCTGACAGGCCACTGGCGAGGTCGCCGGTGCCCTCGATGGCATTTCCCGATTGGATATCCCAGACACACCCATGCTCGATTCCGTCTTCAACCTCACGCTTTTCGCCACGTCCTTCACGACGGTCCTGGTCATCCAGGACCCGCTCGGGGCGATCCCCATCTTCCTGTCCTTGACCAGCCGGCAGACCGATGCCGAGCGCAAGCGCTCGGCGTGGCACGCCACGCTCGTGTCCTTCGCCGTCATCCTGCTGTTCGCGATATTCGGGCGGTACATCCTCATGTTCCTGGGGATCACGGTCCCGGCGCTGCAGATCTCGGGGGGTCTGCTCCTGCTGCTCGTGGCCCTCGAGCTGCTGACCGGCAAGATCGAGGAGACCCCGGGCCCCGAGGGCGGAAACGACAATGCCGCCCTCGTGCCCCTGGGCACGCCGCTCCTGGCGGGCCCCGGTGCCATTGTCGCCGCCATGGTGGCCGTCGAGTCGGCCGCGACCCCCGTCATCGGCTGGGTCTCGGTCACCGCGGCGATCATTGTCACCCATATCGTCATCTGGCTGGCGCTGCGTTTCTCGGTGGGCCTGCACCGCGTTCTGGGCGACTCGGCGATCCGCGTGCTCACACGCATTTTCGGTCTGCTGCTGGCGGCCATCGCCGTGCAGATGATGGCCGACGGCGTCTTCGCCTACATCAGCACCGAGCTGTGAGCCCGGGGCGGTGGAGGTGAACTCGTTGCTCGGGGCTCAGTCCTCCGTGGTGATGGGACGCCCGCCCCGGGTGCGCTGGCGGGTCCGGCGCGGCCGGCCGGTCGTCTCCTCGCCGTCGGCCCGCGTGCGGGCGGCACTCGTGCGGCCCCGGCCCGAGCGGGAGGCCGAGCCCCGCGTCTCATCGTCCGTGCGCCGCTCGCCGCGGGCGGGGCGCTCGCCGCGGCCCGAGCGTCCGCCGCGACCCGTGCGACCGCCCCGGCCGGAGCGTGCCTCACGACCACGGCGCCCGGTCTCACCCAGGTCCTCGATCGCCTCGGCCTCGAGCCCGGCCAGCGTGCGCTGGTCGCGCGGCAGCTGGCCGGTGACGCCCTCGGGGATCGACAGGTCGGTGTAGAGGTGCTCGGAGGTGTGGTAGGTCTCGACCGGCTCGGTCATGGGCAGCCCCAGGGCCTTGGCGATCATCCTCCAGCGCGGGATGTCGTCCCAGTCGACGAAGGTGACCGCCGTGCCGGAGTTGCCGGCGCGACCGGTGCGGCCGATGCGGTGGACGTAGATCTTCTCGTCCTCAGGGCACTGGTAGTTGATGACGTGGGTAACGTCGTCGACGTCGATGCCGCGAGCGGCCACGTCGGTGGCCACGAGGACGTCGACCTTGCCCTTGCGGAAGGCGCGCAGGGCCTGCTCGCGGGCGCCCTGGCCCAGGTCGCCGTGCAGCGCGGCGGTGGCGAAGCCGCGGGAGGCGAGGTCGTCGGCGACGCGGGCGGCGGTGCGCTTGGTGCGGGCGAAGATGATCGTGCGCCCGCGCCCGGTGGCCTGGAGAATGCGCGCCACGACCTCGACCTTGTTGAGGGCGTGGGTGCGGTAGACGACCTGCTGGACCGTCTTGACGGTCATCCCCTCGTCACCGGGGTCCTGGGCGCGGATGTGCGTGGGCTTGGTCATGTAGCGCCGGGCCAGGGCGACGACGGCGCCGGGCATCGTGGCGCTGAACAGCATCGTCTGGCGGTCGGAGCGGGTGCGCGCCAGGATCTTCTCGACGTCGGGCAGGAAGCCCAGGTCCAGCATCTCGTCGGCCTCGTCCAGGACCACGGTGGTCACGTGGGTGAGGTCGAGGAGGGCTCGGTCCATGAGGTCGATGAGTCGGCCGGGGGTGCCTACGACGATCTCGGCCCCCTTGGCCAGGGCCTCGATCTGCGGCTCGTAGGCCCGCCCGCCGTAGACCTGGGTGATGCGCACCGTGCGCTTGGCCGCTGCCATCGTCAGCTCCTCGGCGACCTGCTTGGCCAGCTCACGGGTGGGCAGGACGACAAGGGCCTGTGGGGAGCCGGCGGCCGGGTCCTCGTCCCAGCCCTCCTCCCCGGGGCCCAGGGTGTCCATGAGCAGGGGCAGGCCAAAGCCGAGGGTCTTGCCCGTCCCGGTCTTGGCCTGGCCGATGATGTCCTGGCCCTCGAGGGCCACCGGGAGGGTGAGGGCCTGGATGGGGAAGGGGTGGATGATCCCCTTGGCCGCCAGCGCCTCGCAGATCTCGGGCTCAACACCGAAGTCGGCGAAGGTCCGGCGCGTCAGGTCGGTCTGGGCGCCCTCGTCGGTGATGTCCGGGGTGGCCTCGTCCAGGACGGGGGCATGGGCGCCGGCGGTCTCGATGATGCCGGAGGCCGCCTGGCTGGGCTCCGGGACAGTTGTCTCGGTCTGGTTCTCGTCGCTCACGAGCTTCCTCATGTCTGATGTTCTGAGGCCGCGGGCGCTCGCGATGACCACTCGGTGCCGGGCACGGACAGCCCGGGGGAGTGGGCGCGAGTGGGTGCTCCCGGGAGCGTGCGTCGCGGCCGTGGGTGGCAGCCGATCGTGAATCGTGTCCCGCTGCGGGCCGGGGCCGCCGGGACCTGGCTGCTGGACGACCGGGCAACCGTGGACGCGCTCAGGGTAGCGGCAGGTGGCCGCGTGCGCTTGTCCGCCCGACCGGGAAGGCGCCTTGACGTGGGAGAACTCACGAGTCCGGGACCCTCCTCCTCCCCGAGATCGGTAGATATGGCACCTCGAGATCGGGACTAATGACACCTCGAGATCGGGACATATGGCACCTCGAGGTGTCATTAGTCCCGATCTCGGCGAGGGGGTGGCCCCGGAGTCGTGGCGCCCAGGCGGTGTCGCCCACCCCTTGGACTCACTCCTCTAGGCTGGGCGGCATGACCTCGCCGTCCCCTTCCCCGCAGCACCCGTCCCCGTACCTCACGGCCGTCATCGGCGTGGCCTGCCTGTCGTGCACCATCGCGAGCACCCGCTACGCCAAGGACGCGGACAAGGCGCCGGCCATGGAGCAGAGGGTGGAGCTGCTGCGCATGAGTGCCGAGCGGGTTGAGGCCTTCGAGTCCCTGGCCGCCACCGGCCGGGATGCAGGTGTGGACGCCTACGCGGCCGCCCAGGGCTTCGTGGGCATGTTCGACGACGTCGACTCCAGGCTGCGTCCGCTCGACTGGCAGGAGCGGCTGGTCAAGACCTACCTGACCTTCGGGATGCTCGTCGACTTCTCGATGGCGCTGGCCGACGGACTGCCGCAGCCGGTGCGCCTCCGGGTGCTCGATGCTTTGAGCGTCGACCGTTTCGGCGGTTTCGCCGCCCGGGAGCTGGAGGCGGACATCGCCGCCGATCCGCAGCTCGCCGCCCGCCTGGGCCTGTGGGGCAGGCGGGTGGTCGGCGAGGAGATCGGCACCCTCCAGCGCGTCATCGCCCGTGAGCCCGACCTCGTTGCCGGGGGAGCGGACGCAGCGAGCCTGCGCACGGTGCTGTCCCAGGGGGCGACCTCCCGCATGCGCGGGCTGAGCCTGAGGATGTGACCCCCGGGGCCGGGGCAGGCCACCCCGTGGTTGTCCGGGCGCACCGGGCCCGTGGTCGCGTCCTTCCTGGCACACTGGGGGGGACCACGTCATCGACGACATGAGGACCCGCACATGTTCGTACGCCGAGAGGCCATCGCCGTCCGCTGCGACCACGAGGGCTGTGACCGCATGGTCGCCCACCGGGTGGTCGACACCGTCCACGACCCCGACGGCACGGCCATCGAGCGGGTCCTGGCCTTGAGCTACACCGAGAGCGACGCCCTGCGGGCCGCCGAGCGCGACGGGTTCAAGATCCTCGCCGGCCACGTGTTCTGCGAGAAGCACAACCGCGTCTGAGCTTCGGGCCCGGACGCCGCTCCTCGCGCCCCGCTTGCACGGGTCCCGGCGCGGCACTACGTTTCCGGCTTGCAATCACCGGGTGTCCTCATCACACACCCGGCCCGGTCGCAGGCGTCGACGCGTGTCGACGGGGTGCGTGTCTTAGTGTGGTGTTGCTTCCCGCTGGTGGTTCGTTGTCGTTGATG
>NZ_JAUNHI010000045.1:10137-14060 GCF_030524025.1 Actinomyces sp. | reverse complement strand
AGCACTGGGCTCGATGCTGGGCACCGGTTCAGCAGTGGGCTCCGCCGGCGGCGCGGCAGTCGGGTCCGCAGTCGGCTCCACAGTCGGGTCGGCAGTGGGCTCGGCGCTCGGCGACGGGCTGGGCTGAGGGCTCGACATGGGCTGCTCGACCGGGGCCGACGGGATCCGCACACTCGTGGTGGTCGGCTGCCCGTGGGCCAACGCCGTCACCGTGTAGCCGCCTCCTGCCGGTGCGCCCGCGGCGACGAGGTCCGCGATGTCGAGGAGGAAGCGGGTGCCGCTGAAGTATGCCCGCACGTTGACGTGGCTGACCGTCCCATCGGGCAGCGCCAGGGCCAGGGCCACCTTGTAGATCCCCCCGAAGGACGTGGTGCGGTCGAAGGTCCACCCCGTCCCGACCAGCGACGAGCCGGACTGCTCAAGGCCTGCGCACGGACCGGGCTGCGGCAGGCGGGCGTCGAGACCGATCGTGTCGGCGAGGACCCACGGGTCGGAGCTGGAGGCCCGCCACTCGATCCGGTACGTGCCCTCGTGGGGATCCATGTCGTTGGTGAAGGGCCACAAGGGCAGGGCGTAGTCCGCCTGTCCCGCAATGAACTCCGGGTAGACGACGCCGGCCTGGTACCAGCCGTCCTCATCAACCACTCGGATGTGGACGGCCACGGCCTTGGTCTGCGCGTTGTCCGGCGCATCGAGAGCCTGTCCGCGCGCGTCGGTCCACCCCGACAGGCTGAGCACAGGACGGTCAGTGCTCGAGGAGCTGATGTAGTGCCGGCCCGGCTGGGCCACCTGGACTGTCGCACCCTGGGGGCCTGCGCCGTTGAGCGCCGCGGCGGGCCCCACACCGAGGTGCACGGCGAGCGCGGTGACGAGCACGACGGACAGCACCGTCAGTGCGGCCAGCACCGGCCGCGCCACCGACTTCGGGAGCGCGCCGTGCCTCGGGAGGCGGCGAGAGGAAGGTGTCATCTAGTCGTACTCGTGGGGATCCGGGGAATAGGTTGACGCGTGCTCTCAGGGCACTCCAGGGATGACGACCACCCCCCGTTGCCGATCGGTTCCGGCGCGGAAGCACGTCGTCGTGGATTGATCGTATCGTCCATCGCCTGCGATCAGGACACTCTCGCAGCACGCGTGCGTGCTCCGCGCGGCCCATGGGGCTTCGACGGGCCGTGCAGGTCCTCGCGCCGCCACCGTGACCGTCGAGTACAACGGCGCCGTTTCAACGAAAAACACGGTGGTCCACGGCTGTCCGGTGAGCAGCGGACCGAGCATGGCGCCCAGGTCTCTCTTTCATCACGACTCGCCCCGGCCGAGCGCACCGAGGGCGTCGGAGGTCCCCACCGGCGAGGTGGCGACCAAGTGGGCCGGAATGATCGAGATCACCTGTGACCTCATGCGGCACAAGGCCCACGGCCCTCCGCACGACGCCGTCGGGCCATAGGCTGTGCCCCAGGAGTGATCCGCGCTGTGAACCCCGTTCGGGATCCGTAGCAGCCCCGTCGCGCACCGCGGTGCACCGGGGCCGTGACGATGGAGCCCCGTGAGTCTGTGCGTCGAGCCCGTCAGCCACCGTCTGCGACCCCGCGGTCGGTGCGGGGCGAGTGTGGTGGGTGCGGTGCGGCAAGAGCGGAGTCCCACTGGACTCCCCCACGCTCCGCAACGGTCCCGCGATGGGACCAGAGACGGGAAGAACTTGATGACTGCCACCAGCCCGGGGCCCTCCGTGCCCTCCCACGACGGCCCCGTGGGCCTCGACGACCTCCTCAACACCGATCCGGCCGCGACCGGGCACGACGTCGCCGCTCCCCCTCACACGGACCGGACCCCCGGATCCGCCGAGTCCTTCGACACCCCGGCCTCCTCGGACACCCCCGGGGACCCCGTCGACGTCGAGCACGAGGACGAGGACGACGATGTCGACCGCGGCCTGCCGGAGGCCGACCCCGAGCACCCCTGGGACCGCCCGGAGGTCGACCACTCCTCCGAGGACCTCGAGGAGGAGGAGGTCGACGGGCACACCCCCTTCGTCGAGACCGAGCCCTCCCCCGACGAGGACCACTCGCGACCCGCCAAGGTCACCTTCGCCGACCTCGGCCTGCCTGCCGACCTGCTCAAGGCGGTCACCGACATGGGCTACCAGACCCCCACCGCCATCCAGCGCGAGGCGATCCCGGTGCTGCTGTCGGGCCACGACGTCGTCGGTGTCGCCCAGACCGGCACCGGGAAGACGGCCGCCTTCGGGCTGCCGCTGCTCGACGCGGTCGACGCCGCCGAGGGCGCCGTCCAGGCCCTGGTCCTGGCCCCCACCCGTGAGCTGGCGCTGCAGAGCGCCGACGCGATCACCGACATGGCCCGGCGCTCACGCGGCCTCGACGTGGTGGCGGTCTACGGCGGCGCCCCCTACGGTCCGCAGATCGGTGCGCTCAAGGACGGTGCGCAGGTGGTCGTCGGCACGCCAGGGCGCGTCATCGACCTCATCGACAAGGGGGCCCTGCGCCTGGACGACGTGCGCTACTTCGTCCTGGACGAGGCCGACGAGATGCTGCGCATGGGTTTCGCCGAGGACGTCGAGACCATCGCGGCCTCCCTGCCCGAGCAGCGGCGGACCGCCTTGTTCTCGGCCACGATGCCCCCCGCCATCCAGGCCGTCGCCCGCCAGCACCTGACCGACCCCGAGCGCATCGAGGTCTCCCGCCAGTCCTCGACCGTCGACACCGTCCACCAGACCTATGCGGTGGTCCCCTTCCGGCACAAGATCGGTGCCGTGGCGCGTGTCCTGGCGGTTACCGACGCTCAGGCGGCCATCGTGTTCGTGCGCACCAAGTCCACCGCCGAGGACGTCGCCATCGAGCTGGCGGGGCGTGGCATCCAGGCGGCGGCGATCTCCGGGGACGTCCCCCAGCGCGAGCGGGAGCGGCTCGTCGAGCGCCTGCGCGCCGGCACGCTCGACGTCCTCGTGGCCACCGATGTTGCGGCGCGGGGCCTGGACGTGGACCGCATCGGCCTCGTGGTCAACTTCGACGTGCCGCGTGAGGCCGAGGCCTACGTCCACCGCATCGGCCGCACCGGCCGGGCGGGGCGCCACGGCGAGGCCGTGACCTTCCTGACCCCCAAAGAGAAGGGCAAGCTCCGCCAGATCGAGCGCCTGACGGGCAGCCGGCTGGAGGAGATCACGCTGCCCTCCCCGGCCGATGTCTCCGCCCACCGCGCCAAGGCCCTGCTCGAACGCGCCACGGCGCGCCACGAGCGCGGTCGCCTGGGGATGTACGCCGATCTCGTGACGACCGCCTCGACCGAGCTGGGCATCGACTCCCTCGAGATGGCGGCGACCCTTCTAGCGCTCGCCGTCGGGGACGAGGGCCCACGGCGCGCCGAGGCCGGTCAGGAGCGGCCGGCACGGGGCCGCCGGGAGGAGAACCTGGACGACGAGGGCAGCTTCGTGTCCGCCACCTTCGAGGGCTCGCGCCGCGACCGCCCCGAGGGCAAGCGGGGCGCCGCGCGCGGCGGTCGCCGCCGCGAGGAGGGGACCGGGACGGTCTACCGCATCGAGGTCGGCCACCGCGACCGCGTGCTGCCCGGCGCGATCGTCGGCGCGCTGGCCAACGAGGGCGGGATCTCCGGGGCCGATATCGGCAAGATCGACATCCTCCAGTCCTTCTCCCTGGTCGAGATCCACACCGAGCTGAGCCCCGACCAGCTCCAGGCCATGGGCCGGGCCACCTTCGGCGGCCGGGAGATGCGCATCCGACCCGATGAGGGCCCCGGTCACGGCTGGGACGGGCCTGGGGACCGCCACCACGACGCCGAGCGGCGGACCGGCCGGGGCCGGTTCGAGCGCGATGAGCGCCGGGGCCCACGCGGCTCGGGACGCTTCGAGGACCGGGGTGACCGGCGCGACCGGCGTGACCGAGGTTACGACC
>NZ_JAUNHI010000045.1:0-10037 GCF_030524025.1 Actinomyces sp. | reverse complement strand
GCTCCGAGCGGCGTGACCGGGGTGAGCGCCGGGAGGCGGGCCGCTGGCAGGACCGTCCCGAGCGCGGGTACCGCCGCGATGACCGGGGGGACCGGGGCGACCGGGGTTACGACCGCTCCGAGCGGCGTGACCGGGGTGAGCGCCGGGAGGCGGGCCGCTGGCAGGACCGCCCCGAGCGCGGACACCGCCGCGATGACCGGGGCGACCGGGGCTACGACCGCCGGGACGACCAGCACAATGACCGACGCCACGACCGACGCAACGACCGCCAAGACCGGGGCGAGGGCTCCCGGCGCGGTTTCCGCTCCGAGGGCCCTGCCAGGGGGCGCCGGGAGGAGCGCGGTCAGCAGCGCACGGACCGCTGGTGATACCGGCCGGCGCACCGGCCTGCGCCGCCCGAGGGGAATAAACGAGCCGTGGTGGGTGTTTTGACTCGCTGAGATGCCGCTGATGGCGATCTCGAGCCTGACTTGACACTGTTGTGAGACCACGCTGACCGGAGGCGGGGCGGACGCGAGAGGGACCTGTGACAGCTGCCGGCCTGTACCTCATCGTTGTCGTCGTCCTGGGTCTGGCAGCGTCGGCGGTGCGTCTGCCCCCGCTGGTCGGTTACCTGGCCGCCGGCCTGGTGCTGTCGGCCGCGGGGGCGCCGCGCCTGGAGGTCATCGGTTCCTTGGCGGAGTTGGGCCTGGCCCTCCTGCTGTTCAAGGTGGGTCTGCGGCTGCGGCCCTGGCCGCTCATGCGCAGGAGGCTCCTGGCCACGGCCGCCACGTCGACGGCGGTGCTGACCTGCCTGGGCGTCGGCATCGTGGCGGCTGTGGCGGCCGTCCTCGAGCCGCTGGAGGCCCCATCCCCGGCAGGGGCGCTTCTCGTCGGCTTCGCCCTGGCCCTGTCCTCGGTCGCTGTGCCCGTCCGCCTGCTCGAGGCGCGAGACGACACCCGCGCCGTCTACGGGCGCCTCGTGTCGGGTGTGCTCGTCCTCCAGGTCGTGGCGGCCGTTCTCCTGCTCACCATCCTGAGGGCGCCCGCTCCCAGCCCGTGGGCCGGTGCGCTCATCGCGCTGTGGCCCGTCTCCCGCCTGCTGGGCGCGGTCCTGGACCGGATCGACCACCGTGAGATGCGGACCCTGTTCGGGATCGCCACCGCGCTGGTCCTGGGCTACGCGCTGTTCGAGGCCGTCGCCGTCGACGGCCGTTTGGGGGCGCTGGTCATCGGCGCCCTCCTGGCACGCCACCCGGCGGCCAAGGAGCTCGGCGGGGCGTTGAGCACGGTCGAGGACGCGCTGGTGGCCTGCCTGTTCGTGTCGATCGGCCTGGCTACGACGCTGTCGGTCTCCTCGGGCCTCCTGGCCGTGGTCATGCTCGCCGCGATGCCGCTGCGCCCTGCCGTCCACGCGGCCGTGGTGCGCGCGGGGCGGATGCGTCGGCGCACCAGCGTGCTCAGCGGCCTCCTCCTGTCCCCGTACAGTGAGATGGCCCTGGTCCTGGTCGCCGTCGGGATCGACCTCGGCCTACTCGACCGGGCCTGGGCGCCCGGTGTCGCGCTGGGAGTGTCCTTGTCCTTCATCGTCTCGGCAGCGGTCAACCGCGCCCCGGCCCGGCTGGTCAGGCGCCTGAGCGAGGCAGTGCCGCGCCGCCCCCGTGACAGCATCCACCCCGAGGACAGGCCCCTGGACCTCACCGAGGTCTCCGCCGTCGTCTTCGGCATGGGCCGGGTGGGCCGCTCAACGTACACGCGTCTGTACGACGACGGCATGACCGGCGTGCTCGGCATCGACAACGACGCGACCAAGGTGGCCGCGTTGCGCCGGCGCGGCTTCAACGTCCTGGAGGCCGACGCCACCGATCAGGGGTTCTGGGAGCGTCTCGACGCCGTGCACGCCACGACCGCCGTCCTGGCGATCCATGAGCCCGGAGCCAACGTCAATGTCCTGGAGTGGCTCAACCGCTCGAGCTTCGACGGCGAGGTCCTGGCCGTGGCACGCACCGACGACGAGGCCCGGGCACTGCGCCGTGCCGGGGCGGACACCGTGCTCAACATCGAGGACGCGCTGGGCTCGGCCGTCGCCCAGGCGATCACGACCGGGGACGCGCCGCAGGGCTTCGACTCCGGCTCGGAGCCCGCCGCGGACGGCCAGGACCATTCCGACGGTCAGCCGGAGAACGCCCGTCCCCGGGACCCCCGGGACGGGGTTACGGACCGTGCGACCGGGCGCTTCAGCCCGGAGCCCACCCCCGCCGCAGGGTGATGCGGAGCCGACGACCCCACCCGCCCCCGACCCGCCCGGAAGACCATCGATGACCCTCGCCGTCCACCTCGTCGCCGTCCTCGTCCTCGGCTTCGCCGCCGCCGTGCTCAGGATGCCGCCGCTGGTGGGTTACATCGCAGCCGGTTTTCTCCTAGGAGCCTTGGGATGGCCGACCCCGGGCTGGGTCGAGACGGTCGGGGACCTGGGGGCCGCCCTCCTGCTGTTCTCCATCGGCCTTGACCTCGATCTGCGCACCCTGGGACGCCGGCTCATCGCCGGCACCGCCGCCGTGACCATGGTGGCCATCACGGCGGCGACCACCCTTGTCATCGGGGTGACGGTCCTGGTCGTGGGCCTGACGGTCGGAGCCACGGCAGGCTGGCCGGCGGCCCTCATGCTCGGCTTCGCCTTGGCCTCCTCCTCGACGGTCGTCATCATGAAGATCCTGGAGGACCGCGACGACGCCCCCGCGCTCTACGGGCGCATCGCGGTGGGCACCTCGATCCTGCAGGACACGAGCTCGATCGTGCTGCTCGTGTTCATCGCGGGGTCCGCACCCAGCCCCTGGGCGCTCGCACTGGTGGCCCTGGTCCCCGCAGCGAGAGTCCTGGGCAGGGTCATGGCACGGGTGCACCACCGCGAGATGCTCGCCCTGCTCGGCATCGCGGTTGGCCTGCTGCCGGGATACCAGCTCTTCGAGGCCGTCGGCCTGCCCGGGACGCTGGGGGCACTCGTCATGGGGGCTCTGCTGGCCCGCCACCCCCGCTCCGTCGAGCTGGCCGAGTCCTTCCGGCCGATCCAGGAGCTCTTCCTCGTCGCCTTCTTCGTCTCCGTCGGGTCGGCCGGCCTGCCCTCGTGGGGGTCCCTGGTCATGGCGCTCGTCCTCGTCGCGCTGCTGCCGCTGCGCTCGGCGGCCTACACCGCCGCCCTGTGGTTCTACCGGCTGCGCCATCGCTCGGCCGTGCTGACCGGACTGGCCGTGGCCTCCTACTCCGAGCTGGCACTCGTCGTCGCCTCGGTGGGGGTGTCCCGGGGGATGCTGGGCCCCGAGTGGCTCCAGAGCCTGTCGGTGGCGGTGGCCCTGTCCTTCGTCGTTGCCTCGGTGATCAACAAGCGGCCCGGTGCGCTGGTGCAGCGCCTGTCCCACCGGATGCCCGATCACGCCCCCGACGCGCTGCACCCGGCCGAGGCTCCCCTGGACGTCTCCGGCGTCGAGGTCGTCATCTTCGGCATGGGCCGGGTCGGGCGCACGGCCTACCGGCGCCTGTGTGACGAGCTGGTCGCCGACGACGGCGTGCCCCATGGGCAGACGGTGCCGATCCCGGTCATGGGGGTCGACTCCGACACCGACAAGGTCGCCGCGCTGCAGGCCGAGGGTCTCAATGTCGTCGAGGGCGACGCCACCGACACCGACTTCTGGCAGCGGCTGGGCACCGGCGCCGTGCGGACCGCCGTGCTGGCCATGTCCGAGCCCGGAGCCAACCTCGCGGTCCTAGACTGGATCGAGCACCACGACTTCGCCGGCGAGGTGATGGCGGTGGCCGGATACGAGGACGAGGCCCGTCAGATGCGCGAGCGGGGTGTCGACACCGTCATCAACATCTACGACGGCATCGGCTCGGCCCTGGCCGAGGCGGCCGAGCACCGCTGGCCGGCCACCGCCATCAACACCGGTGCCTGATCACGGCCGGGGAGGCACGATGTCCGTCACCGGTGCTCCAGGACCGTCAGCAGACCGACCAGCTCCCGCCAGTCGGCCAGATCGGCACGCAGGGGCTCGTACAGCTCTCGCTCGACAACCGCGTCCGTGCCCGCCCGCAGACGCCTGCCGACCCTGGCGGCTCGCCGCCGGGCACCGGCCCGTGCCGGCCAAGAGCTCAGGGCCGCCAGGAGCAACCCGGCTGCCAAGGAGCCCAGAAGCAGGATGACCGGCCAGGGCACCCCACCCCAGCGAGGCGGGTCGACCTCGATGAGCAGGTGGCTGCGCGCCAGGACGAGGACGGTCTGCCACAGCCCACCCACGACGGCGGCCAGCGCCAGGAGGCGCTGGAGGAGGTCGAGCGCCCCCCACCAGCGGGGCTCGCCAGTGGCCTCGAGGTCGGTCCGCCCCACCGCCTCGTCGAGCGCAGGGGCCAGTGCCTCGGCGCGGGCGCGGGTGCGGGCCACCATCTCGGTGCGTATCCGCTCGGGAGTCCCTGCCGTCATCGCCAAGGCGGCGCGGTGCGCGGCCACGCGCAGCGCACCGACGGCGACCGGACCCGGTGGTGCCATGGAGGTGGGCGGGACCGGGGAGGTCGGGTCCTGCCCGGCGGGGCGGGCCATACCCAGGTGCAGCCGACGCAGCGGGTCGCTGCACAGCCGGGCGACCCAGCGCAGCGGGAGCCATCCCACCCGCCTCATGGCCGCCAGCTCGGCGGACTGCCTGACGGCGTGCTCGACCTGGTCGACGCCCGCGGCGCGAGCAGCGGCCTCACCCAGCTCATCGGAGCGCCGGCCGGTGGACGCCTGGGGTGACCCACCGACCTCGAGGACCTGCCGCAGGTCCCGGGCGAGCCTCCGCCGGTCGGCAGCCAGGCGGGCCTCGGCGGCGCGGCCGGCGGCCGCCAGGGCGGCCAGGCGTGCGGCCAGCGCGTCCACGCCCTGACCGGTGCGGGCGCTGAGCGCCACAAGCTCGGTACCACCCAGGCCCTCAGCGTCCAGCAGGCGGCGCAGGTCGGCCAGGACCGCCTCGCGCTCGGCCGCACCGAGACGGTCGAGCTGGTTGAGGACGACGAGCATGACGGCGTCGTGCGTGGCCAGCGGCTCCAGGAAGTCGTGGTGGACGACGCCGTCGGCGTACTTCTCCGGGTCGAGGACCCACACGAGGACGTCGACGGCTCCGGCCATCGACTCGGCCCTCCGCCGGTGCTCGGGCCGGTCCGAGTCGATGTCCGGCAGGTCGAGCACCACCGTCCCCGGCCCGAGGGACCCGTCGGAGATCTCGAGGCGGTTGCCGACGCCCAACCAGTCCAGCAGTTCGGTGGGGTCGGTGTCGGGCCCGTCGGGGCGGCCCACTGCAGCCAGTGGCTCACTGGTTGTGGGCCGGATGACCGAGGTGGTCGCCGCGCGTGTCCCGGTCAGTGCGTTGAACAGGCTCGACTTGCCCGAGCCGGTCGCACCGAGCAGGGCGACGACCGTGCAGCCCGGGGCCAGGCCGCGGCGGCGGCCGGTGCGCTCGACCAGCTCGCGCGCCTCGTGCAGGACCGTGCCGACCTGCGGTTCGGGCGGGCAGGCCTCGAAACGACCGGCCAGCTCGATGACCCGCTCGAGGTCCTGCACCGCGCTGCCGCTCACCGGTCCTCCCCCGTGTCCGCCGGCCGGTGGCCCCCGAGGGCGGTGCGCACCCGCTCGAGGTCGTCACGCAGCTCGGCCCCGGTGGGCGCCGGGGGGTCGAGCGCACCGATGAAGGCCCCGCACTGGTCGTCCAGGAGCACGGTGCACCGGTCGAGCAGGTCGGCGCGAGCACGTTCGGCCAGCCGACGCATGGCCTGGTCGCCGAAGACGGCCTCAAGAACCCGTTGGGCCAGCAGGGCGGTGCCCCCGGCGATACCGACCTCACCGCCGGTCAGACCGCCGGTGTGGGCGAAGACGAGAACCATGAGGGCGACACCGACGACGTTGACCCCCAAGGACAGGATGCGCGCCCGGAGGCGCTTGTCGGCACCCTCGGCACGGACCAGCTCCAGGACATTGGACTGCCAGTCGCGCACGAGTCCGGCGGCCCGGGCGGCCAGCTGGTCGTCGTCGGGCAGGGCCGCCGTCGCCACGGCGAGCTGGCGGGGGGCCGTGGCGGTGCGTCTCCACGCCCGCTCGGCGTCGAGGGCGGCGCGCTGGGACTCGGCGACCAGGAGTCCCGCCAGGGAGGACTCGATCGCCTCCTCCAGGTCGGCGGTACGACCGGGGCCGCCGCGCAGGGCCGCCGTCACCCGGTCCCGGACCCGGCCGACCCAGGACTCCAGGCCGCGCCACAGCTCGCCGGTGCCGACCAGCTCCTGCCAGCGGGCCAGGACCTCACCGCGCAGCATGGCGCCGTCGGCCGTCGCCCGCTCCACGGCGGCCCGGGCCTCGGCATAGGCGCCGCGTGCGGCCCGGGCGAGCTCCTCGCGCTGGGTCTCCTGGGCGTCGAGCTGGGCCACGAGCAAACCGGTCTCGGCCACAACGGCGCCCAGGGCCCCGGTGACAGTGCGCAGCGCAACCTCCCGGCGGGCCGAGCGGTCGGCGCTCAGGGAGTAGAGCCACGCGCGCACGGGTGCCACGACCCCGGCCGGCAGGAGGCCCTCGTCGTCCAGCCCCGTCTCGGGCAGCGTGAGGACGGGCGCGTGGTCGAGGCCGGCCCGGTCCAACCGCCGGCGCAGGTCGGTCTCGACCTGCCCCGCTGCGCCCGGGGGCACCCGGTTGAGCACGACGGCGGCCACGATGTCGCGGTCGGCGGCGGCGCGCAGGTGCTCCCAGGGGACGGCGTCGGCATAGCGGGCGGCCGTGGTCACGAAGAGCCACAGGTCCGCGGCGGCCAGCAGCGCGGCGGCCAGGGAGCGGTTGTCCTCGACCACCGAGTCGACGTCCGGAGCGTCCAGGAGTGCCAGGCCGGCGGGAAGCGCGTCGCAGGGGCGCATCTCCACCTCCCGGGCGGTCACGTGCTGCGCGCGAGCCGCCGGCGCGTCCGCGTTCACGCGCACACGTGCCAGCGAGCCGAGCACCCGCGGCGAGTCGAACCACTCCCGGTCCTGGGGAGCGTGGAGGAGCAGCGGGCGCCGGGTGGTGGGGCGGATGGCGGAGGCGGCCGCGACACGGCGTCGCACGAGGGAGTTGACCAGCGTCGACTTGCCCGCACCGGTGGAGCCGCCCACCACGGCCAGGAGCGGGGCGTCCAGGCTGGCCAGGCGAGGCAGGACGTAGTCGCCCAGCTGGTCGCGCAGGAGCGCCGCCCGAGCCGCGGCCCCCGCCGTCATCCCGAGCTCGTAGGGCAGCTCGAGGGAGCCGAGACGGTCGTGCAGGTGGGCCAGGGCGGCCTGCGCCGCCCCGTATCCGCCCTGGGCGGCGTGGGAGGCGGGCATGCTCATTCCCCCCGGCGCGGGTCCCCGGGGTCGCCGAGCGCCACGAGCCGTGGGGCGAGGTCGGTCGGGTCGGCGGGAGCCCAGGTGGCGGCATCGGCCTCGACCTGCTCCCCGGAGCGGATGTCCTTGACCGAGTCCGTCCCCTGCTCACCGCCGGGGAACCAGACGAAGGGGATCCCGCGCCGGTCGGCGAAGCGGATCTGCTTGCCGAACTTCGCCGCGCTGGGGGCGACATCGGCCGGGATGCCCCGGGCGCGCAGGACGTCGGCCACGGCGTCGGAGGCCCCCCGGTGCTCCTCGTCGGTCACCGCCACGAGGACCGCGGTGGGCACGGCGCGGGTCACGTCAAGCAGACCGGCGGCCATGACGCGTGCCAGGAGCCGGGAGACGCCGATCGAGATGCCCACACCGGGGAAGGTGCGCTTGCCGTTGCTCGCCAGGCTGTCGTAGCGGCCGCCCGAGCACACCGAGCCGAGGTCCTCGTGGCCGGCCATGAAGGACTCGTAGACGGTGCCCGTGTAGTAGTCCAGTCCGCGGGCGATCTTGAGGTCGGCGATGATTGCGCCCGGACGGCGGCGTGCGGCCGCCTCCAGCAGGGCGCTCAACTGCTCGAGGCCCTCGCTGAGCAGGCCGGTGGCCGGAGCGCCGTCGAGGGCGTCGTGCACGCGGGCGCCGACCTGGTGGGGGTCGGTGCCGGTGATGGTGGCCAGGTCCAGGGCGGCGCGCGCCTGCGCCTCGGTGGTGCCCACCGCCGAGACGAGCTCGGCCGCGACGGCATCGGGGCCGATCTTGTCGAGCTTGTCGACCACGCGCAGCACCTCGATGAGGTCGGCATCGGCCACGCCCAGGGACTGGTAGAAGCCCTGGGCCACCTTGCGGTTGGACACGTGGATGGTCACCGGGGGAATCGGCAGGGCGGTGAGGGCCTCGTGCATGATGAGCGGGACGTCGACGTCGTGGTGCAGCGCCAGCACCCCGTCTCCCACGATGTCGATGTCAGCCTGGATGAACTCCCGGAAACGACCCTCCTGGGGGCGCTCGCCACGCCAGACCTTCTGGATCTGGTAACGCTTGAAGGGGAAGGACAGCAGGCCTGCGTTGTCGACGACGTAGCGTGCGAAGGGCACGGTCAGGTCGAAGTGGAGGCCGAGCTGCTTGGACGGGTCGGTCGGCTCAGCGGCCGGGTCGGCCTGGAGCCGGGAGAGCAGGTAGACCTCCTTGGAGGTCTCGCCCTTCTTCATCAGCTGGTCCACCGGCTCGACCGCGCGGGTCTCGATCCCACTGAAGCCGTGGAGCTCGAAGGTGTGACGCAGCGTGTCCAGGAAGTGCTGCTCGATGACGCGTCCGGCGGGCAGCCATTCGGGAAATCCGGACAAGGTGGAGAGCGCCTGACGCGCCGGGGCGGTG
This sequence comes from Actinomyces sp., assembly GCF_030524025.1. Classification (GTDB taxonomy): domain Bacteria; phylum Actinomycetota; class Actinomycetes; order Actinomycetales; family Actinomycetaceae; genus Actinomyces. The sequence goes on along the minus strand of NZ_JAUNHI010000045.1, from coordinate 1,289 downwards.
GTCACCATGGGCGGCATTGTGTCACGGCCGGCGGGGCGGCCGGCTCTGCGGTCGGGGCGCCGGAGCCCGCCGGGCTCAGGCCCGCAGATCTCCCCCACGAACCTTGGCCTCCGCCAGATACGGGTTGCCCCGGTGCTCATGGGCCATCGTCGTGGCCGCCCCGTGACCGGGCAGCAGGACGGTCTCGGGGGCGATCGCCGAGGCCAGGAAGCGCAACGTGCCCAGCATCTGGACCTGGTCCCCGCCCGGCAGGTCAGTGCGCCCGACCGATCCCTTGAAGATGACGTCCCCGGCCAGGGCCACGAGGTAGTCGCGCACCTGGTCGGCGGTCGTCGGATCCTCGTCGGCCGCCTCGGCCTCATGTAGCAGGGCGTTGTCCGCCAGCGCCGCCTCCAGGAGGAACAGGCTCGAGCCCTCGGAGTGCCCCGGAGCGGCCACCGCCCGCAGCGCCAGTCCGGGGGTCAGCTCAACTGCCCGGGAGAAGCCCTCCTGGGGGAAGGACCGCACCTGACTGGGCCTGCGCCAGGGGCCCGGCACAAGGTCCGCGAAGGAGGTTCCGGTGATCAGGTGGATACCGGTCGTGGCCGCGGGGTCATCGAGGCGGTAGAGGTCGGGGGCCGGGATGTAGACCGGGACCTGCTGGGCGCCGTCCGTGACCACCCCCCGCTGCCGGGCGGCGTCGATGAGTGCCGCGGTGTCCCACACGTGGTCGGCGTGCCCGTGGGTGAGCAGGACGGCTCCCAGGCTCAGCCGGTGAGCGCCCAGGAGGGCCAGTGCCCCGCCGACGGCTCCGGCGCCCGGATCGACCACGACCGCGGGCGACGAGGGGCCCGGGGCGAGCACATAGCAGTTGGCGCCGAAGACGGGGGCGACTGTGCGCTCGAGGATCATGGCGCGAGCATAGGCGATTGATTCCCAGGGGTCTGCGGCTATGGGTGGTCAGCGAGATCGGGAGATATGGCACCTCGAGATCGGTACCTATGGCATCTCGAGGGGGCATATGTCCCGATCTCGGCGAGGGGGAGCGTCCGGCGGGGCCTGACGACGGTGCGGTGAGGACGTAGACTCCTGAGCACTGTCGCCTTCCGGCGACATCCGCACACCTCCCGGCCCCACGGGTCGGGCGCGCACGGAACGGACCGGCTCACCGGTCCCACCCCGTCAACCCGTGAAGGAGCACACCGTGACCGAGCAGAAGCAGCCCGACACCGAGCTGGACCCCACTGCCACGTCCGCGACGGAGCCCGACTCCGCCACCCCTGAGCAGGCCGAGCCCACTGCGCCCGCCG
>NZ_JAUNHI010000015.1 GCF_030524025.1 Actinomyces sp. | reverse complement strand
CGGCCTTCTAATCCGCAGGTTCCCGGTTCGAGTCCGGGCGGGGGCACCGCCGAAAGGTCGGGGTGACGCCGAAAGGTCCACCCCGCCACATGACGCTACGGGCGTCTATATCCCCCATATCCGCTACGCTGTGGCTACCAGGAAGGCAACCCGGGCGCCCCGCCGGCGCCCGGCGGGTGGGGCGCTCGCGGGGCGCGGAAGGGGTGTGGGCGGTGGCGAGGGCCCGCCGAGGGCAGGGCGAGGGATCGGTCTACTTCGACACCTCACGTGACCGCTGGTCGGCGATGATCGAGCTACCGCCGGACCCGCTGACGGGGCGCCGTCGTCGACGGCGGGTGACGGCGCCGACGAAGCCCGCCGCGCTGCGCCGGCTGCGTGAGCTGCAGGCCGAGGTGGCCCGCGCCCGCGACGTGCCGACGGGCCGTGCGCTGACGGTCCAGGAGTGGATGGATCTGTGGTGGACCCGGGAGGTCGCCCCGGTGCTCAAGCCGTCGACGGCAAGGGACTACCGGCTGTCGATCGACCGGCACATCGTCCCGACGGTGGGGCGGGTGCGCCTGGACCGGCTGGCGCCCTCGGACGTGCGAGCGCTGCACCGGGCGGTGATGGCGCGCGGGGCGTCAGCGACGACGGCCGCCAAGGTCCACCGGTGCCTCTCCCGCGCCCTGACGATCGCCGAGCGCGAGGGGCTGGTGCCCCGGAACGTCTCCCGCCTGGTGGCGTCGCCGCCGTCGCCGGTGACCCCGCCACAGATGCTGACCCCCCAGCAGGTGCGCCTCCTGCTCGGCTCCCTCGAGGGCACCCCTGAGCACGCCCGCCGCATGACGTCATTCATGATCGGCGCCCGGCAGGGTGAGGTGCTGGGCATGATGCTGGACCCGGCTCTGCTGCACCTCGACGACGCCACCCCGTGGGTGGAGCTCGCCTGGGAGGTCCAGCGGGTCACCTGGGCCCACGGGTGCGGCGCCCGCACCCCCACTGGCTGGCCGTGCGGCCGCCGCCGGGGCGCGGAGTGCCCGGACCGCCACGCCCCGGTGCCGCGCCACCTCGAGGGCGAGCAGGTCCACGGAGGCCTGTGGATCCTGCGCCCCAAGACCAAGTCCTCGCACCGCCGGGTCGCCCTGCCGCCGCCCCTCACCGCCGCGCTCCGCACCCACATTGACACGTACCGGCCGGAGAGGTTCGTGTTCGAGGCCGCCCCCGGCGTCCCAGTCGACCCGTCACGCGACCACGCCGCGTGGGTGACCTCCCTCGACGCCGCCAGCCTGCCCCGCGTCCGCCTCCACAGCGCCCGCCACACGGCAGCCACCCTGCTCCTCGAGGCCGGCGTCCCCCTCCGCACCGCACAGGAGATCCTCGGCCAGACCCAGGCCCTGACCACCGCCCGCTACCAGCACCCCGGCCTCGACGCCCAGGCAGCGGCGCTCGCGGCCGTGTCGGGGACGCTGGCCTGACCTGCGGGATTCTGCGCGTTTCCGGCCGGCTGGCATAAAAACTGGCATGTTTTCCCGGGTTTTCCCGGATCCTTCTCTCGGACCTGGGGCCGGGGGTGGGTGGGGTCCGGGCGGGGATGGTGTGTCGTGATCGTGACCACAGCGGTGGGGGTCGGGTATAGGACAGGCGCTCGCGCGGTGGTCGCATCTCGTCGATGTTGGCTTCGGTGACCAGGTCACCGAGGGCATCGAGCCAGTCAGCGCCGATGGTCTGGGAGTCGGCGCTGTGGATGACGACGTCGGCTTGGCGCTTGGTGCCACGGACCGCGCCGGGTTCTCAGCCGAAGCGCGCTAGCAGCTCTCCGCGCTGCCGCTCGGACAGGCCACGCAGACGCCGCGAGTCGGCGATACCAGTCTCGTCGAGCACCCGGTTGGCTGTCGTCGGCCCGACGCGCGGCAGGGCCAGCAGCAGGTCCCGGACCCGCATCCGCTCCAGCGCCGGGTCATCCCCGGCGGTCTCCAGAACCTCCGCCAGCGTGACCCGACCGGCCTTGAGGTCCCTGCGCACCCGCGCCCTGCGCGCCCTTGCCGCTACCGCACGGCGTGAGCCCTCACGTCTCTGCCCTGCGGTCAGGGCGGGAACCACCGGCTCCCCCACCACCGGCGTGGCGTCCGTCATCGCCGGCCCCTGAGGATACCGACGGCGGCCAGCGCGCCCAGGCAGAGGCCCAGGGACACCACCGGGTGGTCGTACATCCACTGGATGACCCAGTGGTCCTCCAGTGGGGAGAACTCGAGGCCGGTCAGCCACCGCCAAGCGGCGGCCCACCACCGCTCGGCATCCGATGCGAGCTGGAGTATGGCGTGCGCGAGAGTCATGCCCCGGTAGTGGTCGGAACACCCTGCGGAGGCGGTCGACGCCGGGACGTCACCGCCCGCCGACTGACGCACGAGCCCCTACTTGAGGGCTCGGGGTGGTGGAGTCGGGCCCAGGCACCGTCAAGGTCACCTGCCCGCCATGGCCTTCGCCCCTTCGGGGGTCATGGAGTAGAGGTCGGCGCAGTCCAGGCAGCCGGTTCGGCTCGCGGCGAGCCGGTTCACCTCGGCGCGCTCGTGGTCACCGAGGTCGTGGGTGGCCCACAGGGGCTCGAAGAGAGCCTGAGCGTCGTCGCACAGGCGGTGCCCTCCGTAGGCGTTGATCTCGCGGCCGGTCGGGCCGACCATGGAGAAGCCGTCGACGCGGTAGATGTGGCTGTCCCCGGCACAGTAGCGGGTCGGTGGGACGGGCGCTGGCATGGGCTGGTCCTTCCTGGCTGCGGGGCCCCACGGCGGCGCCGCGTCTACGGCGTCGTCGACGTCGACGCTCACGCGCACGCTCGTTGCGGAGCCGCCACCGGGGCCGGAAGTACTCACCAGGGCGCTCATGCCGCCACCCCCGCACCAGCAGGCACCGCCGCCCCGCCCGGCCGCTTCCTGGGCGGGGCATCCGCTTGTCTTGACTGCTGCAGCCCGTCAGGCCGCGTGCCCGGCCCTCTCCTCCAGGCGCTCCAGCCAGGCATCGAGGTCACCCGGGCGGACCAGCTTCGTCCGCTCACCCGCCTGCACCGCTGGCAGGTCCCCGGTCCGGATCGCCGCCAGGACCATCCGGCGCGGCGCGCCAGTGAGGCGGACGACCTCATCCACCGACAGCGTCCGGACCTCCTCGACCGCACCCCCCGCCAGGAGGGCCTCCATCCGCTGCAGGCGGTCACTCATCACCTGCACCGCCCGAGCCAGGGCGGCCATCTCGGAGTCACGGACGCCGCTCACAGCTCCCACCCCCGCTGGGACACGTCTCGCGCCCCGGACACGATGGGGTGGGGCGACAAGTCCAGGGGCCACCACTGACAGACGGCCTCGCACGCGGGGCACGATGAGGCGGGGGTGGGGGCGGCTCGGAAGCTACTACCCGCCGCCCCGGCGGGGATCAGGGTGCTCTTGGGGGTGGTCATCGTGGCTTTGCTCCTTCCCCTGCCCACGGCTCGTGTTGGGCGGGATGGTCGCTGGTTGGTTGCCTGTGGGAGCAGGCGCTCACCGCTCCCGCGATCGGTAGTGGTCGGACAGACCCACGCCGTCGGCGCTCACCGGCCCCGGCTGGAGCCCCCGGGCGCACCCGGGGGCTCCAGCGCCCGCGAGATGGCATCCCGTGCACGCTGCCGGGAGACGCGTTGGTGGGCCGGGGCCATGCGGCCCCGGCCCACCAACCGCCGTCTCACCCCTACTGCTGGGCGACCTGGCCGTCCTCGATGACAACAGCTCCCGCGTCGGCGTCACCGACGCGCTCGATCCACAGCTGGAAGTCGCCGTCGGCGACCTGGGCGCGGATCGCCTCCATCGCGTCGCTGTCGAGGAGGGAGCCGTCCATGATGCGCAGAACCCGCAGCTCGGGGTTCAGGGCCATCGCCATGGCCACCGACACCCGAATCTGCTCTGCCGAGGAGGCCTGGGCAAAGGGGATGCCCCTGTAGGTGACGCCAGCGTCGTCGAAGCCCAGGCCCTCGACCGGGAAAGCGGCGGCGGCGAGCGCCTGGGCCTTGGCCTCGTCGATCGCGTTGATCTGGTCGGTGAGGTCCTGGTAGTCGCCGCGCAGGCGGTCGCGCTCGGCGGCTCGGGCGCGGGCCTCGTTGTTGGCGCGGATCGCGGCGTTGTCCTCCTCGAGGGTGCGCATGCGCTCCTCGATGGGAGCGGTCTCAGCCCGCTCGCCGGCCTCGGACTGCTCCCGACGGGCCTCGTTCACGGCGGCCTCCGCGTAGGCCACCTCCTCCTCGGCACGGATGAGGCGGCGCCGTGCCTCCTCCAGGGCCTGCCTAGCCCTGTCGGCCTCTCGCTCGGCGTGATCGAGCTTGCGGGCGGCGGCGCTGACCTCCGCGTTGTGCTCCTGCGCCAGGCGAAGGTCCTCGAGGACCTGCAACATCGAGGTCTCCTCGATGGGGAGGTTCTCGTCGACGACGACGTCGCCCAGGGCCTTGCCCTGGCGGCCGACGTCGGTGCGCTGGGCGTACAGGTCGGCGCGCTCGCGGTCGAGGGCGTCGAGGTCGACGTCGAGGTCCACGAGGTCGAGCAGCGCCTCACGCTGCTCGCGCGCCGACAGGCGCGTGAACGCCAGCGGGTCAAAGGACAGGCCGCCGACGAGGCGGTCGAGCATCGCCTGGGGCGAGTTGTAGCGGGCGCCGTCGGCGGCCTCGACCCGCAGCGCCGACTTTCCGGACGCGTCCCAGGTGCGGGTGACCTTCAGGTCCCCGAGGTCCAGGGCGACGGCGGCGTGGTCGGCGCCGTCGCGGACGGGGCGCGGGACGGCCTTGGAGGCCTTGCCGCCGGCCAGGGCGAGCCAGATTGCGTCGAGGACGCTGGACTTTCCCTGGGCGTTGCGGCCACTTATCACTTGGACAGTGGGGTCCGGGGTGATGGTCACGGCTCGCAGTCGCTTGATGTTCTCAGCGTGCAGCTCGAGGATTTTCATGACAGACCTTCCTGTGGTTCTCCCCTAGTGGGGCTCGCCAGCAGCAGTGGTCGGAGCCCGCTACCTCCACGCACCAGGCAGGTCGACACTCCCGCCACGCACCCACGCCGAGGCACGAGTGGGCGGTGTCACGGGGCCGCCGCGGCCCGGCCCCGCACAGACAAGGGCATGAGCACCCGCCACGACCACACGCACCCCCGCGCACACACCCGGGCGCTCAGACGCCAGGTCGACGACGCCCTGAACGCCCTGCGCACCAGCCCCAGCACCGCCCGCCGCGACCCGCGCGTCATCACCCTCGTGCGCGCCCTCAGAGCCCCACGAGACACGGTCCGCATGTGCACGGGCAACCCGCCCCACACGACTAAGGAGCACACATGATCGAGAGCGTAGACTTCACCACCCTGTGGTCCAGCTTCCTGACCACCGTGGAGTCGGTAGCCGACACCGCCGGGCTCTTCACTATCCTCGCGTACGTGGGGCTCGGGATCCTCATCGCGGCAATCGTCCGCTGGTTCTGGCAGAAGCGCAGAGGCGGCAGGATCGCGGAGGGCAACAGCGCAGTGTTCTGGGCCCTCGTGGTCGGCCTGCTGTGCATCTCCCCCAAGGTCGTCATCCCCATCGCCCTGCTCATCCTCCAGATTCTGGCCAACCTTTGCATCGCGGTCCTCAACCAGACCGGACTCGGCGTGTGATGGCCGCGATGTACGACCTGACGGACCTGACGGGCATGCGAGCCGAGCGCTCGCGCTCGACGTTCCTGGGGACGTTCCAGATCCCCGCCTCATGGGTGGCACCCATCACCTGCGGGGTGATCGCCGGGGCAGTGCTTGGGCTCGCGGCCTGGCCCCTGACCGGGCCGGCTGCCCTGTTGCCCACTCTCCTGGTGACCCCCGCGATCGCCGTGTGGCTCGTCGTCGACGACACCGAGCCGCCGTGGAGGCGCGCCCTGCGCCGTGCCCGCAGCCGCGACGGCAGATTCATCGCCAACGCCGAGCCCATCGACATCGAGCCCGACAGGTTCGTGCGTGTCGTAGCGTCCTCCACCCCCTACCGTCCAAAGGAGACGGCCAGCCCGTGAAAACCGTCGTCGCTGGCGCCCAGCGCGCCGTTCTTGGCGTGATCCTGGCCCTGCTGGCACTGACCGCGTTCGGCGGCACCGCCGGGGCCACAACCATGGACGTCACTGTCGTGGCCGCCAGCAGCGTGTCCACCGACCCGACGGTCCTGACCGGCAGCGTCTGCGCCGCCGACGCCGGCCAGTCCGCCTCGGGGTTCCTTCCCGTCAACAGGTGGGCCGACGCCACCACGGGCTTCCACTCCCGACTGGACGCTGACGCCTGGAACGACGTCTCCGAGAAGATCCAGCGCGACGGGTGGGCGTCGGCGTGGATGCAGGTCGGTAACGCCGCCTGGTCCCTGTCGACCAACCTCCTGTACGCCTCCACCAGCTTCTGCCCAATCAAGACCCTGGGCTACCCCATGGACCGGATCGTCGCAGTCATTGGAGGGGCCGTGACCACCTCGGGCCTGCTGGTCGCGATCCTGTCATGGATGGTCTGCTCGACCCTGTGGCGCCTTCACCGAGGCGGCAACGGCGCGTACGTCGCCCGCGAGTTCGTCAAGACCGGCATCGTGCTGGGCTTCGTGTTCTCCATGGTCGCCGGCGCACAGGCGTCCACGTCGGACGCGCCAGGCCGGGGCAGCCCCTGGTGGTGGGTCGCCCAGGCCAACAACGCGGTCAACAGCCTGTCCGGGCAGCTGTCCGGGGCAGTCCTGGAGGGAGCGGACGGAATCGCCCTGGGCTACCAGAAGCTGTCCGACGAGTCCGAGCTGGACGCGAGCGAGTGGACGCTGCACTGCGCCCCCCTGGACGGGCAGGACACCGCCGGCTACGTGGACTACCTGCACAGCACCTACACCTCGTCCTGGACTGACCCGGAGTCCGGTGCGGTCACCGAGGGGTCTGCGCTGCCCGCGACGGTCTCAAGCCTGTGGGAGGCCACAACCCTGCCCGTGTGGGCGGGCACACAGTTCGGTACGAACAACCCCTACAGCGACCAGATGTTCTGCTTCGCCCTGGAGGCGAGCTCGATGGGGACGAGCGCCGACGAGTCGACGTTCGTGTCCTACCTGGTCTCGTCCCTAGGGATCACGAGGGACGAGGCGAAGAAGATCGTGGAGGACACGCACGCCCTGGACGTGGACTCCACGACGGCGACGGACAACGCGTGGGCCGGGTGGGCCGAGTGCTCACCCACCGACGCCACGACCGCAGAGCCGCGAACCAGATGGGCAAGCATCGCCGATCGAGAAGCCGACGATGCGTGCGGGAAGTGGTGGACGGGGGGTGACATCTCACGCTCCAACCTGAACTGGGATGACGACGAGGACGCCATCGCCAAGGCCACCGGGGAGGACCGCGAGGCCGAGGAGAACTTCCTGGACTCCCTGCACGGCAAAGGCGGCTCCAACACCGGCGTCGCCACCGTCCTGTACGGTGTGGGATCCATCATCAACGCCGCGGTGTTCATCATGATCGCCGCGATGCAGGGTCTGTCCAAGATCATCCTGGTGTTCATGGTCGCCGGGATCTTCGCCGCCCTCGTCAGGTCCCTGACCCCCGGTGACGACTCGGCGCTGTTCAAGCAGTCGGCCAAGCAGCTCCTGGGAGCCGCCTTCGTGTCCTCCTGCGCGGGCCTGCTGATCTCCGTCATCCTGCTGATCGCCGCCGTCATCACCGGCGCCGCGGTCAACATGTTCGGCGCTGGCACCACCGGCGCCATCATCAGCGCCTGCCTCGGCCCCGCGCTGGGGGCGTGGTTCGTGCACTGGCTGTTCTCCTCGGTGCTTGCGCTGCCCAGCCCGTTCACCGTCAAGGGGATGGCGGCCTGGGGGCGGGGCATCACCAGCGGCGTCATCGGCGGCGCCGTCGGCGCCGGGCTCGTCAGCGCCGCGGGAGGCCTCACCCGACACGGCGGGCGCAACGCCCGACACATCTGGGACAAGAAGCGCCCGCGCGTCACGGGCAACACCCCGCAGCGGGGCGTCAACGCCGCCGACAAGGGCGAGTCCGCCACCGTCCAGGCCGACCGTGGTCCCGCCAAGGCAAGACAGAAGAAGGAGCGCAACAACACCACCCAGCCCATGAAGGGGCGCCACGCCGAGGAGCCGCCACCCGCCACACCGGGCCGCTCACCGGGAGCCCACCGGGCCGCGCCCCAGGGTGGTGCGGCAGCGCGCGCTCGGCGCATCAAGTCCAGCTTCACCCGCCCGTCCGGGCGCCACAAGGCCCTCCCGGAGCCCCGGGCCGCTGGCGCGCACCGCGCGCCGCTGGCAAGCGTGCAGGGCATCAAGGCCGCGGCGGGCGAGACCAGGGCTGCTGCTGGCGCCTACGCGTCCAGCGCGTGGTCGGCGGGCCACCGTGCGGTGGATGACAGGGTGGCCCGCACCTCGCACGCGATCGACCGCGTCCAGAACGCGGGCCAGTGGGCACGACGCGGGGTGTCCGTGGCCACTCAGGCCGCCGGTGTGGCGGCGGTCGCCGCCGTCGCGGGTCCCCCGGTGGCTGCAGGTGCCGCCGCTGTCCTGGCCGGCCGGTCCTTCGCCCACCGAGTGCGCGACTACCGGGCCGCCCAGCAGGCAAACCCCGAGGTCGGCCACACCGACCAGGCGGCGCGTGCCGTGCAGGCCGTCCGCGTACCGGCGGTCCCTCCGCAGTCTCCTGCGGTTCCAGCACGCCCACGCCCCACCGAGGCGCCCCGCAGGGTCATCCAGCGCAGGCTCCCACGCCCCGGACAGTAGACCCTGGGTGGCGTGGTGCTTGCGTGCCCGCCCCACCCGGGGAGACAATCCCCCGTGAGACCCCGTGCCCTGGAGGGAGAGACAATGCGTCGAGGTGCAGTAGTCGTGGTCGCGCTGCTCGTGCTCACTCCACTCGCGGCGTGCTCTGGTGGTGGGTCCTCGGGTGCGGCTGGTGGCCAGCCAGGCGCCGCGCAGCGCGTCACAATTGACCAGTCCACCCCCGAGGCACTGGTCTACACACTCCTCCTGGCAAACGCCAACGGCCAGACCGAGGACGTCCAAGCCGCCATGATCGCCAACGAGTCGATGAACCCTTGGGCGGTCGACGACCCGTCCGAGATCGTGTACTGCGACGACGAGGGCGTTGTATGCGATTATTACCCCACCCAGAAGCTCAGCAACGGCGAGTGCCCAACCGCCCTTTCGGAAGTCCAGGCTCTCAAGGACAAGATCACCGTCGAGTATGAGCCCGCCACGGATGTCTACGGGGAGAATATGAGAGCCGATGTCGATGCGAGCGACACCTGTGGCTTCGACACCTTCAACGTCGACGGAAACTGGGTCATCGTCAGTGGATGATGTCCTGGCGAGCCGGATATCCCTGGGAGGTGAATCCCCCGTGAAGTTTCCCCAGATCGCAACCCTATTCACTATCAGGGTCCGTCTCTCATGGGATCGTGAGGCCAGCACGCTGACGCTCTACCCGAGTAACGACTACGAGCCGATCGTGGCGGACAAGTCGTCCTGACGGCCCGCGCCGAATGGTGACTCGTGATGGCTCAGGGCTCGTGTGGTAAGCACTTTGCGTACAAGCCGGGGTGTGCGGCTTGTGAGGTCGCTGAGCAGGCGCGCCTCGACCGCCACCATGATCGTGGACTCGTCTTGGGAGAGGCAATCGGGTCGGGCCTGGTCTCGCTGGTCCAAGCGGGATGGTCACGGCACCGGGAGCGGCAGCGGGCTCGCCGTGAGGCCGAGGCGCAGCGGCGCCAGTGGGACGAGCAGCCGGCGAACGCCCCTGTGCAGCAAGCCCCGTCCGGGCACAACCCGGCCCCGCACAGACTGGTCCATCAGGTTGGCGCGCTGTGGGCGGGCTCGTCCGAGGAGCGGGCCCTCACGTCGTGGGCGCATGACCGTGAACGCCTGGCCGTGATCATGGACGAGGTGCAGGAGACCTGGGACAGGGCCTGGGGGCCCGCGGTCCGGAGGGCCGAGAAAGAGACCTCGGTCAGCAGGAGGTCCGAATGGGTCTGGCTCGCCCTGCGCTTCTTGACCTGGTTGTCCCCCTACGTTCTGGCGATCGGTATTGTCCTGTTCCTGCTGAGCTGGGTGTCTCCGGGCATCAAGTTCGTTCATCGTCTGCTGCTACTCGCAGGCATGCTCGTGGGTCTGCCTGTGCTGCAGGCGGTCGCCGACGGCACGAGGTCGAGAGCCGCTGAGGTGACCAGGAGGCTTAACGCGCGCGCGGCCAAGGACGCGGCGGTGGTGCTGCGTGACCGGTATGGCCTCGACCCGCGCGACACGCACCCTTGGCTGGGGGAGCTGTCCGCGGAGTCGGTGCGGAGGGGCACCGAGGCGGTCCTCGACCAGGTTGACGCCACCGGTGCGCTGCCGCGTGTGCTCCCTGGGATCGAGCCCCTGCGTGTTCGCGACCCTGAGCCGCGTATGCCCGCGCAGGTCAGGCATGTGCTGATCACGCTGGCCGCCCAGCCACCGCCGGGGTTCCAGCCCCCACCAGCCGACCCGCAGAAGCCAGGGCCATCCACCGGCGGGGGGTGAGCCCTCCCCTCCCGGGGGCTACCTGGTCTTGCTGTGCCAGTTCGCTGCCGTGTACCGATGGTGGGGACACGACCCGCGGTGACGTCAACGACGGCTCGTCGCTGACGGCGCACTCGGTGTCGGTGACGGTGCGGGCGCTATCGGCTTCGGCCTCGGTCCATCTGTCGGTCGGTCCGTCACCCAGACTGCGCCCCCGCGCCCAGCCGTCGACGGCGACGTCGACCTCGGGGGTGGCGCAACGCCTGCAGGTGGGGCGGGCAGACTCGGGGCCCGAGTGATCGACATGGCGTCACAGGCGCATGAACGTCTGGCCAGGTGCCTGGACGTCTACCGCGTCGAGGTGTGTCGTGACGTCGACGTCGAGGCACGAGTCGTCCAGTCTTGACCGCACGCCGGGTACGCCCCGCACGTATACGGCTGGCAGGCCCGCCTCCTCACCGACCTGATCGCGCACTGGGCTGCGCCCGAGTCTCATCACGCCACCCTGCTCGTCACGAAGCCTGAGGTCCGTGCCCCAGGCGCGCACCTCGCCGTCGATGATGCTCAGGCGTGAGACTCCTTGACGTTCGGCCTCCAGGCACACGGCGGTGATAGCGCGGGCCGCCTGGGTGCGCAAGCGTGCGACGCTGCGGTCGAAGGAGGAGCGCGCAGCCTCCACCTCGTCGCGGCCACGCAGCGTCCGTGGCCTGCCGCTGGCGCTTGTGAACGCGTCCTCGGTGCCTTGGTCGGTGGAGCCCGCGTAGCCAGTCTGTCCGTACAGGTCGCCGCAGGCGGCGCGGGACACACGCTCACACAGGGCATCAAGGTCTACCTGCCTGCCCGGCTCGGTCTCAACGTCAGTGAGGCTGAGCGTCGCCGCGTCCTCCACAGTGGCCTTGGCGGACAAGACCCCGGCACGCTCGAGCTCACGCTCAGCCAGGGCCCTGCGCGCACGAGCCACCGCAGCCTCCACACGTGCCACGGCGCGCCCCACCGCCTCCAGCTCGGTTGAGGCCATCCAGGCGGCGGGGGTGGTCGTGATGACGCCAGTGCGCGGGACCCGCCCGCGTCTCGCCACTGGGGTGTCCGCCAGGTGCGCGGCCGGCGCACCCGTGGCCCTGGGGCTGAAGCGTCCGGCGCGGTCCCGGCTGACCCGCGTCTCGTCGAAGCCGTTCACCCCAGCTCCCCATCCGTGGTTGGGGCGTTCCGGGCACGCTCCACCGCCCGGTAGGGGCTGGCCAGCGCACCCGAGTCCCGGCCGGCCAGGTCGAGGGCCAGTCCCCTGCGGGTCGCCCGCGTCACGGCACCCGTGCGGGCGTCAGTGAACACCTGCTCGTACACCTCACCCTCGGCGTCGAAGGTGACCACAGCGGGCCCCGTGTCCCTGACCGGGGCGGCGTACTCGCCCCCGGGGAGCCCGTCGGTGGCCTGGACCATCTCGTCCGCCGGGCACTGGCGCCACACGACGCAGCGCACGGTGCCGTGCTCGTCAAGGCTGACCTGCACTGGCACGTCGTCGTCCCACAGCCACCCGTGCGGGTCGGACACCTCCAGGTGCGTCCACCCCTGGGCGTCGTGCTCGACGGCGACGTGGTTGCCCTGCGGGGTCGTCCCGCCTGCGGAACGCACCCAGGAGAGCACGTGCACCAGCGTCTGGTCGTCCATAGCGCCGGCGCGCACGACGCGCTCGTGGCGGGGTGCTGGGGTCAGGTGGGTCGCTGGGGCGCCAGCTGCGCGGGTGGTGAAGCGTCCTGCGCGGTCGCGCAGGACGCGTGCCTCATCGAAGCGGCTCACCGCCAGCCTCCCGGGTAGCGGGGCTCAGGGTCGTATACGCCTTCCTCGGCGCTGAGGCGGTGGTCTCTGAAGATGTCGTGGTCCGGTGTGCTGGCAACTGCGCGTTCCAGCGGGGAGTCCTTGCCGTCACCCACGCGGGCGCCGTCCTCAGCGTCAAGGGTGACGTCGGGTCCCATGAGCCACACCGTGGACCCCGCCTGGGCATGTACGGTGCCTGTCCACGCGTACACGGTGCTGCCCGCTCGGGCCCGCACCACCCCTGCAGCCCCGTACAGGTAGCCGGTCGCACCCTTGTGCAGGTCGGCCTGGGCGTCGTCGTAGACGTCGGCGCTCGAGGCGGCATAGACCTGGGCGTGGGCGCCGCCGCGGGCGATGAGGCGGGCCCTGTCACGTACCGCGAACTGACCGTGCGACTGGTCGGGGGTGCGGCACACCAGGCCGCCCCTGACGGTCACACGTGCGGGCGTGTCCGGCAGGTAGGCGTTGTACGCGGGGCACCGGACCTCGACGTCGTCCCCGGCACCCAGGTCCCGGCCGTGGGCGTCCATCATGTAGGAGATCAGCAGCTGGGAGACCAGCAGATCGCCCCCACGGGCGATCAGCACCCTGCGCCTGGTCTCGGTCAGCGCCGTCGCCGGCGGGGACGGGGGGCGTCGGGTCCACTTGCCGTCGGCGCCTCGGGGGTGCTGGTTCTCGTCGTAGGTACTCATGCCCTTCTCTGTGCGGGGAAACCCACGCTGTGGACCCCAGGGAGGTGGGGCTCATCGCCCCCAGACGGTGCCGGGCTGGACGTCGACGGCGTCGATGAGTCCGGCGTCGGCGATGGACGCCACCAGCATGGTCTCGGTGGCGGGGTCGATCGCCAGGACGTTGCCGTCCGGGAGCGGTGCCCGTGTGTAAGGGCTGTGGTGGGTCGCCACCACGTACAGGGGAGCCCCGTGCTCCCACTGCCGGATCTCGGTGACGGCGCGGGCACCCCTCGCCGACAGCGCGTAGCGCTCCTGGTCGGTCAGGAGCGCGATGTCGGCGGCGGCCCAGGCGCGGTCGGTGGCGGCCGCGACGAGCCGCCGGGCCAGTTTGTGCCGCGCGAGGTACGCAGCTACCTGGCCAGCGGCGGCCTGCCTCGGGTAATCCGGCTCGAGGTGGGCGATGACCTCGGCAGGTGAGTCCAGGACCATCAGGTCCCCGACTGTGTCGCGCACTGCCAGGTACACGGGGCCAGGTGGGACCTTCTGCCCCGCCTCGATGATGGTGCTCATGTGTGTTCCTTCGCTTGGGGTCCTTGACGCCCCGGCAGTGGTCGGGGGACACCCGTCAGCGGGTGGTTGCGGGCGTTCCGTCGAGGCCGAGCAGGTCGGCCGCCACCTCCGCCAGGTCGGCCGCGTCCACGAGGATCTGGTGCTCTGCCTCGCCGCTGGGCGTCCAGCGGCCGAGCGTGAGCCGCAGGTGGTCGCGCCCGCCGAGCTCGGCGGTCAGGGCCCGCACCGCCACCGTGGCGGGGTCGGCGTCGTCGGCGACGACGTGGAAGACGTCCTGGGTGCCGCAACGCACCACGGTCACCGTGACGGTGGCGCCGACTGCCACGGCCGTGTCGGCGATGCGCAGCAAGCAGCGTGGGGCGAGCAGGGCCGCCAGGACTGCGGCGACCCCTCTGGGGTCGCCCATGAGACGCGCCTGCCCAGGTGCCCGCGACGGCGCGGGCAGGGAGAGCACGCGCGCCAGGTACCGCGACGCCGTGTGAGGCGCACCCGCCGCGAGCAGGGCCGCCAGGTCCGTTGGGCTGATGTGCAGGATCACGGGGCCTCCCGAGGCGGGTGAGGTGGAGACGGTCACCTGCGGTGGTGGACGGACGCCCCCGCCTGCCCGCAGCCTCCTCGTGCGAGCCTCTGGAGCCGGTTGGCCTGTCGGGCGCGGCCGGTGCGGGCCAGCAGACGGATGACCCTGCGGGTGGCCACGGGGTCCGCCTGGGCGTAGGCAGCCAGGTGTGGGTCGTCGTGGTCCGCCATGCAGGCCAGGACGACCTGCCTGGTGGCGGTCATCAGCTGAGGCCACGCCTGGGCGAGGTCAGCCCACACGTGTTCTGCCTGCTCCTGTGCGCGGCCGTCCAGGACCGCGCGCACGCCTGCGGGCAGGAGCGTCCCCTCCAGGGCCGGAGACCCCACGGTGGGGTCCCCGAGGTGCCGGCTCCCCCAGGCCTCCAGGTTGTGCCACCGGGCCGCCTCACGCCCTCTGTGTGGGGCCTTCAGGTGGGTTCGGATGGCCTGGAGGATCCGGTGGCGTGAGTCGGCGGGCAGTGTCCCCCACTGGGTACGCACCGCCTCGTCGACGCGTCCGGCGGTGTAGCCGCTGCGGGTGAGCGCGTGGGCGACACACGCCTCGAGCGTCAGTGGGTTGGTCACTGCGCCTCCTGTTCTGCCGCGGGGTGCTGGTGCGCGGCCCTCCTGGCTGCGGCGGCACCGACAGCGAGCTCGTGAGCGGCCCGGGCAGCACCCCGCAGCCGCCCGCTGTCACCCCCTGGGTCACCGAAGCCGCCCTCGGTCGCCAGGCGGGAGGTCAGTGCGTCGTCGGTCCCGGCCGTGTCATCCAGGCTCGGGGTGTGGGCGGCGACCTGTGCAGCGGTGGGCTCGGGATCGGTACACTGCGGCACACCGGCGGCGATCAGGCGCTCACGCATCTCGTCGGTGGTGGCGAAGTAGCCCTTGACCACCGCCGAGGGCTGGCCCTCGAGCTCGGCGACGCCGGTGCCCCTGGCCGCGGCCCCGTCGGCACGGATCCACTCGGGCACGTGGGGTACGTCCCTGGGGTTGCTCAGGGCGAAGCCTCGGGCAGACTCGGAAGGGTTGGCTCCCCACAGGACCCGATGGGACAGGTTGGCCTTGAGCGGGCCGTCAAACCCGGTCTTGGCCTGAGCCATCTGGGTGGAGATGACCACTCTCAGACCTGCGAAACGCATCTCCGCCGGGATGGTGGACACCCGCTTGATGAGCGTCTGGGTGACCAGGTTCTCGTTCAGCGCGTCGATCACGAGCGGGTGGTCCTTGGGAATGCCCTTGGGCACTGGCTCAAGCATGAACAGGGCCGTCGCCTCGTCGATCACGATGAGCACGGGGGCTGGGCGCAGGTGCTCGGGCAGGTCGGTGACCTTCTGAGCTCGATGCTCCTTGAGCAGGCGGGCAATGGTCTGACCGCGCTCGTAGACCAGGTCGAGAACGGTCAGTGCCTGCTCCCTGGAGTCGCACCCCCACCCACCGGGTCGGCAGAAGTCCTTGCACCACAGGAAGTCCACTGCCTTGTGCGGGGCGTCGACGACCACGAGCTCCCACCCGCGCAGCAGGGCGCCGGTGATGATGGTGTTGAGGCCCACGGACTTGCCGCTGCCTGCGGTGCCGGTGGACAGCAGCCCTGGGACGTCGTCGAAGCCGATCGCGAGCTCTCGGTTCGGGGTGCCCCCGGAGCCGAGGGCGAGGCCGAGGGGGATCGACCAGATGTCGTGTGCGGGGGCGTCGAACGGGTAGGGGACGCGGTCGGGGAAGGTGGGCAGGGCGCCGGCGCGCACCTGCATGGTCAGGGCCTGGGCGTCGACCGTGAAGTACCAGCCCGGTCTACCGATAGCCGTCGTGACTGCCTCGTCGATGCGGGTGTCGTGGCGGGAGGCCGAGTAGGAGGCTGGAAGGTGGACGTCGAAGCCGCCCTGGCTGGCGCGGGTGATCTTGACATCCCAGGGCCTGACTCCTAGGGCCGTGGCCAGCGCCTCGCGGGCCCGCAGCTCCTCGGCGTCCAGGCGCCCCATGGTGGCGCGGTGCCCGTAGGGGTCGAAGTCGACCATGACCCACCCCTGGCCCGGGTGGCGGGCCTCGTACATGTCCGCCAGGAGCGCCGCCTGGGCGGCCCCGTCGGAGGGGCGGACCGTGTCGGGCAGCACCACCACCCGCGTGTCGCTGATGCTGGCGACCTCGACTCCGGTGGAGAAGTAGGCTCGTCCCTCACCCACGTCGACGCCGACGAGCCTCCATGTGCCGCCCAGGCGCTCGCCCAGACGCGCGGCGACAGCCGACTCGAAGGCCTGGTAGTGCTGGTCGGGGTCGAAGCCGTCGGGCAGCGCAACGGGCTGGACGCTCACGCGACTACCCACCGCCGGAGGGCTCTCATACTGATCATCCACACCCCACAACTGACACGGCGAGGTCCCGTCAGGGCACGGGTCCGTCCACCACTGGTGGCATGGATCGTCAGAGCTCAACACCAACGCAGCGGACCAGAAGAGGTCCTGGGGAGCAGACGGTTGCCAGCGGCGTGCTCCCCGGCGGCGAGGTGAGCACACCGCAGCTCCTGGCGGCGCTGCGCAGCCACTACATGCCCCCCGCGCGCACCGGGGCCAGCGGTGGTGGGATCTTCGCCCACGAGGTCAGCGTCAACGGCACCTGGAGCGGGGCCGGTAACCGTCGTTGCGACGCCCTGTACGCGGGATTCACCTCCACGTCGGGACGCATCTTGGTCGGACACGAGCTCAAGGTCTCCCGCGCCGACTGGCGCAGCGAGCTCGACCACGCCGGCAAGGCCGACGCCTGGGCGGATGCTTGTCACGCCTGGTACGTCGTCGCCCCCTCTACCGACGTCGTCCCCGCAGAGGAGGTCCCCGACGGCTGGGGGCTCATGGTGCTTCCACGCACTGCGCGCGGGCGCCGCATGCGCATCATCGTCAAGGCCGCCACGAAGCGTGACCACCAGCCGCCCTGGTGGGCGGTGCGGTCCCTCATGGCCCGCCTCGACACGCTGGCACGGCAAGAGCGCGACGAGGAGGTCCAGGCGCTCGTCCACCAGCAGCTGGCCCGGGAGCGTGAGCGTCTCGACCGCCTGTCCCGACAGCGCCCCACGCTGACACCCGCTCAGGAGGAGCGGCTGGCGAGCCTGGAGGCCCTCGAGCAGCACCTGGGCCTGCGCATCACGCACTGGGGCGACTACAGGGACCTCACGGCCACACCGGAGCGCCTGACCCAGGCAGTCGACCTGCTCAAGACGCTTGAGCGCCTGGACTCCCCCGCCGAGCTCCAACACCTGGTCGACCAGCTCGCCCATGCACGCGACACCCTCGAGGCGCTCGCCAACGACCTGCGGAACCTCACCGGGGACAGCACGCCCGACACCGCGTGAGAGCCCGAACGGCGCAGCCAGTCCATGGCATGCCCAGATGCAGCCGGCGGTTGGGCATGCGTTGTCCGTCCACTGCTGGGGCAACGGCACATCCGGTGGCTGACTCAGGAAGGAACTCCTTCGGTGGACATCATCAACATGATCTACGAGCTCTCAGAGCAGGTCCCGTACAGCACGTTCGTTGAGTGCTGCGAGGGCGTCGCACCCGCAGCGATGAGCGCCGAACAGGCGGAGGCCACGCTCAAGCGTCTCCACGAGGCGACCCTCATCCGCACCGTCGACACATGCGGCGTGTGCGGGGAGCGCCGTTACAACAGGTACTGCGTCGAGTGCGGTACCCGCGGCTGAGCAGGCTAGGCAACAAGGAACGCGCGATGCGCGACGCAGGCCTGACAGAGCAGTTCCTTGCCCGCCTCGCGGGCAGGACCAGAGACAACCACCGCCTCGACCTCGCCCCCTGGGCCGGCTGGCTCGCGGACCGGGGAACACCCCTGCTGGACGCTACGCGCCAGGACCTCGAGGAGTACCTTGCCTCCCGACGTGAGCAGGGTCTGCGTCCCAGAACCCTCAGCACGATCCTGTCCCACGTGCGGGGCTTCTACCGGTGGGCCATGGAGGAGGGACACGTTGAAGCCGACCCAACCGCGCTTGTGCACGGCCCGGCCCGCGGGCGCAGCGAGGAGCGGACCTGGCTCGGCTGGGCTGATCTGGGCCACCTTCTAGACGCGTCCCTGGACTGGTGCGGCGGTGAGCTGGCCGCGCACGTCCACCTGTGGGCCCTGTCCGGGCTGCGGCCCGGCGAGCCCCGGGGGCTGCGCGTCGAGGACCTCAGCTCCCACGACGGACAGGCCACCCTGTCCGTGACAGCCACCAAGACGCTCGGCTGGGAGCGGCTGGTCATCCCCGACGTCACGGCACGCCTCCTCACGGCCGCTGCCGGAGGGCGGCGACGCGGCACGCTCCTTCTCAACCCCCGCACCGGCCGCCCCTGGACCAAGGCCGCTGAGCGAAACCGGCTCCTCCGTCTCCTCAACGCCACCGGACTCCCCGCGGTGACCCCGTACGGGTTGCGCACAAGCTTCATCACCCTGGCCCTGGACGCGGGCGTTCCCGAGCGTGAGGTCATGATCGCCGCCCGCCACTCGTCCAGCGCCCAGACCGCCCGCTATGACCGGCTGCGCACCCACGTCACCAGACCCGTTGGCCCCCGCCTGGCCAGGGAGATCCAGGAACGAAAGGAAACACGATGACCGACCTCGCCGGCACCTTGGCCCGTGGAGTGATCTACGGAGCAGCCGTTAGCGCGCTGTGGATCGCTGGCCCCACCGCGCTGGCGGCGTTCTCGAGGCTCGACACCAGCGAGAAGGCCTGGACTGCCACCGCCATCACTGCGGCAGCGCTTCTCGTCGGCCTAGCGCTGCCGTCACGGCCACACGTGGTCGAGCGGGCCACGTCCTCACCGACCGGGATCGCCGTCCTCTCCAGTGAGGACACGGGATTCCGCAGGTGGGTTGAGGCTCAGGCCTCCCCTGGTGAGGACGTCGAGGCTCTGGCGCGTAGGCTGCGTCCGACCTGGGACCAATGGCTCAAGTCGAACCGCCTGAGCGACAAGGACCGGGCCCGTCACGAGGCCGCCCATGCGGTCACGGCCTGGGCCCTGGGACACACCATCATCGGGGCCGAGATCCTTCCCGCCAGGAACCGGGGTGGGTGTGTCGAGTATGTTCCGCCCCTGCCGTCCCGTGGAAAGGGCCCGGACCTGTGGGACCATCTGACCATCGCAGTGGCGGCGAATGTCCTCGACCAGACCGAGGGGCGGCGCCATGACGGCGCGCAGGATGACGTCCGTGCCGCTGAGGAGCATGCTGCCGCCCTCATCTCCACCGGATTTGTTCCGGATGGTATCGATGGTCCGCTGGCTATCACCCAGGCAGTGTCGGCGGCACGCAACCGCGCCCAGAGGATCGTTGCTGGCCACCCCGGCCAGGTCGACACCCTCGCCAGGGCCCTTGTCAAACGGCGTGCCCTAACTGGCCAGGAGGTCCGGGAGATTCTCGCACCTCAGGAGGCCCACGACGGTGGTGCCGCATCATGAGCGCCTCTCACACCGGCGGCCCCACCGACCGCATCCAGGCGTTGCACGTCAAGAACGCCCGGACCTGGCCCAGCGCACGCCCGGGCTGGACGGCCCCTCACGGTGCTGGCCAGCCCGAGGACAGACCCCGCCGCTGGCGGCAACACCCGGCGCGACCTGGCGCCGCGACAGACGTCGCGACACTGTCGTCACCGACGACTGCCCTGACCGCTGCCGTCGCCCTGGGTGCCACAGCAGCATCCGTGGAGGGCCTGGCCGAGCTCCTGCGTGCCACCGCAGCACTGTCAGCACCCATGTCCTGGGGAATCGGGTCGGTCATCGACCTGGCGGTGATCGTCCTTGCCCTCCAGGCACGCGAGGCTGTCATCACCGGACGCGGCGGGCACCTGGAGATGGCCCTGACCTGGTTCGCGTCGGCGGCGTCGGGTGTCGCGTCGGCCTCCTGGCAGCTCGGTCACGTCGGGGTCCAGGCGGCAGCCGTGCGCCTGGTCCTGCCGCTCCTGGCCGCCTGCCTGTGGCATCTGTCGATCGTCGGCACCCGCGCTGCCGCCGACGCCCGCCCGGCTCGACGGCAGGCACGAACCTCGAGGCTGACCCTCAACCTGGCGCTCGCCCAGGCGGACACCAGTGGCAGGCCGTCGGTGAGGCGTCGTGAGCTGCGTGCTCGACGCGACCTGCTGCGTCACATGGCGGCGACGTCGCCTGCTGCTCAGAACCGTGACCTGTCGTGGTGGCGTCAGCAGGTCGCCGACATCGCCAACCAGTCCAGCACCGGTACGCCGCTGTGCGACAGCCGGGGTGTCACGGGTGCTGCGACGGCGACGGGCAGCAGCGACAGCGCCGGGCGGGTGCGGCACTCCGGTACGGAAGCGCGCCCGCCGGCCGCCGCACCCACTGCGCAGCCGGTTGCGCTTGAGGTCGCGGCACCCGTGGTGGCGGCCCCGCAGCCATCCACGCGGGAGCGCGTCGCCGCCGTGCTGCGCGACAACCCAGCGGCCACGAGCACCCAGATCCGCGACCGGCTCGGTGACGTCTCCCTACGCACTGTCCAGCGACACATGGCAGCGATCCAACGACACGACGGCGCCACGTGACGGCCAGCAGTCCATGGGACGGTGTCTGTGCCGTCCCGCAGTGGGCGTCGACAGCAGAAGAGGAGAGGTCCTGGGCACCGTGCGTAGGCTGCCGCTCAGGTCCTGATCACGAGCCTTCGCACCTCAACACGGAGCCGTGCGCGCGCGTGAGGTTCTTCGGGGTGAGCGCCCACGTCAGGCGTGGTCGTCCGAGTCACCTTGAGCAGAACCAGGACCACGGGCCCAGCCTGCCAGGGCGGGAACTGCCAGAAGTACGGTCCCGACGACCCCGGCAACCACTGGCTGGGCCTCTTCGCGCGCCTTCCGCCGCTGCTGCGGGTCACGCAGCGCCTCTCTCCAGCCTGGCGCCGTCAGGGGCACACGCTGAGGCTCGACGCCCAGAGGCGCGTAGAACTGCTCGATCTCGGCGCCCACGGCGTTCACTGAGTCAACCACAGCCTGCGCCTCCTTCCAGTGCAGGACGACCTTCTCACCGGCCACCCCGCCAGCCTCGTCAAGTCGCCTCATCAACTGGGCGGTCATCTTCACGATCTTGTCGCGACGGTCGCACCGCGCGGCATCCAGGCTGAGCCGGTGCGCGTCCAGCTTCGACGGTGCGGTGGCCCTGACATGGTCCAGCTCGAGAACCGCGTGCTGGTCCTCCAGCTGGAAACAGGCAGCCAGGACCGCCAGCCACACCGCAACCTCCTTCGCGACCTCCTCCGTGGTCGTCCTCAGCGTTCGGGCGCTGGCATCCTTGTCCACCTTGTCCGACAGAACCCCGATAGCACGGAGCGCGTCCGCCTCGACGTTGAACACGGTCTCCTTCGTGTTCTCGACCTTGCGCCAGGCGGTCTCACGGTCGCCACCGCCTTCGCTCAGGGCCACGGCCTCATCGATGGCGCACCTGGCGCCGTCCATCTTGGCGAGGACCTCGTCCCTCTGCCTGCGGCGTACGTCATCGAGCTTGCCGTCGATGGACTTAATGAGCTGTCTGAGCTCCTCCATCTCCTGCTGCCTTGCAATCTGCGCCATGATCCCAGCCGCACCGGACAGGATCGCGGGGTTGGTGAGCCTGGCGGTTACGCCGGTCTCGATCCGAACCCACTTAGTGATCGATCCTCGCTGACCGACCATGGCGTAGCTGACGCCGTCGGTCTTGGTCGGTACGAGTCCAAGCTCCCTGATGTCTCGCGCGGACTCCTCAGTCAACTTCACGTATCGCCCTGCGGTTGAGGAGGCACTCAACGCGGCCTCGGCAACACCGGGAGCGATGTCCAGCACTGACCCGAGTCCTTCAAGGTCCTGGGACGCTGCCCACAGACCTGCATGCTCCAGGAACCTCTTTACAGCGCCTCGCTCACCAACGACAGCTAGCCCCTCGCTGTCCTGAACCAGCTCGACATCATCGGCCACCGCGTCCGGCCCTCCTTGCCGCCCTCCTCCGTTCGACAGCGCGCTCAGCGGTGGATGGCGGCACGAGCCCGGCGAGCGCAGTGAGTCTACCTGCGGGCATCACCTGGGATCGCTGTCAGACGATCGTCTCCGTCGGACCCGTAGCAGGTCCTGGTGCCAGTCGGTCAGGGCCTCGCTGGTCGCGCGTGCCCCGAGCGTCCGGTTCGGGGTCCACGGGTCTACCTGCCGCCACGACGTGTCGTCCTGACGCGCCCAGTAGTCGCCGCGGCCGTCCAGGACGATCACGTGCCCGGTCTCGTCAGGCTCCAGGGCGTCGAGGTCACCGGGCTCCTCCAGCCAGGCGCCGTCATCGACGTCGAGGACCCGCCAGTCCTCCAGGTCATCCACGTTGGGGTCGAATCCCGCACGGACAGCCCCGTCCAGGTCGAGCTCGCGCCCCCGGGGCTCGCGCACCACCCCGTAGTCCCACAGGGCCGTCGCCCACTCCTCGACGTTGACGGGGCCGCGTGGCTCCCGCTTGTCCTGGAGGGCCTCGTAGAGCGCCTGCATCTGGTCGGCCCGCCGCCACCCGTGTTCACGCCCGCTGCGCAGCGCAAGGGCCACGCGGTCCAGCGGGTCGGCGTAGCTGGTGGGCCGCCACCGGCGTCGGGCACGTTCGTCGTCGCCGAAGGCCGCGCCTCGGCCCGTGGCGGACACCAGGTCCGTGATCTCGTTAAGGGCCTCCTGGTCCCAGGGGCCGTCCAGGAGGCCTCGAATGCGCCTCAGGGCCGCCTGCTCGGGGCCACCAGGACTCCCGGTCAGGCTGGCCGGGGGTGCTCCGGCGGGCTTGGCCACCCATCTGCCGTCACGTCCCCGCGGGTGCTGGTTCTCGTCGTGCACGATCTGCTCCTGTCCGAGTCGGTCGTTCAGCCGCGGGTACCGCACTCGACGCAGTACCTGTTGTAACGGCGCTCCCCGCACACGCCGCATGTGTCGACGGTGCGGATGAGGGTCGCCTCGTGGAGACGCTTGAGCGTGGCCTCCGCCTGCTCATCGCTCATCGCTGCGGGTGCGACGCCTTTGCAGCACTCGACAAACGTGCTGTACGGGACCTGCTCTGAGAGCTCGTAGATCATGTCGACGGTGTCCACCGTGAATCCTTCCGGATCGTTGGATGTGCTGTCACCCCAGTAGTGGACGGAGTCCCCCGGGTCAGCCGTCGAGGTCGAGGCAGGTCTGGCCGTCGATCTGGCCGCGGCCGGTGGCCCGGGCCCAGGCCGCCATGTCCACCCGCCCCTGCCGGTCACGCGGCAGCCCCTCCAGGGCACTCGGGTCCAGGTCCTGAGCGATCACCTGGGTGAAGGAGTCCCAGGCCGGCCCGGCCCCGGCTACACGCTCCACCACGCCGCCCTCCAGGTGGAGAACCGCCCCGCCGACGGTCGCTGACCCCGCCCTACCCTGGCGGGTCTGGAGCTCGACCGACCTGGCACCCAGAGCGTCGGCCGCGGACAGCACGCCGTCGACCAGGCGCTCACTGGCTCTCCGGTGCTCCACCTGTGCCTGAGCCAGCGCCCGGCAGGCCTGCCGGGAGTCCGGACCGTCCGCGTCAACCACGTAGGGCTGTCCCCTCAGGCTGATCCGCCACATGATCTCCTCAACGGCCGTAGGGCTCGCCCGCACCGTCCACTGCTCGTCGTCCAGGACCTCGCCACTGGCAGGGTCCCACACCTCGTCGGTCACGAGTCGATCCCCCCAGCTGACCAGGCTGACCTTCGGCTGGCCTGGGAGACCCGAGACCCGGTCGCGCACCAGGGCCTCGGCGTGTGCGACATGCGCGTTGATGACCGCGTCCAGGGCTCTGCCCACCTTCTCGCGCAAGACCTCCAGGGCCTGGGCGTCAGCGGGAGCAGCAACGTGGTGGGAACGGATCTCCGAGACCGTGTCGAGCGCTGCCGCAGGTTGGGAGGCACTGGCCTTCGTCCAGCGCCCGTCCGCTCCTCTGGGGTGGAGAGTCTCGTTAAAGTGATGTGGCATGATCCCTCCCTGCGCAGTGGTAGTCATGTCGCCACCGGTGGTGGTCGGACGCACCCGGCCGACCGGACCTGTGGGGGTGCTGGTGATTCATCGCCGCTCGTCGTGCTCGGCGGCAAGGGCTTTCAGCCAGTCGTCGAGACTCGCACCGCTGGACGCCCGCCAGCCCCAGACCTTCGACGTGTAGCGGCCGTAGACCGGCTCACACCTGACCTGGAGTTCTCCATGCTCCCCGTCACTGCTGGCTGACCAGTCGCACAGCCTGGCACCCATACGCGAGTAGAGTGCGATCCCTCAGCTGGTCTTGCCCACGTGCTCGTGCGCGTCAGCCACCTCGTGCAGCCGCTTACGCAGGCGGGAGACCGCCCGCTCGTCGGCGGTGCAGAGCGCGCGGACGATCGACCCCTCCACGTCCTTGGAATCGATCGCGGTGACGATTCCCGTCTGGTCGTCGACCATGACCGGCCATCCGTCACCGTCCTGGCGGAGGTGCAGGAGCTCGCCTTTAGCGGCCCGTCTGCCCTCCAGCGTCTGGAAGCCGAAGGGCTGGAGCCACTTGACGAGCTCGTTGTCGGAGGCGACCTCGAGGAAGGTGGTGCTGGAGGGTATGGCCCGGATGCGCTGGATGGTGGCTTTCAGGAGGAGCTCCCCGTAGCGCTGGCCGCGGGCGTCGGCTGAGACCTTGAAGGTGCAGATCTTGGTCGTATCCTGCGGGAGCCCGTAGTCGGCGTCGTGCTCCTTAATGACTGCGAGGGCCTGCGGATCGCTGAGGTCTCCGACGATGAAGGTCGTGCGCCCCTCGGGCACGACCTTCTCCCGCCACCAGTCGTGGAACTCCGGGTAGGCGCCGACCAGCGAGGTGAAGAACGACGAGCGGACGTTGACCTGGTCGGCGGGTACCGCACTGACTCGCGGCGGAGGCTCGCTCGGGTGCCGCGCCGGCTCGAGGAACTCAAGGAACTGCCGGGCGTCCAGGACGTGGGTGAGCCCGGCCTGCGCGGCGTGGCCGATCATCTTCTTGTCGTTGGTGATGATCCAGGCAGCGAGCTCCTGGTCGAGCGCGGCCAGGATGCGCAGGTCGCAGTCGTCGTTAGCTCCCAGGTCGTCGCCGTACCCAGCGCGTTGCCGCAGGTCCCCGGGCGGGGCGGGGTCGACCCGGGCGTAGCGTCCGGCCTCACGGAGCCTGGAGCCCATGAGCGTCCCGCCGCGACGCAGTTCGTCAACGGTAGCAGCGGCGATCACCGGCGTGTACCCGAGCTCCCCGAGCGCTCGGAGAACCTCGGCCGCGACCCGCCCGTCAGGGTGGTCCTGCTGGGCGTAGTCCTGCGCGTAGATGAAGATGTTGGTGTCGAGGACGCCTGTCTTCTTCGGATCACGAGCCACGGTCTCAGCCCCTCACTCCGCGCTTGGCCGTCGCTCGGTCTGGCGTGGACCTCGAGCCCGCCCGCCCACGCCGTTGTGCGAGCCGGCGTGTTGAGCCTACCTGCGCGCTGCGTTCCGACAGGCGTGTGCTTCGCGCGATCCGCGGAACGGGGACGAAGAGCAACTCAATCATTGCCGGGTAGACAGTGACGCCGACGCGCGTCCGACCGGCAGCTCGAGCGAGTCGGGTGGGGCACGTACCGAAGGGTGGCGTGTCCGACCACTGCTGGTTACATGAGCCGCTCGACCGGACCCCGTCCCCGGACCGCCACCGCCAGGTGGCCCCTGTACCTCCTGCTGGACACACTAAAGCGTCAGGGCTGGGGTCCGCTGGCTGGCAGCCCATGGAAGGGGCTGCGCGCCGTCCTCCAGGGCCTGGCAGCCCGCCTGCCCTACGGGGCCGCCGAGGGCAGCACCACGATCGAGCAGGTCGCCGCGGCAGCAGGGTACGGACTGCGATGGACGCGCCGGATGCTCACCGAGCTCGAGGACCTGGGGGTCATCACCTGGGTGCGCGGCGGCGTCCGCTACGGCCAGCCAGTGCCCTCATGGTTCCGCATCGACAAGCACATGCTCGCCCAGCTCGTTCAGGCCGCACGCGAGCAGCGCACCGCGGACATGATCGCCTGGGCGGCCCAGACCCGGGCACGCCTGGAGCGCGTGCGCAGCA
Source organism: Actinomyces sp. (assembly GCF_030524025.1). GTDB lineage: Bacteria > Actinomycetota > Actinomycetes > Actinomycetales > Actinomycetaceae > Actinomyces. Next base: position 35,104 of record NZ_JAUNHI010000015.1, on the reverse strand, counting down.
TCCGCATGGTCAAGGGCCGGCGCCGGCCCCGACCCGCACCTCCGGGTGCTCGCGTTGAAAACCGTGGGCGGGAAACCCGCAGGTCAGCCCATGCGGCACTGGCTGCCAGCCCCTCCCCCAGGAGGGGAGACCAGGCGGGTCTCCGCCTCCCTGTGGACAACACTCCCCCCACTACGGCAAGTGTGCCACGGGCCGATCGGTCATCTTGGGTTCTGCCGGAGGGTCTCGCGGGGCCGGCACTAGCCAGAGCCGTTCTGGCATCCCTCGGCCGCTAGCCCCATCACGCGCCTCGTCCCGCCCACTACTGACTACGGACGCCAGCACACGGCACCTCGACCGACGTTAAGGAGCACCCCCATGAACTCGAGCTCTCCGGCGGACTTATCCGCTCGTGCAAAGCGTGACCCTGACTACAAGTGGCCATGCAGATGGCCATCGTTCGAGGAGATTCTCAGCGGCACTAGGGACCGGACGCCGACTGGGAGCGATGTCGTCGCCAGGCGCTGCATCGTCGTCGCCGGCGTGCTCCTCACCGCAGCTCTCATCAGCTACCACGCGTACAACGGGGCCTTCCGTGCCCAAGCCGTGTGTCTCCTTCTCGGTGCGTGGACGGCGTGCACCCTGATGGTGCCCGTCGTGCGCGAGCACGGTGCGGCCGATGCGATCCTCACCGTCGCCGAGTCTGCCGTGGCGGGTTGGCTGCTCGGCGTCTTCTACCGTGACATCGTGGCAATTTCGCCCTGGATCGCCGCCGTCGTCCCGATGGTCGTGCCGCTTCCCCGGATGAGAGTGTCGCACAGTGCACGGAACGCTCTGCTGGGAGGGTTCCTGCTGGTCAGCATGGTGGACGTCGCTCTGATCGGCGCTGGTGCCGTCGGACCGTGGGGTCTGCGCGGCGAGTCGGCGGCTGTTGGCGTAGTCGCGATCATCATTGCGGTCTGCTGCTGGTCAGATCTGCCAGGTGCCGATCTTGCACACGATGTCGACCAGCACCCGCGGACCAACACGTGGGACCTGGCACTCAGGGTTGTGCTCTGCAGGGTATGGATCTTCGTCGAGATCGCTACGCTCCTGGGGCTGCTATGGGGCTGACGGCTGCCTGCTCGGCAGCACGGTGGGCATGGCGCCGGCGGAGAGCCTCGTGACCAAGGGTGAGCGCTGGCCGGCGGCAGCCGCGCTAGGCGAGTCCGAGGCTGCGTCAGCGCTCAGCCTATGGCGCCGTCGTTGGGGCGCCGCTGATGCCGAGAGGCGGGCTGAGCCTGGTCGCTTGGCGCCCATGTAGCCTTCCGGTGCGCCGCGCCGTCATGGTTGCGGCACGGGCCCGTCCTCGAGTCTTGGCGCCGTGCCATGGCGGCAGGGCGGTGCTGAACCCCTCAATGGGCAGGAGTACGTCATGGAGGGAATCCCTGAACCGGAGCCGGCGACCAGCGGGACCGCGACACGCGCGTCCCATCACTCGCTGTCTGGGACGCGCCCCATCGGCTGGTGGGCGCTGCCGCCGGTGCTGGGCCTGTTCGCTGCGCTCTGGGGACCGGCAGTCTTCCGTGCCGTCAGGCTGCGGCTCGGGTTGTCTCCCGGGCAGCCTCCCCCGGCGCAGAGTGCCTCGGACCTGGAGGTTGTCGTCACGGCAGCGGCGGTGCTGGTGCTGGCAGCCGCGTACAGGTGGCTGCGCGGGCCCTTCTCGGTCACGCTGACCTCCTGGCACCGGACCGCAGTCAGCACCGGATGGCAGGCGTGCGCCTACATGCTGTTCACGAACCTGGGTTTCGTCACCGGAGCTCTTCTTGCTGAGACAGGCTGGCTCACGCGCCTGCCGGTTGTCGGTGAGGAGATCTCCTTCCCGGTGGTGGAACCCCGCCTGGCGGATCTGCTCGACATGACGCTCGCAGGGCCTCTGGAGGAGCTCGCGCTGGTCGGCATCCCACTGCTGCTGTTCGGCCGCGGACGGGGCCTGATCGCGTTCTGCGCTGTCCTCGTGGCCCTGCGTGTCTCGTTCCACGTCTACTACGGGATCTCCACCACCGTGGGCCTGATCCTCTGGGCTGGCGTGGCGCTGTGGATGTACCTCTCGACCGGCAGGATCCTGCCCCTGGTCCTCGGGCACTCGGTGAATAACCTGCTGAGCTTCTTGGTCCTCGACGCCCTGCCGGGTTCGGCGTTCTCGACCACCTTCAAGGTCGTGAAGGCTGTGCTGCTTGGTGTTGGTGCCGTCTGCACGCTGTGGGCACTGCGCCGGCGGAGGTCATGCTAGCGGCGGACGACTGGGCCTCGGTGAGGTGTTGATGGCTCGAGCCTCGGGGTAGGACGCTCAGCCTCGCCGAGGCGCTGGCCTGAGCTGACGCGGGCACGTGGTACGGCCTCGAGGCCCGGGCGCCGCCTGGGGTCCCCGTCACGCCGTCCAGGACCTACCTGGACTTCTCGGGGCGTCCCACGGCGAGTGGCAGCACCAGGGGAGAGTCCTCTCCGTCCAGGTCGAGGATGAGATCGGCTGGGAGGGGACGCCCCCACGCCTCGACCACGGTCGCCTGTGCTGACTCGCGTGGACCGATCTGGAGACCATCCTCGACGCCGTCGAGGCGCACAAACTCGCCGCGGTTGATCACCTTCTTGATCGACACTGGGGCGTCTGAGTTGTTGCGCAGCACGAACTTGGTATGGCCGGTCCATTGGAGCGTCAGGCGCTCGGGTGTCATGGTCTCAGCGATCCTGCTGGCCGCTCGCGCGGCTTCCTCCGACGCTGTCGCCTGCCTCGCCATCTCCTCGGCCTGCCGGACCATCTGTGCGGTCTGCGACCCGGCCTCCTCGGCAAGGCGCTCTACGGCCTGAAGGGTTCTGGCCGCCTCGTCTCGTGCGACCTGGGCCTGTGCCCGGGCCCGCTTCGAGACCCGGGCGTACAGCCAGCTGAACACCGCACACCCCGCTGCGATCATCGCCAGGACCAGGTCAGCGAGCGCGATCCACTGTGAAGTCTGCATGGGGAACCTTTCAGGTGCCGGTGGGGCGCGGCACAACGAGGACTGTCAGCGTCGCGCCCAACCCTCTCACGAGCGTGGCTGCTCGTCACGTCTCCCGCTGTGGCGCGCGCCGTGGTCCCCGGCGTGGACGGCTTGCCTCTCACCGCTACCATGGCTCCCATGGAGGACATGGAGACTCTGGCGGCCGTGCTGGCGGTCACGCGTGTCAAGAAGCGTGGCCTGTCCCAGCCCGACCGGGTCCAGGAGCTGCTTGCCACTGGCAGCCCCAGTGAGGTGCTGGCCTCCATCACTGACCAGACGCTGTTCGGCGACCCCGTGCTGGACCAGGCACGCCGCGACGTCGAGCAGTGGGCCACCAGCGGCATCAGCATGGTCAGCGTCCTGTCCGACCGGTACCCGGCCCGGTTGCGTGACGTGCGCGAGGCCCCGGCGATCATCTACTACGAGGGAGACCTGCGCCCCCACGACCAGGGCGTGTGCGTCGTGGGCTCGCGCGACGCCGACGCCCCTGCCCTGCGTGTCGCCAACCACGTCGCGGCCGCGCTGGTCGCGGGGGGCCTGACCGTCGTGTCGGGGCTAGCGGCCGGCATTGACGCCGCGGCCCACGCTGCCGCCCTGGACGCCGGCGGGCGGACAGTGGCCGTGATGGGCACGGGCCTGGACCGCACCTACCCGCGCGACCACGCCCGGCTGCGCCAGGACATCATTGACCGGGGCGGCCTGGTGATGACGCAGTTCGAGCCCGGGGCGACCGTGACGCGCGCGAGCTTCCCGATGCGCAACGCCGTCATGAGCGGCTACGGGATCACGACCTTCGTGGTCGCGGCCTCCGAGCACTCGGGCACGCGTACCCAGACCGCCAACGCGGTCAAGCACGGCCGCGGCGTGATCCTGGCCCGCCGGGTCGCTGAGTCGACGTCCTGGGGGCAGGAGCTCGCCCACGCGGGCCAGGCCCAGGTCGCCGACCGCGCCAGAGACGTCCTGGACCACGTGCGGGACCTCCAGGCCAAGCGCCAGCGCGCCGAGCTGCTGCTGCGCGAGGTCACAGCGTGAGTACGCTCCCTGCCTACTACCACGCGTCGGTGGTGCCCAGCTCGCTGCGCAACAGGGTGTGCAGGCTGTGCAGGGCCGCGATCGACCCCCAGTACGAGCTCTGCTTCCAGTGCAACAGCGTGCCCGACTCGGCTCGGCCCGATGTCCTGGGGTTCGGCTGCTACGCCATCAAAGGCAGGCAGCTGGGCACCGACATGCACCGCTACAAGGCCCCGCAGCGGTCTGTGCAGGCCGTCGAAGGTGTCCTCACTGTCCTGGGGCACGCAGTGTCGCACCGTGGCTGTGCCGGGGCTCTAGCGGGCAGCGAGATCGACGCTGTCGCCGTGGTTCCCAGCCGCTCACACCACCGTGCTGGCTCGCCCAGCGCGCTCGAGCGGCTGTGTGAGATCGCGCTGGAGCAGTCGGGGCTGCCCTTTGTCGAGGTGTCTCCCAGCCCAGGGTCGAAGTCGGACCGGAAGGTCAGGGCCGACGCCTTCATCGTCCACGACCAGGACGTGCCCCACGCCCTGGTCGTGGACGACACCTGGGTCAGCGGAGGCAGCGTCCTGTCCACCGTGTGGTCGCTGCGTGACGCGGGGGTTGCCCGCGTATCGGCTCTGGTCGTGGCACGTTGGCTGGATCCCTCCTACCCGGCGACGGGCGGCCTCGTCGCTGAGGTTGACCGGATCCCCGGCTGGAAGGACCCACTCCGGGCCTGCCCGTTCACCCTCGACGGCGTGTGCCCGAGGACTGTGTGACCGGGGAGCCTCCAAGCGTCGACGGGTAGCGGAGAACGCGCACCTGCCACGGTCGTCCTCAGGCGCTTCATCTGGGCGGCCGTGAGCGCGAGGCTCCCACGGCGCGGGCCGGAGGCTCATGCACGCGTGGATGACGCGGCGCGGCCACGCGGAGAGGGCCGCCGTGCGTCGCGAGACTGGCCGGCCGCCCTCCCTGGGGGTTCACTGGGTGGGTTTCCCGCACAGAGGGGGGCATGAGCAGGTATGAGGAGAACCAGCACCCCCGAGGCGCCGACGGCAAGTGGGTGGCCAAGCCCGCTGGAGCACCCCCCGCAGCGTCCCTGGGCGACACGCGGCCCCGGACCGTAGACGCCAAGGCGATGTACAAGATCGTCCGGACATACGCCAACCGGCTGGCGCGCCGCCACGGCATCACCGACCGCGACCATGTTGACACGGTGGTGTCCCAGGTCTGCCTCGAGGTGATCAGCCGGCACGGGACGGACAGCATCCCCTCGACCCCACTGTTCACCGTGGTGTCCCGGCACATGGCCCGCTCCCTGGGGCACGTCAACCTCGGCCCCACCGACAGGGCGGCGATGCGCTCCCTGTCCGAGGCGGTCTCGCTGCGCGCCGAGCAGCTCGGACGAGAGCTGACCGAGCGCGAGACCCAGGAGTTGGCCGACGAGATCCGCAGCAGCTGGCACGACGCGAAACACCGGCCGAGCCGGAACTTCCTCCAGCGTGCGCGCATGGCACGCATGGGCTCCATCATCGATGACGAGGGGCACGAGGTTGATGGGATCAGCCCCTGGGGGGACAGTGGCACTGTGACCGACCCGGACACGCCGGCGGGCCGGGTGGAGGCCGCACTGAACGCAGGACGGCCCTGGGCCGCCCGCGCGGAGGCGTGGGACGTCATGGCCCAGAGCTCCGGCGCCCCCACCGTGGCCCGGGACGCTCGCTCGTCTGGCACCGCCGCTGCCTGCCGACGCATCATGAGCGACTATCCCGGTGGTGTGGCGGGCGCCGTCGACGCCTGGCAGCGGGCGGAGCAGGACGAGGGGACGGTCGCACTGTTCGCCCCGTTCGGCCCCGGCCTGGACGAGGATGGCGCTGACGCCGTGTGCGCCGTGCTCTCCGCCCACCCGGACGTCGCCGACGACCTGTGGGACGCGGCGCTCAGCGCGTCCACGCGCCCACACTGACCCGTGTCATGACCCGCTGCCGGTGGTCACGTCCGCGACCCGCCATGCGCCTGACTCGTTGACGACAGTGACCTCCCACGCGGTGACCGCGGCGTCGCCCGGCCCAGCGTCGCCAAGGGCCACGGGTGGGGCCGTCTGGGCGGGAGGCGCCTGCCAGGACAGCGCGTACACCATGAGCACCAGGCCCGCGTCGTCAACGTAGACGGCCTGCTCCTGGCCCTCCAGGACCTGAGCGTGCATCGTTGTCCCGTCCCGCGCCAGCAGCGAGGCCCGCGCGTCGGCGCGTGCGGACAGCTCAGCGGGCACCGCCTGGGTGGCACCGCCCGTCAGCGCCCCCGCGAGGTCGGCCTGGTCGTCGCCGCAGGCCAGCGCCTGGACGACTGTGCGGGCGGCCTCCACCGCCTGTGGCGCAACCGGTGCGGGACTGGACGGCGAGGGCGCCGCTGAGGCGCCCTCGGACGGGACGGTGAAAGCGCCACCGGGCTCGGGCGTCTGCCCTGTGTCCGGCAGGGTGCTGGCGCATCCCGCCACCAGTGACAGCACCGCCAGGGGAACCAGCAGCAGGACAGGGGCGGGTTCTGGGCGTGTCACTGGATCCTCACCATGTAGTAGTCGCCGTACAGGGGCACCTCGGCGATACCCGTCGCATAGGACTGGGCGCCGACGATCCCGCCGTCGCCGTTGTAGAGCGCCACGTGGTAGGCGGGGCTGCCCCAGCACACCAGGTCCCCCGCCTGTGCGGACGCCGCGTCGATGACCTGCCCGGCGGCGCACTGCCGGGCCGCCGAGTGCTCCAGGCTGACCCCCACTGACGCGTAGGCGGCCTGGACCAGCCCCGAGCAGTCGTAGCCGGTTGGGCCCTCACCACCCCACACGTAGGGGCCGCCGACCTTGGAGCGCGCGAACTCCAGGACCCCGCTCACCGGGCCCCCAGCGGGCTCGGTGACCTGGCCGGTGGTCAGGTCCACGCCATGGGCCGTGAAGGTCTCGACCGGGTCAGGGCACGCGTCGGCCATCGCCGGGTCGAACGCGCACCACAGCACGTCGGAGCCCAGCAAGTCGGTCCGGGAGGCCTCGATGTGCAGGTGCGCGCCGGCGGAGACCCCCGTGTTGCCGACCTGCGCCAGCTGCTGGCCGCGCTCGACCGTGTCGCCGGCCCGGACCGTCGCGGATCCCGCCACCACATGCAGGTAGCGCAGCCGCCACCCGTCCGGGCTGTCAACGATCACCGCGCACAGCCCGCCGTTGCCGGTGTCGCAGGCCGCGTAGCGCACCGTCCCGCTGGTTGCGGACAGGACGGGTGTTCCCTGGGGGGCTGCGATGTCAGTGCCCCAGTGCGGGCGGGCGTAGCCGAGCACCGGGTGGGTCCGGGCCAGGTCCCAGGAAGAGCTGACTGGGTGGTACTCCGGCAGCGGGTACCCCCAACCCTGTTGGGAGGCCACATCCGGACCCGTGCATGCTGCCCCGGCCGTCGTGGACAGCAGGCTCGTGGCCGCCTGCTCCCAGTGGGCGTACCGCTCGGGGAACGCCGAGGCCTGCACGGCCTGCGCCTGCTCCCCATAGGTGCCAGCACCACCGGCAGCCTGGTAGGCGTCCAGCGCGTCGTAGAAGAGCCCGGCAGACGCGCCGGCGTCCATGAGGGTCGCGACGTCGCCGCCACCCCACCCTTGGGAGGGCCGCTGCTGGAACAGGCCCACGCTGTCGTGGTCGGCGCCTACAGCGTCGTGGGTGATGCCCAGGGACTGAGGCACCGTGGAGTTGGCGTACATCAGGAGGCGCGACTCCGCCAGTGCCACCATCAGGGCGATGGTCACGTTCGCGTCCGGCTCGCCGCGGGCGCGCCCCGCGGTGATGATGGCCTGCGCGTAGCCTGCCTGGCTGGCGCCGATCGTGACGGTCTCCCCGGTCGCAGAAGTCACCTGGGTTGCGGGAGCCCCTCCGCTGTCGTCAGTGCACGTGTCAGACGCCGTCGGGGTACCCAGGAACCACGACAGGGCCTGGGAGTAGACCTGGTCGGCCTGCTGGCGGCTCAGCGTACTGTCCCCGGCAGTGTCGGTGGTGCACCCGGCACCCCACCCGGAGTCGCAGACCCTGGCGCGCACGTGCGTTGAGGCCGTCGGGTCCTGTCCGTCAAGCACGGCGTCGATGGTGGTCCACCCGGCCTCGGGCGTCCACGTGCGTCCTGCGGCCTCGACCGAGGCAAGGCCGATGCCCTGGTAGCTGGTGACCAGGGTGGTCGCCAGTGGGAGCGGGTCGTCGGTGGCAACCGTCACGAGCTGGGCGGCCCCGCCGTCGTCGGTGATGGCCTCGACGGTGACCGCCGTCTCCGGCAGCGCGTACACGCTGGTCGCGACCTGCGTGATCTGCTCCGCCCCGTCACCTTCCAGGGCCTGTGCCGCCGGGGCGTCGACGGCGGCCGACACGGTGCCCGTGCGGGGTGCTGGCAGGCCCTGCACGGCCATCATGGCCGTCACCCAGGCCTCCCGCACCTGCCGGGCCTCCTGCGCCCCTGAGGCGTCGGACACGACCCCTGAGGGGCAGGGGTCGCCGGCGACCACGAGCTGGTCTCCCTGGCACATGACGGTCCCGGTTGACAGGTCCCATCCGGCGGGAGCCGGCACGTCAGTCTTGGCCTCGGCCAGCGCCTGGGCGACCGTGCGGGCGTTGTCAACAGTCTGGCTGTCGGTGTCCGCCCGCCACGGCCCAGACGACTGTGCCACCAGCGCGAGCAGCACCACGGTGGGGACTCCCTGGTCCTCGGCGACCTGGGAGATCTCACCAGCGTCACCCTCCAGGCCCGACTCCTTGGCGGCGCCGGCGAACCCCGAGGTGCCGGACCCGTTGACGGCGACGTCCTGGACGTGGCCGATGCCCAGGCGCGTGGGCTCACCACCGGACCCCAGGAGGAGCCCCACCAGGCAGACGCACAAGGCAACGACCGTGGCAATGGTCTGTCCGCGCCCTTTGAGGGCTGCGCGCGCACCACCGACCAGAGCGCCCTTGGTTCCACCCTTGACGGCCCCCTGGGCGACCGCGTGCGCGACATCAGTCAGGTTCGCTTTGTCTGCCACACCCTTGGCACATGCGGACCCGCGGCCTCACCTGTCCTGGCGTGTCCGCCGGCGACGCTCGCGCAGCACCGCGGCATTCGTGGTCGCGAGCCTCCGGAAGCCCTCGGGCAGCACGACCTCGCACGGCACCACCCGGTCGTCGAAGTCGATGACGTAGGCGACCGACCCGCGCAGGACCTCCCCGGTCTGCGGGTCCCGCTGGTGCCACATGGACTCCGGGTTGGGGACCGCACCCATCCCTGACCCACGTGTCGCTTTGGCCGTCAGGGCAGCGACACGCTCGGGGGTGGCGAGCTTGGGGTCGAACAACTCCAGGGCGCCCCGCGCCTCGTCTGCGTCCTTGAACGGCAGGACCGCGCCACGCACGAAGTACCCGGCCAGGCCCTGGCCCGTGGCCTCGGACACTTTCTGGTTGAACAGGCCGATGTCGACGCTGAACTCGCGGGCCAGGCGCCCCGCCTTGTCAAGCTCGTCGGCGCCAGCGAGCAGGAACACCCAAGCCTCGTCGAGCAGGATCGACCCTCCACGCTCCTGAAGGGCGAACACGCAGGACGTCACCAGGGTGCGCACAAGCGTCAACGCCACCCGCTGGGAGATGTTCGCCGCCCCCTGCTCGACGGTCAGCTGGTTGGGCAGGTCGAGGTTCATCGCCCCCACCTGGACGTGGGTCCAGCCGCGGAAGTCACTGAGGGACGTCCCGGAGTCGTCCATGGCGACGAACGCCCGGAACTGCGGCGAGGAACGTGCCAGCTTCAGGACCGGGGCCACCACCACATCATCAACGACACCAGCGCGGGCCGCGGCGGACAGTGCGCTGCCGGTGGAGGTAGCGCCCCGCTCTGCCGCCCAGTGCAGGGCCGCCATGAGGTCGACCTCGACGGCGCCGCGGGCCTCGAGCGTCCCCCATGGGTTGACCGCCAGGAGGTTCGACGCAGACTGGGCGACCGCGGACTCCAGGTTCTGGTTGTAGCGCAGCGGGTCCAGGGCGCCGTCAGAGCTGAGCAACTCGGACAGGTCCACCAGGCGCGCGTTGTCCGTGGCCTCCACGATGGGGCGTGCGTCAGCCATCGGCTTCGGTGCGATCGTGACGACGTCGCGTCCGGCGCGCGCAAGCTGCTCGGCGTGCCGCAGCAGCAGCTGGGTCTTGCCCGAGCCGGATGCCCCAGCGACAAGCCACATTGTCGCCGAGTCTGCGTCGGACGCCCGCGTGGGCTCGAAGCCAACGGGCTGGTGGTCGTCGGCGGTGAACCCCCAGATCGAGGGGGCCGCGGGGCCGTCGCCAACGACCGCGACGTCGGCCATGCCCGCCGCGGCGACCATCTGCAGGGGCCAGTCCTTCAGGTGCGGGTTCTCCCGCGCCCACGAGCAGATGCTCATCTCATCGCGCAGGAAGTCCTGGCGTCCTATGCGGGGCACCAGGACCACGCCGAGGTCCCGGCCGAGTGTCGTGGGGTCCACCCACTGGCCGTCCATCGCGACCGAGACGCGCCCGTGAGTCAGCGTCGGGGGCACCGCCTGAGAACCGCGGCCATGGTCCGCCCCATAGGCGCGCTCGGCTGCCGCGAGGTTCGCTGCCGCCTCGTCGGCCTCCGCCTTGTCCATGCGCCCTAGCTGTTGTGCCTTGGCGATGTCACCCTCGTACTGCCTGCGGTGGCGGCGCATCTCACGGCGTGTGATGTCCGCGGGCTCGATTGAGCCGCGGATGGACACCGCGGTCGCCCCACCGTGCAGGAGACGCGACGCCCAGGCGGCCACGTCGTCGGTCGAGTCGATCTCCCACCCGGAGTCCACCTCGTCGACGCACGCCAGGGTCAGCACCCGGTGCCCCTCGAGGGCACTCCCCCAGTCCATGCAGTCCACGCCGCGCCGCATGGCCCTGGACGCGGCCTGGGCAGCACTGAACGCGCTGAACACGTGCAAGTGGTCACCGTGCGGCAAGTCAATAGTCTCCGGCCAGCGGCCGTCGTTCCACCAGCCCTGTGCCGCGGCGACCGTCGCCGCCGACGGCACCTCCAGGCCGTGGCGCCGCATGATGGTGTCGATGCGCTCGTAGTCGGCAAGGTAGTCGGAGATGGTCGCCCCGCCCTCAATGAGGGTGGCGGCGACGTCGCGGATCGCGGTGCGCAGCGTGGAGCGGCGCACTGAGGCCCGTAGCGGCACCCCGAGCAGCACGGTGTGCTGGGGCACGGACACGCCAGCGAACTCGTCGCGCAACCGTGCCGCGTTGGGGTTGGCAGCGTCGGGCTCGAACGTTCCGCGGTGGCGGAACGCAAACAGGTGGATCGACCTGTAGCCCGAGCGCTGGAGCGTCCGCCTGCGGATACGGCCTCCCGTGAGGCTCGCGAGGTCTCGCCCGACACCCATCAGGGGGGCGGCGCACTCGCTGTCCCTCCAGGCTGCGACCCGGGCGTGACTGACCGGGGCGAGCGGCAGCTGCCGGTAGAGCCACACGTCCGCGCCGGTGGACACCAGGAGCCCCGGGTCGTCCACGCTGGGGGCGCTGCGGACGAAGGTCGGTGACGGGACGACCCTAGTCATGGTGTTGCCTCCCCGCTCGGGGCCGGTACCGGGACCTGCGGCGTCTGGGTTGACTGGGGCGTGCTGGGCCTCCCGGCGGTCACCGCGTTGCCCCATGCCTCGAGGGTCGGGCCCGTCCCGGGAGGCCCCCAGGCGACGACACGCGCTCCGCCGGTGCCGGCACCCGTGACGAGCAGGTCGTAGGAGACCTCGACCGCCTGCTCGGAGCCGGTGCGGGTGATAGACAGCCGGACAGCCACCCAAAGGGTCTGGGTGTCCGGGGTTGCCTCGGGCTCCGTGGCTCGTGCGGCTGCTCGGTCGACCGCCACCTGCACCTCTGAGACTCCCGACAGCGGCACGTACTGGTGGCTCACGTCGGGGTCGGCAACCACCGTGGTCAGGGCGTCGCTGTCACCGGACGTGAAGGCCTGCGCCCAGGCGTTGATGGCGCGGGTCGTCGCGTCGTCGACCGTCACCGGCACGGCGCCGGCCCAGTCGGTGGTGCTCCACCCCTGACTCGACGGTGGGACGAGGTCCAGGGACGGCGTCCCGACGACCTCAGCGCCGGCGGTCGGGGAATAGTTGACCTGCACGGCGACCTGGTAGACCGCCTCCTCGGTGGAGGCCAGCACGTAGGCCGTCCACACCTCCCACCCCAGTGGCGTGGCGCCACGGGCGGGGACCTGCTCGGCCCGGTCCCATCCCAGGACAGTCGCGCCGGGGAGCGGCTGCGGGTCGGCCGCGAGCCACGACGTGACCTCCTCCAGCGCAGTGGCCCGCACCTGGCTGGGAACCTCTGCCTGGGTGTGCGTGGATGTCGGCTCCTGGCCCCCGCTGAGCGTCTGGGAGACGACGAGGATCAGGGCCAGGGCCAGGACGGGCCACGTGAGCACGCTGCCGGTGACGAACCAGCGCATGCGCCGGGCCGCGCGCGAGCGCGCCCCCGTGTCGAGCCCGTTGTCGGTGGGTACCTGAGACGGGGCGCTCCACCAGTCCTGCTTCTTGCGTCGCCAAGCCATGTCAGTGTCAGTCCTTGAGGTCGTCCAGCACCGACCCCGCACGGTCGGGCTCGGTCAGGTCGGTGATCCACGCGACCACCTGGGGGTCGTCGGATGCCAGTGCCGCCTCCTGGCACGCGGCGCACCAGGTGCGGCCGGGCTGGGCGGCTTCACGGCACTCGGCCCAGCAGAGGAGGCAGGCGGTCGTGTGGTGGATGGGGGTGTGGTGTCCGGGGCGGAGCCGGAACAGGGTGCAGCGGCTCATCAGCCGTCCACCAGCACCTGGAGGGCCTCGAGCAGGCCGCGACGGCTGGTCGCAGCCTCGGCGAGCTCGCGGGCAGCATCCACTGGGTTGCCGCCCGGCCGCCCATGCAGGGCCCCGACGGCGGCTGCGAGGTTCCAGGCGTGTGCCGCCCGGGCGACACCGTTCTTGCCGACCGCCAGGGCGAGTGCCGCCATCGGTGGCTCGTCGGCGTCGGCGACGGCGAGCAGGTCGCGCAACGCCGCTACGGCGTTGGCCTGCATCTTGGGCCGCGGGGCGGCGGCAAGTGCGGCGGTCAGGTCGTTGATGTCCTTGGGCACACCCAGGGCGCTCGCCAGCGCCTCCAGCACCTCGTCGCTGGACGCAGCCAAGGCGTCGCGCGTGGCGAGGACCGCCCTGACCTGGGAGCGGCTCGGTCCCGCATGACGCTGACCGGTGCGCCTGGCGGGCACACTGGGGGTGCGCGCCTGCGCGTCAGCGTCCGTGGTCTCGTTCAGGCCCGGCGCCCCGCTGGCCTCGTCGGGCGCGTTGACGATGTCCTGGGGCTCGGCCGGACCGTGGCTGGGGGCGGCTCCGTAGTAGTCGCTCATGATGTCTCCGTGTCTCCTTGTTCGGGGGGGTGCTTGCGTGCTCACATGCGGACCGCGGCGAGCAGCAGGTCGGCGCCGCACCAAGCGGCATAGGCGGCCGCGGCGCCGGCGAGGGCCTGCTCGCGGTTCGACCCGGTGGGTCCCAGGAGGGGCACGCACAGCCTGGGGCCGCGTACGACAGGCCACAGCAGGTTCTCCACGCCCTGCGTTGTCAGGGCGTCTCCGATGCGGTGGACCCACATGCCGACGGCGACGGATGCCGGCGCGAACCACCATGAGGTCGCCGGGAGCGCAGCACCCATGAGGGTCCCGGAGGCGGCAGCGGCCCACAGCAGCAGCCGCTGGTGCGGGCCCACCCCGCCGGCTCTGGCGCCGATTGCGGCGCACAGCCCCAATAGCAGGCCGTTGCCTGGTCGCACGGGGATGTCCGTACCGACGACCCAGACCGACACGGCGGCGGCCAGGCCCGCCCCTACGGCGATACCCACGCCACTGTGAGTCACCTTGCGGTGCCCGGCGGCCGCCAGGCGCCCTGAGACCCAGCCCGTCAGGGGTGGGATGCTCGTGGACGCCAGGCTCGACGGCGTGTCGAGGTCTGGTAGCAGCGCCGTGCACGCGAGCGCCAGGCACATCAGTGCCGTGTAGGGGGCGGACATGGAGCCCAGGCCCAGCCCCAGGTGCGTGCTACCGGCCGGCACCTGTATGGGCCCCAGGTCGAGCGGGCCGTGCGCTACCTGGGCGTCCCAGAACAGGGCCATCCCTGCGGCCACGCCGGTGATGGCGTGGGTTCTTCCCATCATTGGGCGGCCTCGGCGACGGTCAGCGATGTCGCGCCGTCGGCGACGGCCTGGAATGACCCGGAGCCCGTGACGGTCAGGGTCACGGACTGGCCGTCGTTCCGGGCCGTGGCGTCCGTCAGGACGCCGTCCGTGGTGGCGGTCAGGTCGACCGGTTGGCCCTCAGGCCCGGTCGCCGTGAACTCGAGCGTGCACGCGCTCGCGCACGCCCAGGTCAGGGTCGAGGTGCCGCCCGACGCAGGTGCCGCCTCCTGGGCGGGCGAGGCCGCGGCCGTGACGGGCCGGGTGGTGGCCTCTACCGTCTCGGGGCTGGCGGCGCCACCGTGATCTGCGCGGTTGAGCACCACGCTCGTACCGATGGCCAGCACGAGGGTGACGGCGAGTGCCAGGGCTGCTAGCGGGGCGCGACGTACGGCCAGGGCGCGGCGGGTCCTGACCAACGGATTGGTGTTGCTCAAGGGGTTCTCCTTTGCGGTTGGTGGTTGTCAGGTGCGGTTGTGGTCGGATGCGGCCCACGCCTGGACGAGGAAACGACGCACGTCCTCGGCGTCCGAGCCCAGGTCGCCGCGCCCCGCGCGGGCTAGCTGGGCGGCCAGTGGACCGAAGGCGCGCGCGCGTTTGGCGGCCGCCCTGCGCATGGCCGCGGCCGCGGCGCCGGTGATGCCCGCCTGGTTCTCGGGGACCGGGTCGGTCGTCAGGTCCCAGAACGCTTCGCACACGTCCATCACCAGGGAGGGGCGCGCCGCGGGCACGAGCGTGCGTACCGCACGGGCCACGCGGCGCCGTACCCGCTCCCCGGGGCGTGGCCGCAGCGTCACACTGGCCTGGGCGTGCAGGCCCAGGACGGCGTCGGGGAGTGTCACCATGTACTCGCGCTGCGGCGCCGTCGTGTCGTCCCACAGGGCCAGTGCGGTGTCCGGCACCCCTTCGAACACGTGCCTCCAGGGTGTGCCGTCGAGCAGGGACCTCATGGCCTCCAGGGAGCGGCGGGCCAGCCGAGGATCGTCCGCGAGGTCCTGGCGCAGTTGGTTGGCGTCGACCGGGTCGGTGGGGGCTAGGAGCACCGGCAGGTCGTAGATGTCCGCGACCTGCCCGGCTGCGGCCTGGAGGCGGCGCGCGCCGCGTCGGTGACGCATGGCCTCGACGACTGTGTCGAGATGCGCGTCAGGCATATCACGCGCCGTAGCGATCGCCTCGGGCCGGGACTCCGGGGCATCAGCGACCTCAGGGGCCTGCTCGGCGAGGGTCAGGTCCTCGAGGCTGACAGTCTCCTGGAGGGGCGGGACGACCTGCCTGACCACCAGAGCCCGCGAGCCCCACCCGTACTGGGTCAGCCAGCCGCACAGTGAGGCCCCTGAGGCGAGGCGTTGCCGGTCGGGACCCTCACGGATCCTGCGCACCAGGAGCCAGGCGAACGCTGCCTCCAGGTCGTCGACGTCGACGTCATGGCGGCGCCGCATGCTCCCCTGCGACAGGTAGCGCAGTGCTAGCCGGCGGGGAACGTTCGAGGCGGCCATGAGGGTCAGCAGGGTCTCGATGAGCTCATCGTCGGTGAGTTTGGTGTCAGCGGCAGCGCTCGAGGCGTCAGCGTCGATGCGCTCCCTCAGGGATTGGGGGTCCACGCTGTGTCAGTGGTCGGAGTGTGCTACATCACGCTCCTTCGAGGCCGCTGGAGTCCACCAGGACGTTTGCTAGGAAGCGAATGTGCTCCGTGCCCTCATCGCGCAGGCGCTCGAGGTGCTCCAGGCCCTTGGACACGAGGTCGCCGCGGTCAGGGGTGGCGGCGAGCTCGGACCACCAGGCGGGGCAGTGGGGGACCCCGTCGACGACCTGGAGGCACTGGGCGGCCGTCGCCGCGGCGCGCACCACGTCCGGCTCCCCGTCCCGCAGGGCCTGGGTGATCTCGATGGCGCCCAGAGCGTCCGACGCCGCCCGCAGGGAGGGCACCAACTCCTGGGCCGTTGCGATCGTCCACGCCTCATCGGCCTCCAGAGGAGCCTCAAGGCCGTCCAGGACCGGGTCCGCCGCACCGGAGACCCAGTCGCGGACCCGCCGGGCGTCCGCACCTGCCGCGTCCAGGACGTCCACCCACAGGCCGCTGGGCCGGTCGTACCAGCCTGCGGCCAACGCTTCTAGGAGCAGGCGGCACACCCAGGTGTCCAGGCCCTCGAGGCTGGTCGTCCCGTCGTCGGCGACCAGCTCGTAGCGGGCGAGGAGCCGCTCTGGCAGCCACAGGAACGGGTGGCCGGCGACAGCGTCGTCGACCGGGGACAGTCGGGCGCGCCCGGTATCGAGCAGCGGGATGGCAAGGTTTGCCCACAGGGGCGCCACGACGGCCCCCGGGGCCAGCCCGGTGGCCTGGGTCAGGTGGTGGTGCCGCTCACCCGCATCCAGGACCGACGCTGCTGCGCCGTCCCATAGTGCAGGCATGAACAGCCCGCACCCGGGTGCGGGGTCGAGGCTGATGAGGTGACGCACTGGAGCCCCTGTTCGGTTCCGCCCCTCCGGTCGAGGGGCTCTCGACCGGGCACATGCGGACCGCGCCTCACCGGTCCCCCACGGACCCACCTCCCAGGTCGAGGCCGCTGAGCCCCAGGTCGGCCAGCTCCAGTGGCTCTAGCGTCTCCCCCGCGGCCTGGCCGGTGTACTGTGCTGGGATCTCGCTGTAAGCCCTCCCTGGGGTCGGGGCGGTGGCCTGCTCGACCCGTAGGTCCTCGCGCTCGGTGACCCCGTGCTCACCCAGCTCTTGGGCGAGCAGGTGGGTGGGGGTGTGCCAGGCCTGGACCTCGGTGGCGGCGGCGCTGAGAGGCTCCCACAGGCCCCGTCCGGTTGTCGCGTGCATCAGGGTCGGTGCCTCGTCGGGTTTCCGCAGGCCCGAGGCGAGGTCCCCGTAGGACGCCATGCCGAGCAGCAGGCGCCCGGTGTTGGTCTTCAGGTCGTTGCCCGGGATCGCCCGGATCGTGTCTGCCCGCAGCGCCTGGGCGCCGAGCAGGATGTGCACGCCAGCGCTGCGCGCCTCCCTACCGATCTTGCCCACCAGGGTGGCGATCGTGGCCCGGAGGTCGTTGACACGCTCGGTCTCGGCACGCTCAGCGAGCACCTCAGGGTCTGTGGTCCGGGCGCGCGCGATCTTCTCGGGCAGGAGCAGGGACGTGAACTCGTCGATCACGACGAGCATGTGGTGGGGCCGCATCTCCTCCGGCAGGTCGTCGACCGACGGCGCCCCGTGCTGGGCGTTGAGGTCCTTACGGCGCGCGATCTCCGCGTAGACGCACTTCAGGACGGCCGCGGCGTCGTCCACCGTGCCAGCGACTCCCCTCAGGAACGGCGCCAGTGGGGTGAAGTCTGCTCCTCCCTTGACCGGGTCGGCCACGACCACGTCCCAACCTGCCAGGAGCACACCGGCGACGGCGTTGACGAGGGCGACGGTCTTGCCCGTGCCCGTCGGCCCTAACACGAGGCAGTGGGGCGTGTCCGCCATGTTCCATGTCACGGGCGTCCCATCGATCCCCACACCCCAGGCGACGCGCAGCCCACCGGCGTTACCGTGGCGCGCGGCCAGGGCTGCCGCCGCACGCAGGTCGTAGGCGGCGGCGTCGGGGATCGGGTTGCGCTCGGCCGCGAGCAGCCGCACATGAGAAGGGTCGGCGCCAGGGACCAAGCGCAGGAACGCCAGGCCCGCGGCGGCCGCGACCTTCTCGCGCCGGCCCACCACGTCGGCGGCACTCAGCCCGGCGGGGAGGGTGAAGTCGTAGACGCTGACGTCCGGGTTGCCGGCCAGGGTGTCCAGTGACTCCAGCACCGGGGTCAGCCCCGAGGCCGTGAGGACCTTGGCATCCACGAACACCTGCTCGAAGTCCAGCTCGGCCAGCAGGCGACGCCACCTGGGAGCGACCCGGGCAGACGCCGGCCGGGCCCCCAGATAGATCTCCACGAGGTCGCCGCTGGGCCGCACCCGCAGCCACTCGGCACGCATGAGGGACCCCAACCGGTCAGCGCGCCGACGCAGGTCCGCGATCGACACGCCGCCGTACAGGCGCAGCCTCGCCCGCCAGATCCACGGCCGGGCGTCGCTCACGCACACGGCGTCCACCAGCTCGGGCGCCCCCTTGGCGCCGAAGACGGCACGGAACGCCTCGTCGACGAGACCCGCGAGCACCAGTGCCGCCCCGTCGCGCGCATCGAACGCACTGCTGCTGCCCCACCCGACGGTAGGCGGCAGGTCAGCAGGGCAGGCTGGTACCGGGCTGGTCGACCACACGACACTGAAGAACTTGTCGGACCTCGTACCCGGGGCGCTGTCGCCCTCCGTGGGCGGCATGCCCAGAACCGCCAGGAACGGTGCGGACGGCATCGTGGTTCGCAGCCGCTGCGCAAGCGGCAGGTACGCGGCAGCGACGTCCATGCCCTGCCGGGACGCGAAGGGAAGACGGTGCACCTCAACCCCGGCGACCTCCTGCGTGTCCAGGAACCGCACCTGCGGTGCCGGCGGGAGCTGGGTGGGACGCAAGACCTCCCGGAAGTGCGCCTCCCACTCAGCGCCGACCTCCAGGTCAGCCACGTGGCCCGCCAGGTCGGGGTCGACCCACCGGGCGCCGTCCCTGGGTCCGACCAGCAGCGTGCCCCCATCAGCAAGCACGGGGCCGACCGCCTCCAGTGCCATCGCAGCCGCCGCTACGTCCACCTCACCCAGGTGGAGGCGCCAGACCCTGGGGCCAGGTGCCGTGGTCAGCGGCTCCACCCGCTCCACCACCATCGACGACTTGCCGGTCACCTCAGCGAGCACACGGCTGCACGCGATCTCCACGGTGCGCGCGTCCTGAACAGCACCGACGTCGACGCGAGCGCCCCGCTCGACGCTGCACACCACGAACCTCGACGGGTCCACGCCTCCTCCGCCGGCCCGAGCGGGAAGGACGTGCACGTCACTTCCCGCACCGGCCAGGGAGGCGACCGCATCCCGCAGAGCCAGGTACTCCGCAGGACGTCGTCCTGGCGGGCACTCGAAGGTCTCGACCAGAAACGGCCCCACCTGCTCAACACCGGCCAGGAACGGTGCCGGCTCCTGCCTGGGCAGCGCCGCCCACCGCGCCCGCCACACCGCACGCCGCCCCTTGCGCAGGGCGAACGACGCCCACGACATGCGCCGGCACACAGCCCACACACCCGTCGCCGCGCCGAGTGCGAGACAACCGGCGCACCACAGCAGTGGAGCCGCCGACACCTCGCGCGTCCACACCCCCAGCACGGCCCCGATGGCAGCGACCACCGCCACGGTCCCGAGCCTGGCCCGGTCGCAGCGCCCGAGAGCCACCAGGGGTGTGCCTGGTCCCGGCTCGTCGGCACTCGCAACCACCCGCCACCAGCGCTCCAGCCCCACGACCAGCAGCAGGCCCGCCACCGCCTGACAGGCCGGCCCCCACAAAGTCAACCACCCCAGGCCCGGCCGGACCGGCACCCCCACCACACAGGCGCACGCACCAACGGCAGCCAGCAGGCTCGTCTGCACCGGCCACAACCCCCGGGGCACCGCGACCCAGCGCAACATGCGGGCACGTCGATGCCTCTCGACCGCTGCCCTCTCACGGGCACCCGCAGGCAACGGTAGGCGACTCGTCCCACCCGTCAGCACCGGGGGCCGGTGCGACACCCCCGCGGCCGTGAGAGCCACCAGCGTCACCGGCAGGCCCGGCAGCCCCCACACCGGTTGAGCCACCAGCCCCACCACGGCCACGGCAAGCCACAGCAGGAAAGGACCCTGCCCGCGGCGCGCGGCGTTCCGGGGCAGGCGGCTCACTGGTTGGCCTCCATCCAGCTGTCGACGGCCGCAACCACCGCGAGGTCGGCACCACCGCGCCCCGCCATGCGCGCCGCCCGACGCACCGCCCGACGCGCTGGCAGCACAGCGCGCGCACCCGCATAGCGCAGCAGCCGAGCGTGCACCCGGCCAGCCGCCGACGGGGAGGTCGCCACCACAGCACCAGCCACCGGCAGACCTGCGCGGCGTAGCCGCTCAACCGACAGCGCCAGCGACTGCGACTCCCCCGGGACGAAACGCCAAACCGGGCCGCCCGTACGCCACGCGCGACCGAACGCCGTCACGTACCACGCGGGCCGCCAGCACTTGGAGTCCAGCACCACGATCCCACGAGATCCGACCAGAAGGTGGTCAATATCGGCCCGCCCCCGCGCCACCGACAGCGAGTGGAAGACGACATAACCGTCCTCAGTCAGCATGTCCAGCAGGCGGGCAGTCGCGCGCTCGGCCCGCGCACCCGCCGCCCTCGCACGCTCGCCCTGCCCCACGAACGTGCTCAGCTGGGAGCCCGGCCGCCCCACCGTGAACCCGCCACTCACCGCAGCACCCCCACTACCAGGTGCACCGCCAGCGCGACACCCGTGATGACGGTCAAGAGGGCGATCACCACGCTCCCCCGCCTCGACTCGGCGAAGTCCTCGATCCGCTTATCATCCTCAGGGCTACTGCGAAGAAGTCTCATGCCCCGTCACTGACAGGCCCCCGCCCGCACAGCCCCCTCGAAGGGAAGAACCCGCGTCTTCACGTCGCGACCGCCCAGCCCCGCCCACCCGCGCTCATCGCTCCGGCCGCGGCCGGAGCGACCCCGGAGTCCGCAACGCCGCAGGGTAGTCCGCTGGACCGAACCGCCCAGACCCCCCACCAATACGCGCCCCGAAACGTGCCATCAGCGGCCTCATCGGATCCAGGTCATCACGCCGCAGCCACCATGGCACCCCCGCCATCAACCCAGTCGCCGACAGCACCGACTGATCACCACCCGCCACCGGCACCTCCAGCAGATCCACATCCTCCAGGGAGCCTCCGCCCCCAACGCGCTGAGCGCGCAGCGCCAAGAACTCACCGGACACCCTGCGCCTCGCCGGGAACCACCGCTGCCACTCGGCGACCGCCATACGCGGACCCGTGGGATCCACCAGGCCCCCGGGGTGCGCGCGCACCGCCCTGAGCACCGCCTGCCGTACCCCCACAGCCAGTGACGGGTCAGCGCCGTCCACCGGCGGCGCCACGACGAACACGACAACCACCCCGGCGCCCGGGTGCTGCGCAAGATGCCGGGCCCACGCCTCAGCCTTGGCTGCGAGCGCCGGAGTCGCCGACGCCGTGGTCTCGACCACCAGACGCACCCCATCACGCCGCACCAGAACCGCGTCACCGCGCTTCGCCGACGCGGCACCAGTCCTGCCGGCGCCAGTCCCGAACAGGTCGTCGACACCGGCCAGACACTCCCCCAAGACCGCCGGCACATCCAGCCACGCCCCAGCCCGCAACGCCAGCTCGCAGGTCAGAGCGTTGTGCCTCGCCGACGCGCTACCACGCGCCCAAGGCCGGTCGAGTGTCACCGAGAGCCACTGCGGCCACGCCAAACCCTCCAGGTGACAACGCACATCCGCCTCCCGCCCAGCCGCCACAAGCGTCTCCGGCGTCCACCTCCACCCCCTCATCCCCGCGGGCAACGCAGACCCCACATCAACCAGCCCCGCACGGAACAGAGCCCTCACGTCCCGCACAACCCGCTCCACCGGATCCCCAGTGATCGCAGCCACCTGCGCGACGGTCAACGACCCCCACATGCGGGCGCACGCCAGCACCCCGCAACGGCGCACCCCAGCCGCCCCGCGAAGCGGACGCAGCCCCGTGTCCGGCACCATGCCCCGCGGGTACGACACCACGCCAGCCGCCTGAGCCGCACGCACCGCAGGAGACGTCAGCCACGACGTCACCGCAGAGGCCCGCCACGCCCCGTCATAGAACAGATCCGACCGCGCCGCCGGCGACTCCACACCCGCCGGCACAGCCAGGTCCCCGAACCCCCAGACAGGCACCGCCGTCACTGGCGAGCCCCCGCAATGAACGCCGCAGGGTCACTCTCAGAATCAACCGACCGCGCCGTAAACGGCGGAGCCAGCACCCCATGGACACGCGTCGCCACCACCGCGGTCCACTGCGGAAGCGTCGCGATCTCACTCGCCTCCCACTCCGACCCGTCACGACGCATCTGCCGCGCCACAGTCTCCGCCGCGTCCGGATCGTCCTGATGGAACGAGACAAACGTCGCCAACGACAAGAACGAGGCCAGCACATCCGCCGCCAGCTGCACCGGATACTGCGTCGCCGCCACCAGCTGCACGCCGTAAGCACGGCCGTCATCACGCCACCACTTCGCCGGCCCCGCAGCAGAACCCGCAAAATGCTTGAACTCATCCACCAGCACCCACACCGAACGTCCCTCGGCACGCCACCCGAAGCACCTGCGCTCCACCGCGGCCTGCGCAGTGAACCCCGCCATCGCGGTCAGCCACTGCGTCATCGTCGCCGTCCACTGATGGACACCGTCCCGGCTCGGGCCCGTCCCCACCACCACCACACCGTGGTTGACCAGCACCTGATCCCATGAGTAGCTGTCACGCGACACCGGGGCCAGGAAATGCGCGGCGCCCTTCAGCTGGTCGAACTTGTTCCGCGCAGCCTCCACCAGGCCCCGGCGCGCCGTCGCCGACACCCCCGGCCCCCAAATGATACCCAGACCGGCGCACGCCCGAGCCTCAACCGACCCCCGCCCCGCACGCCTAGCCAAATCCAGCAGGGCACTGTGAACCGCCTGACCCGCCTCATCCCCGAGCCTGCCCGTCAGCACCAACGCCGCCCAGAACCATGACCGCTCCGCCACCTGCACCAGACCCGTCGCCTCGCACGCGTCCCACGCCTCATCATCCATCACCAGACCCGCAGCGATCACCGCCGCCAACACCTCGCGCGACCGACCCATGATCGCCCCGTCACCGAACGCCGCCGCCCACGCATCAGTGATGAACTCAGCCCGCGCGAACACGTCATCGCCCTCACGCGCAAACATGTCCACCGCAGGCCCCCACGGATCAGCCGCCTCGACCACCAAAAGGTCACCCGCATGCCCCGCCGCGTCCGCCATCCGCTCATAAGCCGCCACCCCGTCGGGCTTGGTCTCCACCGCGATCACCGCCTGCCCCGCAACCCGCTCCCGATCCACCAGCAGCCACCCGAACAAGCCTCTCAGCAACACGGACTTACCCGACCCCGGAGCACCCAGAATCCCAACACCACCCCACAGGCAGTCCCGGTCGATCCTCACCGGACGCCCCGACACCTCGAACACAGGCGGGCCCGCAACCTCCTCCAGAAGAGCCGGAGGCACCACACGCGCACGCGTCGCCGTAGCCCCAGTGCTCGCACCGGCCTGCGGTGCCACCAGCGAGCACACCACGGGCGCCGAGGTCGGAATCACCAGCCGACCAAACGGCCACGGCCCTCGCGCAAGCAGCCCACGCCGAGCCGACGGCACCGGCACCAGAGCACGAGACCACACCCGGCCAGCCTGAGACGCCGGCGAGTGCCACACCCAGCGCAACAGGCCCAGTGCCGCCAACACCAGCGCAACTCCCACACCCTCAGCCCGACCCACCAACACGCCAGCGATCAACGCCGCAGCCGCCAACACCGCCGCGGACACCACCTGCCACAGGCGAGAGCCCGTATCCGCACGCGTCGCCGTGTCCCACCCCGGCAGCGGGTCAATGATCCGACGCACCAAAGCACGAGCCCTGCCCGCGTCCCGAGCCGTCACCAGAACGGTCGCGAACAACGGCGTCGCCGCCTTCAAGGTGTGATGCTCTGTCGACCCAGGCATGTTCTCCGCATACCGTCGCCACCGCCTCCGCTGCCGCTTCGCCAACGGCCGCAGCACAATCAGCACCTCCTCACCATCCTCAAGCACCTGCGCGAGCAGACGCGCAGCATTCGCCGGATCCACCCCAGCCAACGAGGTCCGGCCCGCCTCCCCATCACCCTCCACGCGGGCCACCGCCCGCACACCCCCTAACGGTGCAGGCACCTCACACGGCGACGCCGCCGCCCCCAACGCCCCAGCCAACGCCGTAGCCGGATCCGCCGACGGCGCGGACGACAGCACGAAGTCCTGCAGCTCCCCGCCAACCCTCCGCACCAGCAACGCCACAGCCGCTCCCGCCGTAGAGGCAGCAAACGCCTCAGTGCGAGCCGCGTAGTCAGACAGGTTCTCGGTGATCGGGCCCGTGCGCGTCAGCCGCCACGCGCACGCAGGTGAAAAGCTCCTCATGCCCACGCACATGCGGACCAGACGAGCTGCACCGACCACACACGCGACGAAACAGCCAACGACCTGCGGAAATGCTCAACCCCACGAGCACCCCCGACGAGGGGAGATGGATGCTGTGGCGGACGAAACGATTGGCACGGGGACGGGGAGGGGCGGAAGGGCTCAGGAATCGGGTGGCTGGGGCCTGGTTGTGCCTGCGGAAGGACGTTGACGCTGGTCATGCGGTAGGCGCGGAGCGAACCATGCACGTCGCAGTGCCGGGTTGGTGGGTGGGACTGTCATCTGGAGAGGGGCCAGCTGGGCTGGTGCATAGTCGTGGGCGTGCTCGGGAAGTGGGGTTGGAGCTGGGTACAGGTGGCTGCGTGGGAGGGTGTTGCGGGACGACTCCGGTAGTGGCGTGTGGATCTGGTAGGGAGTTGGGGTGATACTGCCCGGATCTCAGTGTCGGGTATGTGCGCAGCCGCGGGGTGAGCACGGACACCCGTGCCCATCACCCCGCGGCTAGCGCACGGTGCCGCACCGACGCTCTCGCTCGGTCGGTGCGTCGCGCTCGAGACAGGGAGGCCCTGTCTGCTTTGGTGGTTGGGCCATCCGCCTCAGCCGGTGGCCCGGTTGAGGCGGATGGCCTCGAACGCCCCGGGCTGGGCGGGGTCAGACGGAGCGAGGTCGGCGGTCCATGCCCACCATCCGCGGTGGACTTCCCAGCCCTGACCAGCAGGCCAGGGGTCGAGGTCGAGGTAGCCGGGGAGGTTGGCGAGGACCAGCTCGAGGTCCTCGCCGTCGAGATCCGGCGGCAGAAGGATCGCGGCGGGCGCGGCGCTGTCGCCGTCGGTTTCGTACAGGCACACGGGTAGAAGGCTCATCGGTACTCCTGGTTGCAGTTGGTGTGGGTGGTTGCTGGACGGCGCGTGCGTCCAGCGCGGATGGCGGTGGCGACGCCGAGGGCACCGAGGACGACGCCGCCGGGGACGCCCTTGGCGAGGGCGATGAGGGCGAGTGCTGCGATGACGCAGCCTCGCGGGTGGGCGACGATGAGGCGGACGGTCAGGGCGAGGACCGCTCCGACCGCGCCGCCGACGATTCCGGCGATGACGTTCATGCACCGGTAGTGGACGGACTGGGCTGAGTCGACCGCGGCTGGGTGGGCACGGGCTTGCGTCGGTGGTGACGCCGCAGTGCCGTCTGTAGTCCGCCAGTGAGGCAGCGGCGGGGATCGAGCCTCTGCCCGTTTGGGTGTCCGCGAGCGCTGGTGGCGACGGGCGGTGGCTTCGCCGTTGGTGGGGTCCTGTAGTGCGGGCGGCGGCCGGGTGCGGGCTGTTGGGGGCGGCGCCTGTCAGTGGCGGTGCATGGGACCCATCATCGGACTGGTCGGGCCGGCTTCTCTCGCCTCGGCCTTGGTTGAGCGCGGTGCTCAGGTCGTCACCGCTGAGGTGCCGCGGGATGCGGCGCGACTGATTCGGGAGCGCGAGGACCTTTCGGGGGTCCTGGTAACTGGGCCGTCCGATGCGGCGTTGGTCGCGTGGGCGAAGGCGTTGACGCTTCGCACCAGAGTCATCGCTGCGGGGGATGGTTGGCCGGGCCAGGTGCTGGGCACGCCGGCCACACTGGAGGCGCTGTGCGCGGCGCTGGGGCTGGAGCCGCAGACCGGTGACAGTGATCGTCTCGTCGGAGCCGATGGGAGCATCTCCGGTCCGGAGGGGACTTCATCTCCGGGGGGCGGGTCCGCTGGGGAGCCTGCGCCGCGGGTGGTGGAGCAGGACGGTGCCTCTGCCGTGCGGGCGAGGCGGGTTCCGTCGTGGGCCAGGCCGGAGGAGACGGACGCTGGTGCCCGGACGGCGGCTCCTAGGCCGTGGGAC
Organism: Actinomyces sp.; assembly: GCF_030524025.1. Lineage (GTDB taxonomy): Bacteria > Actinomycetota > Actinomycetes > Actinomycetales > Actinomycetaceae > Actinomyces. Next base: position 8,910 of record NZ_JAUNHI010000015.1, on the reverse strand, counting down.
AACGTGGTCTTCGTCGGGTCGGGGCGTGGAGGCGTCGGCCGCACGCACTTGGCGGTGCACCTGGCGGCCGTGGCCTGTGAGCGGGGCGTGGATGCGGCGGTTGTCGACGCCAGCGTGGGTCCCGGGGGGCTCGCGCATCTGCTGCGCGTCGGTGGGGTGTCCACCGTTGCGGACCTGGCGGCTGGCGCTGAGGTCGAGCAGGTCGTCGTCGGGCCCGATGAGGTGCGTGTGGCGGGCGGGGTTCGCGTGCCGTTCGCGTCCGTGTTGGGTCCGGACGCGGACCAGGTCAAGGAGCCTGGCTCGTGGACTGCGGTCTATGAGCGGGCGCTTGCGCACCTGGTGGAGCGTGCGGGCCTGGTCGTGGTCGACACGCCGGTGTGGTGGTCGCCGTCGTGCCCGGGCGCGGGACTGATCGAGACGGGCCTGAGGCATGGGGCTGCGCTGCTGGTGGTGACAGACGCGTCCCGTGAGGGCGTGACGGGGGCGCGCGGGCTTGCTGCGTGGGGCCGTGCGCGCACGCACCACGTACTGGGTGTGTACAACACCTTGCCCTCACGGAGGCTGCCCAGCCTGGATGAAGCCGGGCGCAGTCTGGAGACGGCGTCAGTGGCCGCAGTCCTGCCCTATGACGAGACGGTGCGGCTGCGGGCTGCGCGCGGGGAGGTCATTCACCCGCTCCTGAGGCTGGGTGCCAGCCAGGTGCTGGACGCCGTTGGGCTGGGAGCCGGCCGATGAGGCAGAGGCACCCGTGGCTGGCGCGGTGGGCGCCGGCGCTTGAGGCCATGATCCAGGCCGCTGATCTTCCCGAGGGGCTGGGTGACCGCGAGCGCGTCTGGACGGTGCCTGCGTTCATGTGGGTGGCGGCTCCGGAGGTCATGGGCCGTAAGGGTCGTGACCGGGCGTCGGGTGGGCGCCTGGACGTGCCGGTGCGTATCCAGTGGGACGGTGGCGGGACCGTCTGGGTCACTGCTGGTGCCAGGCGTGGTCAGGCAGTGGGGCCTGGGGTGGTCAGGCCGGTCGTCGCGCCGGGTGTGGAGGCGACTGCGGGGGATGTCCGGGCGGCTGGCTGGGAGGCCCGGTGGCGGCTGTTCGGTGAGGTCGAGCCGTGGGCGGGCGAGCAGGTAGCTCGTGCGGCGGCGGTGCGGCGGCGGGAGATCGCGGATGCGCGGGGCCTAGCGGACGTGGATGTGGGTCCTGCTCTCGATGAGGTGGCGCTTGAGGGCATCGCGTCGGACCTGATGGTCGCCGAGGGTGGGGCGTTCGAGCGCATGTGCCGGCTCATGGCGCGGCCCTCGTGCTTTGAGCGGACGGATCCCTTGCGGTGGCTGCGGATGACCCTGGCTCGGGAGGCGGACCAGGCGGTGGGTCGGGCGCTGGGGGACGTGTGGACGGGGCCGCGGCTGCGGCGCCTGGCTGCTCTGCACCCGCACCTGTCTGAGGAGGGTGTGGCGGCCCGGTTCAACGCGACGCACGCCCGTCAGGTGTCGGCGGCTCAGGTTCGGCGGGCGCTTGATGCGGGGCGGGGTCGGCAGGTGCCTTTGCGGCACGACCTGGCGGACGTCATCGACGAGCTGGTGTCGGTGCCGTCCGCGGAGGATGTGGCTCTTGAGGCCGGGGGCCGGTCGTGGGCGTGACGCGGGAGCGGGCGGAGCTGCTGGCCGCGGTGGACGCGGGGGTTCTGGACGTCGCCGACGTTGTGGCGTTGGGGCGTTCGTCTCCCGCGGCGGCTGGGCTGCGGGTTCGGCGTGTCCTTGCTTGTGAGCCGGGGACGACCGAGGCGCGGGCTCGACGGGTGCTGGGAGTGGCGCGCAGCCTGCATGGGGGCACGGCGGACCCGACGGTGGGGTATCTGACCGATCCGCGTGCGGCTGGAAGGCGTGTGGCTGCGCTCGCTGCGGCGTATGAGCCGCGGCCGGGGACGTGGCCGGGTTTCCCATTCACTGCGGCGCCGTCGTCGTGGAGGCGGCGGTGAGTGGGAAGGTCGCGGCGCTTCGGAGTGCGCTGGCGGAAGGGGAGGTGGATGGCCTGTTGGCTTCCTGGGCGGCTGATGTGCGGGTGATCGCGGGGCGTGAGCGGCGTCGGTTGTGTCTGCCGGACCGGGTGGAGGTGCGGCAGGAGCTGGAGGCTCTGGCGTGGGAGGTCGTGGCCGAGATGGTGGCTGAGGAGGAGCGGGGTGAGGCGCGGAGCGGGTACTCCTTCGACGCGCATCTGGTGATGCGGCTGAGGAACCGGGCGCGGGCGTTCGCTGACTCGGAGGTGGGTGGTGCGCCTGCGGCGGGGATGAAGGGGGCGCTGCGGCGGGGACGGAGGATCCGCCGGGAGATGGTGGACAACGGGGTCAGTGCGTTGGCGGCGGTCGAGTCGCTCAACCGCGGGGGTGGGGGTCATGGTGGGCGCTACCGGGTGGAGGACGTGCGGGTAGGGCGGGCTGCTGTGGAGCTGGATGCGCTGGATGGGGAGGCGTTGGAGGCTCTGACGGCGGATGAGTCAGTGGAGGCGCTGATGGTTCCGGAGGCGGGGTGGCTGTTGGCGCCGTTCGAGGGGCGAGCGTTCATTGAGGAGGTGGTGGCTCGGGTCGCTGCGATTGACGAGTGGGCGGCGGTGATTGTGCGCGCCTGGCTGGGTGCGACCTGGGTGGATGAGGAGCCGACAGTGACCGCGGTGGCGCGCCGGCTGGGGGTGACGCGTAAGCGGGTCCGGTCGGCGGTGGAGCTGGGGCGTGAGGTGGGGGCGCGTCTGGCTGTCGAGCTGGGAGTCGAGCTCTAGGGGTCCGACCACTACCGGGTTGTGCGTGGGGCCCGCACGGGGCCCCACCCGGGCGAGATGGAGACCACAGTGACGATGACGATGCTTCGGCCACAGCTGCCGGTGCCGGTTGGCAATCCTGACGCGGACAGTGCGTCCGCGAGCGCCGAGGCGTGTGAGCCCGGCATTGTCCTGGGCCTCAGCGACACCGCATACCACGCGGACACGAGTGCGCTGTCGGCCACGGGAGCCAAGCGGCTCCTGGACTGTCCGGCCAGGTTCCTGTGGGAGAGGGATCACCCGAGACCGTATACGCCGGCGTTCGAACTCGGCCACGCGGCCCACACCCTCACCCTGGGTACCGGTGCTGGCATGCACGTCGTGCAGGCCGACTCCTGGAGGTCCAAGGCCGCCCGCACCGAGCGCGACGAGGCTCTCGCAGCAGGGCTGACGCCCCTGCTGGAGGGCGAGTACGAGCAGGTGCAGGCCATGCGCGAGGCGCTCGCCGTCCACCCCATCGCCGGTCCCCTGTTCGACCGCACCGACCGGGTGACCGAGGCGTCCCTGTACTGGACGGACTCGGCCACCGGGGTCGCCTGCCGGGCGCGCCCCGACTGGTGGAGCCACGACCGTTCCCTCGTCGTTGACCTGAAGACCACGAGCAGGTCCGCGGCGCCCGGCGAGTTCGGTCGCCTGGCAGCCCAGTTCGGGTACCACTTGCAGGCCGCCTGGTACCTGGAGGCGGTCCGTGCCGTCACCGAGGTGGAGGCGTCGTTCGTGCATGTCGTGCAGGAAACCGTCCCGCCGTACCTAGTGGCGGTCGTACAGCTCGACGCCGAGGCGCTCCACGTCGGTGCCGAGCAGGCCGACCGCGCCCGCCGCCTGTACGCCCACTGCCAGGCCACCGGGCAGTGGCCCGGCTACCCGCCAACCGTCCACCCCGCCCACCTGCCCGGCTGGTACCTCGCCCAGCACGACGCCCTGGCCGAGCAGTGGGCCACCGAGACAGACGACATCGACGCCCTCAGGGAAGGAGCGCTCTCATGAGCCAGCAGACCATCACCGCCGCCGCCCTCACCGGGCATGCCACGGGCAGTGAGGCCACCGCCGTCGAGCAGACCCGCGCCGTCGCCGAGGTCCAGGCCGCCATCACCGTCGCCCGCGCCTGCCCCAGGGACCTGGAGCGGGCACGTGCCGAGATGCAGCGCTCCTGCGCCGAGCGGGCGCTCGCGGACCGCGCGTTCTACGCGGTCAAGGGGCTCGGGAGCGGGCCCTCCATCCACCTGGCGCGCGAGCTTGCCCGCATCTGGGGCAACATCGACTACGGCGTGAGGGAGATGCGCCGCGATGACGTCGAGGGCGTGAGCGAGGTCCAGGCCTACGCCTGGGACCAGGAGACCAACGCCCGCACCATCCGCTCCTTCATCGTCCCCCACGCCCGCACCACCCGCCAAGGACGCCAGCGCCTGACGGACCTCGGCGACATCTACCGACACAACCAGAACCAGGGGGCCAAGGCCGTCCGCGAGTGCATCCTCGCGGTCCTGCCGACCTGGCTCGTGCAGGAGGCGCAGGACCTGTGCCACGCCACACTGCGCGGACAGGTGGTAGCCGACGGCCTCGACAAGGCCATCGAGAAGTCGCTGGCGGCCTTCGCCCGGCTCGGCGTGACCCAGGCGATGCTCGAGGCGCGGGTCGGTCGGCCCCGGACCGCCTGGTCGGCCGATGACGTGGCGCGCCTGCGCACCGACTACACGTCGCTGACCCGTGACGGGGTGCCGGTCGCAGAGCTTTTCGAGCCCCATACGGTGGATGCCGCTGCCCTCGCCGGCCCGGTGGGCGCGCCTCCGGAGCTCGATCTGGTCGAGCCCGGGCCTGACCGTTGAGCCCGTGTCGTGGGTGTGCGCATGGTCCGGGGTGTCCGACCACTACGGAGGGCGTGAGCGACTATCCAGACCCCGCCCCAGCCCCTGTGCCGGATACCGCCGGGCGCCGCCCCTGGTGGTGTGCTCGCTCGGCACCCACCTTGGTGGGGGTGGCGTCGGTTACCGTCATGGTCGACGTCATCGAGTTTGCCGTTGCCCTGCGGGTCGGGCACACCACGGGACTGGCGGGCTGGGCGCTGGCCCTGACCCTGGCGACCGTCGCCGTCGCCGAGTCGGCGCCGTCCGGGGGTGAGCGGGGGTGAGCCGCGGGCGGGTGGTGATCGACTGGGCGGGCGGGCCCCTGCCCTGCTCGGTGTGCGGGCGTCCCATGCGCCCGCACCAGCGCCCCGCCACGGGGCGGTGGGGTGGCACGGTCATCCACGGCGGGTGGGGCCTGTGCCAGGCCTGCACCAGGCGTGAGCAGCGCGCCCGCACTACCAGCCCTGGGCCGTCGAGACTGCCCGGGCGCTGGGTGGAGTCCGCGAACTGCGCGTCCGCCGACCCCGAGGTCATGTTCTGCCCCGCGGACGCCCAGGTGCTTCGGGCCGCGCGGGCGGTGTGTGCGGCGTGCCCGGTCCGCCGCGAGTGCCTGGAGCACGCGCTGTCCACGGCAGAGCCCGACGGGGTGTGGGGTGGCCTGACTCCTGGTGAGCGGCGTGCGCGCCTGGACGCCGCGGCTGGTGGGCGGGTGGTCGCGTGAGTGTCTTCATGTTGGTTTACGTGGTCTGCGACCACGTGGGTTGCGAGGCCCACCTCGACGCGCTGCCTGACGTTGAGACGGCGGAGGAGTGCGGCTGGTGGGTCGGCCCGCAGCGGTCCTGGTGCGCCGACGGTGTGTCCGGCCGTGCGGCGTACTGCCCCGACCACTACCCATTTACGGGATCGGCCGCTACCAGCTAGGTCGGATCCAAGATCACCGAAGGAGAATCATGAGGATTCACGACGAGATTGATGACATCCGCAACAGGTGCTACCAGGTGACTTTCGGCGCCAGCGCCGACGCCGTGTACGCAGAGAGCAAGACGATCGCAAAAGATCTGTCCGTGCTTTTCAAGCGTATCGACGACCTCGTCGGGTCAGTCTCCTTTGAGAGGCGGAAGGCTGCCATCGCCTCGTCTGCGCTCAAGCGCGGCCGTATGGACATCGAGCGGGCCATCGCTTCGCTCGAGTGCGGCGACACCGAGGGCGCACTCAGCACCCTCAATGCGTCACACGCCCACGCGACGCAGGCGATCGACCGGTACAAGGCACACGGCGGCGACGACACATGAGTACCACGCTGAGTATCGGCTCCATGTGCACTGGATACGGGGGCCTGGAGCTCGGGCTCGGGCTGCTCGGGCCGGTACAGACCGCCTGGGTGTCCGACGTTGAGCCCGGCCCCCGGGCGGTGCTCGATGTCCGGTTCCCTGGCGTCCCGAACCTCGGGGACATCACCACCGTCAACTGGGAGAAGGTGGAGCCGGTCGACGTCGTCGCCGGCGGCCCGGATGCCGTCTCGTGCGCTGGTTGCGTCCGGGGTCAGGCGGTCCGCGTCGCGGAAGCAGCTGGTCGCCTGGGGCGCATTGCGGACCGGCTCCGGGCCGTGTGGGGAGACGCAGCGTGAGCGTCCATCTTCTGAGCGATGACGTGACGGTCTATCACGGGGACTGCCTGGACGTGCTGCGCACGCTCCCCGATGACTCGGTCGACTCCGTGGTCACCGACCCGCCCTATGGGCTGCGGTTCATGGGCCAGGCCTGGGACGGCGCAGCGATAGAGGCCAGGGCTGCACGAGGTAGGGAGACCTCGTCTATGCCCGACGGCTTGGGCGGCCCTCACGGGGGCTACCGGTCGCTGGCGACCGAGGCTGGCCGCTACGACCAGTCCCCCACAGCCCTGCGGGGCTTTCAGACATGGTGTCAGGAATGGGCGGACGAGTGCCTGCGCATCCTCCGTCCCGGTGGGTACCTCCTGGCATTCGGGGGCTCCCGCACGTGGCACCGGCTCACCGCCGGTATTGAGGACGCGGGCTTCGAGATCCGCGACTCCATCGCATGGATCTATGGGCAGGGCATGCCCAAGTCCCTTGACGTCGCCCGGGCCATTACTGGGCACCTCGCCGGGGTGCGGGGCAGCCGGGATGGTACGACCCGGCGCAACACCGGCACGGAGGGTCGCAGTATCGCCCTTGCCGAGCAGGCGCGCCCGTGGCAGGGGTGGGGCACTGGTTTGAAGCCCGCTTTCGAGCCCTGTGTGGTGGCTCGGCGCCCTCAAGTAGGGTCGGTTGCTGCCAACGTCCTGGCCCACGGTGTCGGGGGCCTGCATGTGGACGCCTGCCGGGTGCCGATGAGCCAGGAGGATGCGGATGCGATCGACGCCAAGCACTCGGGTATGGACCTCGAGGGCTACCAGCGGCCCCCCGGCACATCCCTGGGACTTTCCACGCACCCCATGCCCCTGGTACCCGCCCGTGCACACGAGGCGGGGCGGTGGCCCACAAACGTGGTCCTTGACAGTACCGCAGCGGCCGCGTTGAACGCCCAGTCCGGCACCTTTACCTCACTGTCCGGCCAACTCAGGACAGGCGCAGAAGGGGCCGATGGGGCATGACCGCCACGGACGCCGAGTACGACGAGACTGGCGGGGCCAGCAGGTTCTTCCCAGTTTTCCGTTGGGAACCAAAGGCACCACCTTCAGAACGACCCAAGGTCGACGGGGTCGCGCACCCGACGGTCAAGCCCCTGGCGCTGATGCGTTGGCTCGTTCGCCTGGTGACCCCCTACGGTGGGACGGTCCTGGAGCCGTTCGCGGGGTCGGGCACGACCGTTGAGGCGGCCCTGGCGGAGGGTATGCGCTGCGTCGCCATCGAGCGGGAGGCCCAGTACCTGCCACTGATCCGCGAGCGCGTCCGGAGGGCCCGTGACGTGCCCATGGACGTGTGGGGAGGCGCCGCACCATGACCAGCCTCCGCTTCACGGTGCCGAAGAGCCTGTGGATGAGCGCCAACCGGCAGATCGCCCGCCCCGGGCACCGCCAGCGCATCATCAGCGACCTGCACGTGCTGGCTGCCCTTGGGGCTCGCCAGGCCGGGGTCAGGCGCTTGCCGGAGCCCTGCACGATCGTCTGGGAGATCTGCTACCCGAAGGGCACGGGTCCGAAGGCCGACCCGCCCAACGCCTACCCCACGTCCAAGGCCCTGCTCGACGGCCTGGTCAATGCCGGGCTCCTCACGGATGACAACGCGAATGTCGTGGTCGTGCAGGCCTTCTGCCGCGGCCCCAACACCCGGCGGCAGGGCGTGCACGAGGTCCTTTTGACTGCCACGGCCCTGGAGGTGGAGGAGCCGTGAGTCCCCAGCGTATCCAGCGGCGCCGCAGCCGGGGGTGGCGTATGCCCGAGAGTGCGGTCTATGTGGGGCGCCCGGGGCAGTGGGGCAACCCCTACCGGGCCGCCCGGGCTGGCAGCACGGAGTGGGTGGTTGAGCATCGGGGGCACGTGGTGAAGACGTTTGCCTCGGGGCGTGAGGCTCGCGCCTACGCGGTGGAGAGCCTGGCCGCCGACCTGGTGGCTGGGCGGGCGCCTTGGACGTTGGGTGAGGTCCGCGAGCGCCTGACGGGCCGTGACCTGGCCTGCTGGTGCCCGCTGGACTTCCCGTGCCACGCAGACCTGCTGCTCGGCGTGGCGAACCAGTGGTGCAGCCCATGAGCGGCATGGGCGGGAGTGGGCCCGTGAGGGTCGGGCGCATCCTCCCCAGGCGCCGTGGGGAGCCTGTGGAGGTGTGGTTGCGGCGTCTGGGGCAGGCCACCGCCCGGGAGGCACGGCGGCGTGGACGGCGGGCAGGTCGGGTCACGACCACCACTGCCAGCGCAGAGGTTCCGGGGCGCGCAGGAGGGGGCAGCCAGTGAGGATCCGGACAATCAAGCCGGAGTTCTGGCGCAGCGATGACATCGCTGCGCTCAGTATCGAGGACCGGCTCTTGTTCATAGGGCTCTGGTCCTATGTGGATGACAACGGTGTCGGCCGGGACGAGCCGCAGCTCGTCCTGTGCGATTTGTTCCCTCTTGACCCACTCACTGAGGGCTCAGTGAGGGTTCACGGAGGCCTCATGCGCCTCGCAGAGCGAGGTCTGATCACCCGGTATGAGGGCCCTGACGGGCGCCGCTACCTCCAGGTCGCGTCGTGGGACGAGCACCAGCGGATCAACCGCCCCTCAAAGCCTCGTTTTCCGCGGCATGACGCAGAGACATGCACACTCACT
>NZ_JAUNHI010000044.1:9800-14351 GCF_030524025.1 Actinomyces sp. | reverse complement strand
CATCAACGACAACGAACCACCAGCGGGAAGCAACACCACACTAAGACACGCACCCAGGAGTCCTGGCCCAGGACGCGCACCTCTCCCCCATCCCGACGCCGCAGGCCCTGAAGAATCTCGACGGTCGTCGTCTTGCCCGCCCCGTTGGGGCGCCAGGACCGAGCCCACCGGGACGATCAGGTCCAGGCCGCGCAGCACCTCCTTGTCACCGTAGGACTTGGTCAGGGCACGGATCTCGATCGCAGGGGCGGGTGACATGCACCAAAATCTCCTGCGCCCCCGAATGTGACGGTAGCCACCAATCGGAGGGCACGGCTTGTCCACCGTTCGGGGGACAAGCCGTCGCAGCGCAGGACCCTGCGGCTCTGGCGGCTCGGCCGGCTCGGCACGCCTGCGGGGCGCGCCGCCGGCGCCGGCTACTGGGATCCTCGGATCCGGGAGGTCAGCCCGGACAGTCGGCGCGGGCGGCCGGCGACTATGCTCAGTACCCAGCCCGATCTACTCTGATCCTGGAGGACACCGTGCCGCGCAGCCCACAGCCACCCACGAGGCGCGAGCGCGACAAGCAGGCCAAGCTCGAGCGCATCACCGCTGCCGCAAGTGAGTTGTTCGCCCGCCACGGCGTCGACGAAGTGACCACCCAGCAGATCGCCGAGGCGGCCGACATCGGCACCGGGACGCTATTCTTGTACGCCCGGTCCAAGGGTGACCTCCTGCTGCTCGTGCAGAACGCCCACTATGCCCGCGCCCTGGAGGAGGGGCGGGCGCGCGCCGCGCACACGAGCACTGCGCTGCACGGCGTCATGGCCCTGGTCGAGCAGGTTGTCCGTTGCAACCGTGCTCATGTTGACAACGGCCGCACGTACCTGCGAGAGGTGGTCTTCGGTGACACCCGGCAGCCCCACCGCGCTGAGGCGTTATCCATCGTCTCACGCACGGAGCAGGCAGTCACCGAGATCCTGGCCGACCGGAGCAGCTTGACTGCAGAACAAGCCAGGACGGCGGCAAGGATCGTCTCCGCCATCCTCGTCCTTGAACTGGGGACCGACCCCGCCGCGGACAGGAGCATCTCAGACCTGCTCACGAGCATCCGCACGCAGGTCGCCGCGCTGCTGCCCGCCTAAGCACGCGCGGCTCCGCGCACCGCTGCGCCACTCACGAAGTCACCGACAACCGATCCCTTATCTCAAGAGGGACCAAGGAACTTGACGGCGACAGGCGCGAACTGCTCCCAGTACTGGAAGATGGACCCGTGCCCGGAATCCGGGTAGATGATGAGCCGAGAGCCCTTGATGCGCCGATGCAGATCCTCAGAAAGGATCGAGGGCACCATGCGGTCCTTGTCACCGTTGACGATAAGGGTGGGCTGGGTGATCACCGACAGATCCGACGGCGCTGACCGCCCATACCTGGTGACTGCCTTGAGCTGGGCAAGGAAGGCCCTGAGGGTGATCGGTGCGTCACGATCATGCTCGCGCTCCTTGAGCCGCCCCATGAACTCTCTCCCGGCCCGCCTGCCGGCACTGTCGCGACCGAAGAACAAGAACTCTTTGGGGTCGGCACGGGCGATGGCCGCACGCAGGATGCTCCGGTAGGTAACGCCCGCCACCTTGTCGATTCCCGCACCGCCCCGAGGTCCAGTGCCCGCCAGGACCAGCCTGCGCACCAGTTCAGGATGCCGGACGACCAGTTCCTGCGCAATGAAGCCACCCATGGACAAGGCGAAGACGTCAACGGTCCCGTAACCCAGTCCTTGCGCGATGAACGTGTGGGCGTCCTCGGCGGCCTCCTCGATCGTGCCCGGCACCTCCCCCGAGGAGCCGCCGACACCGCACTGGTCGAAGGTGATGACGTGGCGGCCGCTAGCGATGGCGTCCACGATCCTGGGGTCCCAGTTATCCATCGTCGCGCCCAGGTGGACGAAGAACACGACCGGAACACCTCCAGCCGGGCCGAGCTCACGATAGGCGAAGGTGATCCCGTCGACCTTGACCGTCTTGTTTTGCGCCCGGATGTAGGACACCGCCGAGCCGTCGGCGCTGGCTCCCATCCAAATAATTGTCCCCTTTAATGTCTGATACGGAAGCATGGTGGGTGCGATCACTCGGCCCAGGAGCCTGCGATCACGACCTTGCCGCGATTTCCGCCCTTCGAAACGACGTCCAACGCATCGGGGGTCTGATCCACGTCGAAGGTCTTTGAGACGACAGGACGGATAGCGCCACCGTCCACGAGGGAGGAGATCTGCGCAAGCTGCTGGCCATTGGCAGACATGAAGAGAAACTCGTAGCTCAGGCCAAGCCGCCTTGCCCGCCACCGAATCCCGCTGCTGAGCACGGCGATGGCCGTCCGCACACCAGGATTAAGACGCTTATCTCTGGCAAACGACGGGTCGGGAGGGCCTGCGATCCCAATGACCTTGCCACCTGTCCTGAGCACCCGCAGGGACCTGACGAGATTGTCTCCGCCCAGGGAGTCCAACACCAGATCGTAGCCGGATATCGACTCAACGAAGTCCTGGTTGCGGTAGTCAATGACCTCGTCGGCCCCCAGTTCCCGGACCATGTCGACATTCCGGCCCGACACGGTCGTGGCCACATGGGCACCGAGGTGCTTGGCGAGCTGGATCGCGATCGAGCCGACGCCGCCCGCTCCCGCATGGATGAGGACCTTGCTCCCCGGCTTCACCCCTCCCTTGACGACCAGCGCCTGCCAGGAGGTCAGGGCCACCAAGGGCAGGGAGGCGGCCTCGACCACACTGATGGTGGCGGGCGCAAGGGCCACGTCAGCCTCGTCGATGGCGATCCTCTCTGCGAAAGTGCCGATTCGCCCGTCCCTGGGCCTTGCGAACACCTGATCGCCCGGCTGAAATCCCATGACCGCGCTCCCTGTCCGGATGACGGTGCCCGCAACGTCATGCCCAAGAACCAGCGGGGTCGGGTAAGGCAGGATGGTTCTGAACTCGCCTTGGCGGATCTTGTCGTCCAGCTGGTTGACGCCCGCAGCACCGACACTCACAAGGACGTCCCGCTCACCCACGGTGGGCTCTGGCACCTCGGCCAGGTGCACCGGCTGCTTGTAGGCATCGAACGCGAAGGCTCGCATTGTTCCTCTTCCCTCATTGACATCTGTGCGCATGGTCCCGGCGCCTGTCGGCCTCAACGACTCACGTGCCTGCGGTGGATGGGACGCCGGCCCGAGCGGCCCCAGCGGCGAAAGGTACGGCACGGCATGCCTGCGAGCATGCACCACCGGGTGAGAGCCCTCGCCCGATCTCGCTCCCACCCTCCTTGCCTACTCACGAGCATCCGGTCTACCGACACCGCTCAGCTGCGGTACATCCTCTCACTGAGCATGCTCAACTATGAGCGCACTCAGTAGTCTTGTCAAGCGCACCCTCGCACCCCCGTCGGCGCCCGGCAGGCATGTCAAGCCGGCCAGGCGTCAACGGCTCCGTATCGACCTGGACGACGAGCCCCGGACCGACGTCGTACTGCCTCCTCGACATCAGTGCCGCCGGGCTCAGTCGAGGTCAAGCAGGCCGCGGCGCAGGGCCTCGGCCACGGCGGCGGCGCGGGTGTCGACGCCGAGCTTGTGGAAGGCGCGCAGGAGGTAGGTCTTGACGGTGGCCTCGGCGATGTAGAGCTCGGCGCCGATCTGGCTGTTGGACACGCCCCGGCTCACCCGGCCAGGTTCTGGCGCTCGCGCGGCGAGAGGGTCGACCCCGGCTCCTGGACGGCTCCCGGCGCCCCGGGGCCGCCGCTCCCGCGGGCGACCTCCATGAGGCGGGCGGTCACTGCGGGGCTGAGCACCCCGTGACCGACGGCGACGGCGCGCACGGCCGCCAGAATGTCCTCGCGCGGGCAGTCCTTGAGCAGGTAACCGATCGCCCCGGCCTCCACCGCCCGCAGAATGTCGCCGTCAGTGTCATAGGTCGTCAGCACCACCACCCGCGGAACCTGGACGCCGGTCAGCCCCGTGCCCTCGGGCTGCCCGTCGGCCCCCACGCCGTCGTCGACCACCTCGATGACGAGCTCGCTCAGCCCACCGACATGCTGACAGGACCCGCTGACGAGGACCTCCTGCACCCCGGAGTGGCGGGCGACATTGGACAGGGCCTCCTGGACGGTGCGCAGGACCGTCGCCTCGACGGTGCGCGGGAGCCCCTCGGGCAGGTCGGCGCTCAGGGCGGCGCGGCGCCCATCCCGGTGCTGGGCCTCGACGAGCCGGGCCAGGGCCTGCCCGAGATCGCCGGTGCGCAGGGTGCTGGGGCCCTCGCCCGCCACGAGCGACCGCGCCTCGGCGAGGTTGTCGCGGGCCACCGCCTCGAGCTGGTCGAGCCTGGAGCCCACGGCCCCGGGGTGCGCCGGCCGCCAGCTCGCTGCGGGCCGCCTGGGACAGGGTGATCATCGAGACGAAGCCCTGGGCGAGGGTGTCGTGGACCTCCCGGGCCCAGCGCTCGCGCTCCAGGGCGGCGCCGGCGGCATGCTCGGCGGCGGCGAGCTCGTCCTGGGTCCAGGCCAGCTCCCGGCGTGCGGCCTGCTCGGCGGC
>NZ_JAUNHI010000044.1:0-9700 GCF_030524025.1 Actinomyces sp. | reverse complement strand
GCGAGCTCGTCCTGGGTCCAGGCCAGCTCCCGGCGTGCGGCCTGCTCGGCGGCCAGGGACTCTTTGAGGGCCTCGGAGATCTCGTACAGGCGCCAGATCCACAGCCCAATGGCTGTCGAGAACAGGCAGGACACGCCACCGACAGCCAGGGCGTCGGCCCATAGCCCCGTCCTGATCGTCATGGCCACGGCCATTCCCGCCGAGAAAACGACGGTCGACATGATGCCGGTGGCCCGCGTGCGGTGCACGGCCCACAGCAGCGGGTAGACGGCGAAGTAGAGGGCCGAGGCCTGCTCGGTCACGGTGCTCAGGAGCAGGTTGGCCCCGGCCAGGGTCCACACGGCCACCAGGAGGAGAGGCGTCGCCCCGGGTCCTGTGGTCCGCGCAGGCGCTCGAGGAGCCGCCACTGCGCGAGGGGTCTGACGCCGGTGCGCCTCCTGCCCCGCGCGGGGCGCCCGCCTGTCTCACCGGCCGTCTCGTCGAGTGACCCGGCGACCGTCTCACCGGCTGCGCCGTCGGCCGTCTCGTCGGCCATCTCGCCGACCGCCGCACTGGCCGTTGCCCGCGGGGCGGGCCGCCGACCGCGCACACTCATCGGTCCACGGTATCGCGTCGGGTCAGGACCACGGCGGCCACGACCCCGCCGACGAGCCAGGCGGACACGACGGCCAGGCCCTTGCCGGTCTCCCAGGCACCGGTGGGCTCCGACACGGCGAACTCCGCCGGCAGGAGGGCCTGGCGCATCAGCTCGGCCGACCAGCGCACCGGGAGCACGGAGAAGGTGGTGACCATCCAGGTGGGCAGCTGGCTCAGGGGGAAGAAGATGCCGGAGACGAACTGGAGCATGACGACGACGGGGGTGACCACACCGGCCGCGGCCCGGGATCCGGACATGACCCGGCCCAGGGCCAGGCCCAGGGCGGTGCAGGTGGCGACCATGAGCACGAGGGCAGTCGCCAGCAGCCCCCAAGAGCGGGCCTGCCCCGGCAGATCGATGTCGAGGAACAGCCTGGCGATGAGCAGGAGGAGGGCCGCGTTGAGCAGGGCCAGGATCGTGTTCGACAGGCACTTGGCCACGACGTGCGCCCACTGCGGGGCGGGCAGCACCGCCAGCCGCTTGAGGTAGCCGTTCTCCCGCTCGGCGGCCACCGTGATCGCCAGGTTCTGTAGGCAGGTGGTCATGACCCCGGTCGTGATCATGGCGGGCAGGAGGTACTCGGCGTAGGAGACCTCGCCGAGGAGGTCGCCGGGGAAGACCGCGTTGAAGATGACGAGCATGAACAGCGGGTAGAGGAACTGCATGGCGAATCCGACGGGCTCGCGCACGAAGGACAGCAGGCTCGTCCAGGTCAGGGTCGCCACGGCGGCGGGCGACGGGCCGGGGTGCCGGTGCTCGCGGGAGGCGGGGGCCAGCCCGGTGGCGGGGGTGGTGGGCGCGGCGGTTGCCGTTGCGGTCATCAGTGTTTCTCTTCTCTTCAGTGGCCGGTCTCCGTGGCCGGTACCGGTGGCGGGATCCGGTAGCGGGTCGGTGCGCGCCGGTCAGGCCGCGTGCCGGGCGACGAGCTCGAGGTAGTGGTCCTCCAGGGAGGGGGCGTGAATCTCGATGCCGGGGACCTCGCCGTCGGGTCCGGCCAGTCGCTCGGTCAGGCCGCGCACGACGGCGGTCGGGGTCGCCGTGCGCTCGGAGCGTTGGACGCCATCCTCCATCCAGGTGACGGTCCGCAGCTGCCCAACGCTCGCAGCCAGCTCGGCGGGGGTGCCGCGCTCGACGACGCGCCCGCCCAGGACGATCGCGACGTCGTCGGCAAGGTGGGCGGCCTCGTCGAGGTAGTGGGTGGTCAGGAGTACCGTCGTGCCGTCGTCGCGCAGGTTCTCGACCAAGCCCCAAAAGGAGCGGCGCGCCTCGGGATCGAAGCCCGTGGTGGGCTCATCGAGGAAGAGCAGCTCGGGGCGGCCCACAATGGCCAGGGCGACGTCGAGACGACGGCGCCGCCCTCCGGACAGTCGCGCTGCCCGGGTGCGGGCGTCGTCGGCCAGGCCGACCCTCTCGATGGTCTGGGCGACGTCGGCCGGGCGGGCGTGGAAGCGGGCGACATGCGTGACGGCCTCGCGAACACTGAGGTCGCCCATGTCGGTGGCGGACTGGGAGACCACCCCGATCCGCGCCCGCCAGCCCCGCGTGGCCCGCTCGGGGTCCTCGCCCAGGACACGGAGGTTGCCCGAGGCGCGACGGCGCAGGCCCTGGAGGATCTCGACGGTCGTCGTCTTGCCCGCCCCGTTGGGGCCCAGGAGCGCGAGCACCGTGCCGGCGGCGACGGTCAGGTCGAGGCCGCGCAGCACCTCCTTGTCGCCATAGGACTTGGTCAGGGAGTGGATCTCGATCGCGTGCTCGGTGCTCATGGCGGCAGTCTCCACCGGCCGGACCCCTTTCGGAAACGACCGCCCGGGCCACACGGGTGTCCACCGGTCGGTGGACACCCGTCCACCTGCGACGCAGCGGGCCCATGCCTGCCCCGCGTGACGGTGCCGCCGTCCTGCACCCCGCCGTCGCGGGCCGCCCTGCCGTGTCATATCTCCCGATCTCGAGGTGTCATATCTCCCGATCTCGCGGAAGGGGTGGGCACGGAGTCGCCCGCCACCGTCCAGCCGGCACCGCCAGGGCACTGACGAGCGTGCCCCCGGCGCAGGCCCATGCCCCGGTGTAGCGGGCGCGGCCGGCCCCGGTTCCCAGGCTCACCATAAAAGTCCCCTCCGGGTCGATGACGACCTCGGCCTCCTCGAAGCCGAGCCACACGCCCTCCCGCGGGAACCACGCCTTGTACACGCTCTCCTTGATGGAGAACAGGAGACGGTCGAAGCGCACCTGCGGGTACTGCGCGAGCAGCCGGGCGCACCGGCGGGCCTCCTCAGGCGAGGCCACCTGCATCGCCACGCCGTCGGGCAGCGGGGCATTGGGCTCGGCATCGATCCCGATCGCGTCGAGGGCCTCCGCCGGAGCCACCGCCGCGGCCCGGTAGCCGTTGCAGTGGGTCATCGAGCCGACGACGCCACGGGGCCAGGCGGGCTCGCCGTGCCGGCCCGGGACCTGCACCGGGCGCTCATGACCCAGG
Source organism: Actinomyces sp. (assembly GCF_030524025.1). Taxonomy (GTDB): domain Bacteria; phylum Actinomycetota; class Actinomycetes; order Actinomycetales; family Actinomycetaceae; genus Actinomyces. The sequence continues at coordinate 6,590 of NZ_JAUNHI010000044.1, read as the reverse complement.
GCGCGCAGCGCCCGGCTCGCGCAGCCGCGCACCGTCGTGAACTCGGCGCACCGCTTGTCCACGGCCTGGGCGATGTAGTCGCGCTCCGCCGGGTGCAGGCAGGTGCTCAGCTCGGTGCGGGTCTCGGCCACGACCACCGGCTCGGGCAGGATCGCAGTCAGCAGCCCCGGCACCGCGCCCGCGCCCATCAGGCCTCCAGCAGGATCGTGACCGGTCCGTCGGCCTCCATGTCGATCCTCATGTGGGCGCCGAAGCTGCCCGTGGCCACCTCCAGGCCGCGGGCGCGCAGCCCGGCGGCCACCGCCTCGACCAGGGGCTCGGCCACCGGGCCGGGCGCCGCCGCGTTCCACGAGGGCCGTCTGCCCTTGCGCACATCGGCGTACAGGGTGAACTGGGAGACGAGGAGAACGGGGGCGCCCAGGTCGGTCACCGAGCGCTCGGAACCGCGCCCCGACCTGCCGGCCCCGGGGGCGGGATCCGCCTCGGGCTCGGACTGAGGCTCTGGCTGGGGCTCGGGCTCGGGCTCGAAGAGTCTCAGCTCGGCGATCTTGCGGGTGATCGTGGCGACCTCCTCCGGGCCGTCGTCGTGCGTGGCGCCGACGAGGGCGAGCAGGCCCGGCCGGGTGATCTCGCCGACGACGACGGGCCCGTCGGCCCCCTCGACGCGGACCGCGGCGCGGCGCACCCGTTGCAGGACGGCGCGCATCAGTGCCAGCCCGTGCCCGGACCGCCCCGCCCCGGCCTGCGGATGCGCGAGCGCACCGTCACCGGCTTGAACATCTTGAGAGCGGGGCGCACGTCGGCCAGGTAGACGCAGCCGGCCACGACCGCCAGCAGCCCGAACATCGAGGCCGCCCCCATGAGGACGATGACCGCCGCAGCCCCGCCGGTGACCGCCAGCCAGAAGCCCTTCGTGCGCTTGCCCGCGGCGACGAAGTGCTCTGCGGGACGCAGGAACGCGTCGATGAACGCCCACAGCCCCAGGACGATGGCGAGGACGTGCATGGCCGTTCCGATCCACTGGACGGCCAGGACGACGTAGACGGCGATGGTCTCCATGATGGTCACCTCCCCACCATATCGGGCCGGCCGGGCCCGGTGTCCCAGACGGTCCGGGACCGGCGATCGCCCGGCGCGTAGCGGGGAGCGGCGGACGCGGGGCCCCGCCAGCGGCCGCCGCGCTCGGGCCGGCTCGGCCTCAGCGCAGCAGACCGGGGCGCAGCCCGGCGCCCGGGCGCTGGTCGGGGCTGGCCTGGGCCCGGCCCTCGGGTGAGACGAGGGGCTCCTGGGAGGCATCGACGCGCTCGGCGCGCGGGCCCCCGGAGGCATCGGCGAGCGCCCCGCCCTCAGCCCCGGCGTCCTGGCCGTCGTCGTCGGCCTCGACGACCTCGACGGTCAGCGGCTCGTCGAGCGGCACCGCGCGCCGCAGCAGCGCCAGGGCCAGGGGCCCGTAGTCGTGGTGACGCACCACCGAGGTCACGGCACCCACCACTGCCTCCCCCTTCCGCACCGCCGCCCCGGGCAGAGGGCTGCGCCCGGTCAGGCCGTCGAGCTGGAGCACCGTGAGCCGTCGCGGCGGGCGCCCCAGGTTGAGGGTCCGCGCGACCGTCTCCTGGCCGGGGTAGCAGCCCTTGGTGAGGTGGACAGCGGTGCGCAACCAGTCCAGCTCGTGGGGGATGGCCCGCTCATCGACCTCACGGGCCCAACGGGGGCGTCCCGCCTCGACCCGCAGGGCCTCCCAGGCCAGCGACCCCGCCACATCGTGGCGTGCGGAGGCGGCGGCGAGGAACTCCCCGACGACCCCGTCCACCGCGGCGGCGGGTACCAGCACCCAGCCGGCGGAGTAGGAGGCACCGGGGTGGGGGCGGGTCAGGCCGACGTCGTAGCTCGTACCGCCCTCGACCACACCCGGCCACGGGTCCCTCCAGACGCCCAGCAGCGCGCCCGCGGCCTCGGCCGGTGCGCCCGCAGCCTCAGCGTGCCCGACCGGCGCACCCTCGGGGTCGGGCGGCACCTGGCGCGCCGCCTGGGCCAGCCGGGCCACACCCGGCCCCATCGCCCCAAGGACCGCGACGTCGGCGCGGAGGCCGACCTCGACACGCAGCATGAACCGCATCGAGTCGAGGAACTCCGCGAGCGCCGGTCCGCTGCCGGCCTCGGTGACGAGCAGGAGCCGTCGGCCGTCGTCGAGGGCCGCCAGGGCGTGGGTGATGCGTCCACGGGAGTCGAGCAGGAGGGTCTCGGCCCCGCCGTCATCGGGAGCCAGGGAGGTGAGCACCTGACTGGACAGGGTCGTCAGCCAGGTCAGGCGGTCGGGTCCCGAGACCTCCACGACGTCGCGGGCCAGAGCACTGACGGCCCGCCCCGCCGCCAGGAGGACCTGCTCACGCGGGGGGTCGCCGAAGTGGGCCGGGACGAGGGCGTCCGGGTCGTCGGCCGGGTTCTCCACGGCACCGGGCCGAGCGAAGAGGGGCGAGCGCTCCATCACAGGACGTCGGGGTCGGCCGGGTCGGCAGGGACGGCCGGGTCAGCCGGATCGGCGTCCTCGACGGCGCTGTCCTCGACCCGGCCCAGGCGCCCGGAGGCGTAGGTGCGCAGGTCCTCGACCCCGAAGGCGGCCATGTCCTGGGTCCACATGAGGTCGCCGCCGACGAGTCCCACCATACGGCTCATCTCGGTCACCTCCGCCGCGGTGCGGGTCCTGCCCACCGCCTGGGTCCTCAGCTGGGCGCGCGGACCCTGGATCCAGCCCTCCCACACCGCGACATGCCCGGCGGGGTCGGTCGAGACGAGCTCGAGGGAGGTGACCGGCGTCGGGGGCCGAGCGCCGTCCTCGGTCTCGGGCACCTCCTGGCCGACCGGCCGCCAGTAGGAGGTCTCGGTCGACCACACCTGGGCGGGGCTGAGGCGGGCGGCGCCCTCCAGGCCCGGGGTCTCGAAGTCGAGGTCCTGCGAGCGGGTGGAGTCCACCGTCCAGATGGTCGTCACCTGACGCAGGTAGGGGCCACCGTCGTGGTCGAAGACCATCTCCTGGACCACGGCCTGCTCGGGCACGGTCTCGCCGTAGGTCACGATGCCGTAACCGCGCCACCGGCCCACGAGCCACCCCAGGGGGTAGATCTCGGGGGCGAGGTCGTCGGGGAGTGTGAATGCCATGGGCGCAGGCTACGTGCCCGGGCCGGGGCCGGAAAAGTGCGCGCTGTCGCGCCCCGACACTCCCCCGGCCCGCAACCCGCCAGGACGACGGCGTCATTCCACGGATCGTTGCGGTCAGGCCGCTGCTGGGCCGGGTAGGCGATCCCCGGAGTGCGCGCGTGGCCGCCGGAGCCGCCTGGCGGCGGGCCCGCGGGCGGGGACGCCGGGCCGGAGAGCGCCAGTCGGCGCGAATGCCGCTCGTGGCGGCTTGAGGTGGAGCCCGGGGCCCGTCACGGCCCGGCGTCGAACCCAGAGTACCCCCGACGGCGGGCTCGCCGCAGCGCGGCCCGGGCCGGGCGGTCCCGGGGCGCCGCTCAGGGCTCGGTGGGGGCCTCGAGCCGGTAGCCGACGTTGCGCACCGTGCCGATGAGGTAGTCGTGCTCGGTGCCGAGCTTGGCGCGCAGGCGACGGATGTGAACGTCGACGGTTCGCGAGCCGCCGATGTAGTTCTCCCCCCAGACCTCGTCGAGCAGCGCGTCACGGGTCAGGACGCGCCCCGGGTTGAGGGCCAGGTACTTGAGCAGCTCGAACTCCTTGTAGGTGAGGTCGATGAGCGTGCCGCGGATGCGGGCGGTGTAGGCGGTGGTGTCGATGACGAGCTCGCCGACCTCGATCCGGTCGTCGTTGACCGGCTCGAGCACCGTCGTGTGGGTGCGCAGCAGGCGCAGGCGGGCAGCGAGCTCGGCCGGGCTGGCCCCCGACATGACGAAGTCGGAGGCGCCCCAGTCCGGCTGGACCACCGCGGCACCGCCCTCCTCGAGCACGACGAGGATCGGTCCGCAGTCCATGGGCCCCGACAGGAGCTGGCACAGGGCACGGGCACGCATGAGGTCGCCGCGGGCGTCGACCATGACCACGTCGGCGCGGTCGATGGCCGAGTACGACGACGGCGTCGGCGTGAGGCACTCGACATGGGAGTCCAGGAAACAGGCCGACGGAAGCGCAGTGGCGATGTCGGTCTCGTGGGTGAACATGATGATGTGCACGCCTCGTCCTCTTCTTCCGCACCGGTCGGGGCTCCGGGCGGGGCTCCAGGCGACAGTGAACCACATCGTCTCGTTACAGGTATGGGACGATGCCCCCGTGAGCACCCAGGACACGACCTCCTCGACGCCCGCCGCAGCCCGGTCGGGTGCCGCGCGCCGTCCCGGCAGCCACGGCACCCGCCTGGGTGGGAACGAGCCCACGGAGATGGGCCTGGTCGACCCCGCCTGGACGCGTCTGGCCGTGGCGGGGGTCGTCCCCTTGCTCCTGGCGGTCGCGGCGGCGCTGCCCTCGTGGACGCGGCTGCTCGTCGTCGTCCTGCTCGTCCCGCTGCTCGCCCAGGGGTGGCCGGCCCTCGTGCGCTCCCAGCACGACCAGGGCTCGACGGCCGTCGTCGCCCTGACCGGGCTGACCTCCGCGGTGGTCGTCGCCCTGCGCGAGGACTTCGGGGCCGCGGGGGTGGTCATGGCCTTCAGCGTCCTGGCCGCCTTCGTGTCCCAGATGCTGCGCCGAGACGGGCGTGAGGGACTGGTCGAGGACCTGTCGGCCACCGTGACCGGCTGTCTCATTGTGGTCTCGGGCACCGGCTGGTGCGCCCTCGAGCGAGGGCTGGCCGACCCGGCCGTGGCGGTGCCCTGCGCGCTCGCGCTGTTCACCGGGGCGCTGCTCACCGTGCTCGAGGTGCGCGCCACCGTCCTGGAGGCGCTGACGATGACGGTGCCCGCCCTCGTGGCGGGGGTGGCCGGAGGGGCGCTCGCGGCCGTCGGGTTCTTCGGGCCCAGCCATGTCGGACCCGTGGCCTCCCTCCAGTCGGCCGCCGCATGCCTCGTGGTCGGATTCGTGGCGGGGGTGCTGATGGCGGCCGCCAACCGCGTGCTGTGGACACACCGCTGGGTGCCGGGCGGGCGCGCGGCGGTGGCCAGCGCGATCGTGCCGATCCTGGCGCTGGGCGCCCCGGTCTACGCGATCGCCCGGCTCATGGGCGCCTTCGTCGCCGGCTGACCCGCTGCTCCCTCCCCTCTTTCCCCTCGAGGTCGGGAGATATGGCACCTCGAGATCGCCGCATATGACACGGTTATCCACAGGTTTCCAGGACGCAGTGGTGCCGCGCACCGTCCTGCGCGCACTCTTCAACCATGCACCCTGCTTCACACCCCCGTTCCGGTCCCGCGGACCGTGCCCAACCCCCTGCCTCCAACCCGACCCCCACCCCCTCGCTCGAGCCGGAGCCCGGCACAGCCGCGGCGCCACACTCTCACCCGACTCGGACCACGGCCGTATCGGTCTTAGCACCGCGCCGTCGGGACCTCGGCCGGCGAGAGCTCTATGGGCTCCTCGACACCGGCGCGCTGCACCGCCTACGCCGTGACACCTACGTACGCACCTCACCCGACGCCCCGCCCTGGCGTCGGCGTGCCGACGAGCACGCCGCGGTCCTGCACGCGATCCTCACTGAACGGGTCAGCGGGGTCGTCGCGCTGGAGAGCGCTGCGATCCTCCACGGCGGGCGGTGCCTGAGCCAGCCGGCCAGCGTCGATCTTGTCGTGACCTGGAACGACGGCGGACTGCGCCGACCGCCCACGCGTCTGCTGCCCGACCGCCCACCGAGCCGGGACTTATCGCCCGCCGACCGGCGCAGGGCGCTGCGCCATCGGCCGATCGTCAGGCACCGATTCGCTCTGGAGCCCGACGACGTCGTCGAGCTGGGGGTCTTACGGCTGACCGGGCTGGAGCGCACCGTCGGGGACTGTGCACGTTTCCTCGAGCCGGACCGTGCCCTGGCGGTTGTCGACTCGCTCTTCGCCGTCGCGGTCAGCGCCGGGCAACGGCCGTGGGACCGGCGGGCAGCGATCGACGCCGCAACGGGGCGCCTCCGGCGCCGGCTCCTGGACCGGCTGGCGGCCCGACGGGGTGAGCGGGGTGTGCGGCGGGCGCGCGCCATCATCAACGCGGCCACGCCGTGGAGCCAGTCGGTCTGGGAGTCCGAGCTGCGGCGCCTGTGCCTCGTGCACGGGCTGCGCCCGCCGGAGCCTCAGATGCCCGTGGGCGTGCCGGGGGTGTCCTACTACGTCGATCTGGGATGGCGATCGGAGCGGGTCGCCGTCGAGGTCGACGGCGAGATCAAGTACCTCGAGGCGTCGACCGAGGTCCTCGCAGCCCAAGCGGCACGTCAGGAGCAGATCGAGGCACAGGGCTTCACGGTGGTGCGGCTGACACCAGCCGAGGTCCGGGAGGCCGGCCCCGCGCTCGGGGCCCTGCGCGACGCGCTTCCCCTGACGGCAACCGAGGGACGGCCTGTCGCCGAGCTACGTACCTCCCAGGAGCGGCGGGCCGCCCAGGCCTGACCCCCGTCGTGATGGCCGGGGCGTGCCATATGTCCCGATCTCGGGGTGCCATATGTCCCGATCTCG
>NZ_JAUNHI010000043.1 GCF_030524025.1 Actinomyces sp. | reverse complement strand
CCAACATGGCATAAAAAACATGACACACTATCGAGTTCTCAAACAACACACCCAGGAAATCCGCCGCACGAGCACGTGTTGCGCTCGGCGAGGCTTTCAAGGCGACCGGACTAGGATAAGCAGGTTGATTTCTCTCGGTCAAGTTCCAGGCTTCGTGAGCCTGATCTCGACTTCCAGCCGTTCCGGTGGCGATGTCAGTCACCACCGGACCTGCGTTCCGTTTCCGGTCGGTCGGCCACCTGTTGGGTGTGACCCCGTGCAGGCAGCGGGGAGTAGGTTAGCCCGATCGTCGCCGTCCCAGTCAAGCGCATCGGCGGTGGTGCGCGTCACGGACAGGGTGGCGTTGGCAACGGCGGGCAGGAGGCGGCGGCCTCCTCGACCCCGGGAAGCGTGCGCCTCAGCACGGCCCAGGGCGCGCGGGGGGACCGCTTCGTCATCACCTACGCCGAGGGCACGAAGGCCGCCGAGGTCATTGAGGCGGCGCAGACCTATGGCACGGACATCGTCGACTCCCTGCCCAGCGAGGACCAGGAGGCGCTCAACGCGGCCGCTCAGGGGGCGTCGGTGACCATCGAGGCGGTGACCGCCCACGCCGGGGGCATCGCCTCGGTGGCGCTGAGCCAGGCGCTCACGCCCGAGCAGATCACCGAGTTCACCGCCGCCCTCGAGGGGGCCGACGGTGTCGAGGCGGTCGAGCCCGAGCTGCACATGACGACGGTGGCCGACTCCGACGAAAGCGTCTCGGATGACGAGCACTTCGACATGCAGTGGGACCTGACCGACCAGGCCTACGGGATCAACGCCACGAACGCCTGGTCGGATTCAACGGGTCGGGACGTGACCGTGGCGGTCATCGACACCGGCATCCTGCCCGACCACCCGGACCTGGCCGGCCAGGTCCTGCCCGGCTACGACTTCATCTCCGGCCCCTGGATGTCCCGTGACGAGGATGGCCGCGACGAGGACCCGACCGACATGGGCGACTACGCCACGGCCGCCGACTGCGGCGACGTTTACGAGGACCGGCGAGGCGTCCGTCATGGATCGTCGCCTGCCTGCCGCACCTGTCGGCGAGGTCTGGGTCGTGGGTGACGACGATGAGTGTGATGCCATGCTCGCGGTTGAGATCGAACAGCAGACCTTCGACGATCTGCCCGGTGTCGGTGTCGAGGTTTCCGGTGGGCTCATCGGCGAAGATCACCGCCGGGTTCGTGATGAGGGCGCGGGCGATGACCAGGCGCTGCTTCTGCCCGCCCGAGAGGGTCTCGGTGCCGTGGACGAGCACGGCGCCCGAGGTGGGGCGGTCCAGCGGCGCCATTGTGTGCATGAGCGTGGACTTGCCCGAACCGGACTTGCCGACGATCGCGAGCGACTCGCCCTGTGCGACGCTGAGATGGACTCCTGCCAGCGCGTTCAACGTGTTTTCGCCGCGACCGTAGCTGCGGGTGACGTTGCGGCACTCGATGACCGGGGCGCACTGGTGACGCTGCTGCACCTGTTCACCCTCGGCCATGACCCGGCCATTGGCCCGATCGCCCGCAAGAGCTTCCTGCGCATCTACACAATCCTGCGCGAGGAGGCGGGGTTCTCGGCGGACCGCGCAACGACCTTCCTGGCCACCGGGATGCTCGTCAGTACCATCTTCGGCCTGCAGCTCCAGTCCCAGGACCACCCCCTGGCCGCCGAGCTGCTCCAAGCCACCTTCCGCGAGAACACCGGTCTCATCACCGACCTCTTCGAGGGCTGACCAGGAAAAGGCTCGCCCGCAGGGTGCAGGCACCCATGGTCATTGCGCGCAGCCACCCACCAGCAATTAGCGTGCTGGGTGTTTTTCGGACGGTGTGTTGCTGCGTGTCAGGCTGCGTGCTTGGTCGCCACCTATCTTGAAGGCCTCGCCCCCTCCCACAACGCCACTACCGGCGCGTCGCCTGCCCACACCACCGCCCGGAAGAACCGAATTAAGCCGGAGTGACGTGGTATGTCGTGCCAACCATGCCGTTTTCAGTGGTGTGACTGCCGCGCAAGGTAAGGAGCACGTCGTCATCGAGCACGTCGAACAGGCGTCGTCCCCCGCCGATGAGCACCGGCGCCCAGGAGATAGTGATCTCATCGATCAGTCCAGCCCTGAGGAAGCTCTGAATCGCCTTTCCGCCGTCCACATAGACCTCGCGCGCTTGGCTCTCATTGAGGAAAGCGACCGCTTCGTTCAGGGTTCGGGCGACGGTGATGTGCTCAGTGTCGCGGGGAAGCGACGTGGACAGGACCACGACGGACTTGCCCGACCACATGTCCGGCCATTCATCAAAACCGATGACGGTGTCGTATGTGTTGCGACCCATGACGACGTGGTCGATGCCTGGAAAGAATGACTCCCAGTTCAGAGCATGGCGAGAACTATCAATTCGGGCATGATCGCGTCCAAGCGGAGGGTCGGTGAGCCAGTTGATGTCTCCATCGAGGCGGGCGATGTACCCATCGAGGCTGACGCCGATGAAGACTCGGCCTCTCCAAGCGCGTCGGTTTGTCATGTCCAGATCTCCCAGAGCGAATCGAGGGTCTCTTGTACAAAGTCAGTGTCTGAGGCAACTGCTTGTCGGAGCATGGCCCCGTTGAGCGCATCGAACAGCAAGATGGCTCCACGTCCTGGATCTGAGAGGCGCTTCAGCTCGCAAGCGCGGAGAAGTGTGGCCACGTATTCTTGTTCTCGCGCCCACCCCTCCTCCAGCAGCACGCGCAACTCATCGTCCATCAGGTCATCCACGAGCTGGATCAATCCCTGAGCCACCCCTCGTGCGCCCGCACGACCGAACCGACGATGAGCCCACTCGTCCAGCTCCTCGCGCGGAGGCACCTGCCCGAGCGGTCCCTTGGGGATGTCACGGAGCCAGCGCCTGCTGAGCGCCAGCAGGATCGCCTTGCGCGACCCGAACCGCTTGATCAGCCCAGCCGGGCTGAGCCCCGCGGCAGGTGAAACCTCCGCCAGCGTCCACGGACGCAGGCTCTGCCTGACACCGAGGGCACCCGCGATGCGGTCCAGCAGCACATCCTGATCGTCTCTCTGAGGTCGAGCCACATAGTTAGTGAATCGGCATTCACTAACTATGTCAAGGACTTCCGTGGCGGCCATGTGGCAGTGGGCAGCCGGCCAGTCCTTGAGGATCTCCTCGGAACGGGCCAGGACCATGTCCCGCAGCCAGGCCCTACGCTGACGACGCGACCTGCGCTCTTGGGGACACCGCCGTCGCCGCCCGCCCGCAACGAGGACAAGGCCCGAACCGGGCCATCGACGATGGCGGGGTTCGGACCTTGTGCCTGGGGTGGAGCTAGGGGGATTCGAACCCCCGACCTTCTCATTGCGAACGAGACGCGCTACCAACTGCGCCATAGCCCCAAGTGCGCGACGATCGTAGCACCGCGGGGACCGCGGCCCGCAAGTCGGGGGCCAGTGAGCCGCGACACCGCGGGGCTCACTCGCCCGCGGCCCGCCGACGCTCGAGCACGGCGTCGAGGTCGATCGGGTGGAAGACGGTCTCCTCCTGCCCAACGCCCTCGGTCGAGAAGGACCGCACCGCCGTCGGACGCGCCGGGACCGGCGCGGAGTCGAAGGGGGCGTCCTCGGCGAGCTCGATGACCCGCCGCGGGGCCCGGGCCGACAGCGTGTAGGTCGGCGCCGGCACGTGCACCGGCCGCCAGCCCTGCGGAGGCGTCAAGGGCGCCGACGGCGTCGAGGAGGCGGGCACATCCCCAGCGGCCCCACCCCCGCCCTGCGTCCGCTTGGCGGCGGCCGCCAGCGCCCGGACCGCACGCTCGACCTCACCGAGCTCGTCGAGCTCTTCGGGCGAGGCGGCCGACGGCGCGGCCTCGACGTCCTGCGCCGAAGCGGGGACGGCGGAGGACTCCGAACGGGGCTGTGCGCGCTTCTCGGCACCCTTCTCGGCGCGCTCCTCACCACGCGACCCGCCCCGCGACTCGGCGCGGCCCTTCCCAGCGGATCGAACAGGCGCCTCGGCACGCTCACCCGAACGGTCGGCCCCCGAGGCCGCCGGTGCGGGAGACTTGGCGGCCATCCGTCGACGGTCGGACTCGGCGGCCTCATCGCCCTCATCAGCGGACCGGCCGCTGCGCGACAGCCCCCGCTCAGAACGGAGCTCGGTCGCGCCCACGGCCTGCGACCACGGCCGGGCATCGGCCGAGGGCTCGCGCTGCCAGGGCTCACGCAGCTCCTGCGGCTCGACGCCGGTCAGTGCCGACAGCTCGTGCTCGAGCTCGGCGATCCGGCGACGCTCGCGCCGGTCCGCCGCCGAGGAGGCCACCGCGGCACGACGGCCCGCCACCATCGAGGCGCCCAGCAGCCCCGCCGGGACGAGCACCGACCACCAGGGCACCGCCGTCAACCAGACGACAACGACCATCCCCAGGGTCGCCCCGAGCAGCGTCGTCGCCACGGCAGCCCGGTGGGAGGCCGCGTCACGTCGACGCGCACGCGCCTGCTCGTGGGCTCGGCGGACGCGCAGCAGCTCGCGCTCGGCGCGCAGCGCACGCACGTTCCTCACGGCGGGCCGGTTCATGGCCTTCACCTCCGGTCGACGGCGGAAGATCGTCACGTGCCCACTGCTCTCACAGGCCTCGTCGGCGGCGAGAGCCCCTCCGGTGGCCAGGACCCGCAACCGCGCGGAGTAGCGGTCCTCGGCATTGGACAGGCTCATCACCTCACGGCGCCCGACCAGGAACGGCAGGAGGTACACGGTGAGAACCGCCGCAAGGGCCATGAGCGCCCAGATCTCGATTCCCACGCCGCAACCGTACGGGCGAGCCGCACCCTGGTTCCACAACGAGCGCGGCGTGTTGAGACACTGAAAGCAGCCTGGGAGAAAAGACAGAAATCACAACAACATCAAACGCAACAGTAATTCACATTCGTCTCATCAGTCCCAAACGTGTCACGAAGCCCGAGGTGGATGCCATCTCCTCGGCGACAACGGCGAAGGAGACGTGGTCGGCCCAGGCCCCGTCGACATGCATATAGGACCGCCGCAGGCCCTCCTCCCGCAAGCCCAGGCGCCGGCAGAGGGCCAGGCTGCGCGCGTTCTCCGGCCGGACGTTGATCTCGACGCGGTGCAGCCCGACCTCAGGGCCCAGCAGGTGGTCGAGGACCATCGCCACCGCCAGGCTCATCACGCCGCGCCCCTCCCAGTCCGAGCCGAGCCAGTAGCCCAGGCTCGCGCTGCACAGCGCGCCCCAGCTGATGGGTGCCACCGCCACCTGCCCCGCGAGCGCGCCGTCGACCTCGATGACCAGGGCCATCGACTCCCCCCTGCGGGCGGCGCGGCCCTGGTGGCGCACATAGGACCCGAAGCTGCGCAGCCCCTCGGGGCTGCCCGGCGGCAGCGTCGCCTCCCAGGGGGCCAGCCGGGTGTCCTCGGCCAGCCGCAGGCGCCGCCAGGGGTCCGCGTCGGAGCGGCGCACCGAGCGCACGACCACCCACTGGGCCCCCCGGGCCAGCCCGCGCGCCGCGACCCTCCTCTCCTCCAGGCGCAGGGGCCAGGCGAAACGGCCGCCCGCGCCCCAGGGCGCCGGCAGGACTCGTGGGAGCGGCACGGGATCAGGTGTCCAGGAGCAGACAGTGGAGCGTGTCCCCGGCCACGACTGTGTGGACGTCCTCGGGCACGACCGCGATCGCGTTGGCCTCGGCCAGGCCCAGCAGGCGGTTCGAACCGGGCTCCGTCGTCGGCTCGGCACTGTAGCCCCGCGCCGGGGAGCCCGACAGGCGGACCGGGACGAACTCGCGCTTGCCGGACGGGGAGTGCCACCCCGAGGCGATCGTGGCGGGCAGGGAGGTGCGGTGCAGGTTCTGCCAGCCGGCGACCTGCCGCAGGACGGGGCGCACGAAGGTCTCGAAGGCGATCTGGGCGCTGACCGGGTCCCCCGGCAGGCAGAAGATCGGGGTGTCCTCGACCGTGCCGACCCCCAGCTGGCGCCCCGGGTGCATGGCCACGGCGTCGAAGCGCACCGAGCCCAGCGGCGCCAGGACGTCCTTGACCGTGTCGCCCTGTCCCACGGACAGCCCGCCGGTGGTGATGAGCACGTCGGCGCGCACGAGCTGGTCCTCGATGGTCTCGGCCAGGGCGCGCAGCTCGTCGGAGACGGCGGCCACCCGGAAGGCCTGGCCGCCGGCGTCGCTGACCGCCGTGGCCAGGGCGTGCCCGTTGGCGTCGAAGACGTCGCCGGCGTCACGCGCCTGGCCGGGCTCGACCAGCTCGTTGCCGATCGAGACGATGACGACCCGCGGGGCGGGGTGGACGCGCACCCGGTTGCGCCCGATGCCCGCCAGGAGGGCGACCTGCCGCGCCGAGACCCGGGTGCCCTGCGGCATGACGGTCATGCCGGCCGAGACGTCCTCGGCGCGGCTGCGGACGTTGCCGCCCTTGAAGACCGGCTCGCGCACGACCACCCGGTTCTCACCGCGGTCGGTCGAGGTCCAGGGCACGACGGCGTCGGCACCCAGGGGCAGCGGGGCGCCGGAGTCGATGAGGATCGCGGTCCCGGGCACGAGGCGGGTGGGTCGCATGTCCCCGGCCCGCACCGCGTCGATGACCTCGAGGACCACCGGCTCCCCCGCACTGGCGCCCGCGACGTCGACGGCGGACACGGCGTAGCCGTCGAGCCCGGCCAGGTCGACCGCCGGCAGGTCGAGGCCGGCGACGACGTCTTCGGCCAGGACGCAGCCGACAGCGTCGGGCAGCATGACGTCCAGGGGCGCCGCGGCCTGGGCTATCTCGAGGCAGGCCGCAAGGTGCTCGGCGACGGTGCGCATGGGGTTCCTCCCTGTCTCACCCGGTGCTCCCGCCCGGCGTGTGCCGACCAGGCTACCCGCCCGCGCGAGTGCGGCGGCGGACCCTGCCCCCTGGCCCGTCGCCAGGCCCGCTGCCGAAGCCGCCGCCAGGCCTGCTACCGACGCTGTCGCCGGGCCCGCCACCAACCCCACCGCCTGCCGGCGGGCGCCGGCCGGGGTGGCGCGGCGCCATGCCGGGCCGGTGACGACACGCCCCTCCGGGGCCCTGGCCGCAAGGGGGAGAACGCCCCGCAGGAGCGCGGCGGGCCCGGCCAAAGGCGCCCCGCGGGCAGTGAGGACCTGGGAGGATGCCCTCCATGAGCACCGACCCTGTCAGCCGCCCCGCCGCACAGGAGAAGGAGATCGATGACGCGAAGGACGATCTGCGCCGGGCCGTGCGGCGGCGCCGTCGTCACAACCACCCCCACCCCGCCACCGGGCACAACGCCGCCTGCCGCGCCCTGACCGAGCACGCCCTCGAGGCCGTCGCGGGCGCCCGGTCGGTGGCCGCCTACGTGTCGGTGGGCGACGAGCCCTGCACCCGCCTGCTCCTCGACGAGCTCGAGGCGCGCGGCGTCGCGGTGCTGCTGCCCGTGCTCTGCCCGCAGCTGTCCCGCTCCTGGGGCTACTTCCGGGGGGCCGAGGACCTCGCCGAGCGCGCCCCCGGGCGGCCCCCGGAGCCCAGCGGCCCGACGATGGACCAGGGAGCCGTGGCCGCGGTCGACGCCCTCATCGTGCCCGCGCTCAGCGTCGACGGCGCCGGGCGCCGGATCGGCCAGGGCGGCGGCTGGTACGACCGGATGCTGCCGCTGCGCCGCGAAGGCGCCGTTGTCTTCGCGGCGATCCACCCCGAGGAGCTCGTCCCCGGCCCCCTGCCCACCGAGGCGCATGACGAGCCGGTCGACGCCGTCATCTCCTCCCAGGCCTGGTTCCTGCTCCGCGGCTCGCCGGCCGCCAGCCCCACGCGGCCCTGAGGCCCGCACGCCGGAGGTGCTCCACAGGCGGCGTTCGTGCAGGGCCCGTCCACAGATCTCGACCGGTCGGCGTGCGCCGGCCCCGGACTCCGGCCGACGCTGGGCCCATGGCCTCGACACCGGTGACAGACCCGCCCCCCGCCGACACCCCCGAGCGCCTCAGCAGCGCCGGGGCACGCGCACGTCCCGCCCGGCGGCGCCCCTCCCTCATCCTGTGGCGCCACCGCCATCTCGTCGTCGCCGTGTGCATGGGGGCGGCGGTCGTCCTCGTCCTGGCCGTCCTGCGCCCGCAGGCCCCGCCCGGCCGGGAGGCCCTCGTCGTGGCCAGGCCGGTCTCGGCCGGAGCCGTCCTCAGTCAGCACGACCTCGAGACCCGCCGGGTCCCCGTCGAGGCGTTGCCGCAGGGCGACCTGCCCGGTGAGGAGGTCATCGGCACCCGGGCCGCCATCGCCCTGGCCGAGGGGACCGTGCTGACGACGTCGATGACGAGCGCGGCACTGACGGTGGGTCTGTCCCCCACCGAACGCCTCGTCCAGGTGCCCATCGAAGTCGGCGCCGAGCTCGCCCAGCCCGGTGCCCGGGTCGATCTCATCGCCCAGGGAGGCGTCGCCGGCTCCTGGTCCCCCGGAGGCCCGGGCGCCGAGGACGCCGTCGTGTGCGCCGGCGCCCGCGTGGTCATGGTTCAGGTCAGCGACGACGAAGGCTGGGCCATGAGCGCATCCCGGACGAAAGTCACACTTGTCACCCTTGCCGTCCCCGCCGTGCACGCTACCCTAGTGGTCGGTGCGGCCACGAACGGGGCGCTCGGGCTTGTCCTGAGTCCCTGAACCCACGGCGCCCGGTCCCCCGGGACGAGCATGTCTCCGGGTTATTCACTTCCCACGACGAGGCAGATCCCTGCGCTCGCCCCCTAGGAAAGGCAGTCCCATGATCAAGGGATTCAAGGAGTTCATCGCTCAGGGCAACGCCCTCGAGCTCGCCGTCGCCGTCATCATCGGTGCAGCCTTCAAGCCGATCATCGACGCGGTCACCAAGGTGATCCTCGACGTCATCGGCCAGATCATCGGCTCGCCGAACTTCGACTCGATCGGTCAGTTCCGCATCAAGGAGACGGCCGACTACATCCAGCCCGGCACGATTCTCACCGCCGGCATCAACTTCCTCCTCGTCGCCCTGGCCGTCTACTTCTGCATCGTCATGCCGATGAACAAGCTGCGGGAGCGCGACCAGAAGGCCGAGGCCCCCGCCGAGCCCACCGACGTCGAGCTCCTCACCGAGATCCGCGACCTGCTCGCCAAGCGGTGACCTTTCGGGCATCCGCCCGGCCCCATTACCTCCCGACGCCCGTCGACCACCGGTCGGCGGGCGTCGTCGTGCCCGACCCAAGACGCTCCTGCGCCCGGCCGTGCCATATCTACCGATCTCGAGGTGTCATTAGTCCCGATCTCGGCGAGGAGGGGGATCCGGAGTCGGGCCGTCCAGTCCCCATCCCCCACCCCTGGTGCCCCGACCCCGTGGATTCAATCATCTAGGCCCAGTGGGGCGGGACCTCCCGCCGGAGGCGCTCGTCATTGGACCGCGTCTGCGTCCCGGCGCCCCCACTCGGGGCGTCGGGAGCCACCGAGTCGGGCCAGCTCGGGGCCTCCTGCGGATCAAGCTCCGGTCCGCTCAGGGCGTCGCGGGATCGACGGCGCCTGTCGAGCTCGGCGGTCTCGGGCAGCTCGCCGCGCGCAAGACGCTCGCGGTCCTGGGGCGAGTAGGCCACGGCACGACGGCGTCGGCGCGCCGAGACGCCGCCGGGGGCCGTCATCGCGTCCTGCGCACGGCGTTGGCGAGCACCGCGTCGATGCCCGCGCCGCGGCGGTGCAGCACGAGGGTCGATCGCAGCTCCTCGACCTCCTCGGCGGCGCTGCGGTCGACACCGTCGGTGCGGATCCAGGCGACGAGCTCGTCGAGCTGGTCATCGGAGTAGGCCTGCAGGGGCAGCCCCTGGGCGATCGGCGGGCGGGGGGCGCGCTCCCGGCCGGCGGCCGGCCGCGGCTGCTGGACGGGGTCGGGGGCGGCGACGTCCTCAACCCGCGCCGGCAGCGGGGCCACCGACGGGACGGCGACCGCCTGGGCCCTGGCGGTCAGCACGGCCAGCACGAGCTCCTCGATCTGGCTCGCCTCGGCCTCGGGGTCGACGAACACGCCGGCGGAGTAGGCCGTGTGCACCCGCCAGCCGCGACGCTGGAGGCGTTCGACCCAGTGGCGGTCGCGGCGGCGCAGGCTCGGCTCGGCCACGTACTGCTCGTCGTCGGTGAGCACGGCGACGAGCAGCTCCCCGGGGCAGTCGGGGTGGCCGATCGCCAGGGGGATCCGCGGACCCCCCTCGTGGCCGTAGCGCGGGACGACCACCAGGCCCCGGCGCCACAGGTGCTCGGCGAGGTCGACGAGCAGCCGGTCGGGCACCGACTCCTCATGGGACTCCGGCGTCCACGGGTCAGCCCCCGAGGCGCGCACGAGGACCTCGTGCAGCAGGCGGGCGCCCGGGGCGCGCAGGCGCTCGGGGTCGATGTCCTGGGGCCCCAGGCACGACACGATGCGCGTGCGGCCCCGGGAGGCGGCCAGCGCCTCGACCAGGGCGACCATCCCCCCGTCCTCCGAGACCGCTCCGAAGCTGTGGATCGTGCGCCCGTGAGGGGTCTTGGCGTAGCCCACCGAGATGATGACGTGGTCGCGGCGCAGGGAGCGCGCATCGGCCAGGTCGACCACGACGAAGGGCTCGGCGATACCGGCGGCGAAGAACTCCTCAAGGGCCGGGGACCCGGCCACCGCGGGGGCGATGGCACGGCGGATCTCGTCGGCGTGCCGGGTGTTGAGGGCGACGACGCCCAGGGTCTCCTCGGGCCGGCTCAGGGCGTGGTCGATGACCAGGTCGACGACCCGGTCGACCTCGGCGGGCACCGACTCGACGGCGGTCTGCCCCGGCGCGGGCATCCCCCGCCCCTCGAGCACCTCGAGGCTCATGCGGGTCTCCCCCGGCGGTGTGGGAATCGGCTCGACGACGCCCTCGTAGCCGTTGGCCGCCAGGAAGGCGGCGATATGCGGGTCGAGGTTGTTGCGTCCCGTGGGCAGGGTGACGCGCGGCAGCAGGGGACCGAGCTCGGCGGCCAGGCCACTGGAGGCACGGCGCGGGTCGCCCACGACGAGCACCTGCTCGGCGCGCACGAAGGCGGGCAGGACCTGGGCAACGGGCATATGCGCGCTGGCGTCCAGGACGGCCAGGTCGATGACCGCATCGGGTGCCAGGACCTGGGGCACGAGCGTGGGGGGCACGATCCACACCGGCTTGGCCACGAGGGCCACGGGATGGGCGGCAATGATCTCGCGCAGGGGCACCCCGTCCTCCCGGCTCAGGGCGATGTAGAGGGCCCGTGCCTCCGCCTTGTTCTTCTGGACGGCGGTGCGCACCCGGCGCGCGCAGGCCTGGGAGACCGGTCCGGGCAGGGAGTCGGACTGGGCGGCGTCCAGGTCGCGCAGGGAGGCCGACAGCTCCGAGAGGGCGGCGGCGTCCAGCCCTCCCATGTCGGCGTCCTCCCGCAGGACCTGCGAGAGCAGCGAGGACCACCAGCAGTAGGTCAGCTCGTCGTCGATCTGGTCCGCGCCCATGCGACGGCGGGCCAGGTCATCGACGAGGGCCGCCAGCCCCAGCTCGGTCAGCTCGTCCATGACGCGGTTGACCTCGGGGAGGTTCTGGGCGGTCTCGTCGTCGTCGGCCAGGGCCCGCACGAGCTCGTGGAGCTCGGTCAGGGGCATGGTGGCCAGGTCGGGGGTGTTGTCGGCCCTGCCCAGGACCGGCTGGAGCTCCTCGACGGCGCGGCGGGCGCGGGCGGCGGTGCGCTCCATGGCGTCCAGCCCCTGGGGCAGGCGCGGCCAGCCGCCGTCGGGGTCGTAGCGGCGCCACACCTCGCGATGGCGCTGGACCTTGACCAGCTCGCCGTGCAGGTCGGCGACCTCCCGGCCGGGACGCACGAGGTCCTTGGCCTGCTTGACGAAGCGCCTGCGGGTCGAGGCACCCATCTCGAGGCCGCGCTCCTCGCGCCACCGCTTGGTGGCCGTGGCGATGACCATGTCGGCCGCTGAGCGCTCGAAGACCTCGGGGACGAAGACGTCGAGGGAGTCGCGCACGCCGTCGAGCATCTCGAGCTGGACGCACCAATCCTCCAGGGTGACGGCCCGGGTGATGCCCGTGGAGTCGGTGACCTCGTCGGCATGGGCCTCGATGGTGGGCAGCAGCTCGTCGGCCAGGCGCACGAGGCGGGCGATCGTGTCGGTTGCCTCATCGATATCGGTGACGGTGATGCCCTTCCACGCCGAGGCCCCGGCCTCGGGGGTGAGCAGGCCCAGGGCGTGGGCGCGGTGGAGCAGCTCGCCGGCACGCTGCCGACCGGCCTCGTCGAGGCGCTCGAGGCGACCGGGCTCGACCCGTGCGGTCGTGCGTGCGCGCACCCGGCCCGAGGTCAGGTCCGCCAGCTCCTGGAGGGCGTCGTAGGCCGAGACCCCCCACGGCCGGCGTGGCTCGTGCAGCGCGGAGATGTAGCGCGCCAGGCGGGTGCGCACCGAGATGAGCAGCTCACGCATGTCCACAATCGCCGTGACGTCGAGGTCCACCGGGGCGGCGCCCAGAGCCTCCTTGATGCCCTCGGCGGCATGGCGGCGCCAGGCGGCGTCCTCGGTGAGGTCAAGGACCATGCCCCCCAGGCCCAGCTCCTCGAGGGCCTCGGCCACGGCGTGCCCGTCGGCGCTCGTGGCGGGCACGTGCAGAACGGTGCGTCCTGAGGCGGCGGCGTCCGCGGCGATGGCCGCCAGGGTGGCGGCGACCTCGGAGCCGGGCGGGGCGTCGAGCAGGAAGGAGGCGCCCGAGCCGACCGCCTCGATCGCGTCGAGCTGTGCGGGGTCGAGGTCACCGGCTCCCCGTTCGAGCTCCGGCGAGCGGTCCTGGCCCACGGGGTCCGGCAGGGTGACGTCGAGCGCCGCCCGGGCCGTGGGGTCACCGGCCAGGGCGGCCACGAGCGCCGAGGCCCGCGCCCGCTCGGCGGTGGCGTCGAAGTCCTCGACAAGGGCCTGGCCCGGGTGGACGAAGGCGCCGACGACGAGCTGCTCGTGCATCTCGAAGCCGGGCAGGTACTCCCGGCCCAAGGAGGCGATGCGGGCCAGCGCCGCCCGGGGGGTGAACCCCTGGGCGGTCAGCGAGGCCCGTGCCAGGGCCTCGACGTCGGCGGTCGAACCGTAGGCGCGCAGCGCCCGGGTCAGCACGGGGTTGACCTCGATGGAGGGGTCGAGGGTCAAGGTGGCGTCGGTGCTCGCGCTCGCCAGGCGCACCGGGCGCAGGAGCACCGGTGCGTTAACGGTGCGCACGACCCCGGGCGCGGCCGGCGGCACGGTGATGGGCAGCAGGCGGGCGGCGGCGCCTATCGAGGCGGCCGCCGCGGCCCGGGGCTCGGGCTCCTGGCCGGTGTCCTCGGGGCCGTGAGGGTCCAGGGCCTCCTCGGCGGCCTCGAGGGTACCCTGGGCGGGCACGGGCTCGGTGACCGCCGCCGGCTCCCCCAGCCTCCCGGGCACGTTGGAGGGCGTCTGCTCGGTCCACGTGGCCACACCGATGGCCAGGTAGACCGGGGCGACACCGAACTGGCGGGCAAGCAGGTCGGTGCGCCCCGCCACGGCCCGCAGGCCCTGGCGCGCGGCGCTCAGCGCCGAGCGCTCCCTGACCAGGGAGCTGAGGTGGGTGGGGCGCCCGGCGTAGAGCTGGGCCAGCCCCGAGGGGTGGGCGGCGGTGAGGTCGACGACCCCGTCGATGTGGGTGAAGGCGTCCAGGCTGGCCACGCCCCCCAGGTCGG
This sequence comes from Actinomyces sp., assembly GCF_030524025.1. Taxonomy (GTDB): domain Bacteria; phylum Actinomycetota; class Actinomycetes; order Actinomycetales; family Actinomycetaceae; genus Actinomyces. The sequence goes on along the minus strand of NZ_JAUNHI010000043.1, from coordinate 1,301 downwards.
CCAGCTCCTCGCGCCAAGACTCCAGGGCGGCATCAACCCTGGCGCTGCGCTCCTTGTCGGGCACCGGCACCCCGTCGCTGTCGAGAACGGGCTCCTCGATCGGCTCAACGGGTGGGGTCGGCTCACTGGGCGCGGCGACGCCACCGGTCTCCTTCGGCGACGGGCCTGCCTTGCGTCGGCTGCGGCCGAATGAGAACAGTGATGGCGTCATACACCACAACATAACGGCCCCGACGCAGGTCCTGGCGCCGACACGCACCCCGGGGGGCCCGCGGCGAACACCCGGGGCCCCGCGAGATCGGGACATATGACACCTCGAGATCGGTAGAAATGGCACGGCCGGACGCAGGGCCGTCCTGGGTGGGTGCTGGGTGTCGGGCCAGGGCCCGGGGCTCGGGGCGCAGGAGCGTCCTGGATGACTGATTCCAAGGGGGTCGACGGTTGTGTGCGGTCGGTGAGCGGCTGATGGAGGTGCCGACGGGGCCTGGCGGCCTGTCGCAAGGGACCTCGTCATCGTCGCTGGTGGGTGACGCCGGGGCCCGGTCAGTGAGTCCGGGCCCGGGTAAGTCATTCCGGGGCTCGGTCGGTGGGTCCGGGGATCTGCGGTGATTCCGGGGGTGTCTGCCCCGGAATCACCGCAAAGCCCCGCTTTGACCGACCCAGCCCCGGACTCAGGTCCCCGGCCCCGGACTCAGGTCCCCGGCCCCGGACTCACGCCGCCGGCACCAGACCCACACGCTCAACCCACCTCACCCCGCCCCTGGGAATCACCCATCCAGCGCCTGGCGCCACAGGCCAAGGGCGGCGGCGGCTCCCGAGTGACCTGCGGTCCATGGTGGACTCGCAGGCGTGGGCGGGGACGTGCGGGAAGGCGCGGTGGCCAGCCCGGACGGCCACCACCCTCACCGGCCGAAGAATCTGGCGGAATCCCGCGACTCACCCTCAGAACACCCCACCGACCACGCCACTTGAATGTGCATCACCCAGCACGGGGGCGCGAATCGCCCCCTCCCCAGCGGCCGGGCACCAGCCACAGCGCACCCTCAGCACCGGTCAAGCCGACCCACCCCACCCCGGCACCAGAGCACCGCACTGGCCCGCGTGACCGACCAGGCGCCCCCTCCCCCGGTGCCCGCCCCCGCCGGCCACCACGAGCATGCCCCCGGGGCCGGTGGCCGCCCCCAGGCACGGCCAGACCACGCACCCGGCCACGTCATATCTCCCGATCTCGAGGTGCCATAAGTCCCGATCTCGAGGTGCCATCTCTCCCGATCTCGGCGAGGAGGAGGGTCCCGGCCAGT
>NZ_JAUNHI010000014.1 GCF_030524025.1 Actinomyces sp. | reverse complement strand
AGTCAGGCCCGGACCGACACCACGTCGACCCGGGCCTGACAGGTGTTTCCCAGACTGTCCATCTTCTTTGTCGCGGGAGCCGCCCTGACTCATGCAGGATACGCACGGATCCGTGACGCCCTGGCCGCGACCAGGGTCGGTTTGACTCGACTCGGGGTCGATGACATCCTTGTCCAGGCCGTGGTCGGCACGCTGATGGGCGTTCTTGGCTCCGTCCTCCTGTGGCGGATGACATCCACTCGTATCTGGTGGCTCTGGCAGGCCCTGGCGAGGCTCACCGGGCGCTGAGCCGGGCGACTGCTGGACCGAGGTCAGGCCGGGAGGCGCCGGGCCGCACCGGGCCACATCATGATGTCCCCGGTCCTCAGATCCACGAGGGCAGGAGCATGTGCCAGTGCCAGAACTCGTAGGTGACCGTCTGACCGGTCCAGATGGGCCACCACAGGGCGGCGAACACGAGGGCGGCCGCGACAATGACCGCCGTCAGCACAATTCCCTCGGTGTGGATGCGCCAGGGCGGCACCCCCGACCACGCTTCCGGGATCCTCAGGCGGGTGGGGTGCTGTCCGAATCCGAGGTAGCCGGCGATCGGCCCGCGAGGGTGCGCCTTGCCCTCGCCGATGAGTCCGCCTTCAAGCAGCCGGGCCTCTTCGCGGGCCTCCCGGCCGCCAGGCACCGGCCGGAGCATGCCCGAGGCCGAGCCCAGGACCAGGGTGAGCACGAGGACGACCGCCGGGGCGAAGGCGACCGTGTAGAAAGTGAAGATTGTCCGATCCAGGTAGCCGAACCAGGGCAGGTAAAGACCGACGTAGGCGATGAGCGGGACCCACACGCGCCAGTCCCGTCGGCGCCACGCCAGCCCGGCCACGGCCAGGACCAGCGCGGGCAGCGCCGCCCACCACACCGCAATGTTGCCGATCGAGGTGATCGCCTGGATGCAGTGGTCGGTGGGGCAGGCCGTGCCCTCGAGCGTCTCGGCGTCCGGCCAGTAGAAGGAGGTCGGGCGCAGCTGGAGGAGCCAGCCGAAGGGGCTGGCCATGTAGGGGTGCTCCGAGGAGAGGTTGACGTGGAAGTCGTACATCGTCAGGTGATACTCGACAAGGTCGTTGAGAGGGTCGGGCAGCCAGGACCGCGCCACCGAGCCGTGGGTCGCTTCCTCGGTGGCCGCCCAGCCGTGCTTGTAGGCCTTGTCGTGGGCGAACCACGAACACCAGCCGGCGACGTAGACGACCAGTGCCACCGGGACGAGCCGCAGGAAGTCGCCGAAGCCCCGGGCGATGACGCCCTCGAGGAACCATGCCTTGGCCCGGACCCGGCGCAGCGCCAGGGTGTCCCACACGACGACGAGGATCCCGACCGCGGCCAGGAGGTAGAGCCCGGACCACTTGATCGAGCAGGTCAGCCCCAGGCACACTCCGGCGGCGAGCAGCCAGGGCCTCAGGTGCGCCCGCGGTGCCAGGTGGTTGGGCGGGGTCCCGGCCAGGTCCCGGGCGAGCCTGGCCCGGGACCACTGCCGGTCGCGCACGAGGCAGTAGAGCGTCAGCAGCCCGAACAGGCCGATGAACCCGTCGAGCAGGGCGATGCGGGACTCGGTGATCGCCACCCCGTCGATGGCCAGCAGCAGGCCCGCCAGCCCGGCCAGCAGGGGCGAGCGGGTCAGCCTCAAGGTAAGCCGGGTCAGGACGATGACGGTGAGGATCCCGGCGATGGCCGGCACGATGCGCCACCCCAGGGAGTTGACGCCGAAGACCTCCATCCCCAGCCCGATGAGCCACTTGCCGAGCTGGGGATGGACGATATAGCTCGGGTCGGTGGTCAGGGCCGAGACGTCCCCGGTGGCGAATAGCTCGTCGGCCCCCTCCGACCAGGAGGACTCGTACCCGTTGTGCCACAGCGCGTAGGCGTCCTTGGCGTAGTAGATCTCATCGAACATGAGCGTGCGCGGGTGACTCAGGTTGAGCAGGCGGGTCAGGGCCGCCACCGCTGCGACGGCGGCCGTCACGATCCAGCCGTTGACCCGCACCGCCTCCGGCAGGCGCCACCCCGCGGGCACGAGCCCGATCAAGGTGAGCAGCTCGTCCACCGAACGCGGCGCCGGCTGCCCGGTGGAGTCCTCGACGGTGTTCTCGTCGGTGTTCTCGGCAGCCTCGTCGGCCTCGGCGTGGTCGGCCTGCTCGGCAGGCTCGTCGGGCTCGGTGGATGCCTCGGCGCGTTGGGGATAGGGGTCCTCGTCGGCCCAGGCCTCCCGCCATGCGGTGGTCTCGTCCTGCCCGGTGGCGACGTCCTCGGGCTCGGCCGTCTCATCCGGCTCAACGTCCTCGGGCTCAGCGGGTGCGTCGGCGGGCTGAGCGTCCTCCGCGAGCCCAGCGGTGGGGGAGGATCCGTCTGCGGCACCTCCGGCACCCGCATGCTCCTCCTGGTCGTCCACGGTGATGTCGCCGTCCTCGAGGTCGTCGGTCCGGTCTGCGGGCACGGTGCTGTCAGGGCTCACGGCGGCGAGTCTAGGACGACCGTCATACTGGGGCCATGAAGGAGCCCACCGCCGCGTCGGAAGCCGCGGGCGCCGAGGACCCGCCGGCCCCGCCGGCCCCGCCGAGCGGCACCATCACCCTGGCCGCCACACCGATCGGCAACATCGGGGACGCCTCGCCGCGGCTGCGGGCCGCCCTCGAGCACGCCGACGTCGTGGCGGCCGAGGACACCCGGCGCCTGCTCAACCTCGCCCAGCGGATGGGCCTGCGGGTGGCAGGACGCCTCCTCGCCCTGCACGAGCACAACGAGCGCGAGCGCTCCGCTGAGCTCATCGACGCCGCGCGCGCGGGCCTGGCCGTCGTCGTTGTCTCCGACGCGGGCACACCCGGGGTCTCCGACCCGGGCTACCGCCTCGTGCGCGCCGCGGCCGAGGCGGGCGTGCCCGTGACGACCCTGCCCGGCCCGTCGGCGGTGCTGGCCGCCCTCAGCGTGTCCGGCCTGGCCACCGACCGCTTCACCTTCGAGGGCTTCGTGGCGCGCAAGGCCGGTGAGCGGCGCCGCCAACTCGAGGCGCTCGCCCGGGAGAGCCGCACGATGGTCTTCCTCGAGTCCCCCCGACGCGTCCACGCCACCGTGACCGACATGGCCGAGGTCTTCGGGGCCGAGCGTCCCGCAGTCCTGTGCCGGGAGCTGACCAAGACCCATGAGGAGGTGCTGCGCACGGACCTGGCCGGCCTGGCCGCGCGCACCGAGCAGGAGGTCCTCGGCGAGGTCGTCATCGTCGTGGCCGGCGCCCGTGGCCCCGCGGCGGACCCGGCCACCGCCGGCGCCGCCGCCCTGGCCCTGGCGGGGCAGGGGCTGCGCCTCAAGGAGGCGGCCGCCCGGGTCGCGGCCGACACCGGGCTGCGACCCAACGAGGTCTACCGCCAGGCCCTCGACCAGCGCGGCCCAGTAGGCTGATCCCATGAACGGGACTGAGGCCATGAGCAAGCCGCAGGACACGGACGCCTCCCGGCGGGCACTCATCATCGTCGACGTGCAGCCCACCTTCTGCGAGGGCGGTGAGCTCGGGGTCCAGGGCGGCCACGCCGTGGCCCGGGCCGTGGCCGACTACGCCCGGGACCACCGGGCCGACTACGCCCTGGTCGTCACGACCCAGGACTGGCACATCGACCCCGGCGACCACTTCTCGACCTCCCCCGACTACGTCGACACCTGGCCGCCCCACGGCGTGGCCGGCACCGAGGCCGCCGAGCTCCACCCCGACCTTGCGGGCCTGAGCATCGACGCCCGGGTGCGCAAGGGCCAGTACACGGCGGCCTACTCCGGCTTCGAGGGCCACACCGACGACGGCAGCCCCCTCGAGGAGGTCCTGCGCGCCGCGGGCATCGGCGCACTCGACGTCGTCGGCCTCGCCGAGTCCCACTGCGTCAAGGACACCGCCCTGGACGGCGTGGCACGCGGATTCAGCGTCCGGGTCCTGACCGACCTCACCGCGCCGGTCAGCCCCGATCTGGGACGCGCCGCGCGTGAGGCGCTGCGCCGGGCCGGCGTGGGGCTCATCGCCTCGCAGGAGGCATGAGGCGACCACCGCGGAGGGGTGGCCGGCCCAGGGTGCCCACGGGGGAGCGGCGGCCGAGAGCGCTCAGTGCGAGTCCTGCGGAGGAGGGGCCGGCCGGTAGACGACCTGCTGGGGCGCGATGCCATAGGGTCCGGCGGAAGGGGCGGGAGGCGGCAGCTCACTCCCGGCCACCGGGGCCTGCCCCGCCACCCCCGTCCCCGGGGCGGAGACCCCCGGGGGTCCCTCCGGCCCCTGGCCCGGGACGAATTGCTGGTTGAGGCGCCGCTTGGCCCGGGAGCGCAGGACGCCTATGCCGATCAGCCCGCCGACCGTCAGCAGGACCCCCACGGGGATGGCCCCCATGGAGACGACCCACAGCAGGACATGGTTCTCGATACCGGAGACCCGCGCGGCCCGGTCGATGGAGACCAGCTCGTCGCTCCAGCAGGCCACCGCGTAGGTGCCCGCCGTCGTGGCGTTGAAGGCCAGCACCTGGGGGGTTCCCCCCCCGTCTCGATCCGGTCCTGGCGCACCGACACCGGCCGGCCACTGGGGTCGGACACCGAGCAGCTCAGCGCGGCGTCAGAGGAGTACAGACCGTAGGCCATGCCCGCCTGAAGCTTGTAGTAAGCGGCCTTGCCGTCATAGGGCACCTCGACCGCCGTCGTCTCCACCCGGTCGCTGATCTCCAGGGAGGCGACAACGCCCGCCACCCCACCAATGAGCAGGAACAGCCCGACCGCGAAGACCACGGTCGCACGGCGCAGCCCCGGCACACGGGGGCGGCCGCCTGCCGCACCTGCCATCGGCGGGTCCTGTGCCGACAGGTGCTGCTCCTACCCCCTCATACCGTCGGCCACTGGCCGGGCCCCTGGCTCGCGTACTGCGCGGCGACGCGAGCCTGGGCGAGTCTCTTGTTGCTCGACCTGCGCAGGGCGAGCCAGATGACGCCCGCCACGAGCACCGGCAACCCGACGAACAGGAGCACCACACCGATGATCGCCGCCAGGCTCGTGGTGATGACCATCCTCTCGTCGAACAACGAGCCCACCGCCAGGTCGCCCTGGTCGGCGGAGGAACAGGTGATCGTGTGCGGACCGGAGACGCTCGGGGTGAAGGAGGCGACCAGCCCGAGCTCGTTGACCGTGACCGACCACGTCGGGATGGTCAGCTCGAGCTCGGTGCCCTCGGGATCCACGACGGTGCAGGCGGGATAGACCTCGCTGTAGATGCCGTAGTCCTCCCCGGCCGTCAGCTCCGCCGTCGCCGACCCGTTGGATGGCAGGGCCGACATCGACCCCGCCGTCTGGAGCATCCCGGCGAAGGACACGACGAGGACGCCGACGGCCAGGACACACACGACGATCCCGGCCACGAGCAGGATGACCGGACCCTTGACCCCCTTGGGCATCCCAGCGGGCGGGACCAGCGCCTGAGGGGAGTAGGGCGCCTGGGGGGAGTAGGGCGATTGGGCGTAAGGCGTCCCGGGCGCGTAGGACTGCTGGAAGGAGTCGCCCTGCGCCCACGGGTACCCGCCTGAGCCGGCAGCGGGCTGGGAGGTCGCGCCGGCGTAGGGGTCCGGCGCCGAGGACGGGCCGGGAACCGGTGGGTAGGACATGGTCGCTCCTCGAGATGTGCAGTGGGTCTGCAGTGGGTCGTGGTCCCCGTGCCGAGATGGTCCGGGCGCCGGGGCACACGATACGGTGCCCGCCGCAGGTCGGCCACGACGCGGGGCATGACACCGATCGAGGAGCGGTTAAGGTGGCCCCATGAGCCACATCCTGTCCGCGGTCGCCTGGCCTTATGCCAACGGGCCGCGCCACATCGGTCATGTCGCCGGCTTCGGCGTGCCCTCCGACGTGTTCTCCCGCTACATGCGTATGGCGGGCCATGACGTCCTCATGGTCTCGGGCACCGACGAGCACGGCACCCCGATCCTCGTGGCCGCCGACGAGGAGGGCATCAGCGCCCGCGAGCTCGCCGACCGCAACAACCGGCTCATCGTCGAGGACCTCGTGGCCCTGGGCCTGTCCTACGACCTGTTCACCCGCACAACGGCGGGCAACCACTACGCCGTCGTGCGGGACATGTTCCGCACCGTGCGCGACAACGGCTACATGATCCAGCAGGTCACCCGCTCGGCGATCAGCCCCTCCACCGGACGGACACTGCCGGACCGCTACATCGAGGGGACCTGCCCGATCTGCGGCAACGACCGCGCCCGCGGCGACCAGTGCGACGCCTGCGGCAACCAGCTCGACCCCACCGACCTCATCTCGCCGCGCTCACGGATCAACGGCGAGACCCCCGAGTTCGTGGAATCGACCCACTGGTTCCTCGACCTGCCGGCCCTGGCCGAGTCCCTGGGCGCCTGGCTCGACGAGCGCGAGGAGTCCGGGACCTGGCGCCCCAACGTCATCCGCTTCTCCCAGAACCTCCTGGAGGAGATCCGCCCGCGCGCCATGACCCGCGACATTGACTGGGGCATCCCCGTGCCCGGTTGGGAGGACCAGCCCTCCAAGCGCCTGTACGTGTGGTTCGACGCCGTCATCGGCTACCTGTCGGCCTCCATCGAGTGGGCCCGCCGCAGCGGCGACCCCGAGGCCTGGCGCGCCTGGTGGAACGACCCCGAGGCGCTGTCCTACTACTTCATGGGCAAGGACAACATCGTCTTCCACTCCCAGATCTGGCCCGCCGAGCTGCTGGGACACAACGGCCAGGGCGCCCGTGACGGCGCGCCGGGGTCGATGGGCGTGCTCAACCTGCCCACCGAGGTGGTCTCCAGCGAGTTCCTCACCATGGAGGGCAAGAAGTTCTCCTCCAGCCACGGCATCGTCATCTACGTGCGCGACTTCCTGTCCCGCTACCAGGCCGACGCCCTGCGCTACTTCATCTGCGCCGCCGGCCCGGAGACGGCTGACGCCGACTTCACGTGGGCGGAGTTCGTGCGGCGCACCAACGGCGAGCTCGTCGCCGGCTGGGGCAACCTCGTCAACCGCACCGCCACCATGATCCACAAGCGCTTCGGGGGCGTGCCCGCCCCCGGCCGGCGCGAGGAGATCGACAACGCCCTCCTGGACTCCATCGAGGCCGGCTTCGAGGTCGTCGGCGGGCTCATCGCCCAGCACCGCCAGAAGGCGGCCCTCGCCGAGGCGATGCGGCTGGTGGGCGAGGCCAACAAGTACATCGCCGACACCGAGCCCTTCAAGCTCAAGGGCGAGGAGGGCTCGGCCCCGTGGCTGCGCCTATCGACGGTCCTGCACACCCTCGCCCAGGCGGTGACCGATCTCAACCTCATGCTCTCCCCCTTCCTGCCCCACGCGGCCAACGAGGTCGACCGGGTCATGGGGGGCGCCGGACGCATCGCCCCGATGCCGCGCATCGAGGAGGTCGACGAGCTCGACGCCGAGGTGCTGCCCGAGACCTTCACCGGACGCACCGGCTACCCGGTCATCACGGGGGACTACACGACCGCCCCGACCTGGGGCCGTCACGAGGTGGTCGTCGGCACGCCGGTGGCCAAGCCCTCCCCGGTCTTCGTCAAGCTCGACGAGGCCATCGTCGATGAGGAGCTGGCCCGCTACGCCGCCCTCGTCGACGGCGAGGCCTCCCAGCCGTGAGCCGCGGCTGGCCGCCCCTCGAGGCGCTCGCGGCCCTGCCGCTGCCCGTCACCGACAACCACACCCACCTGCCGGTGCCGGACCTGCCGGCCACGGGACCGGGCTCACGCGAGCCGCTGACCGCGGCCGAGCTCGTCGAGCGCGCCGCCGGGCTCGGTGTCACACGGGTCATCACCTCGGCCTGCGAGACCCCGACCTGGGAGGGCTCCATCGAGCTGGCGCGCCGCCTGCCGGGCGTGCGCGTGGCCCTGGCCGTCCACCCCAACGAGGCCGTCCTCCACGCCGGCGTGCGCGAGGTCGGCCCCGACGGCCTGCCCCCGGCGGTCGACGAGCACCACGGCGAGCCCCTCGAGGAGGCCATGAGCCGGCTGGAGGCCCTCGTGCGGGGCAACCGCGACGTCGTCGTCGCCGTGGGGGAGAGCGGCATGGACCTGTTCCGCACAGGGCCCGAGGGCGCGCGCGTCCAGCGCGGCGCCCTGCGCGAGCACATCGCCCTGGCCAAGGAGCTCGACCTGCCCCTGCAGATCCACGACCGCGAGGCCCACGCCGACTGCCTCGAGGTGCTCCTGGCCGACGGCGCCCCCGAGCGCACCGTCTTCCACTGCTTCTCCGGAGGGGCCGACCTGGCCGAGGCCTGCGCCGAGCACGGCTGGTACGCCTCGGTGGCCGGCCCGGTCACCTACCCGGCCAACCGGGCCCTGCGCGAGGCGCTGGCCCTCGTGCCCGACGATCTGCTCCTGGCGGAGACCGACGCCCCCTATCTGCCCGCCCACCCGTGGAGGGGACACCCCAACGCCTCCTACCTCATGGGCGTGACCGTGCGGTTCCTGGCCGAGCTGAGGGGGGTGGACCTCGAGACGATGTGCACCCGTCTGCAGGCCACCACCGAGGAGGTCTACGGGAACTGGATGTGATCGAATGCATGGCGCCTCGTCCAGAAGTCGGTTAGCGTGCTGGCAGTCGCCGATCGTTAGGACATCGAACAGTGGGTCGTCACAGCCAATCCAGCTCCTTGAGCACCACGCTCGTCGAGCTCGGGGCCCTTGCCTCGAAGAGCCTGAGCAGCACGTCCTCCGCCCCCTCCGGCCGCCGTCGCGCCGAGGGTCCGGCCCGGACCTCCGTGGGACCAGTGGTCTACCGTGCGGGAGGCGTCGCCGCGGCCCTGTCGCTGGCCGTCTCCGGCGGCGCCTACGCCGCCACCCAGATGGGCGGCCAGGACGTCCAGCCCCTGAGCGAGGAGCGCGTCCTGCTCGACGCCATCGGCGCACAGGCCGGGGAATCCGCCACTGAGGAGGCCGGCTCCGAGGGCCTGACCGTCGGCGGCGAGGCCACGACAGTGAGCACCGAGGTCGAGGAGACCACGGAGGCCCATGGCACGGTCGAGCAGGAGACCGACGAGCTGCCCGCTGGTGAGAGGAAGGTCGCCACCGAGGGCGTCGACGGCCTGACCCGTACGACCTATCAGGTCACCCGCAGCGGGGACCAGGAGGTCTCCCGGGAGACCGTCTCGACCGTGGTCGTGACCGCCAAGGTCGACGAGGTCGTCCTCGTGGGCACCGGCACCGCCGACACCTCCTCGACGGCCACCAGCTCCTCGACGGCCACCGCCTCGGGCGACGGCACGACGGCCGCCTCGGCCAAGAGCATCGCCCAGTCGATGATGGCCTCCCACGGCTGGGACGACTCGCAGTTCTCCTGCCTCGACAGCCTGTGGGAGCGGGAGTCGAACTGGAACTACCAGGCGCAGAACCCCTCCTCGGGCGCCTACGGCATCCCCCAGGCGCTGCCCGGCTCCAAGATGGGCTCGGTGGCCGGCGACTGGGCGACCAACCCGACCACCCAGATCACCTGGGGCCTGGGCTACATCGCGGAGCGCTACGGTAGCCCCTGCAACGCCTGGGCGCACTCCGAGTCCGTCGGCTGGTACTGACCCCGCCGGCGCTCCCCGCCGCGGCCCGGTGACCGGGTCGCGCGTTGTGGGCGCGGCACTGCCCGCGCCCGCCGTCATCCCCTGGTTCTGACGTCCCTGTGTCCCACCGCGGCCCGCCACCGCGGGTACTGCCGTCCGCCCCGGCCGAGCGGGCCGGCTCCTGGAGCGCGGCCGACGCCGGTCCCTGGCGCGCCCGTCCTGTGCGCCGGCTGTGCGCGCCGTAGGCCAGCGGGTTCGTCGCAGGGCCGAATCGTGAGCAATCCCATTGCCGGGACTATGCGGCCTGGGCTACGGTGGCGGCCGCTTTGCCAACGGAAGGATGCCTCATCGTGGGACGCACCCCTGACACCGAGCTCGCCGCGGCGCCCGAGCGCCGCCGCCTGACCCCGGCGGTCGCCCGCGCCGGCGCCGTCGCCGCCGCACTGTCGCTGGCGGTCTCCGGCGGTGCCTACGCGGCGGTGCGCGCCGCCGACCAGGACGTCGCCCCCATCAGCGAGTCGCAGGTGCGCATCGAGGCCATCGGTGCCTCCCCAAGCGCCGACGCCACCGCGGCGGCGGGACTGGCGGTCCAGGGCGAGGCGCTGACCGTGACCACCGAGGTCGAGGAGACCGCCGAGGCCCATGGCACGGTCGAGCAGGAGACCGACGAGCTGCCCGCCGGTGAGAGGAAGGTCGCCACCGAGGGCGTCGACGGCCTGACCCGTACGACCTATCAGGTCACCCGCAGCGGGGACCAGGAGGTCTCCCGGGAGACCGTCTCGACCGTGGTCGTGACCGCCAAGGTCGACGAGGTCGTCCTCGTGGGCACCGGCACCGCCGCCCCGACGGAGTCCGCGGACACCTCCACCTCCGAGACCTCCTCGGGCAGCGGGTCCTCGACGGGCACGACGCCGACGACCTCCGGCGGCGTGACCGACGGCTCGGTGTGGCAGAAGCTCGCCCAGTGCGAGTCCGGCAACAACCCGGCGGCCAACACCGGCAACGGCTACTACGGCCTCTACCAGTTCTCGCTGAGCACCTGGCGCGCGATGGGCGGGACCGGCTACCCCCACGAGGCGGATGCCGCCACCCAGACCGCGATGGCGCAAAAGCTCCAGGCCCAGTCCGGCTGGGGCCAGTGGCCCGCCTGCGCCGCCAAGCTCGGCCTGCTGTAACCGCCTTGTTACCGCCCCGCTGGCCGGCGGCCTCCTCGCTCGGGGGAGCCATCCGAGCGCCGCAGGACCGGGGGAGGGCCCGCCGTCGGTGTTGATGACGGCCCCTGCCGCTACTCTGTCGTCATGCCCGACTCCTCCTCGACCCGGTCGGGCCGAGCCGACCCCGGCCTGCTCGGCCCGGCGGATATCCGCGCCCTGTGCGCGGCCCTGGACGTGCGTCCCACCAAGACGCTGGGGCAGAACTTCGTCCACGACGCCGGCACCGTGCGCCGCATCGTGCGCTCGGCGGGGGTCGGGCCCGGCGCCTCAGTGCTCGAGGTGGGCCCGGGCCTGGGCTCGCTGACCCTGGCCCTGCTCGAGGCCGGCGCCTCGGTCACCGCCGTCGAGATCGACCCGGTCCTCGCCCGCGCCCTGCCGGCCACCGTCGGCGCCCGCATGCCGCCGGCCTCCGGCCGCCTGACAGTCATCGAGGCCGACGCCCTGAGCATCGACGGCCCCCAGGCGCTGGAGCCGGGACCGGGGGCGGCCCCCACGATGCTCGTGGCCAACCTCCCCTACAACGTGGCGGTGCCGGTCCTTCTCACCCTCCTGGAGGCCCTGCCCTCCCTCGAGCGGGCCACGGTCATGGTCCAGGCGGAGGTCGCCGACCGCCTGGCCGCGCCCCCGGGCTCGCGGACCTACGGCGCCCCCAGCGCCAAGGCCGCCTGGTACGCCCGTGCCCGGCGCACGATCACCATCGGGCGCACCGTCTTCTGGCCGGTGCCCCATGTCGACTCCGCCCTCGTCGAGCTGACCCGCCACGAGCCCCCGCCGACCTGGGCCACCCGCCGCCAGGTCTTCGCCGTCATCGACGCCGCCTTCGCCCAGCGCCGCAAGACCTTGCGCAAGGCGCTGGCCCCGCTGGCCGGCGGCCCCGGCCCCGCCGAGGAGGCGATCCGCGCGGCCGGCATCGACCCCGGCGAGCGCGGTGAGAGGCTCGACATCCGCTCCTTCGTCGACCTGGCCCAGGCCTTCGCGGCTGCAGGCCACCTGTCACAGACCGCACGACCACCCCGGGAGGACCGATGAACCACCTGCACGCCGTTCCCGGCGGCCAGGCCTCGCCGCAGCGCTCGGGCTCAGCGACCTCGGTGCGGGTCGAGGCCCCCGGCAAGGTCAACCTCTTCCTGTCGGTCGGTGCCCCCGGCGCGGATGGCTACCACCCGCTGACCACCGTCTTCCAGGCGGTGCGGGTCGTCGAGACCGTCACCGCCCGGCGCCAGGCCCGCGACGCCCGTGGCGCCGTCACGCTCAGCCTCGAGGAGTCCGACGACGCCGTGCCCACCGACGAGTCCAACCTGGCGGTGCGCGCCGCGCTGCTGCTGGCCGAGGCCACCGGCGTCGAGGAGGGCGTCGACCTGCTCGTGCGCAAGCGCGTCCCGGTGGCCGGTGGCATGGCCGGCGGGTCGGCCGACGCCGCCGCCGCCCTCCTGGCCTGCAACATCCTGTGGGGCACCGAGCTCGACCAGGGCGAGCTCATCGAGCTCGCCTCCCGCCTGGGAGCCGACGTCCCCTTCCCCCTGCTGGGCTCGACCGCCGTCGGGCACGGGCGGGGCGACCGCCTCACCCCGCTCATGACGCGCGGCACCTACCACTGGGTCTTCGCCCTGGCGCCCACCGGGCTGTCGACACCGGCCGTCTTCGCCCGCTTCGACCAGATGCCCCGTGCCGTCGCGCCGACCACCGCCGAGGTGCCGGAGGGGCTGACCAACGCCCTGCGCTCGGGGGACCCGGGCGCCGTGGCCGCCTACCTCCACAACGACCTGGCCCCCGCGGCACTGTCCCTGCGCCCCGGGCTCGCCGAGGTCATCGCCGTGGCCGAGTCCGCCGGCGCCCTGCGGGCCATTGTCTCGGGCTCGGGACCCACCGTCGCCGCCCTCGTGCCCGACTCCGCCACCGCCGTCCGGGTCTGCCGTGCCCTGGAGGACTGCGAGCACGTGGCGAGCACCCTGCGGGCCGACGCTCCCGTCGCCGGCGCACGGGTGGTGGGCTGATGGTGGGCGTCGCGGGCCCGGCGGGCGCCCCGGGGGCTCGAGGGGCCGTGCCCGGCCGCCACCGCTCGCCCAAGGCAGGTGGGCGGTAGTGGCGGCGCCACTGGTCGTCGGCGAGGCCCTGCACGTGGAGTACCCGGCGCGGGTGGTCCTCGACTCGGTCACCGTCGGGATCGAGGAGGGCGACCGCGTCGGGATCGTGGGCCGCAACGGCGACGGCAAGTCGACCCTGCTGGGGGTGCTCAGCGGCCTGGTCGCCCCGCATGCGGGGCGGGTGACCCGGCGCGGCGGCGTGCGCTTCGGGGTGCTGTCCCAGTCCGAGGACCTCGACCCGGCCGCGACGGTCGGCCAGGCGATCGTCGGTGACCGGCCCGAGCACGAGTGGGCCGGTGACGCGGGGATCCGGGAGGTGATCGGCGGGCTCGTCGCCGACCTGCCGTGGGAGGCCAGGATCGGCGAGCTGAGCGGCGGCCAGCGCCGGCGGGTCGCGCTCGCCGCGCTGCTCATCGGCCAGTGGGACGTCATCGCCCTCGATGAGCCGACCAACCACCTCGACGTCGAGGGCATCGACTGGCTCGCCGGGCACCTGCGGAGCCGCTGGGCCAACAACGCCGGCGGCCTGCTCGTGGTCACCCACGACCGCTGGTTCCTCGACGAGGTCTGCACCGAGACCTGGGAGGTCCACGACGGGACCGTCGAGCCCTTCGAGGGCGGGTACGCCGCCTACGTGCTGCAACGGGTCGAACGGGACCGGATCAACGCCGCCACCGAGGCCAAGCGGCAGAACCTCATGCGCAAGGAGCTGGCCTGGCTGCGCCGCGGCGCGCCCGCCCGCACCTCCAAGCCGAGGTTCCGCATCGAGGCCGCCAACAGGCTCATCGCCGACGTGCCGCCGGTGCGCAACCCCATCGAGCTGCAACGCCTCGCCGTGGCCCGCCTGGGCAAGCAGGTCGTCGACCTCGAAGGCGCCGGCGTGCGCTACGGCGAGCGCGAGGTGCTGCGCGACGTGACGTGGCGCCTCGCCCCCGGTGAACGGACCGGCATCCTCGGGGCCAACGGCACCGGCAAGTCGACGCTCCTGGGTCTCATCGCCGGAACCGTGCCACCCACCTCCGGCCGGGTCAGGCGCGGCAAGACGGTGCGGCTCGGACTGCTCGACCAGCAGTTCTCCCAGCTGGCCGACATCGGCGGCGACCGGGTGCGCGAGGTCTTGGCGCGCACCCAGGCCACCTTCACGGTCGACGGCAAGGAGCTCACCCCGGCCCAGCTGCTCGAGCGCCTCGGCTTCGCCCGCGCGCACCTGTCGACGACGGTCGCCGAGCTCTCCGGGGGGCAGAAGCGGCGCCTGCAGCTGCTGCTCCTGCTGCTCGGCGAGCCCAATGTCATCGCCCTGGACGAGCCCGCCAACGATGTCGACGCCGACATGCTGGCCGCGATGGAGGACCTGCTCGACTCCTGGCCGGGGACGCTCGTCGTGGTCTCCCACGACCGCTACATGCTCGAGCGGGTGACCGACCAGCAGTACGCCATCCTCGACGGAGGCTTGCGGCACCTGCCTGGCGGGGTGGACGAGTACCTGACACTGCGGCGCGAGCAGCCCAGCCGGCGTCCGGGCGGCCAGGCGTCCTCGCCCAGCGATGGCGCCGGCGAAGCCGGTGCTCCCGGCATGTCCGGTGCCGAGCGTCGGGCCGTGCACAAGGAGATCGCCTCGATCGAACGCCGTCTCGACAAGCTCCACGCCGAGGTCAAGACCCTGCACCAGTCCATGGCCGACCACGACCAGGGCGACTACGAGGGGCTACAGACCTTGGCGGGCAACCTCCGCGCCGTCGAGGCGGAGACGGCCGAGCTCGAAGAACGCTGGCTGGAGCTCTCCGACCTGATCGACTAGATGATTGAGCCTTTCTCGCCAGGGTGTGAGGGTCGAGGGCTGTGGATCGTTGGAGTGGTGCGGGAAGGCGGGCCTGTCCTAGGCGGTCCTCCACTGCGCCCCAGTCGAGGACCGGTTGGAGGAGCATGGCCACGGTGGCGTCGGCACGTGCGTGGAGGCGGTGACCGGCCCGGGTGACCGCCGAGGAGCATCGTGTGCCCTGGGGTGTGCGGGTGTGTGGGCGCGGAGAGGTGCCTTGCACCTTCTTGCCGGTGGCGACGGAGGTGAATCGTTGAGATCCAGCCATTTTATGATCGTTTTGTCGCAGCCGGCGCACGTTGAAATGTGTGCCGAGCACCTCGGTGCACATTGTTGGCCTTCACCGGCGCCGCGGCCGCCGCGACCGGTTGAGGAATCTGGCGGGATTCCGCGGTTTCTCCGCGGGGCGCCTCGCCCACCAGGCCCCTATGGTGTGCATCACGTGACCGTCGAGACCTGGAGCGACCCCCGCCCGGCGCCGGACCGGCGACCCTACCCGGCGGGAGCAGGTCGAGACGCAGGTGCGGTGACGACCTCGCCCTTGTGGCGGGAGCCCCGTGGAGAGCGGTTGGGGCCCTGACACCGTCACGGCGCCGCCTTAGGTGGCGTCGGCGGGGCCGACCCGGTCGGCCAGGTCGATGACGTGGTTGATGACCGGCACGATCTCGGAGGCCGGCGCCCCCCACACCTGCATGATGACGTCGACCTGGACGATGGGCAGGCCGGCCTTGCGCAGGACGACCATCGCACTGGGCCGTGACGGCCCACCGGAGGACGGCGCACCCGTGGCCGCCCAGAAGCCCGCGGTCCCCGGGTTGGGGCGCAGGCGCTCGGCCCTCGTGCCGGGCAGCATTCCCGACAACAGCGCCAGCTGGGTGGAGTGGCGCCCCTCCTTCGATCCGTCGTCGGGCGTGGGCTCGAGGCTGACGTCAACGGCGAAGACATGGCGCGCCCCGTCGCCCACGTGGAGGAGACGGGCCAGTGAGGAGGTGCGCTCGGTGCGCCTCAGCCTCTCGAGGAGGGTCTCGAACTCGGTGCGCCACTGTGGCCCGGTGATGTCGAGCTGGACGCTGCGCGCGCGGGCCTCCTCCCGGGCCCAGCCCGGCGGCGGGAACTCGGGAACGACCACCCACAGCGCGGGATCGGGCGTGACGGCGATCTGCATCGCGGGCTCCTTATGACTGCGCCTGTGTGACCGGTCAGCGAGTATGAGTGACTATAGGCGATCCATCCGCGTCTATGCTTCACCTGTGCCCTTGAGTGCCCCCCTGGAACTTCCCGCCTCGCCTGCACGTCGGCTGCTCGCCGGGGGTTTCGACGTGCTTATCATCACCGTCACGGGTCTCCTGCCGGGGGACCGTGTCCTCGGTGCGTTCCTGTCCCTGGCGGTCGCCGCAGGCATCGTCACCCTGCAGGCCGTCATCGGTGCCGGCCCGGGGGGTGCAGTCGCGGGGCTGCGCCTGCGCCGCCTCACCCAGCGCGATGCCATGCCGGGGTGGGCGGCGGTGCTGCGTGCCGGGCTCATCGCAGTTGCGGCGGCCGCCTCCTTCGGTGTCGTGCCCGTGGTCATGGTCGCCAGGGCCGACAAAGGGTCATGGCGCCAGGCCTGGTTCGACCGCCTGGCGGGCACCACCGTGGTCATGAACGCCCGCCCGAGCCAGGCGGTCTACACCCTGAGCCTGGGGGAGCGGGTGGTCCCGGTCGTCGGCGGTCTCGTCCTGGGCCGGGCTCCTGAGGCGGTCGAGGAGGTCGGCGACGTCCGTCTCGTCGCCGTCCTGGAGGACGAGCCCTCGGTGTCCAAGACCCACGCCCTGCTCCAGCCCACCGACGAGGGCCTGCTCGTCACCGACCTGGGGTCGACCAACGGCACCCACGTCGAGGACGGCCACGGCGTTCACCGCCTCGATCCCGGTTCCGCCCGGACGGTGGAGCGGGGCCGAAAGGTATACTTCGGGGAGGCGATGTGCCTGATCCAATGAGCAGCACCCACGGCTCCCCGACCCCGGACGCGGGCGGGGAGCCGGGCGCGGGTGCGGGCCCGATGCAGGACCCTGAGCAGGCCACGCGCCCTGAACGAGGAGTACGCATGTCTGATTCGCTGAGCGCCACGACGCCGCTGTGGGCCGAGGGCACGTGGGCGGGTGCCGTGACGCCCTACGGCGCCATCCTGCTGCCCGCCGAGGTCCCCGAGACCACCGTCGAGGAGCTGTGGACGCTCCTGCGCACCCCGGGGCCGAGCCTGACCGAGGTCCTCGACCGGCTGGTCAGGGGGGCCGGCGGGCACCTGGCCCGTATCCCCGACTTCGCCCTAGTCATCCTGGGCGCCCGGGGCGTGAGCGCCGCCGTGCGCGGCGCACCCGTCCTCCAGGTCGACGGCGAGCAGATGGACGCCATCGCCGTGTCGACCTGGCGGGAGGCCTTCATCTCCACCCCTGGGTCGGTGACGCTGTCCGCCCCGGAGGACGCCGGCCAGGTCCTGCGCCCCGCCGTGGACGCGATCCTGCGCGTCTCCCGCGTGCACCTGGGCGCCCCGGTGCGCCCCGCCCCGTCCCCTACGGGCGCCGGGGCCGTGCCCACCCCGGTCGAGGGTCTCGGCACGGCGGTGCCCCGGGCCCCCCAGGCGCCCGCCACCCGCCTGCGCCGCTCGCGCAACGCCTCCGTGCCCAGCCCCGTCCCCTCCCTGCTCATCCAGTCGGCTCCCGTGCCATCCCCCGCCTCCTCCCCGGCACCGGCTCCCGAGCCAGTGGCGGCCCCCGAGCCGGCACCGGTGCCGGCGGTGCCGTCTCCGGCGGTCGTGCCGGCCGGGGTCGCGGTCTCCCCGGAGGGCGCCGCTCCGGCCACTGGGGAGATCCCGGCCGTCCCGCCCGGAGCGGTCGAGCCCTCCGAGCCGGTGCAGGAGGAGCGCCCCGGCGATCACGACGGGTGGACTCTGGCCGCGCTGCCCGAGGACCTGGTTGACGAGCTCGGCGGCATGGTTGTCGAGGACGCGGCCCCCGAGACCTCTCAGGCCGAGGCGCGGATGGCCCTGTCGGTCATGTGCCCCGACGGCCACGCCAACCCCACCAACTACGTGCACTGCCGCACCTGCGGCGCCGAGCTGTCCCAGCCCGCCCGTCTCATCCCCTGCCCGCCGCTGGGCCACGTGCTCGTGTCGGCCGGGGGCAGTGTCGAGCTCGACCGGCCCGTGCTCGTCGGGCGCCAGCCCGAGCCCCAGGAGGTGTCCCAGCTCGCGGGCGTCACCCCCGCGCTCGTGACCGTGCCGAGCCCCGAGCTGCTCATCTCCCGCAACCACCTGCTCATCGAGCTCGACGAGTGGTCGGTGCTGGCGCGCAGTCTGTCGACGAGCAACGGCACGACCCTGCGGCGCGACGGTGCTGCGCCCATGCGGCTGGCGGGAACCGAGGCGGTCCTGCTCACCAACGGTGACATCCTCGACCTGGGCGACGGCCAGTCGCTCGTGCTCGAGGACCTTCCGTGAGCTCGTCGCGCCAGACGCCCCCTCCGGAGATAGCCGGCTACACGCACCTGCGGGACCTGGGGGCGGGCGGCTACTCCCGGGTCTACCTCTACGAGCAGCACATGCCGCGGCGCGAGGTCGCCGTCAAGGTGATGAACGCCGACGTCGACGGCAGCTCGGCCTCCCGCTTCGAGCAGGAGGCCAACCTCATGGCCCGGGTCTCCTCGCACCCGGCCATCCTGTCCATCTACGGGGCCGGGGTCTGCGGGGACGGGAGGCCCTTCCTCGTCATGGAGTACTGCCCGCCGCCCCAGCTCGGCATGATGCTGCGCCAGGGGCCGCTCGACGTCGCCGAGGCCCTGGGCACGGCCATCCAGATCGCCGGTGCCGTCGAGACCGCTCACCGGGCGGGCATCGTCCACCGCGACATCAAGCCCGCCAACATCCTGTTCACCTCCTACCGGCGCCCGGTGCTGTCGGACTTCGGGATCTCGGTGATGAGCGGGCCGAGCGACCAGGCCCACGAGCTGCGGGGCATGAGCGTGCCCTGGGCGCCGCCCGAGCAGCTCGTGGGCTCGCGGACCGTCTCACCGGCCTCCGACGTCTACTCGCTGGCCGCCACGACCTATGCGATGCTGACCGGCCGCAGCCCCTTCGAGATCGCCGGCGCCTCCGACGACGTCTACGACCTGGCCCGCAGGATCGTCAAGGACCCGCTCCCCCCCCTGGGACGGCCCGACGTGCCGCCCTCGCTGTACCGGGTGCTGCGGATCGCCATGGACAACGACCCGGCGCACCGCTACCCCTCCGCCCTGGCCTTCGCCCGGGCACTCCAGCAGGTCGAGGGCGAGCTGGGGCTGCCCACGACGACTGCGGACCTCTATCAGGAGGCCGATGCGCTCCAGGGCGCCCCGGTCGACCCGGTGGCTGACGACCCGGGGGCCACGCGCCTGGGCGTCTTCTCCGCCGTCGAGCCCGCAGCGGTCATCCATCCCCGTGCGGCGGAGCGCCTGGAGGCCCAGGACCAGGAGGTCGACACCTCGGGCGAGCGCCGCTGGGGGCGCCGCCGGCTCCTGCTGGGCCTCTTCTCGGGGCTCGTGGCGGTCCTCGTCGTCACCGGGGCGATCGTCGCGGCACGGATGTCGGAGGAGGCCAGGCCCCAGGCGACCTTCGCGACCATCGAGCCCGCCGGCTCCGACCCCCTGGGCTCGGTGGTGCCGGCCCCGCGCGACCTGTCGGGCACGGCGGGCAAGGACGGAACAGTCACCTTCACCTGGTCGGCCCCGCAGGAGGGCTGGGAGGGCAGCTACCTGTTCCGCGAGGACGTGGCCGGCTCGGAGGACGTCCCGCTGGAGCGCACCGAGAAGACCTCCGTGGTGGTCTCCGCCCGGCAGGGCACGACATGCATCGAGGTGTACTCGCTACGCTCAGACGGCAAGACCTCGGCCGCCGTGCGCTCCTGCGTCGACACGCCCTGACCGGCTCGGCCCGCCGGATCCGGCCGGATCCCGCCGGATCCTGTCCTACAGGTGATTGTCCGGCGGCCTGTCCCGGCCCGGAAGGCTCAGGCCTCGACCCGGTAGGCTGCCCGGCCCAGGACGACGACCGAGCCCGCCGGGGCCGGGCAGGGCACGCCCGGGACCGCGGCGTCGATACGCTCCTTCTGCTCGACACGGGTGCCGTTGGTCGAGTGCAGGTCGGTCACCCACACGCCCCCCGGCACCGGGGCGACGGCAGCGTGGGTCTTGGAGATCGACCGGGTGGCGTCGGGCAGGCTGACCCGGTCGGCGTCGGGGTAGTCGGAGATGTTCTGCGGGTCGCGCCCCACGACGGTCGGCCCGGTCAACGGCACCGGGTCGCCCCCGATGACCGGCACGAGCCGGATGCGCAGCCGGGCGGTGCGTCGCGAGCGCATCGCCGGGGCCGGGGGCAGGGTCGTGACCGAGTCCGCCGGGGTCGCCCCGGTGCTCAGCTCGACGAGCCGTTTGCTCGTCGGCGTCACCGGCACCGGGATCGTTGAGGTCGTCGGCGCCGCGTGCGCCGGTGAGCCCGGCGGCCGGGGTGGGGCGCTCGAGGGCTGGGTGGGGACCTGGCCCGAGACGGGGGACACGGCGCTACGCACCGGCCCGGGCGAGGTCGCCGCCCAGGTGGGGAAACGGGTGACATCGGGCTCGTCGGCGGTCGGGGAGTCGAGGTGGGTGGGCACCGCCGACCACGGGACGGAGTCGATGATGGCCTGAGGGCTGGCCTGCGGCTGAGCGCCCGAGACCGCCGCGGTGTCGAAGGTGTGGGCGATGTCGGGCCGGACCTCGTCGGGGGAGAAGGCGAAGCGGTCGTCGGGGAAGAGCCCCTCGGCTGGCGGCGGGCCCGCAGCGCTTGCCGCTCCGACCTCGGGGCTGCGCGGCGTCGCCGTCTCGGGCGCCTCGGAGCGCGCACGCCAGGGGGAGTCGGCCGGCAGCGTGGGGCCGGCGGTCGTGATGGCACGCATCCCCGCCAGACGGTCGTGCCACCCCTGCCCGTGCGGGTCCTTCGCCGCCGCCCGCATGAGCAGCACCGCGCCCAGGCCCAGGGTCGGCAGGAGGGTGATGAGCAGCAGGTCGGCGTGGATGAACAGGCGGGTCATCGGCGCCCGTCCCGTGTCGGCGTCGATGAGTCGCACCTTGAGGAGCCGGCCGCCCAGGCTCCATCCGGTGCGGGCCAGGACGAGCTCGCGGGGGAGGAGGACGACGAGGGCCGCGGCCGCCGCACCCAGGACCCCGCCCATGCCGGCGACCCGTGCCACAGCGAACAGGGCACCCCACAGGAGGGCGTACACCGCCAGGTCGATGACCCCGGCCAGGACGCGGTGGGTGATGGAGGCCGGAGCAGCGCTCAACGCGCGGCCGACCGCACTGCCGGGCTGCAGGGGTGCGGTGGACGTCACGGGTGTGTCCTCCTCGGTGTGGGACGAGACGACGGCTTGCGCCGGGTGCGGCGCCCGGCGGAGCGGATCAGGGACCGCATCGACAGGCGGGCCGCGGCCCGCCGTACCAGCGAGCGGTCGGCAGCCATCGCAGGGATGATCGCGTCGACGGACTCCCAGATCCTGTCCACAGCGTACGACGCGGGCTCCCCCGAACCGAATACCTGGGCGTCAACCGCCCTGCCGAAGCGCGGCAGGTCGGCCGTGGGGAAGTTGGGCCCCAGCGCTGCGGCGGTCTCCCGTCGGGTCGCCCCCGCGGGGGCTGAGCTGCCCAGGTCGGTGGCCCGGTCGACGACCTCCTCCCAGGCGCCCAGGGCGGAGTCGACGCCCTGCCGGCCCCGTCGTCGTCGCCGCCGCAGCGCCTTGAGCGCCAGGATGAGCACCACCGGCGCCGCGATGGCAGCGATCGTGCGCAGGGCGATGAGCAGGACCATGGGGACCACGCCGGTGTCGTCCTCCGGGTCCTCCTGGGGCTCGTCCTCATAGGTGGGCGGCAGCTCGACGGGGTCCTGCAGCGGCAGCGGGGGCTGAAGCACCTGCGGCTCGGGGTTGGAGACCTTCTGCGTCGTCTGCTGCTGGGGCACCTGGTCGCGCTCGGGGGTGACGTCGAAGGCTACCCAGCCGGCGTTCTCGAAGGCCACCTCGACCCAGGCGCTCACGTCCTCGCCGGTGACGTCCTCGGCGCGGGAGTCGGTCGCCGGCTCGAAGCCCATGACGACCCGCGCGGGGATCCCCAGGGACCGGCACATGAGCATCATGAGCACGGCGTACTGCTCGTCGTCCCCCACGAGGGTATCGGCCTCGACCATCGAGGCCAGCCGTGCCGCCCCGTGGCCCGGCTCGGAAGGGCTCTTCGTGCCATCGGAGTAGTAGCCGGTGCGCAGGGCCTGCTGAAGGGCGCGGATCTGCCCCAGCGGGGTCGACTCCGCGTCCGCCAGCGTCGTGGCCAGGGACTCCACGCCGGCCGGCACGTCCTGGACCGGACCCAGGGAGACCTCGGCGATCTCCAGGCCCGCGAGCTGGGTGTCGGACAGCACGGGTGGGACGGCCACCTGCTCGGTGAGCCGGTCACCGTCGGTCAGCCCCGCGGTCGCGATGCCCGTCGAGGAGAAGGTGTCGTAGTACAGGCTCTCGGAGATCGCCGTCGAGCGCGGACCCTGGGCGGCGACACTCAGGGCGTCCGAGACAGTGGGAACCCACGGGAAGGTGTAGCCCTCCACGGCGATCTCCACGCTCGTGGCCCCCGAGGCATCGACCCCCGGTGCCAGGGGGGTGTCGCGTCCCACCCGTTGGAAGCGGGCGGCCCCCTCCGAGCTCTGCCCCACCCGGGCCGACAGCCCGTCGTAGGAGTCGAGGGCCGCCAGGCGGATCCGGGCGCCCTCGGGCAGCCCGGTCAGCCGCAGGAGCGGGGTCGAGGCGAGGTCGGTCTCCAGGGTGCGCACGAGAGACAGGGGGGTGGCGTACTCGGTGAGGTCCAGGGGCGGCTCGAACAGGTCCCGCAAAACGGTGCGGGCGTGCGGCGCCGCGGGCACGGCCAGGGCCACGACCAGCCCGGTGGCCGCCAGCAGGGCGGCGCTGCGCAGCACCGAGCGACGCACATCGGTGCGCACCCCGGCATCGGCGTCCTCGAGCACCTCGGCCACCCGGTCCCGCCGTCCCCGCTGGGCTGCCAGGGCCCACAGGGCGAGCACCCCGATGGTCAACGTGACGCCCAGGGCCGTGGGCGCCACGGTCGTCCGCCCGCCCCAGGCGATGGCCACCGCCGGCTGGGCCAGGACCGTCAGCCCGGCCAGGTGCACCCGGCCGGCGTCGGCCGCCCGTGTGGCCACCACCCCGGTGGCCAGCCCGGCCAGCCACGGCAGGACCGTCATCGCGGGGAAGGCCGTCAGCGGCAGCGGCAGGGTCAGGGCGTCACGCCACACGGTGATCGTGGCCGCCAGCACCGTGCGCACCGCCTCGAGGCCCCCGCCGACGTCCGGCAGGACCCAGGGGGCCACAAGCACGTGCAGCGCGCCGGTGGCCGCGAGGGTCGGCAGCGCGCTCAAGCCCATCCGCGCACTGACCAGCCCCGTGGCGATGCCCAGGCTCACCCCGATGGCGGCCACGACCACGCCGACCGGGGAGTCGAAGAGCGGGAAGAACAGCACCGTGCCCGCCAGGGCCAGGGCCGAGACGAGGACGAGGTCGGTCCACAGCCGGCGCTCGGTCAGCCGGGAGCGCCCGGGACGGCGGCGGCGCGCGGTCACCGCCTCGACGCGGGCGGGGCGAGGGGTGGTCATGGGGTCCATCGTGCTCACACCGCCCTGCGCATGACCATGGGCAGGGCCTCAAGCCGGTCGAGGTCGTAGACGGTCAGGGAGCCCAGCGCCTGCCGCCCGCGCGGCCGGGACCCGCAGCGCAGGGCCAGGGCGACGGTGTCGACCGGGGTGGTCGTGCGCACCCGGGACAGGACCGGACCCTCGGTCAGCTGGCCGGTGACGACGATGATGACCGAGGCCTCGGGGTGGCGGGCGCAGGCCTGCCGGGCGAGCTCGTCGGGCCCGTCGGCCTCCCCGGGCTCGAGCAGGCAGGAGGCGTCCAGCAGACGCAGGGCGGTGGCCGTGGGCAGGGACTCTCGCTGGGTGACCACGGCCACCTCCCGCCCGTGCGCGATGGCGTTGAGCCCGAGGGAGCAGGCCACCGACACCGCCGTCTCGAAGTCCTCGTCGGACTCGTAGTCCTGGGAGCGGGTGTCCAGGACGACCAGGAGGCTGGAGCGGTGGGTCTCCTCGAACTGGCGGACCATGAGACGGCCGGTGCGGGCGGTCGTGCGCCAGTGGACGTTGCGACGGTCGTCGCCGGGGATGTAGTCGCGCAGGGCGTGGAAGGACACGTCCGAGCTGGACAGCTCCTGGGTGACCGCGCCCTCGACGTCGCGCATGATGCCGCGCAGCTCGGCGCCCAGGCGCACGGTGCGCGGGTGGATGTGGACCGGCTGGGCCTTGGTGCGGGTCTGCTCGCGCCGCACGAGCCCGACGGGGTCGGAGCGTACCGAGACCACGGGGCCGACCGTCACCACCCCGCGCCGGGCCGTGGGCAGCACGAAGCCACGACGGTGGGTGGCGCCGGGCCGCAGGGTGGGCACGGCGAAGACGGCGTTGGCCGGCCCGACCGGCATCTCCATGCGCGCCGGCAGGAGGACCCGTCCGGTCGGGTTGGTCACGACCAGGTGGATGGCGGTGTTGTCGCCCACGGTCACCCGCGGCTCGTCCAGGACGTGGGCGACCCCGTGCCCGCCCCGGCCCACGAGCCAGGGCCAGGCGGTCAGGACGACCAGTCCCAGCACCGCCGCCGCGCTCCACGCCTCCTGCCAGCCCAGGCGCAGGCCCGCGGCCAGGCAGCAGGCCAGCAGGGCCAGGCACACCCAGCCCGTGCGGGTGACCATGGCCAGGGCCCCGCGCAGCGCGCGCACCATCGGGGCGGGACGGGAGGACGCCCCGGGTGCCTGGGCACCGGGGCGCGTCGGCGCCCCGGCGGCGGCCCGGGCGGGGGGCGTGGAGGTCGGGGCGGGCATGTGTCCTACAGCCGCTTGGTCGGGGCGGGGCAGTCGGCCAGCGCCCGGGTGATGACGCCGCGGGGGGTCGCCCCGGAGAACTCGGCGTCGGGGTCCATGACGAGGCGGTGGGCCCACACGACCTCTGCGAGCTCCTTGACGTCGTCGGGCAGGACATAGGGGCGGCCCTGGGCCGCGGCCCACACCCGGGCCGCCCGCGTCATGGCGATGGCCCCGCGGGTCGAGACCCCCAGACGCGTGTCGGGGGACTCGCGGGTGGCCTCGACCAGGGCCCCGATGTAGTCCAGGATCGCGTCCTCGACATGGTTGGAGGAGGCCAGGTCGGCCATCGAGGCGATGGCCGAGGAGGTGATGACCGTGCCCAGCGCCTTGGACCGGTCGGGGCTGGCCGATCCCGCCAGGATCTGGGTCAGGGCGCTGCGGTCGGGGTGGCCGATGGAGGTCTTGATGAGGAAGCGGTCGAGCTGGGCCTCGGGCAGACGGTAGGTGCCGGCCTGCTCGACGGGGTTCTGGGTGGCGATGACCATGAAGGGCCGGCCCGCCGCGTGGCGCACCCCGTCGACGGTCACCTGGGACTCCTCCATGACCTCCAGGAGGGCCGACTGGGTCTTGGGGCTGGCCCGGTTGATCTCGTCGGCCAGCACCACCGAGGCGAAGACGGGTCCGGCGTGGAAGTCCCACGTCCCGGTCCGCTGGTCATAGATCGTCACGCCGGTGATGTCGCTGGGCAGCAGGTCCGGGGTGAACTGGATGCGCGAGTGGGTGCCCTGGACCGTGGCGGCCAGCGCCCGGGCCAGCGCGGTCTTGCCGGTGCCCGGGGCGTCCTCGAGCAGCAGGTGCCCCTCGGCGAGCATGGTGGTCAGGGCGAGCCGGATGACGTCCTGCTTCCCCAGGAGGGCCTGGCCGACGTTGTCGACGATCCGCGTGAAGGTCTCGGCGAACCAGGTCGCGTTCTCCTGAGTCATGGACATGGGTAGGGGGCTCATTTCGGTTGACGGCGTGCGGAGGGTCCGTGCACCGCACGAGGTTGCTGTGTGTTTCCGGTGAAGGCTACCGCTGGACGCAGGTGATCGTCTGGTTGGGGGAGGAGGCCCGATGGGGGAAGGTCTTCCTCGCTCCTCCCGTGGAGTCCACGGAGAAGGATTCCGAGTAGTCCTTGAGCGGGGCGTCGGCGGCCTCGAGCCGGTCGCGGTACTGGTAGGAGCAGGTGACCGTCGAGTTGGGTGCGAAGCCGGCGACGTCGATGACGATCCGCCAGCAGGAGTTGGCCGGGAACCCGGTCTCGCGCAGGTCCTGGTCGGTGCAGGTGGCCTCGGGCACCGAGGTGTTGATGCCGAAGGTGCCCTCACCCACCGAGGCGGTCGCCGAGTCGCAGGCCCAGGCCGAGGACTGACCCATGTTGTTGGTCGAGCGCACGCACCAGGTCGCCGAGTTGCCCGCGCCGGGCTCGAAGGTCCGCGTCCCCGAGGCGGCGACGGCCTCGGCGCGGTGGCCGCTGGAGCTGGTGGCGCCCTCGTAGCTGGTGGCACCTCCACCGGTGGCGGCGTTCCACGAGCAGCTGACGCCGGTGCCCGCCGGCGTGCAGCTGACGCTCGGGGGCGAGGGCGGCCCGTGGGGGGTGACGCTGTTGGAGGAGACGACCCCCGAGACCGCCCCGGAGTCGTCCTCGCCGACGGCGCGGGCCTGGACGGTGTAGGCGCTGCCGTCGCGCAGGCCCGAGAAGGTCGTGTTCTCCGACCAGCCCGCCGCCTCGTTGCCCGAGGAGTCGACGACCCGGTACTCGATGTCGATGTCGTCGGCGTCCCAGCCGTTGCCCGCCACCGGCGTTGCCGGCGTCGTCACGGTGATCTGCCCGCTCACGCCGGTGGCCGCTGCCGCCGGCGCCGACGGGTCGGGCGGGGCGCTCGTCACGCGGAACTCCGCCGAGGTCGGCGAGGAGGAGGCCGATCCGACCTCGGTGGTGGCGGTCACGGTGACGGTCACCGAGTGCCGACCCGCGCCCAGCGACGGGGTGGGCACTGTCACCGAGGTCGCCCCACCGGCCGACACGGTGGTCGTCACCGCGCCGGAGACGGCCACCGAGTAGCTGAGGGACCCCCCGTTGGCGCCGGCGGCGCCCCAGCTGACGACCAGACCCGCGCCCGCCCGGTACTCGACGGTGGGGGCGCCGGGGGCCGTGGGCTGGTCGACCGAGCGCAGGGACACCGAGGCGCAGTTCTTCGACCCCGCGGCGTCGACGTAGGCGCAGACCTGGGCCGTGTAGGAGCCCGGCCGCACCCCCAGGCGCACGCTCGTGCCGGTCGTCGTCTGGGAGGCCACGACCGTGCTCCCCTGGAAGATCGCCACGTCGTAGGTGACCGAGGCGTCCGGTGCCGAGGAGGGCTGCCAGGACAGGTCGACCGCCCCCTCCCCGCCGTCGACGGCCGTCAGGGACGACGGGGCGGTCGGGGTCAGGGTCAGCTGGACGGGTGAGGAGGGCGACGAGGGGCTGGAGCTGCCCACGGCGTTGGTCGCCACGACCTGGAAGGAGTACGTGCCCCCCATCGCCAGTCCGGTGGCCAGGCACGGCGACCCCGTGCAGTTCCACGTCCCGGCCCCGGAGGTCTCGGTGACCGTATAGCCGGTGATCGACGAGCCGTTGTCGGGCCCCGGCGTCCACGACACCTGCATCGAGGAGGCGCTCGCGGGCTGGACGCTGACCCCGACGGGGGCGTCGGGCGGCGAGGCGACGGTCACCGTGACGGTGCCGGAGGCGGCGCGGGCCATCGAGCCGGTGGCGTCAAGTGCGGTGTAGGACACCACGAGGCGGCCGGTGAATCCGGCGGCGGGGGAGATCGTCAGGACCGTGGCCGAGGCGCTGACCTCCCCCGATCCGGAGGTGACGCGCGGGGGCTCGGCCAGGGTGACGGCCTGGCCCGGGAAGGGGTTGGTGACCTGACCGGCCACATCGATGCTGACCGGCGACCCGTCGGACTCCAGGGCGGCCGGCACGGTGGTCATCAGCGGTCGGGTCGAGTCGCTCACGCGCAGGGGCACGCTGACGGTGACCGGCTCGTTCGTCGCGTCGTCGACGGTGACCTCCACCGACCCGGTCGTCCCGACGGCGGCGCCCTGCGAGGCCGAGACCGACAGGTTGGATCCGGACAGGGAGACCTCGAAGCCCTCGGGGGCGCCACCGGCGGAGAAGGTGAGCGGGTCCTCGTCGGCGTCGCGCGTCATGGCCGCCAGGTCCGCGACCACCTCGCCCTCGCCGGGGGCGACGACGATCTCGGTGGGGGTGAGGACCGGCGGGGTGTTGGTCGTCGACTCCACGACGACGGGCAGGGTCATGTGCGAACTGATCGCCTCGTCGTCCGTGCCGTCGGCGACCGTCAGGCTCACGGTCGTCTGACCGGTGAAGCCACCGGTCGGCGTGATCTTGAGGGTGCCCCCGTCGCCTCCGGGCTCGGCGGAGTCCAGGCCGGTGCCGGTGCGCACCTCGGCGGCGTCGGTCACGACGGGGGAGGTGCCGGCCCGGGTCAGGACGTAGGAGGACAGGTCGATCTCGGTGGTCGTGTCCGCCGGGATGCGCACCGGCACCGCCGAGGAGTTGAGCCATGGCTTGAGGTCGCCCAGGGCCGGCACGACTAGCACGGCGTGGCCCGTCTGGCCGTCCTGGTCGGTGACCGTGTAGAGCACGAAGCGTCTCTCGGTGCCCACGGTCACCCGCAGGGACTGGTCGACGACGCTCGCCCCCGGGTCGTCGGTGCTCAGGGCCAGGTCCCACGGGGATCCGTCGGCGTCCTTGTCATTGTCGAGCACGGGGGCCGTCACGACGCCCGCGGCGTCGACCTGCTCGACGGTGACATGGTCGTCGACCGCCACCGGGCTGATGCGCGGGGCGTCCTGGAGCACCTGGATGGTCAGGGTCCCCAGGTCGGTGCCGCCGCGGGAGTCGGTGACCGTGTAGCGCACGGAGTACACGCCCTCGGCCTGGGGCAGCTCGGCCACGACCTGGCCCCCGCGCACCGACAGGGTGAGGGCCTCGTCCTCGGCGGTCGGGGTCCCCGCCAGGGTCAGGGTGTCGCCGTCGGTGTCGAGGTCGTTGGACACGACGTCGGCGGCCACCGTGCGGCCGGGCTTGGCGGTGATGACGTCGTCGACGGCCTCCGGCGCGTTGTTGGTCGCCGCGGCCGGGGCGACCCCGACCCGCACGGTGGCCGTCGACTGCGCCCCGAAGCGGTCCTCGACGAGGTAGGTGAAGGTGTCGGTGCCCACGGCCCCCGCCGAGGGGGTGTACTCCAGCCAGGTCGTCCCGGTGCGCACCGAGCCCATGGCGGGGGCCTGGTCGAGGCCGACGAGGCTGACCGAGTCGCCGTCGGGGTCGATGCCGTCCAGGGGAACGGTGATCCTCGTCGAGGAGCCGGCGACGGTGCCGGCCTCCAGGCCTTGGGGGCTCGGGGCGACGTTGGCGGCGTCGTCGCGCACGCGCACCTCGATGTCGACCCGTGTCGAGGTGGTCTGCCCTGCGGTGTCGGTCACCGTGTAGGACAGGGAGGTGCGTCCCGGGGTCTCGCCGGCCTTGAAGCGCACGAGGTTCTCGCTGACCCAGGCGGTGCCCAGGTTTTCTCCGGCCAGGCCCAGCTCGTCGGTGACCGACAGGGCCAGGCCCGAGGGCGAGGTGTCGTTGTCGAGCACCGGGATGGACACGACGTCCCCGGCGCGCACGACGGCCGTGTCCTGGCTGGCCACCGGGACCTGGACCTGCTCGGAGGTCACGGGGGCCACCGTCACCTGCCCGGTGGCGGTCGAGGTGCCGTTGGACACCGTGTACTCGACGTCGACGCTCTGCCCGATGGCCGCTGCCGCCGAGATCTGGAGCAAGGAGTGGTCGACCACCGTGACGCTCAGGCCCGACTCGGGCGGGACGGAGGCGGACTGGAGGACGAGGATCCCCCCGGCAGGGTCGAAGTCGTTGGACAAGGGGGCCACGGTCACCGCGCCCCCCTCGCGCAGCAGCGCGGTGTCGTCCTCGGTGACCGGGGGGACGGTGGGGTCGGAGGCCTCGACGACGTCGATGCGCACGATGCCCTGAGCCACCCGTGGGCCCGCGGCCGCGTCGTAGGTGAGGTAGAGGGTCTGGGCGGTCTCGGCGGTGAAGGTGAAGGTGCCGGCCTGCAGGTTGGTCTCGACCTGGGTGCCCGCGGGTGCCTCCTGGACGGCGGCGAGGCTGAGTGCCTCCCCGGTGGGGGAGATGTCATTGTCCAGGGGTGCGACGACGGTCGAGGTCCCGGCCACGACGCGCACATGGTCGGCGTTGGCCACCGGCATGGCGGTGTCGGAGGGCTGGACGTCCACCGTCACGGTGCCGGTGGCGGTGGCGCGCCCGTCGGAGACCACGACGCTGACCTCGCGCGCGCCGGGGGCGCCGGTCAGGTCGCGCACGGAGACTGTGCCCTCGTTGGTCGTGCGCACGTCGAAGCCCTCGCCGGCGGCCGACACGAGGTGGAAGGTGTCCCCGTCGGGGTCCTGCCAGGAGCCCAGGACGCTCAGGGAGGCCGAGGCGTTGCCCGAGACGGTCAGCGTGGGGGTCGAGGTCTGGACGGGGGCCTCGTTGATGGTCCAGTCGCGCACCTCGATCGTGGCCACCGCCGAGTCGGACAGACCGCGCCCGTCGTCGGCGGTGTAGGGCACGGTGATGGTGCCCGTGGCCTCCTCGGGGACGTCGAGGCGCAGGGCCAGGCCGGACTGGGCGGTGCTCACCGTGGCGGCGCTTCCGGGGTCCCCCGGGGTGGCGGTCAGGACGTCGCCGTCAGGGTCGGAGTCGTTGGCCAGCACCGGCAGGATCGTCGAGCGGCCGGGGCGCACGCCGAAGGTGTCGTCATTGGCCTCGGGGGCGTGGTTCTCCTCGGTGCGCTCGGGCAGGGTCTGGGACTCACTGGTCTGGGCCGAGTCGTCCTCCTGCTCGGAGGTCTCGTCGGTCTGGGAGGTCACGTCGGTCCAGTCCTCGACGAGCACGAGGAGCTCGTCGGGCAGCCAGACCGTGCCCTGGGTGACGTCGTTAAGCACAATGGCCTCCCGGTTGACCCGGAAGACCGGCGTGGTCGAGGAGGCCAAAGCCTCGTCGTGGACCGTCTCGGTCCGGCCGTCGCACTGGCGCACGAACTGTCCCGAGCCGGACCAGGCCGAGTAGAGGCAGTCGCCCAGGCGCACGGGCTGGGCGGCCACGCCCTCGGGCGGCGCGCCCTCCTCCGCGGCGGGCACGGTCGTCGGCGCCGAGCCGTCCAAGGGCACCGAGATGAGCTCGGTGCGCGAGGCCACGAGCACCGAGTCGGCATCCGGCCCGGGCTGCTGGAGGACCAGGCCCGCCTCGCCCAGGTCCCGCGTGGCGCCGTCGGGCAGGTGGAGCACGCCGGCGCCACGGTCCAGGACCACCGTGTGCTCGCCCACGGCTGTGACCGCCACGTCGGTGCCCGCGGCCAGCGGCAGGCTGGTCTGCTCGGCCTCCTCCCACGCCGAGGCGGTGGCCGGGACGGTGACCGCCCGTCCGGCCTTGGCGGACACGGCGTGGACCGAGCCGTCGGTGCCCACGACCGCGACGACCTCGGGCATGGACTCGACGACCGGGGGCGCCGAGGCCAGGGAGCCCACCGCGCTGACGGTCGTGGCGCGCACCGTGCCCGCGGCGCCGTCGACGGCGATGACGCGGTCGCCCCCCTGGGCGATCGTGCTCCCGGTGGTCAGCTGGGTGGCGGTCGACAGGGACACGGTCGTGGGGTTGACGGCGGAGACCGAGCCCAGCGCAGTGTCGGGCACGAGCACGTCGTTGGCGGACTGGGTGACGTCGAAGGTCGAGGTGGTCGTGCGGATGGCCCCGTCGACCTGCCGGGAGGGGTAGTTGAGCCGGGCGACGAGGTGCTGGTCGGTGCTCGTGACCCACACGCCCCCGTCGTTGAGGTCGACGTCGGCCTGCGGGGAGCCGTCGTGGGCCCAGGCGGCCACGGCCAGGCAGGCCACGGTCAGGGCGGCCACGACCGATGACAAGCGGCGCCGGCTTCTCAGGGAGGACCAGCGCATGACGACCCGTGACCCGACCACCATGCTCACCCGCGTTCAGGTACGCGTGTGCGCGAGGCGACCTCCTGGGACAGGACGCGGCGGAGCATCGTCGAGGAGGTGGTCGGGGTGTAGGGCAGGTAGACCACCCGCGCGCCGACCTCGGCCATCTGCTCCTCCAGGAGCCGGCCCTTGTCGGTGTCGCGCCAGTCGGTGCCCTTGAACAGCAGGTCGAAGGGGGTGCGCTGCCAGGCCACGCGCTTGTCCTGGTCGAGGTCGGGCACGACCTCGTCGACCACCCGCAGCGCAGCCACCATCGCCATGCGCTCGATGTGGGGCACGATCGGGGGGCGCCCCTTCATGCGCACGAGGGACTCGTCGGTGGCCACGCCCACGACGAGGCGGTCGCAGTGGCGCGCGGCGCTGTTGAGGATGTTGAGGTGCCCGATGTGCAGCATGTCGAAGCCGCCGGGGACGTAGCCGGTCAGCATCAGTAGGCCCCCTTCCCGCCGGCGACGGCGCGCAGGGTGGCGGCCAGGACGTAGGTGTCCAGGGCCGCGCCGCGGTTCTCGACGTAGTGCCGGTCCAGGGCCACGGTCGACTCCCAGGACAGGTCCGAGCGGCCCGAGACCTGCCACAGGCCGGTCATCCCGGGCTTGACGAGCAGGCGCCGACGGGCCTCCTCGTCGTACTCGGCGACCTCGTGGGGCAGGGCCGGCCGGGGGCCGACCAGGCTCATCTCGCCGCGCACGACGTTGAACAGCTGGGGCAGCTCGTCCAGGGAGGTGCGCCGGATGAAGCGGCCCACCCGGGTGATCCGGGGGTCCTGCCGGTCCTTGAACAGGATCTCGTTGCCGGCGTCGCCGCCGGACTCGACCAGGGCGGCGCGGCGCTCGTCGGCGTCGATGTACATCGAGCGCAGCTTCCACATCGTGAAGGTCCGGCCGCGCAGACCCACCCGGGTCTGGGTGTAGAACACCGGTCCGGGGGAGTCCAGACGGATGGCCAGGGCCGCCACGGCCAGCACCGGCGAGGCCAGGACGATGATGAGGGCCCCGCCGAGGCGGTCGACGAGGTTCTTGGTCCGCAAGGCGGTGCGCCGCAGGCGGATGTCGATGAGGCCCGACCAGCCGTGGGTGACCGGCAGGCCGTGCATGCGCCCGGGGACGACGTCCTGGAGCCCGGGGGCGATGACCAGGCGGGCCCCGGTGGAGTCCAGCGCGTGCATGATCGACACGAGCGAGTTCGGCGTCACCCCGCCCAGGGTCATGACGACGTCGATGTGCTCGGAGCGCACCGTGCGGGCCAGCGAGGCGACGTCGCCCACGGGGGTGGCGCCGGGGGCACGGCTCTCTCCGGAGGACAGGTAGCCCACGATGAGGAAGCCGTCGCCGGGGTGGCGGCGCAGCTGACGCAGCACCGGCTCGGCGCCGTTGCCCATGACGATGAGGGTCCGGCGCAGCCCATGGCCCTCGACGCGCCGACGGCGCAGCCAGGAGGACTCGGCCCCCCGACCCGCCAGGCTGAGCGCCGCCTGGGCGGCCAGCGGCAGGAGCACCGAGAGGATCGAGGCCCCCGGGGTCGTGTAGTGCGCCAGCAGCAGCGCGGCGGGGGCGGTGGCCACCATCGCGGCCACGACGTGGGCCCAGCCCGAACGGGCCTGGTCGACGACGTCGACCCGGAGCGCCCCCAACGCCCAGGCCAGGGTGATCATGGCGGCCCCCGCGACCGCCGCGCGGCCGGCAGCGGCCGCGCCCGAGCCCATGAGCGCCCCACTGGGCACGAGGACGGCGGCGATGTCGCTGAGGACCAGCCATGTGAGCAGGTCCCGGCGCATGACCGGCCACGGCACGAAGCCGGGTGACGTGAGGGGTGGCAGGAAGCCCCGCGCATCAGCTCGCCGCGTGCGCCGACGGGTGGGCTGATGGGCGTGCGCTGTGGTGGACAGACTAGGCACGACGCCTCCGGTGCTGTGATTCGGGTGGACGGGTGCCGGTTGGGCGGGGCGGGGGGACCCGCACAGCCGGTGCTAAGAAAGGGTAGTGCCAGGAATCGGTTGGAAAGGCCGTTTCAAATCGTGATCTTACCTGTGGCAACATGAGTGCCGCACAGGATCCAGGGTTCATGCGGATCGCGGTTCGATATTGTGACGATACCGTGATGGTACCGTGATCTTCGACGTCGGTCGTGTGCCCGTCGACACCTTTTTTCAACCGGACCAGCGCCGTCTCCTGGCAGGCCGGGGAACTAGCGAGGAGGAGCACCCGTGACCCGTGCAGCGTCTCCCGCCTCCTGGGCGTCCGTGCGACGCGCAGCCGGGGCCAAAGTCGTCGTCATGGTGGTCTCCGGCGCCTTCGGCCTGGTCAACACCCGCCTCATCATCGGCCACTTCGGGGCGGACGCCTACGCGCAGTACGGTCTTCTTGCGACATTCCCCACACTCATGCCCTTCACGGACATGGGGATCGGGGCGGTCATTCTTAACTCGGTGGCCGCTTCTCATGATCTTCCGCATGACGCGGTGGTGCGTCGTACATTGACCACGGCACTGCGGGTACTTCTCGTGTCCGCACTGGTCATCGCCACCGCCGGCATCGTCCTGGCCCTGCTGGGCCTGTGGCCCGCGCTCCTGGGCGCCCGGCTCATGGAGGGCGGGGGGAGGACCGCCACGGCCTGCCTCGTCATCTACGCCGCCGCCCTGCCCCTGAGCGTGGGCCAGCGGGTCGTGGTGGGCATGGGGCGCTCGGCCACCCAGGTCATCAGCCAGGGGGTCGTGTCTCCGGCCCTGTCCTGCCTCCTGCTCGTGGCCATCGTGGCCCGGCTCGACGCGGGCAACGCCGTGTCCGTCCTGTCCTACCTGGCCAACACCCTGGTCTCGGTCATCTGCCTGGTCGTGGCCTGGCGCGCGACGCGTCCGCTGTTGCGCGAGGCGGTGCGGGACGTGCCGCGGCTGCGTTCGGTGCGGGGGGTGCGGATCGTCGACACCGCGGTGCCCCAGCTCGTCCAGTCCCTGGCGATCCCGATCGCCTTCCAGACCGACCGCCTCCTCCTGTCCCACCTGGGCCGCTCCGATGCCCTGGCCCAGTACAACCTCGCCGCCCAGCTGTTCAACCTCCTCACCCAGACGATCGTGGTCACCGGGGTGGCGATGTGGCCGCACTTCGCCCGGGCCCGGGCCGACGGGCGGGTGGAGTCGCCCTTCCGGCCGGCGGTCGTCTTCGGGGCCGGAGGACTGGCACTGGGCGTCGTCCTGGCGGTCCTGACGCCCTGGGCGGCGCGGCTGCTGTCCGACGGCGCCGTCGTCATCCCCCTGGCGCTCATCGTCGCCAGCGTGCTCAACGTCGGCGTCGAGGCCTTCAAGCAGCCCCTGGGCATGTACATGACCGACCCCAGGGGCCTGCGCTTCCAGATGCTGCCGGTCCTCGTCCTCGTGCCGGTCAACCTCGCCCTGTCCTGGGTGCTCATCGAGCACCTCGGCGCCGCCGGCCCGATCCTGGGCTCGGTCCTCGCCGTGGCCCTGTGCCAGATCCTGCCCTACTCCTGGTGGGTGGCGCGTGACGTGCGCCGCCGCCGGAGCGAGGCGGCGGGAGGTGGGCAGTAGCGTGCGCGCCCGCCGCCAGGGGCCGGGCCCGCCCGACCCGCAGGCCCCGGCCGACCCGCCGGGCGGGACCCGGCCTAGCCGCCCTGTGGTGTCCGAACCGCCCCTGTAGGTGACGACGTGACCCCCCAGCCGCCATCTCACACACACCCCGCGCCGGGCAGGCGCCGCCGGCCAGGAGTGCGCGACTCCGTGCGCGCCCTGGCCGCGGCACAGAAGTCGAAGGCGGGAGCCCCCCTGTACTCCCGCCTCATCAACCGGCCGGCGGGCCGGGTGCTGGCGGCACTGGCCCACTGGGCCGGGCTGAGCCCCGACCAGGTCACCGTCCTGTCGGCCTGCTGCACCTACCTGGGCATCATCCTCATCGCCGTGTGGGAGCCCTCGGTGGGCGCCGCTGTCCTCGTGTCGGCCCTGCTCATGCTCGGCTACGCCCTCGACTCCGCCGACGGCCAGCTCGCCCGGCTGCGCCATGGCGGCTCCCGGGCGGGGGAGTGGCTCGACCACGTCGCCGACGTCATCAAGCTCTCCACCATCCACCTGGCCGTCGCGGTCGGCCTGTTCCGCTTCAGCCTCGACCATCTGGCCGGCCCGGGCGCGCTGCTCGTCCCGCTGGCCTTCTCCGCGGTGCAGAACATCCACTTCTTCGGCTACATCCTCACCTACCAGTTGCGTCACCAGGGCGGCACGCCCCTGGCCCGGGACGAGGGCCGGGCGGGCTTCCTCAAGTCCGCCCTGTCGGTGCCCACCGACTACGGGCTCATGTGCCTCGTGCTGGCGCTGCGCTTCGCCCCGACGGTGTTCCTGTGGGTCTACGGCCTCATGCTCGTGGGCTACGCCGCCTACGTGGCCCTGGCCCTGCCCAAGTGGTACCTCGAGCTGCGTCGCGGCTCCTGACAGGAGGGTCGAGGAATGGCACTGCTGACCGGCCGCAAGGCCCTGCTCATCTACACCGGCCGCAAGGACGGCCTGGGCAACCGGGTGCGCGCGCTGCTCAGCGCCCAGGCACTGGCCCAGGCCGAGGACCGCGACCTGTACTACGTGTGGAGCGCCGACACCGACTTCGGTCCCCGCATGGACCAGCTGTGGCGCTACACCGCCGGGCGCCCCGTCCCGCGCCTGGTCTCGCGCGCGCTGGCCCCCCTCCATCCCTACCGGGGGGTCGACATGACCGCCCTGGGCCAGACCGACCGCGCCCGTCACCTCTGGCAGATCCGCTCCGGAGGCCTTGAGGTGGCCGTGCCCGAGGGCGTGCGGGACTGGCGCGGGATCCTGCGCGAGCTCGAGCCGGTCGAGGAGGTGGCCGGCCGCGTGCGCGCGGTCTTCGACGCCGGACTGCGCGGCCGGCCCTACGTCGGCGTGCAGGTGCGCACCCACGCCGTGTCCCACGCCAAGACCGTGGCCTCCTCCCCGGTGGAGTGGTTCGCCCAGCGCATGCGCGCCATCCGCGCCGAGCACCCCGGGGTCGCCTTCTTCCTGTCCTGCGACACCGCCGAGTCCCAGGCACGTCTCATGGAGGAGTTCGAAGACTGCCTGGCCCTGGAGGACAAGGGCGGCTACAACACGGTCGCCGGGGTGCGCTCGGGCCTGGCCGACCTGTACCTGCTCGCCTCGGCCCAGCACCTCGTGGGGGCCTCGTACTCCTCCTTCGTCGAGATGGCCGTGTTCCTGTGTGACGGGATCGTGCCCTTCGAGCGGCCCAACCAGGCACTCGAAGGGCCTGTCGACCTGTCCCTGCCGCTCGCGCCCGATCCGCTGCGCCCCGCGCAGCGGGCCTGACCCGCCGGCCCTGCGGTCAGCCCCGCCTGGTCAGCCCCGCAGCGTCTGGGCGACGACCTCGACCATCGCGGCGCGGTAGCGCTCGACGCTGAACCGCTCGGCCGCCTCGGCCTGCGCGGTGCGCGCCAGGCCCGCGGCGCGGTGGGGGTCGGCGGCCAGGCTGAGCAGCGCGTCGGCCAGGGCACGCGGCGACCCGGGCTCGACGAGCATCCCCGTCACGCCGTCGGAGACAACCTCGACTAGCCCCTGGACCTGGGAGGCGACCAGCGGCCGGGCCGCGTGCATGGCCTCGACCGCGGTGTTGCCGAAGGGCTCGACCCGCGAGGGCACGACCACCGCGTCGGCCCACTCGAGGACCGGCCACGTGGGGTGGACGTAGCCGAGGAGCTCGACCCGCCCGGCAAGGTCGGGCTGGGCGGCGCGTTGGCGCAGCTCCTCCTCGTACCACTCGTAGCCGGGGAAGACCGTGCCGCACACCCGCAGGCGGGCGTTGACCCCTTCGGCCCGCAGGAGCGCGATGGCCTCAAGGGCCACGTCGATGCCTTTGCGGGGCGACAGGCGCGCCACGAGCGCCACGCGGAAGCTCGCCCCGGGCTGGCGCTCCCGCAGGGCGCGGGGCTCGGCGCCGGGGCCCGGGACCCCGTTATGCACCACCTGCGTGCGCCGGGCCAGGAGGGGCTGGACGTCGAGCAGGGCACGTCTGGCGGCCTCCGAGTTGGCTACCACCCGCGTGGCCGCCAGCAGCGGGGTGTTGAGGCCCGTGCGCACGAGCCGGTTCTGGGTGGACTCGGCCTCGTGGACGTGGACGAGCACCGGAACCCCCGCCGCGCGTCCGGCGGCGGGCCACCAGGGCATCGTCACCGTGTTGACCAGCAGGAGGTCGGCGCCGGAGGCCGTCACGACCCCGCGCAGCCTGGCCGTCTCGGAGGCCGCCTCGCCGACGAGGCGGGCCAGCCCGCGCGGGGTGAGCAGGGCCTTGCGCAGGACGGTGAAGGGGATGAGAGCCACCGCCGCCCCGGCCTCGCGCAGCGCCCCCGCCAGGGGGCCGTCATGGGGCAGGGCGACCTTGACGCGGTGGCCGGCGCCCACGAGGGCCACGACCGTCTCGAGGAGCTGGCGGTCCGAGCCGTACAGGTCGGGGGAGGGGTGGGCGACCAGGATGGTCGCGGCGCCGGCGCTCATGCGGGCACCTTCCCCGTGCGCCGTCCGCTGGGTCGGCGACGCCGTGGGCCCTGTGTCGCCAGGCGGCGGCACAGGGACTCGTAGCGCAGCGCCACCTCGTCCCAGTCATAGGCGGCGGCGCGCTCGCGCGAGCGCGCCCCGCGCTCGGCCTGGGCGTCGGGATCGGCCTCCGCCGAGGACACGAGGGCGGCGACGTCCTGGGCGGTGCTCCAGTAGCGCCCGGCGCCGGCCAGCACCTCGCGGTTGAAGGAGACGTCGAAGGCGTCGACCGGTGCCCCGGCGCCGAGGGCCCGCAGCAGGGAGGGGTTCGTCCCGCCCACCGAGTGCCCGTGGTGGTAGACCAGGGCGCCGGCGTAGAGCTGGTCGAGGAGGTCCTGGTCCCACACGCTGCCCAGGAAGCGGACGCGGGAGTCCGCCAGGGACTCCACCCGCCGGGTGTACTCGTCGGCGTAGGGCGCCGCGCCGACGACGACAAGGGGCAGGCGGGCCGCGGAGAGGGTGTAGCCCTCGACGACGACGTCGACGTGGTTCTCGACCTCGAAGCGGGCCACGACCAGATGGTAGCCGCCCGGGGTCAGGCCGAGCTCGGCCAGCCGGTCGGTGCCCGGCTCGATCCGCGGCGCGCCGTAGGAGATGAGCTCGGTGGGCGCCCGGAACTCCAGGTCGTAGTACTCGGCGATGCCCTGGGCGTCGGCGATGAGGGCATCGGAGTAGCGCACGGCCGCGGCCTCCGCGGCACGGTAGTAGCGCCGGCCACCGGGACCCCATTTGCCGCGCTGCCACTCCAGGCCGTCGACATGCGTGGCCACGGGGACCCGTGCGGCCCGCAGCGCGGGCAGGAACGGGGCGTTGGCCGAGTTGAAGACGACGGCGACGTCGGGGCGGGGCCGGGCCAGCAGGTGGGCCACGGACAGGCCGGTGTGTGACAAAGTCTCCAGGCTGCGCCGCCTCATGGCGGGCAGCTCGACAACGCGCATGCCCTCGTGCACGGCCGGCAGGGGCTGGGAGCGGTCGGGGTTGCGGGAGTAGACGAGCACGCGGTGCCCGCGGGAGGCCAGGCGGCGGCCGACTTCCTCGATGGCGGTCTCGAATCCTCCGTAGCGGGCGGGCACCCCCCGGGTCCCGATCATGGAGATCCTCAGGCTGTCAGGGTTCAGGGCGGTCATTGGGTTCTTTCGTGAAGGACGTCGTCGAAGGCGGGCGTCGGTGCTGACGCCGTGTCGCCACCGGCGGGCCTGTGCCGGTGGGGCCGGGCGTGTCGGCACCGGCCCGCCCAGGCTACCGCCGTGCCAGGGGTGGGGCGAGACGGGCGGTGGGCAGCCCGGCCCGTCGGCCGGGCCGACGGGGTGGGTGTCACCTGAAGCCGCAACGTGCTTATCCTGCCCTTGTGACCCGATTCGTACGGACCTCGCTCGTCATCGCCGTGTCAGTGTGCGCCCTGGCCGCCTCCGCCTGCTCGGACTCCTCCGAGTCCTCGGCCACACCGTCTCCCAGTGTGCCGACGGTCGGCACCCCGGATCCCACGACGGTGCCCACCGAGGTGATGACCCCCGCATCTGTCGACCCCACTGAGCAGGCCCAGGCGACCCAACAGGTCGAGCAGGGCGACATCGCCGCGGACCAGGTCGAGTCCGTCCCCTTCGGCCAGGCGGTGGCCCTCGATGACGGACTGGTCGTCTCCGCCGGGACCCCCACCGCCGCCGAGCTGAGCGCGGGCGCCGGGGAGCTCGGCGGCCCGGGTGTCATCGTGCCGGTCACCGTCGCCAATTCCACCGGTGAGGAGCTGCCCCTGAGCGGTCTGGTCGCCACCGTCGCCTACGGGCCCGACCAGACCCCTGCCTCCGAGGTCCTCACCGCCTCGGACCCGGCCCCCGCGACACTGGCCGCCGGTGAGGCGATCGTCCTCGAGATGGCCTTCCTCGTGCCCGCCGAGGGCCTCGACGCGATGACCGTCGTCGTCGATCCCGGCGCCGGGTCGCGTGCGGCGGTCTTCACCGGCTCGGCCGCCTGAGGGCCGAGCAGATGCCGCTGAGACTTCGCTGAGAACTCGCAGGGCGC
This sequence comes from Actinomyces sp., assembly GCF_030524025.1. Lineage (GTDB taxonomy): Bacteria > Actinomycetota > Actinomycetes > Actinomycetales > Actinomycetaceae > Actinomyces. The sequence goes on along the minus strand of NZ_JAUNHI010000014.1, from coordinate 23,875 downwards.
CCTCTGGTCGAGCCGTGGGGGTGCTGGCGGCCGGCCGCGGGCCGCGGCGGGGAGCCGGCGGCCTTGGAATGCTGCCGGACGTCCGGAGAATCTCCGGGGGCGGGTGCTCGGACGCAATGTCCGGCGGCGGTCGACGGTGCATCTGGTGCGTCAGTAGTCCTGTGATACCGGTGTGACACCGCGTGCAATGTCACAGGCATTCCAGTTCACACCCGGCGGCCAAGGCGCTCTACTGTGTCTCGCAACCCGATTTCCCTGGCGCCGCCCGAGCAGCGGGCCACACAATCCCAACAAGTCGGCTGGGACTTTGTTCCCAGTCAGTGAACACCCTCGTCTCCGGAGCCGCCTCGTGCCGCGTCTCAAGCGCCGTCTGCGTCCTGTCCTTATCCTGAGCATCGCCCTGAGTTTTGCCCTAGCCGTTGGGGGAGGTTTCATCCCAGCCGCCCCCGCTCACGCCGATTCGGCTCCCGAGCCCCAGACCGTGTCCGCCGACGCCCTGCCGACCGTGCAGATCAACGGTGTCGTGTGGGACCAGGAGGTGGTGGGCAACACCGTCTACGTCGCGGGCTCCTTCACCCAGGCCCGCCCCGCGGGCTCGCCCAAGGGCAGCAACGAGACCCCCCGCGCCAACCTGCTCGCCTACGACATCACGACCGGTGAGATGCTCGACTGGGCGCCGACGTCCAATGGTGCGGTCAACACGATCACCGCCTCGGCGGACGGCTCGATCCTCTATCTCGGGGGCGAGTTCACCCAGCTCAACGGGGAGACCACCTGGCGGGTCGGCTCGGTGTCCGCCGACACCGGCACGCGGATCCCCGTGGGCGCCTCGGCCAACGCCACTGTCAGGGCGCTCGAGCTGGGTGCCGACGGGACGACCCTGTACATCGGGGGCACCTTCACCCAGATCAACTCCTCGGCCCGCCAGCGCGTGGCGGCCATCGACCTGACCACTCAGAGGCTGACCTCCTTCACGGCGCCGGTGGACAACTACTTCGTGCGCACCATCGCCGCGGCGGTCGACGGCAGCGCCGTGGCCATCGGCGGTGCCTTCACCTCGGTGGGCTCGCAGTCCAACCCCGGCTACGGCATGGCGATCCTCGAGCCCGACGGCCAGCTGAGGCCCAACAACCTGACCTCGGTGGTGCGCAACGCGACGAGCTACGCCTCGATCATGTCCCTGGAGGCCGACGCCCAGGGCCTGTACGGCGCCGGGTACTCCATGTCCCGCATCGACGGGACCATCGAGGGGATCTTCCGCGCCAACTGGCAGACCGGGGACCTCGACTACCTGGCCGACTGCCACGGGGACTCCTTCGACGTCCACCCCACCGCCGACGTCGTCTACGTCTCGAGCCACACGCACGACTGCTCCAACATCGGTGGGTTGCCGGACTCCAAGCAGTACTACAACGCCGTGGCCTACACGAACGCGGCCACGGGCACGGTCGGGACGAACACGGCCTCGGGGTACACCAACCACGCCGGCCAGCCGGCCACGACCAACCTCAACTTCTATCCGGTGTTCACCAACGGCACCTACACCGGCTCGGACCAGGCGACCTGGACGGTTGAGGGCAACTCGGAGTACGTCGTCTACGGCGGGGAGTTCCTCTCGGTCAACGGCACGGCGCAGCAGGGCCTGGTCCGTTTCGCCCGCCGGGACATCGCGCCCAACGCCCAGGGCCCCATGGACAAGGGCGGCGCCTACGAGGTGACCGCGCAGTCGCCCAGCCCCGGCCTGGTCAGCCTGTCCTTCAAGGCCAACTGGGACCGCGACGACCGGACCTTGACCTACAAGGTCTACCGGGACGACGACGCGACCACACCGATCTCCACCCAGACGGTCTCGGCGGGTTTCTGGGCGCTGCCGCAGCTGAGCGCCACTGACACCGTCGAACCGGGGACGACCCACCGCTACCGCGTCGTCGTCGAGGACCCGTGGGGGGCCTCGACCCGCTCGGACTGGGTGACCGTGACCGCCGCCGACCGGGACGGCTCTGACGAGCTGGGCCCCTACGGCCTGCGGATCATCCAGGACGGCGCGACGAGCTACTGGCCGCTCGATGAGAAGTCGGGCGTCGCCGGGGCCGACCTCGTCGGCGGGGCCAACCTGACGCTCAACGGCGAGGCCTACAGCCGCGGCCAGGAGGGCGCCGTCGGCTCGGGCAAGGCCGTGGCCTTCTCCCCCTCGCGCCGCTCGGTCAGCTTCGGCACGACGACCTCGGCCCGCACCGCCCCGGGCGTGTTCTCGATCGAGGCATGGTTCAACACGACGTCGAGCTCGGGCGGGGTCATCGCCAACTTCGGCTCCTCGACCACCGGCTCGTCGATGAGCAAGGACCGGATGGTCTACATGCGCAACGACGGGACCCTGGGCTTCATGCTCTACCCCGGGGAGGTGACGACCATCGCGAGCCCTCGGTCCTACAACGACGGCAACTGGCACCACGTCGTGGCCACGATGAGCCCGACCGAGGGCTCGGCCCTCTACGTCGACGGCGAGCTCGTCGGCGCCGACGCCACGATGACCCGCGGGCAGTCCTTCGACGGGTTCTGGCGCGTCGGCGGGGACTCGGTGGCCGGAGTCGCCGTGGCCCCCTCCTCGGGCTTCTTCACGGGCTCGATCGACGAGGTCGCCGTCTACGGCACCGCCCTGGGCGCGGACGCGGTGCGCGCCCACTACGCCCTGGGCACCGGGCAGGACCCCGCGGACCCGCAGGCCCCCGAGGCGGACGAGCAGGACCAGAGCACCCTGCTGGCCGACGACTTCTCCCGGACCACCTCGCGCGGCTGGGGCAGTGCGGACACCGGCGGCTCGTGGACGGTGGGCTGGGGCAACACCCGCTTCTCCACCGCCGACTCCCAGGGGCGCATCGCCATGACGGGGGCCAAGTCCTCCGCGTCGATCAGCTCCCAGGTGCTCGCCTCGACCTCCACCGAGGCGGTTATCGACATGTCCTTCGACGCGGTGCCCACGGGTAACGGGGCCTACATGTCCTACCAGGCGCGTAAGACGAGCGCCGGCACCTACCAGGCGGGCATCCGCCTGACCTCCAACGGCACCGTGACCCTGACGGTCTCCAAGGTCGTCGACGGCAAGGAGACGGTGCTGGGCACCGCGCGCCTCGAGGGTACCTACGAGGCCGGCGACCCGCTCCACCTGCGGATCGTCGTCGACGGAGAGGAGGCGACGACCCTGCGGGCCCGCGCCTGGACCGGTGACGCCGAGCCCGAGGCCTGGCAGATCGACACGGTCGACTCCGAGGGCACCCTCAACGGCCCGGGGTCGGTGGGCTTCACGACCTACATGTCGGCCTCCGCCGGCCAGGACGAGACGGTCAACGTCGCCATCGACTCGGTGACCGTCAAGCGCCTGGGCTGATCCCTCCGCCGCATGATGCGGGCGGGCCGTGCCGGTGGGCGCGGCCCGCCCGCCTCGTGTCTCAGGGCCTCAGCGGGGCGGTCAGCGAGCGCGGCGGTGCGTCAGCGGGGCAGGGGCACCTCGGGGCCGGGCAGCGTCCCGCGTCGTGCCGCCCGGGCCAGGCGCAAACCGTCGTAGATGGCGGCCGCCGCCGTGCGCACGGGCGCCGAGGAGCCCAGGAGCTGGCGCCGGCCGCCGCGCAGGACCACCTCGCGGGCGGTGGACACCGAGGAGGCGGCCCACCGGCGTTGCTCGGCGGGCTCGAGCCACAGGGCGGCCAGCAGCAGCCGGTTGCGGATGTTGTAGTAGTAGTAGGTGAGGGACTTGGCCCGGCTGCCGGACACATTGTGCGTGCCCCCCTCGTCGTGGACGGCGGTGGCATCGGGCAGGGCGACGAGCCGGCCCCCCGCCCGCAGCACCCGCCAGGAGAAGTCGACGTCCTCCCAGTACAGGAAGTACCGGGCGTCGAAGCCCTCGACTGCCTCGAACAGGGTGCTTGACAGCGCCAGGCACGCCCCCGACAACCACGGCCGTGTGCCGCCTGGGGGCACGGGGCGCCGGGACCGCGGCGAGCGCATCGACCCGTCGGCCAGGCACACGACAGCGCGGTCGGCCACGACCACGCCCTGGGAGCTGCGCAGCACCGGGGCCACGAGGCTCAGCGGCTCGGCGTCGGCCCGTGCCACGAGGCGCAGGAGGTCCTCCCGGGCGATGACGGCGTCGGGGTTGAGCAGGACGAGCAGGTCGCGGCCCTCGTCGTGGGCGCGTGCCACCCCCCGGTTCATCCCCCCGCCGAAGCCGGTGTTCGTCCCGGGCCGCACGAGCTCCCACCCCTGTCGGCGGCACAGGTCCGCCGTCCGCGCCCCTGCATCCGGCTCGGGGTCGTTCTCGACGACCACGATGAGCGCCTCGGGCGCGGCGCGGCCCACCGCGGCGAGGTTGCGCCCCAGGAGCTCGGCGGAGCCGTAGCTGACGACGACGACGACGGTGCGGCTCAGGAGGGCGGCCTCGACCTCGGTCCGGGGGGCGGCCTCGCCCTCAGGGCCGAGGTCGCCGGGCCGGCGGTGTGCGGCAGATGCTGCGGTGGGGGCAGGGGCCATGGTCGGAGCCTTCCGGAAGTGGTCAGGGAGCGGTGGCGCACGGCAAGGACGTGGCCCAGGGATAGTACCGTCGTGACCGTGGCCCGGTCGGGTCACCAGAAAGGAGTCCCTGTGGAACACGCGCACAACGGGACCGGGGCCCTACCCCGGTTGACTGTGGCGGTGCTTACTTTTCGGCGCAACGTCTACCTGGCCGAGCTGTTGCCGACACTCATCGACCAGGCCCGCTCCTGTGGCGGGGTGGAGCGGGCCCGGGTGCTCGTGGTCGACAACGACCCCGGTGCCGGGGCGGCGCAGACCATCGAGGCGGCCCGTCCCGCCGACGGCCCCGGCCTGCTCCTGGGCGTCCACGAGCCCGAGCCGGGCATCGTCGCCGGGCGCAACCGCGCCCTGGAGGAGTGTGCCGAGGAGGACCTGCTCGTCTTCATTGACGACGACGAGATACCCCAGGACGGGTGGCTCGGCGCGCTGGTCGAGGCCTGGGGAGACGGGGGGTGCGCGGCCGTGACCGGCCCGACGCCGCCGCGCTTCGAGCTCGCCCCTGATGCCTGGGTGAGTGCCTCGGGCGCCTTCGACTCCTGGCGGGCCCAGGACGGCGCCGCGGTCACGAGCGCCGACACCGGCAACCTGCTCCTGGACCTGGCGGTCGTGCGCCGCCTGGGCCTGCGCTTCGACCCCCGGTACGGGCTGACCGGTGGCGAGGACTCGCTGTTCACCCGCCAACTCACCCGCGCCGGGGGCGTCATCCGTTTCGCGGGCCGGGCGGTGGTCACCAAGCGGGTGCCTCCTTCCCGGGCCACACGCCGGTGGGTGCTCCAGCGCGCTTACCGCTCGGGCTCGTCGTGGGCGCGGGTGCGGATCGACACGGCGCCCGGTGCGCGCCTGCCGTTGCGCCTGGCCTACGCCGCCAAAGGGGCGGCCAAGGCGGGCGTCGACGGCCTGCGCGCCGTGGCCGCCGGCGCGCGGGGCGACGTTGGTGCGCGGGCCCTCCATGAGGTCTCCAGCCGCGGAGGCCTGGGGATGGTGGTCGGCGCCTTCGACGTCCGCGTGCGCGAGTACGGGCGCACGGGCCGCGGAGGCCGGCGATGACCGGGGCCCGGGCCCTGACCGTGGCCATCCCGACCTACAAGCGCCCCGAGGCCCTCGCCCGCGCCCTGGCCGGGGTCGGCGCGGAGATCGGCGGCCTGCCGGCGGCACAGCAGGCGGTCGCCGAGGTTCTCGTCATCGACAACGACCCGCAGGGCTCGGCCGGGCCGGTCGTGGCCGAGGCGCAGGCCGGTCCGCACGGCGCCCACCTGCGCCTCGTGGCCGAGCCGACCCCGGGGGTGGCCGCGGTGCGCAACCGGGCACTGGATGAGGCGGGGATCTCCGAGGCAGACGGGCTGCTGGTCTTCATCGACGATGACGAGGCGCCCGAGCCCGGCTGGCTGAGTCTGTTGCTCCAGACCCGGGAGCGCTTCGGGGCCCAGGCGGTGGCCGGGCTCGTCGTCCCCGACTACGAGGTCTCGCCCGACGCCTGGGTGCGGGCGGGCGGCTTCTTCGACCGGCGGACCTGGCCCACCGGAACGGCCCGGGGCGTGGCCGCGACGAACAACCTCCTGGTCGACCTTGCCTTCGTGCGCGGGCGGGGCCTGCGCTTCGACGAGGCCTTCGGCGCCACCGGGGGAGAGGACACCCTGTTCACCCGACGCCTGGTGGCGGCCGGGGGCACGATCGTGTGGTGCGCCGAGGCCAGGGTCCGCGACCACGTGCCCGTCGAGCGGCTGGACCACGGGTGGATCCTGCGCCGCCAGCGCTCCCACGCGGCCACTGCCGTGCGCGTCGATCTCGCCCTGGCCGGCCCCGGCGCCCACCTGGGGCGGCGGGCGCGGGCCCTGGGCGGCGGAGCGTTGCGGGTGGCCGCGGGGTACACCCGCCAGTGCGCGGGCCTTCTGACCGGCTCGATGACCCACCGCGCCCGCGGGGCACGGCTCGTGGCCAGGGGGCGGGGGATGGCTGCGGCTGCCCTCGGCCGGGGCGTGCACGCCGAGTACGGGCGCTAGGCAGGAGCCGTGCCGGGTTCGTACCTTCTGTGCCGTGACCGCACGTTGACCGTGCGACGTCGGCACATATGGTACGAACGCGGTGGCGCGCAGCGGCGCGGCGGTGCGACATGGGCGCATAAGGTACGAACGCGGTGGCGCCGGGCAGCGTGACCCTGCGACCTCACCGGCCGACCGTCGACCTCACGAGCTCGCCCTCGTCCCTCCGACCCTCGTCCCCCAGGGCGGCCGCCATGACGATGGCCAGGAAGGGGGGCAGGATCGTCAGCGGGCCGACGAGAACGTTCATGACGGTGACGAGCACGGCGATGAGCAGCCAGGCGCGCGTGCGCAGCGTGCCCAGGTCGGCACGCAGCACGCGCAGCGCCATGACCAGGCCGAGCGCCATGAGCACCGCGCCGGGCACGGACAGCGCGATCCACGCGTCGACCAGGCCGGAGTGCAGCTCGAAGCCGTTGCCGAACATGTACTGCTGGACATAGCCGTTGTCGGGGTTGTAGCCGAGGTCCTTCATCCCGTTCATGGCGATCCGTACATCCTCGTAGCGGGGCATCACCCCGGCCCCGTACCCCCACGGCCGGTTGGTCAGCAGCGCCCAGGAGGCGCCCAGCTCGGGGCGGGCCGCCAGGAAGGGGTTGGTCGAACCGCCGGCCTGAGCGGCGGTGCGGTCCTGGGCGTCCTGGCCGAGGTAGCCCGACAACGAGGCGAGGATGACAACGACGAGCGCCGCCACGGTCATCCCCGCCACGAGGAGCGACTGGTTGAAGCGCAGGCGCTCGGGCGACCAGTGGCGCACCGGCAGCGTCGCGGCCACCGCCTGCCAGATGAGCAGGGCCATGATGAGGAGCATGAATCCGGAGGTGGCTCGGGAGTCCGCCAGGAGGAAGGAAACAGCCAGCGCCCCCGCGATCGTCGCCTGCACCAGGCGTCCCCGGCCCTGGGTCATGGCCGTCACGGTGATGGCCACGGCGACCCCCAGGCCGAACTTCCAGGCGTTGGGCGAGGTCTGCAGCAAGGACAGGTTGTCGATGACCATGCCCACCCCGAAGGCGGCCACCGCGCCGCGCAGCCTCAGGCGCCGGCCGGCCCACACCAGTGTCGCCACGACGGCGGGCAGCCCGGCGGCCAGCAGCAGCACCGAGCGCCGCGCCGAGACCAGCACGGTGAACTCCCCCATCGCCGCGAGGGACAGCACCCACCCTGCAACGACGGCCAGCGCGGCGCTGAGCAGCAGCCAGGTGAAGCCTCGTGAGCGCCGGATGGCCGTCCAGGTCACCGGCAGGAACACGAGGGCGGCGCAGTCTCCCACGACGATCCCCCCGGCGATCTCGGTGCGCATGGCGACCAGTGCCGCCATGGCGGCGGCAGCGACGGCCTCCCAGGTCAGGCGGGTGGGCGACGGCCGGGACGGACCGACGGCCGGGGCCGCCGCCGTCATGTGCTTGGGGGCGGGGCGGAGCGGCGGCCCATGCGTGCCACGTGCCGGATCTGGGTGCGTCTGCTGGGCGGCAGGGCCACGCGGGTGCCTCTGGTCGCGCTGGTTCTGCGGTGCAGGACAAGGGCGACGCCGGCGCCGACCATCGCGCCCAGGGCCGCCCCGATGAGCGCGTAGCGGGACTTCGAGGGCCCCGACGGGGCGCCGGGCAGGGAGGCGGTATCGACATCGGTCAGGGTCAGCGCGAGCTCCTCCTCCTGCCCCTTGACCGACATCTCGGAGACCACCCCGCGCAGGGCCTCGATCTCGGCCTTGGCGATCGTCTGGGCGTCCTCGGCGTTCGAGGCGCGGGCCGTCACCTCGACGATGAGGCTGTTGGTAGCGTTGGACAGCTCGACCGAGGAGCGGATCTGTGACGGCTTCATCCCAGTGGACTCGGCGACCTCGGCGATGATGGTCTCGGAGGTGCCCACCTCGATGAGCGTGGGCATGATCGCCGAGATGACGGTGGTCGAGGAGGTGACCGACTGGGTGCCGTCGCCCGGGTCGGCGGCCACGAGGGCGCTGGCCCGGGAGGTGTAGACCGGTGTGCTCGCGGCGGCCAGGACCAGCCCGGCGATCAGGCCCAGCACGAGGTGCACGAGCACGAGGGGGATGTGCCTGCGCAGTGCGTTGAGGATCTCGTCGGGCTCCATGGCCTGCTCCTTGTCGTCCTGCGGGGCGCGGGCCCCGGCGGCGGTCGTCATGGGTGGTGCGCCCCGGGTCAGGACACTGAGAAGCCGCTCTGCGCGGGGGTGACGAGGGGAACGGACTCCACCAGGCCGAAGCCGGGCAGGAGCACCTCGACGTCGTCGGCACCGTCCAGGCCGTCGAAGACCGCGAAGGCCTCCGTGAGGTCCTGGTCGGAGGAGGTCGACACGACGGCGGGCTGCTCGGGCCGGGCCTGCAGCGCCACCCCCCGGGACAAGGACATGAGCCGCAGACCCGCGGGGACCAGGGCGCCGCCCTCCTCGGTGAAGGCACCGGTCGACGTCAGCAGCTCGGTGCCGGCGCCGCGGGCGGCCACCCGCACCACCGTCTGGCCGTCGATGACCGCGACCGGGCCGATGAGGATCTGGGGCTCGGCCGCCGCGGTGGACTGCGCGTCGATGACCGCCTGGGCCTCGATGCGGCTCGTCACGTGGTTGGTCACAACGGCGGCGGTCGCGACCCCCAGGCCGCCCGCGGCCACAGTGATGAGGCGTCGTCTGCTCAGCATGGTTACCTCCTGCGCATCCGTGCGCGCGGCGCGGGGCGCCGCCGGCTGGTCGGATCGATGACGGCGGTCGTCGGTGCGGTGGTGAGACGGTTCATGAGACGGTCACCCCGTCGATCTTGGCGCACATGGCGCCCACCGCCCCGCGGGACAGGCAGGTGTTCAGCGCCTCCTGGCTGGGGCAGATGTGCCCCAGGACGGGCGGCCCGTAGCCCAGGGCCGTGCTCCACACCTGCTCGGGGGCGTCCCAGGGCACGCCGATCATGTCCCAGTGGGAGGCCCACGCAGAAGCGCGCCCGTCCTGGATCTCGGGGGCGTAGAGGTAGCCCCAGGTGCGGAAGCCGGCCGCCCGCCAGATGTCCGCCAGCCAGGTGGCCTCCCCGTAGAACTTGAGGATGGTGCGCTCGCGGTCCAGCCACGGCAGGTAGGTGGTGTGGGCAGCGGCGGAGTACTTGGGGTCGACGAACAGGACGTGGTTCTGGCCGTAGGCGTTGACGAGGTCGTCCAGCCGGATGATGGGCTCGCCCTCTGTCGTGTGCTGACGCACCTGCTCCCACGTCATCTCGGAGACCGGCGTGGCCGGGGCGCTGGGGTCCACGCCCTGGAGGTCCCGGTTGTGCGCCCCCACCGGGACGCCGTCGGAGGTCAGGGAGAAGCTGAACTCGAGGGCCTCGACGCCGCGGACGGCGCACTCGGTGTAGGCCCGCAGGCTCATCTCGGGCCAGTCGTCCGAGCCTCCCCGGTGGGCGACCATCCAGCCCTTGGACTGCGACATGAGGCCCGACACGTCGATGTCGACTGGTGTGGTCACCGAGACCTCGGTGCCGGAGGTCACCTTCCCCCCGGCGCCGATCACCTTGAGCCCGACCGTCTGGCCCTGACCACTGGTGGGGGAGGTCGAGACGGGCGCGGCGGCTGAGGTGGACGCGGCGGCCGGGGCGGCGCTCGCGGCCGTGCCATGGGCGGGGGTCAGCCCGATCGTCACCCAGGCGGTGGTGGCCAGCTGCGTGCCCTGCGTCAGCGGGGAGCCCCCGTCGGTCAGCACGGCGCGCAGCGTCGACCACGAGGCCGTCGTCGAGGCCTGGCCGGCGTGGATGACCTGGCTGGGGCCGACCGCGAACTCGTTGAGCGGGGCGAAGGCGGTGCCGTGCTGCTGGGCGACGACGATCCCGGCAGGGGGCGTGGTCGGAGCGGTGGAGGTCCAGCCCGAGGTCGCGGGCTGGGAGCCGGCGGCCACGCCGCTGACGGCCAGCAGGAGGCCCCGCTGCCGGGAGGCGTTGTTCTGGTTGCCGCCCCACCACGTGCTCAGGTTGACAGTCTGTGCCGACGAGACCCAGGTCCAGGCCACGAGCCCGGAGCGGGACCGGCTGGCCGAGCCGTCGGAGTAGGCGTGTGACCAGCCGGAGGGCAGGCCGCCCTTGCCGACGTGGCCGAACTGGGAGCAGGTGATGAGCAGGACGAGGTCCCCGGCCTGGGCCGAGACCCGGAGCGCGCTGCCAGAACCGGCGCGCGCCTCCGCGTAGGCGGCTTGCCTGATGGTGATCATGGCAGGTGTCTCCTTTCAGGGTTCCACGGGATCTGGTCTGAACCGGCCCGGAGATGACCAGTTCAACAGTCTTTGGCAATCCGGTTCTCAGGTCAACGGAGAGCCTCCTCACGCAGGGCGGGCTCGGGCTCGATGGCGCGCAGGCCGTTCCATGCGAGATTGACCATGTGGGCGGCCACTTCCTCCTTGCTCATCGTGCGGTTCTCCAGCCACCACTGGGCGGGCATGGCCACGATCCCGACCAGCATCTGGGCGTACAGGGGCGCGGTGCGCGGGTCGAGGTCGTGGTCGGCGAACTGTGAGGCCAGGAGCCCCGAGACCTCGATGGCGACATCGGCCAGCAGTGTCGAGTAGGTGCCTGCGGCGCGGTCCGAGCCCGAGGACAGGATCCGGAAGCCGTCGGGGGAGTCCTCGATATAGGTGAGCAGGCCGAGGGCGGCGCGCTGGACGATGACCGATGAGGACGACGAGGATCCCAGCGCCCCGGTGATCGTCGAGGCGATCGTGGTCAGCTCGCGGTCGACGATGACGGCGTACAGGCCCTCCTTGCCGCCGAAGTGCTCGTAGACCACCGGTTTGGACACCGTGGCCCGGGCGGCGATCTCCTCAATGCTCGTGGCGTCGAAGCCCTTGAGGGCGAACAGGCCCCGGGCGACGTCGATGAGCTGTTCCCGACGCTCGCCCGCACTCATTCGGGTGCGTTTGCCCGCCTTGGCCGGCATCGTCTTCATCGCACTCATCATCCCTCCCCTTCCTGACATTATGCAGGGAGCCCGCTCCATCGCCGTGGTCACCGGCCGGGGCACCCGTGGCTCATGAGACACTGGGGCCGCGCCGCCCGGCATCTCGGGCGGCGGTCCGCCCTGGTGTAGTGGCAGCACGCAGGCCTTTGGAGCCTTGAGGCCCGGGTTCGAACCCTGGGGGCGGAGCGTCGGGGTGCGCCCGTGCCCGGTCTCGGTAAGATGACCCCGTCCCGAACGCCCGGCAGCCAGGGCGCGAGAGAACCAGCGAGAAGAGGATCCGTGGCCCCCACCTCCCCCGCCGCCGTCATCGTCATGGCCGCAGGCAAGGGCACCCGCATGCGCTCGGCGACGCCCAAGGTCCTGCACGAGATCGGGGGCCGCAGCCTCCTGTGCCACGCCGTGGGCGCCGCACAGGGGCTGGACCCCGAGCATCTCGTCGTCGTCGTGCGCCACGAGCGTGAGGCCGTCGTCGCCCACCTGACCGCCCACGCCCCCCGTGCCGTGGCGGTCGATCAGGACGAGATCCCCGGCACCGGGCGCGCCGTGGCCTGCGCCCTGGCGGCCCTGCCCGAGGAGCTCGCCGGCCCCGTCGTCGTCACCTCGGGGGACGTGCCGCTGCTCGATACGGCAACCCTGGAGGCGCTGGTCGCCCAGCACACCGGGCGGGGCGACGCAGTGACGCTGCTGACCACCGTGCTGGCCGACCCCACCGGCTACGGCCGGGTCCTGCGGGAGCCCGACGGCGCCGTGCGGGCCGTGGTCGAGCAGCGCGACGCCACACCCGAGCAGCGGCAGATCACGGAGATCAACGCCGGGGTCTATGTCTTCGACGCCACCCACCTGCGCCAGGCGCTGGCGACCCTGGGCAGCGACAACGACCAGGGCGAGGTCTACCTCACCGACGTGGTCGAGCGTGCCCACAGCGCCGGGCTGTCGACGAGCGCCCTGGTCGTCACCGATCACTGGCTCGTCGAGGGCTGCAACGACCGCGCCCAGCTGGCCTGCCTGGGAGCCGAGCTCAACCGCCGGACGCTGGCGGCCTGGATGGAGCGCGGCGTGGGCGTGGTCGACCCCTCCTCGGTGTGGGTCGACGTCACCGCCGAGCTGGCTCAGGACGTCGTCCTCGAGCAGGGGGTTCTCGTGCGCGGGCGCACGCGCATCGGCCAGGGCGCCCGGGTGGGCGCCTACGCCATCTTGACCGACGTCGACATCCCGGCCGGCGCCGTCGTGGCGCCATTCGACCGGCTCGACGACGACGTCCCGGTCGCGGGACGCCGACGCGGGTGACCACTCCTGTCGCCCGCACCGATGACAGCCGCACCTGCGGCGGGAGGGGAACCACGTCATGACCGGCATCATCACCAGGGGCGAGAAGCGTCTGGTCATCGTCTCGGGGCGAGCGCACCCGCGGCTGGCCCAGGACGTCGCCGCCGAGTTGGGCACCGAGGTCCTGTCCTCGACCGCCTACGACTTCTCCAATGGTGAGACCTACGTCCGTTTCAACGAGTCGGTGCGCGGCTGCGACGTCTTCGTCATGCAGTCCCACGGGGACCGGGTCAACGACTGGCTCATGGAGCAGCTCATCATGGTCGACGCCCTCAAGCGGGCCTCGGCCAAGCGGATCACCGCCGTCGCCCCCTTCTTCCCCTATGCCCGTCAGGACAAGAAGCACCTGGGTCGTGAGCCGATCAGCGCCCGGCTCGTGGCCGACCTGTACAAGACGGCGGGCGCCAACCGGCTCATGAGTGTGGACCTCCACACCTCCCAGGAGCAGGGTTTCTTCGACGGGCCGTGGGACCACCTGTGGGCCCAGCCGGTGCTCGTCGACTACATCCGCGGGCGGGTCGACGTGGGGAGCACGACGGTCGTGTCGCCCGACGCCGGACGCATCCGCGTGGCCGAGCGCTGGGCCAACGCCCTGGGCGGCACGCCCCTGGCCTTCGTCCACAAGACCCGTGACGTCAGCCGCCCCAACGAGTCGGTGGCCAACCGGGTCGTCGGTGACGTCGAGGGCCGCTCCTGCGTCCTGGTCGACGACATGATCGACACCGGCGGCACGATCGCCAAGGCGGTCGCGGTCCTGCTGGGCTCGGGCGCCAAGGACGTCATCGTGGCGGCCACGCACGGCGTGCTCACCGGCCCCGCCGTCGACCGGCTGTCCTCCTGCGGGGCGCGGGAGGTCGTCGTCACCGACACGCTGCCCATCCCCGAGGCCAAGCGCTTCAAGCAGCTGACGATCCTGCCCATCGCCCCGCTCCTGGCCAGGGCGATCACCGCGGTCTTCGACGACGGGTCGGTCACCTCCCTGTTCGAGGCCCAGGACGTCTGAGCCCTCTCCGGTGCGCTGAGCGCCGCGCGGCCCGCCCGGCACGCTGAGCACCTGCCGCGCTGAGGTCGTGCCTCGCGGCGCACCACGGACCCCGCAGCGGGGCCCCACCTTCGGGTGGGGCCCCGCTGCTGTGCGTGCCCGCGCACGTCCGGGGCACCGCTGCGCGCTCGGCCGGTTTTCGTGACCGGGGCCCCGTCACAGGCAGTTCGCCGTCACAGTTGCGTCACGAATATGGGGTGGGATCCGCGGAATTTCAAGAAACCGGGTTTTCAGTGCTGAGAACCGGATTGCGATGGGCTGTACGCTCCCCGTGTTGTTAGCGGAGGCCCTGAACTGCAGTTCCCCGGATAAGGACATCTCCATGCTCACCCTTGCTCCCCGCAGGGACGCATCGTCAGGGCGCACGACGCTGACGATCGTCTGTCTCGGCCTCTTGGCCCTCGTGCTCGGCCTCGTCGTGCCGGTCCAGGCTCAGGCGGCCGTCAACTCCCGGATCACGGTCTCCAACCTCGTCCTGGTCAAGTCCGACGTCGTCGGCGCCGTCCAGGGCGGTGCCTTGACCGACGACGACGTCGCCAAGCTGACCTTCGACTGGGACGCCTCGCAGGCCGATATCGCCGCGGGAGACTCCTTCGTCATCAACCTGGGCACCTACTTCAACAACCTGGAGTACCCCAAGACGACCGACATGAGCGTGTCCTACAACGGCCAGCAGGTGACCATCGGCATCTGCCAGCTGACGCAGAAGGAGCTGACCTGCACCTTCAACGACAAGGTCGATGAGCTCAAGCGCGCCGGCTTCGGCGGTTTTAGCGGCACCGGCAGCGCGCTGCTCAAGGTGACCGGCACGACCACCGCCGAGACCGTCGACTTCACGCTCAACGCCTCCCAGACGATCGCGGTGGACCTGCCCGGTGACGGAGGCATCCGCGCCCGGGCGGCCACCACCTACTCTCCGGGGCGCTTCTCGAAGGGCGCCTCCCTCATCAACTCCCAGTCGACCAGCGCGGTCTGGGAGATCAACTTCGGATCGGCCTACATGCAGGGCCTGCTCAAGGACTCCGACCAGGCCCTGGCCCTGGATGGCTCGACGCGCCAGACCCTCACCTTCACCGACACCCTGGGTGCCGGACAGGCCTTCAACACCGACCTGAGCAGGTGGCGGTTCATGGTGCGCAACTCCGCGGCCGAGCCGGGCCTGACCGGCGTCCCGGTCACCGCCGCCACCGGTGAGGACACGAGCACCGCCTACGGCGACTTCGACATGTCGGTGTCCATCGACGGTCAGGTCGCGGCCATCACCGTGACCGGCCCCTTCGCCAAGGACACGAACTACAAGATCTACTACCCGGTCACCTTCACCTCCGAGTCCGGCAAGGCCCTCGTGGGCGTCAAGTACGCGAACACCGCCACGGTCGCCGGCTCTGACGCGGTGGCCACCAACACCCGCAGCTACATCGACTCGGTGTCGATCACCGTCAAGATGGCGGCCGGCTACGGCGGCTTCGGTGTGACGAAGTACCTCGAGGGCTCGGGCCTGGCCGAGGTCGCCGACGGTACGACCTTCGACGTCAAGGTCGACTACACCCTGCCTGCCGCGGCCAGCGTCTACGAGGCCGAGGGCTGGAGCGTGCCGGGCACTCTCAACGCCGACGGCACCTCGGGCTCGACGACGATGAAGGTCGCCATCGGCACGGCGAACACCTACCCGGGCACCTTCCCCAAGGGCACGGTCATCACGCTGAGTGAGGACACCGCCACCGCCTCGACCTCCGGTTCCTACACGTGGGGCGAGCCGGTCTTCGCCGTGGGCAACACCGCGACCTCGACGCTGACGATCGCCGACCAGGTCTCGACGGCGGTGTCGCTGACGAACACGGCCACGGCCCTGGGCACCTTCGAGGTCGTCAAGACGGCTACGGGGGCCGAGGGCGCGGGGGACAAGGACTACTCCTTCTCCTACACGTGCACCGACGGCCAGTCGGGTGTCGTGACGGCCAAGGGTGATGGTGCGGCGGTGGCCGCGGGCGCCTCCTTCGCGCTGGGCATCCAGTGCACGGTCACCGAGGACGAGGCCGGTGCGGCCATCGATGGCTACACGCTGACCGCCCCCTGGGCCCAGACGGTGACCATCTCCTCGGCGAGCGCCCCGGCGACCGCCGCCTTCACCAACACCTACTCCAAGGACGAGGGCTCCTTCTCGGTGGCCAAGGCCGTCACCGGTGACTACAACCCCTCCGAGGCCGACGCCGTGACCGTGGACTACACCTGCGACGACCCCGAGGCCACGAGCGGTTCGCTCGAGGTGGCGATGAACGGCCAGCCCGTCAACGGCCCGGTCCTGCCGACCGGCACGACCTGCACCCTGACCGAGGACGCCGCCTCGGCCGCCCGCAGCGGCTTCGCCGTCGCGACGAGCTACTCCTCGCCCACGGTGACGGTCGTCAAGGACTCGACCCCCGCGGTCACGGTCACCAACGACTACACGCTGCTCACCGGAGGCTTCACGGTGTCCAAGACGGTCGCCGGCGACGGCGCTGCCCTGGCCCCGGCGGAGTTCACCTTCGATTACACCTGCACGACCGCGGCCGCCGGTCCGGAGATCACCGGCACCCTGACGGTTCCCGCCGGCTCCTCGGCCTCGGTGACCGACCTGCCCGTGGGCTCGTGCACGGTGACCGAGAAGACCGCAGCCGTGACCGGCGCCGGCCTGGAGACGACGCTGAGCGTGGACGGCACCGCCGTCCAGGGCGACAGCGCCACCGTGGAGGTCACCGACGGCTCCGGGATCGAGGTTGCAGCCGTCAACACCTACACCCTGGAGCGCGGCGGCTTCGAGATCGTCAAGACCGTCGCCGGCGACGACGCCCAGACCATCGCGGAGAAGTCCTTCACCTTCGACTACGCGTGCACGAGCGTGGAGGGGGAGCGCACCGGCTCTGTCGAGGTCCCCGGCGACGGGACCGCGGCCGCCGGCCCGGCCGACCTTCCGGTCGGTGCGAGCTGCACGATCAGCGAGCGCGCCACCTCGGCGGGCGTCGACCAGTACGACGTCCTCATCTCCGAGGAGCAGACGGTCACCGTGACCGACTCCTCCCAGGTGGTCACCGCCTCCTTCACCAACACCTACACCCGTCACACCGGTTCCTTCGCGGTGACCAAGGCGGTCTCGGGCGCCTCGGCGCAGGCCGTCGAGGGCAAGGAGTTCACCTTCGCCTACACCTGTACCGACGGCAGCACGGGTGAGCTGGCGGTCAAGGCTGACGGCACCGCGGTCTTAGGCCCGACGGTGCCCACCGGCACCGAGTGCACGATCACCGAGGACGCCGCCTCGGCCGACATCGAGGGCCACAGCCTCGTGGCCCCCGAGCCCCAGACGGTGACCATCACCAGACAGGACGAGGTTGTGACCGCCGCCTTCACCAACACCTACACGCCCGACCCGACGCCCACGCCGTCGGTCTCCCCCTCGCAGGACCCGAGCGCCCAGCCCACCGGGACGCCGAGCTCTGAGCCGGGTACGGCCACGTCCCTGGCTCGCACGGGTGCCTCGATCGCCGTCCCGGTGATCCTGGCGGTGACGGGGCTCGTCGGCGGCGCGATGCTCCTGCGTCGTCGCCGGGCCTGAGACGGGACGGGCCCCAGGTCTGCGCCTCCCCGCCGCAGCGGGCGGTCCCTCGTTCCCATCGGGAAGGAAGGGCCGCCCGTCTGGCTTAGCGCGCCATACGGGCGTGAGCGCCGCCCCGCGTGGACTCGATCATCGAGGTCGCCGGTCCGGCCGCCCCGTGGAGCCCGCGGCCTCGGCGCGGCCTACACTCGGCGCCGTGCGACTGACCGCCCTGCTGCCACCACTGCTGGACGACCCGATCACCTCCGACCTTGTGGAGGCCTCGGCCTCGAGCGCCCGCTCCGAGCGCAGCGCAGTCGTCGCCCCTGGGGCCAGGCCCGCCGTCCTGGCGGCTATGGCCCTGGGCCCGGCCGGCGTGTCCGCCGCCGTCGGACGCCCCGTGCCGGCTCCGGAGGGGGGACAACCACCGGCACCGTCCACCGGCTCGCCCCTGCTCGTCGTCACCGCCACCGGCCGTGAGGCCGAGGACCTCGCGGCCGCCCTTGGCTGCTACCTGCCCCCGGCGGAGATCGCCGTCTTCCCCGCCTGGGAGACGCTGCCGCACGAGCGCCTGTCGCCACGGGCCGACACCGTCGCCCGCCGCCTGGCCGTCCTGCGCCGTCTGGCCCACCCCGAGGACGGCGAGCCCACCCCCGGTCGCCCCGCCGACCCCCGGCGCGGGCCGGTGCGCGTCCTCATCGTCCCCGTGCGGGCCCTCCTCGCCCCCGTCATCGAGGGCCTGGGCGAGCTCGAGCCCGTTCGCCTGGCACCCGGGGCGTCCCCGGGTCTGGAGGAGATCGCCCGCCGCCTGGGCGACGCGGCCTACACCCGGGTCGACATGGTCGAGAGCCGCGGACAGTACGCCGTGCGCGGCGGCATCCTCGACGTCTTCCCGCCCACCGAGCCGCGCCCCGTCCGCGTCGACTTCTTCGGCGAGGACATCGAGTCCGTCTCCTCCTTCGCCGTGGCCGACCAGCGCACCATCGACGAGCTCGATGCGGTCACCGCCACCGCCTGCCGGGAGATCGTCCTGACCCCGGCCGTGCGCGAGCGCGCCCGAGCCCTGAGCGGCTCCATCCCCGGCGCGGCCGACATGCTCGACAAGATCGCCGAGGGCATCCCCGTGGAAGGCATGGAGTCCCTCGCCCCCGTCCTCGTGCCCTCCATGGTCCCCCTGCTCGACCTCGTCGGAGACCGGCTCGTCGTCGCCCTCGAGCCCGAGCGGGTGCGCCGGCGCGCCGAGGACCTCGTGGCCACGACCGCCGAGTTCCTCGCCGCTGCCTGGACCTCGGCCGCCTCCGGCGGGACGGTTCCCGTCGACCTGTCGGCGGCCGCCTTCGCGCACCTCGCCGAGGCCCGCGCCCTGGCCCTGTCCACCGGAAGGGGCTGGTGGTCGCTCACCTCACTGGCCGCCTCCCCCGAGGCCCTCGAGCTGGCCCTGGCCGACCCTCCCAGCTACCGCGGCCGCATCGAGCAGGCCGTCACCGACCTGGGTCGCATGGCCCGCGAGGGGTGGAGCGTCGTCGTGGCCACCGACGGTCCCGGTCCCGGACGCCGCATGGCCCAGCTGCTCGCCGACGCTGGCGTGGCCGCCCGCATCGTCAGCGGGCTCGACGAGCCCGAGGACCTGGGGTGGGCGGGCCGGGGCGGGCAGGGAGACGGCGTCGTCCGCGTCACCCAGGCCAGCGCCGGGCACGGCTTCGTGTCGCAGGCCCTGCACCTGGCCCTGATCGCCGAGTCCGACCTGACCGGCCGGGCCCCCGCCGGCCCGCGCGGGGACAAGGTGCTCCCGGCACGCCGCTCCCGCAAGAGCGTGGACCCCCTGTCGCTGCGGGCCGGGGACCTCGTCGTCCACGCCCAGCACGGGGTGGGGCGCTTCGTCGAGCTCCTGCGCCGCTCGGTCGGCTCCTCCAAGTCCGCGGCGAGCAGGGAGTATCTCGTCATCGAGTACGCCCCCTCCCGGCGCGGACAGCCGGGCGACCGCCTCCTCGTGCCCACCGACTCCCTCGACCAGGTGAGCAAGTACGTCGGCGGCGACGCCCCCGCCCTCAACCGGATGGGCGGGGCCGACTGGCAACGCACGAAGTCCAAGGCGCGCACGGCCGTGCGGGAGATCGCCGGCGAGCTCGTGCGCCTCTACGCCGCGCGCGCCGCCACCGTCGGCCACGCCTTCGGCCCCGACACTCCCTGGCAGGCCGAGCTCGAGGAGGCCTTCCCCTACACCGAGACCCCCGACCAGCTGGCCACCATCGACGACGTCAAGGCCGACATGGAGAAGGCACAGCCCATGGACCGCCTCATCTGCGGCGACGTGGGCTACGGCAAGACCGAGATCGCCGTGCGCGCCGCCTTCAAAGCGGTCCAGGACGGCAAGCAGGTCGCCGTGCTCGTGCCCACGACGCTGCTCGTGGCCCAGCACGCCGAGACCTTCGCCGAGCGCTACGCGGGCTTCCCCGTGCGAGTGGCCCAGCTCTCCCGCTTCCAGACGCAGGCCGAGTCCGCCGAGGTCCTCCAGGGGCTGGCCGACGGGACCGTCGACGTCGTCGTGGGCACCCACCGCCTCTTGACCGGACAGGTGCGTTTCAAGGACCTGGGCCTGGTCGTCATCGACGAGGAGCAGCGTTTCGGGGTCGAGCACAAGGAGACCCTGACCGCCCTGCGCACCGATGTCGACGTCCTGGCGATGTCGGCCACGCCCATCCCGCGCACCCTCGAGATGGCGGTCACCGGGCTGCGGGAGATGTCGACCCTGGCCACACCGCCCGAGGACCGCCACCCCATCCTCACCTACGTCGGGGCCTACGAGACCAAGCAGGTCGGGGCGGCCATCCGCCGAGAGCTGCTGCGCGACGGACAGGTCTTCTACGTCCACAACCGGGTCGAGGACATCGACGCCGTGGCCGCACGCCTCACCGAGCTCGTCCCTGAGGCCAAGGTCGCCACCGCCCACGGCCAGATGGGCGAGTCGCGGCTGGAGTCGGTCATCGACGCCTTCTGGCGCAAGGAGATCGACGTCCTCGTGTGCACGACCATCGTCGAGACCGGTCTGGACGTGACCAACGCCAACACCCTCATCGTCGACCGCGCCGACCGGATGGGCCTGTCCCAGCTCCACCAGCTGCGCGGACGCGTGGGCCGCGGGCGGGAGCGCGCCTACGCCTACTTCCTCTACCCGGCGGACAGGCCGTTGACCGAGACGGCCCTCGAGCGCCTGCGCACCATCGCCACGAACACCGACCTGGGGGCCGGCATGCAGGTGGCCATGAAGGACCTTGAGATCCGAGGCGCCGGCAATCTGCTCGGCGGCGAGCAGTCCGGGCACATCGCCGGGGTCGGCTTCGACCTGTACGTCCGCATGGTCTCCGAGGCCGTCGCCGCCTACAAGAAGGCCCTCAAGGTCGCCGACGGCGCGCCGCAGGCCGGGCAGGAGCCCGAGGTCGACGCGGACCTGCGCGTCGAGCTCCCCGTGGACGCCACCATCCCCGAGGACTACGTGCCCCACGAGCGCCTCCGCCTCGAGGCCTACACGAAGTTCGCCGCCGCACGCTCCGACGCCGAGGTCGAGGACGTCCTCGATGAGCTCGTCGACCGCTACGGGCCGGTGCCCAACCCCGTCACCCGCCTGGCCGCGCTGGCGCGCCTGCGGGCGCTCGCGGCCGGTCTGGGCGTGCGTGAGATCGTCGCGCAGGGAAAATCGGTCCGTTTCGCTCCGGTGAGCCTGCCGGAGTCGGGTCGGATGCGCCTGACCCGCCTCTATCCGGGCACCATCATCAAGCCCGCGACGCGGACGGTGGTCGTCCCTGCCCCCGGCCGGGCACGGCTGGGCGGCGGTCCGGTCGAGGGAACCGATCTCCTGCGGTGGGCCGAGGTCTTCCTGCGCGCCGGTGTCGGCGGGCAGACCGAGTACGAGACCGAGGCGACGACCTATCGCCGCCGAGCCTGACGCCTATCTGCAAATAACGCTGGCATTCGACTTTCTTGAATATCGCTGACATATTCACTTTCAAGTCTGCGTGATCTCCCGGGTGAGTCCGCATAGATTGCGAAACAATTACGCGGTCCGGCTGCACCGTTGGAATCATGTGGAACTCGCGCCGCGGTGGCCCAGGCCCCAATGGCTGAGTATGACCGTTCATCGAGCGTCGTCTTAGTGTGGGAGACGTTCCTTGCCTGCCAGTCCGGATCGTGCCGGACGTCGTCGGATCGGAGCGTTATGCGCATCCTTCCTTCCTCAGTCAACCCACGGCGCCGGAGGACTCCCCGGACGATCGCCGTGGCCCTTCTGGCGGTCCTCGTGGCCGCCGTGGGCGTGATTGCCCCGGGTGTCGCGGCGACGAACACGGGTATCGCCATCACGATCGCCGGCCTGTTGAAGTCGGATGCCAACGGCCAGACCACCAACGGCTACATCGCGGTGGGCGACGTCGCCAAGATCTCCTTCACCTGGGACGCCACGAACACGACCCTGGCCGACGGTGACTCCTTCACCATCGAGCTGGGCTCCAACTTCGAGGCCCGGGAGGTCAAGACGATCCCGATGACCGTCGTTCACGCCGGGGCGCAGGTGACGATCGGGACCTGCCAGATCACCAAGCCCGCGATCACCTGCACGATGAACTCCGAGGTGGAGCGGCTGCGCGCCGAGGGGCTCACCCACTTCCGCGGCACCGGTGAGACCCTGCTCTTCGCCACCGCGGTGACGACCGCCGAGAACACGACGATGACGGTCAACGGCGGCGCCGTCGAGGTCGACCTGCCCGGCACGGGCGGGGTCCGCGCGGCCCCCCTGCCGACCTACCGCCCCGCCAACTTCGCCAAGGCCTCGACCCCCCTGTCCTCGGCCTCGAAGCAGATCCCCTGGTCGATCAGCTTCGGCACGGAGAACCTCGCCGCGACGGTCCCCGGTTTCGTCGCCGACGGCGTGACGGTCTCGACCCTCACCTTCACCGACACGATTGGTCCGGGCCAGACCTTCATCACGAACCCTGCGAGCTGGGTCCTGTCGCACGTCTCCTCGGCGACCTCGACGACCCGTGTGAGCCTCGTCAACGCTGCGGGCCGGGTCTACAACTCACCGGGCGAGGACTTCGCCTACACGGTCACATTCAATGAGGACCTCACCGTGGCGACGATGACGCTCACCGGCATCTTCCAGCCGAAGACCAACTACTCCCTGACCTCGCCGAACACGGTCAACGCCGGAAGCGCCCAGGAGGGCGTCGTGTACCGCAACTCGGTGACCATCAACGGCACGAGCCTGACCGCCAACGGTGAGCGCTACTACAACGACACCTCGAAGGTCTCGGCGGCTCTCGACCCGGGCTTCGGGGGCTTCGAAGTGAGCAAGTACATCGAGGGCACCGGCCTGGACCACGTGCCCTCGGGCACCACCTTCGACGTCGTCGTCTCCTACACCCTGCCCCAGACGGTGTCGAACTACCCGAGGTGGACCCCTCCGGGCACGCTCAATGCCGACGGCCTGACCGGCACGGTCACCTTCAAGGTCGTCTCCGGCAAGATCTCGGTGTACCCGGGCGCCTTCCCACAGGGCACGGTCATCTCCCTGAGCGAGGACCCGAAGACCGCCTCCGTCGAGTTCCCCGACGCCTACACCTGGGGCACCCCCGTGTTCAAGGTCGGCACCCAGGTGCGGAACACCTTCACCATCGGTGACGGCACTTCCCAGGCGGTCTCGCTGACCAACCCCGTGAGCACTGACCCGGCCGTGCTGGCGGTGTCCAAGACGGTGACGGGCCTCGAGGCCGGGGTCGCGGCTCCCACCTACTCCTTCACCTACACCTGCGGGTCGGTCACCGGTGTCATCAACAACGTGCCTGCCGACGGCACCCCCGTCGCCGCGACGCCTAGCCTGCCCCTTCTGGCGGGCGCCACCTGCACGGTCACGGAGAACACCAGCGGTACAGCCGTGGAGGGCTACGACCTGACCACGCCCGACCCGGTGACCGTCCAGCTCCGGCCCAAGGCCGAGGTACAGACGGTGGCCGCCGTGACGAACACGTATACGCGGCAGACGGGGTCGTTCTCGGTGTCGAAGACTGTTGCTGGGGACGGGTCTTTCGGGGCTGATGAGTTCTCGGTGCATTATGAGTGCACGGTTCCTGGTGGGTCTGCGGTGTCTGGTGACCTGCTGGTTGCTGGTGGTGGGTCGGTTGATGGGCCGGTGCTGCCGGTGGGTTCGGTGTGCTCGGTCAGTGAGCCGGCCTCGAGCGCGGAGCGTGCTGGTTATGAGGTGGAGACCTCGATCAGTGTTGATGGCCAGACTGGTTCGCAGGTCACGGTGGTCAAGGACACCACCACCCCGGTGGTCGTGACCAACACCTACACCGCTGAGCCCGCCCCGACGCCGACGGCTGAGCCCGCCCCGACGCCGCCG
>NZ_JAUNHI010000055.1 GCF_030524025.1 Actinomyces sp. | reverse complement strand
GCCCGACCGTCCGCGGTGTCGTCATGAACCCGGTCGACCACCCGCACGGTGGTGGTGAGGGCCGCACCTCCGGCGGCCGTCACCCGGTCTCGCCGTGGGGCAAGCCCGAGGGCCGTACCCGTCGTCCCAACAAGTCCAGCGACCGCCTCATCGTGCGTCGTCGTCGGACCGGCAAGAAGCGCTGATAGGAGCCTGAGATGCCGCGCAGCCTGAAGAAGGGTCCCTTCGTCGACGACCACCTCCAGAAGAAGGTGGACGCTCAGAACGAGAAGGGCACCAAGAACGTCATCAAGACCTGGTCCCGCCGTTCGGTCATCACGCCGGACTTCCTCGGACACACCTTCGCCGTCCACGACGGCCGCAAGCATGTCCCGGTCTTCGTCACCGAGTCCATGGTGGGCCACAAGCTCGGCGAGTTCGCCCCGACCCGCACCTTCCGCGGGCACGTCAAGGACGACCGCAAGTCGCGTCGCTGACGGACTCCGGAAAGTTTGAGAGGCAGAGAACATGGAAGCCAAGGCGCAGGCCAAGTACGTGCGCTGCACGCCGATGAAGGCGCGTCGTGTCGTGGATGTCGTCCGCGGCAAGCGCGCGGTCGAGGCCATTAACGTGCTCCGTTTCGCCCCGCAGGCCGCTGCGGTGCCGGTGCGCAAGGTCATCGAGTCCGCAATCGCCAATGCTCGGGTCAAGGCCGAGCGCGCCGGTGAGCCCTTCGACGAGAACGACCTGTTCATCACCGAGGTGTTCGCCGACGAGGGCCCGACCCTCAAGCGGTTCCGGCCCCGCGCCCAGGGGCGCGCCGGCCGGATCCTTAAGCGGACCAGCCACATCACCGTCATCGTCGGCGACCGTGCCGACGCCGCACAGAAGGAAGGAGCCCGGTAATGGGGCAGAAGGTCAACCCGACCGGGTTCCGCCTGGGCATCACCACGGACCACCGCTCGCGCTGGTTCGCGGACTCCACGAAGCCGGGTCAGCGTTACCGCGACTTCGTGGACGAGGACGTCAAGATCCGCCGGCTCATGGCCGACGGCATGGAGCGCGCGGGAATCTCCAAGGTCGACATCGAGCGGACCCGTGACCGTGTCCGCGTCGACCTGCACACCGCCCGCCCGGGCATTGTCATCGGCCGCCGTGGCGCCGAGGCCGAGCGCCTGCGCGGCCAGCTCGAGAAGCTGACCGGCAAGCAGGTCCAGCTCAACATCCTCGAGGTCAAGAGCCCCGATCTCGACGCTCAGCTCGTGGCGCAGGGGATCGCCGAGCAGCTCGCCAGCCGCGTGTCCTTCCGGCGCGCGATGCGCAAGGGCATGCAGTCCGCGATCCGCGCCGGCGCCAAGGGCATCCGGGTGCAGTGCTCGGGCCGCCTGGGCGGCGCCGAGATGAGCCGCTCGGAGTTCTACCGCGAGGGTCGCGTCCCGTTGCACACCCTGCGGGCCAACATCGACTACGGCTTCTACGAGGCCAAGACCACCTTCGGACGTCTCGGCGTCAAGGTCTGGATCTACAAGGGCGACATGACCGAGCGCGAGTTCGCTCGCCAGCAGGCCGAGTCCGGCCCGCGCGGTCGTGGGGGCCGGGGCGAGCGTCGTGGCGGCGCCCGCCGCGGTGAGCGCGCCCCGCGTCACACCGAGCAGCAGGCCGAGCAGGCGCCGGTCGCCGAGAACGCTGCCGCAGACCAGGGAACGGAGGCCTGAGCCGTGCTCATCCCCCGTCGGACCAAGTTCCGCAAGCAGCACCGCCCGCACCGGTCGGGCATGTCCAAGGGCGGCAATCAGATCGCCTTCGGTGACTACGGCATCCAGGCCCTCGAGCCCGCCTACGTCACCAACCGCCAGATCGAGGCGGCCCGTATCGCCATGACCCGCCACATCAAGCGTGGCGGCAAGGTGTGGATCAACATCTTCCCGGACCGTCCTCTGACCAAGAAGCCCGCCGAGACCCGCATGGGCTCGGGTAAGGGCGCCCCGGAGTGGTGGATCGCCAATGTCAAGCCCGGACGCATTCTGTTCGAGCTCGGCGGCGTCCCCGAGCCGCTGGCCCGTGAGGCCATGCGCCGCGCGCAGCACAAGCTGCCGATGAAGACCCGTTTCGTGACTCGTGAGGGTGGTGACGTCT
>NZ_JAUNHI010000001.1:234094-259933 GCF_030524025.1 Actinomyces sp. | reverse complement strand
ACCAGGGCGCACCGCCCCAGAACCCCGACAGCGTGCCACCCCAACCCACACGCCCCCCCCCCAACCGGGCCCGCGCACGCGGGGCAGGCCCCCCCCCCCGCCACGGGGCGACCTCCCGGGTCTAGTGGCGACCTCCGCGGGGTCAGCGCCAGGTCCGCAGGCAGCCGGTCGAGCAGCCGTCCGATGGTGGCGTCGAACTGCGACCAGCTGCGCACCTCTAGGCTGCCTGGCCACCACCAGCCGCTCGGCGCCTCGGCGAGACGCGCCGACCAGAGGTAGGGCGTCTCCATCAGACCGGGCTCCCAGTACTTAAAGGCCAGGTACTCCATACGGTCGACGACCTCTTCCCGGTCAAAGGAGGAGACCTTCACTGAGTAGGGCCTGCACGCCGGGGCGATCTCAATGACCCGCTGGCCGCGGTACCAGCGGAAACGGATCCCCGGCCCGAGCATCTGAAGGGGCGGGCGCCCCAGAAGGTCGGCGGCCTCGAGCAGGAACTCGATGACGTCGGAGTGGCTCAGCTCCGAGCCGCTGAGGGCCTGGGCTCGACGGGCGAGCTCGGCTTCATGGTCCATGGTGCTCTCCTTGTCAGGATCGACAGAGCGGGTGGCACTCACTCGAGGTGCGCAAGCGAGGTCAATGGGCCGACGGAAGCTGTCGGCCCAGAGCAGGGGTGTGGCGAGCCGGCCCGCCACCCGTGCGGCCTTCCGATCGTGCTCGGGTGTGCCGAGCACGATCGGAGGCGGCCCGCTCAGCCCCGGCGGCGCAGGATGACCGAGTCCCAGCCCTCGATCCGCTCGGGCACGCCGGCCCCCCGGGCCCCGGCCTCCTCAATAGGCAGGGAGGCGGTGAGCAGAGGCTCGGCGTCAGCCCACCGGCCCAGGTCGAGGCCCTCGGTGGCCAGGCGCTCACGCAGCGCCGAGCCCGGGCCGCAGTCCAGGCCCTCACGGGAGCATGAGGCGAGCAGGAGGACCTGCTCGCGCCCGCCGTCGGCTCCCACGTGCTCACGCAGGATGACCCAGCTGGAGGCGTCGGCGGCGTCGAGCAGGCGGAAGGTGCCCAGGGCCACCGCGTCGTCGCTGTGGCGCAGCGCGATGAGCGCCCGGTGGTGCTCGAAGACGCTTCCCGGTACCCCCACCTGCGCTGCGGCGTTGATCTGCTCGGCGTTGGGTGCCACGTCGATCCAGGGGGTCGCCGTGGAGAAGCCGGCGTGTGGCGAGGCGTCCCACTGCACGGGGGTGCGGGCGTTGTCACGGGAGTTGGTGGCCATGGAGGCCAGGACGGCCTGCGGGTCGTCGCCCACCCCGACACGCTCGTGGAAGTGGTTGACCGACTCTAGATCGCGGTAGGAGTCGATGCCGGTGAAGACCGTGTTGGTCTGGCCGAGCTCCTCACCCTGGTAGATGTAGGGGGTGCCGCGGTGCAGGT
Source organism: Actinomyces sp. (assembly GCF_030524025.1). Taxonomy (GTDB): domain Bacteria; phylum Actinomycetota; class Actinomycetes; order Actinomycetales; family Actinomycetaceae; genus Actinomyces. The sequence goes on along the minus strand of NZ_JAUNHI010000001.1, from coordinate 258,505 downwards.
GGAGGACGGAGGCCAGGGTCTTGGCGCTCAGGGCGCGCCAGGCCGGGTCGTCGTCGCCGAAGCGGGAGACCGCCCGGGGCTGGTCGTGGTTGTCCCAGTAGTTGGAGTTCCAGCCGCGCTCGGCCACCACCGCCCCGGCCGCGTCGAGCTCGGGCGCCAGTGCCTCCTGCCAGGCGGCGAGGTTGGCCTTGAGGGCGGTCCGGTCCACCGGTCGGGGGTCGAACTTGCCGTGGGGGCCGTCGGCCAGGCCGACGTGCTCGAACTGGAAGACCATGTCGACCTCGGCGCGGGCGGGGTCGGTGAACAGGGCGGCCTCCGCCCGGGTGACCCCCGGCATCTCGCCCACCGTGATGATGTGGCCGGGGCGGGGGGCGAAGACCTCCCGGTTCATCTCGGCCAGGAATTCGTGGATGCGCGGCCCGTTGGCCACGGCGTCGAATCCCGAGCCGTACAGGGCACCGGGGTGGACCGGGCCGTCGACCAACGGGTAGGTCTTGGAGATGAGGTTGATGACGTCCATGCGGAAGCCGTCCACTCCCCGGTCCAGCCAGCGGCCCATCATCTCGTAGACGGCGCGGCGCACCTGCGGGTTCTCCCAGTTGAGGTCGGGCTGCTTGACCGAGAACAGGTGGAGGTAGAACTCGCCGCTGCCCTCGTCCCAGGTCCAGGCCGGCCCGGAGAAGGCCGAGCCCCAGTTGGTCGGCTCGGTGCCCGGCTCACCTGGCTCCAGGCCCTCGACCTCGCGGGCGGGCCGCCAGATGTACCAGTCGCGCCGAGGGTCGTGGGTCGATGAGTGCGAGGCGGTGAACCACTCGTGCTCATCGCTCGTGTGGTTGACGACGAGGTCCATGACCAATCGCATCCCACGGGCGTGCAGGCCGGCGATGAGCTCGTCGATGTCGGCCAGGGAACCGAACAGCGGGTCGATGTCCTCGTAGTCGGAGATGTCGTAGCCGTTGTCGTCCTGCGGGGAGCGGTAGACGGGGCTGAGCCACACGACGTCGACGCCCAGGGCGTCGAGGTGGTCGAGGCGGCGAGTGATGCCGGGGATGTCGCCCACGCCGTCGGCGTCGGTGTCCTGGAAGGAACGGGGGTAGACCTGGTAGACGACGGCGCGGCGCCACCAGTCGGCCTCCTGTCCGACGTGCCGGGCCGAGGCGACCAGAGGGGCGTGGGGACTCATGAGGGGCTCCTTCGTTGGAGGGTCGGGGTGTAGGTGGGCGGGGGCCAGTTCCGGCCCCGCCGTCACGAGCTCGGTGGGGCGCCTGGGTCCGGGGCGGGGGCGAGGGTGCCGCCCTCGCGCCAGGACACGGGTAGGACGACACAGGTGCCCGGCGGGGCCGGCCGGTCGGTCAGCAGCTCGACGGCGCGAGCAGCCTTGTCTCCGATGGGCTGGCACACGGTGGTCAGAGGCGGGTCGCAGTAGGTGGAGACCTCGAAGCCGTCGAATCCGACGACCGAGACGTCGCGCGGCACCTCCAGGCCGGCACGGCGCAGGCCGGCGACGACGCCGAGCGCCAGGACGTCACTGGTGGCGAAGACGGCGGTGACCGGCTCGTCATGGCCGGTGCCTGAAGCCGCGTCCCGGGCCTCCCTCATCCTGTCCCCCAGACTCTGGCCGGCTCGCACCCCCGCCTCGAAGCCCTCGGGCACGTCGACGAGCTCGATCCGCGCGGGGTCCCCACCACCTGGCGGGGTCGGGTCTGCCAGGCCCTGGCGCAGGCCCCGCAGGCGCGCCTCGACCACCGGGGAGCCCACAGACAGGGGGCCGACGACCGCCACGGCGCGGTGGCCGAGTCCGGCGATGCGCTCACCGGCCTGGCGGCCCCCGCCCAGGTCGTCAATGTTGACGCGCAGGCCGCCGTCCACCTCGCCGTCGGCGCCGTCAGGCGACCCGTCACCGCCGTAGTCGTCGATGAGGACGACCGGGACGTCGAGCTCACCCAGCGGGGAGCGCAGGGACACGGGGACGCCGCCCAGGACGATGACGCCCGCGACGTTCCACGCGCGCAGGCGGTCGCGCAGCTCCTCGGGGCGCACCGGTCCGGCGGCGCCACGGGTCGAGCAGAGCATGAGGGTGTGATCGGCCTCCTGGCAGGCCTGCTCGCAGGCCCCGACGAACACCGAGGAGTGCCCGCCGGCCAGGGCAGGGCCGGTTCCCGGCACGGAGTAGACCAGGGCGATGATCCGCGAGGAGGCCCCGGCCAGGGCCCGGGCCTGGGCGTTGGGGACGTAACCGAGCTCGTCGATGGCGGCGCGGACCCGCTCGGCGGTGGCCGCCGACACCTTCTCCTCCCGACCGTTGACGACATTGGAGACCGTCATCGCGCTCACACGCGCCAGGGCGGCGACGTCGCGCAGAGTCGTCATGTCTGCCCTCCCGTGGTCGGGGCCGGTGCGCACCGGTTCCGACGCCGTCGTCGTGTCGTGGCGGCCGGTGTTGACCGCACCCGGGGGCCAGCGTAGCGTTCATTCAGGTTTTGCGTAAAACCCCTTGTCCACTCCCATTTGAGAGGCCGACGATGTCCTTTCCCGTGTCCTTCCCCGCCTCCCTCCCCTCAGGCGGTGCAGGTGACGAGCCGCGCCCGGCGCCCGCCCGCCCCGAGACCATCGTGTCCGGCACCACCTACCGTTTCACGGTTCTGACCGACCGCCTCATCCGCATGGAGCACTCGGCCACCGGGGCCTTCGTCGACGCGGCCACACAGCTGGTCGTCTCCCGGGACCTGGGCACCGCGCCCGACTTCGAGGTGCGTCGCGGGGAGGACCGCGTCGAGATCCTCACCGAGCACCTCCACCTCACACACATCCCCTCCCGCGGGTTCTCCCGCTCGGGCCTGAGCGTGAGCGTGCGCTCCAAGGTCCTCAACCTCCACGGGGGCACCTGGCGCCACGGGGAGGTGTGGGACCCCGAGGAGGCCTTCCCCTCCAACCTGGGCGGGACCTGCCGCACCCTGGACGAGGTCGACGGCAGGGCGCGCCTGTCGCCCGGGCTGCTGTCGGTGTCGGGCCCCGCCGTGCTCGACGACTCCGGCTCGCTGCTCATGACCCGGGACGGGTGGGTCGTCCCGCGCCCGGGCACCGACCCGGCTGACGGGTCGCACCCCGACCAGGACCTGTACATCTTCGGCCACGGACAGGACTACCACGGGGCCCTGCGCGACTTCTTCGCCCTGAGCGGCCCGACCCCGCTCATCCCCCGCACCCTGCTGGGCAACTGGTGGAGCCGTTACCACCCCTACTCCGCTGAGGAGTACCTGGCGGTCATGGACCGATTCGAGGCCGAGGGGCTGCCCCTGTCGGTGGCGGTCATCGACATGGACTGGCACCTGGTCGACATCGATCCGGCCATCGGCAACGGCTGGACCGGCTACACCTGGAACCGCGACCTGTTCCCCGACTCCCGGGCGTTCCTCGAGGCGCTGCACGACCGCGGCATGGAGGTCACGCTCAACCTCCACCCCGCCATGGGCGTGCGCCGGCACGAGGACGCCTACGAACCCATGGCCCGGGCGCTGGGCATGGATCCCGCCGAGGGCGCCGACATCCCCTTCAACATCGCCGACAGGGCCTTCACGGCCGCCTACCTGGAGCACGCCCACCACCCGCTGGAGGACGAGGGCGTGGACTTCTGGTGGCTCGACTGGCAACAGGGCGGGACAACCGATGTCCCGGGGCTCGACCCGCTGTGGATGCTCAACCACGTCCACTACCTCGACTCGGGGCGCGAGCGCACCCGCACCCTGCCCGACGGGTCGGTGGAGACCTACCGGCGGCGGCCCGTCACCTTCTCCCGCTTCGCCGACGCCTCGAGCCACCGCACCCCGGTGGGCTTCTCGGGCGACACGATCACGACCTGGGCGTCGCTGCGCTTCCAGCCCGAGTTCACTGCGACGGCGGCCAATATCGGCTACTTCTGGTGGTCCAACGACATCGGCGGGCACATGTTCGGCGAGCGCGACGACCAGATGGCGGCCCGCTGGGTCCAGCTGGGGTGCTTCTCCCCCATCAACCGGCTGCACTCGACGGCCTCGGTGTTCAACTCCAAGGAGCCGTGGCGCTACAGCCGGGACGCCCGGGCCACGATGGAGGCGCACCTGCGCCTGCGTCACGCCCTCGTGCCCTACCTCTACACCTGGGCGCGGCGGGCGGCCACCCAGGGGCTGGGGCCGGTCCGCCCGGTCTACCACGACCACCCCTGGGACCCGGGTGCCTACGAGTACCGCCGTACCTTCCTGTTCGGGGACCTGCTCGTCGTGCCCATGGTCGACCCCACCGATCCGGTCTCGGGGCTGACCACCGACAAGGCGTGGCTGCCCGAGGGGGCGTGGTTCGACCTGGCCACGGGCCGCCGCTACGAGGCCGGCCCCGGGGGCAGGACACTGACCCTGTCCCGTCCCCTGGACCGCCTGCCTGTCCTGGCCCGAGCGGGCAGCATCGTCCCGCTGGCCGGGGACCTGAGCGAGCCGGCCGGGGCGAACCCGCACCATCTGCGGCTGGTCGTCGTGCCCGGCGCCGACGGCGAGATGATCCTTGAGGAGGACGACGCCTCACCCGATCCTGGCCCCGAGGGCGTGGTGCGCACGCGCCTGTCCCAGTCCTGGTCCCAGGAGCGGGAGCTCCGCCTGCGCCTTGAGCAGACGGGGGGCCAGGGGGTCGTGCCCGAGCGGCGCCGAGTGACCGTTGAGGTGATCGCCGTCCAGGACGCCGGAGTGGACGGGCCCCGCGCTGAGCTGACCGGTGCGGGCTGCGCACCAGGCCCTGTGGAGGTCGGCGCGCGCGAGCCGACGACGACGCTGGCGGGGGGCCTGAGCATCGAGCTGGGCGAGGTGGACGCCGCCCGGGGGGTCGAGCTGCATGTCGAGGGGCTGGAGGCCGCACCGGCCACGATGCGGACCTGCCTGTTCGAGATCTTGGAGCGGGCCCAGATGCCCTACGCGGTCAAGGACCGGTGCTGGGGGGCGGTCGAGCGCGGGCTCAATGGGGCCGAGCTGCTGGCCGAGATGCGGGCCCTGGGCTGCCCGGAGCCTGTTCTGGCCGCAGCCACCGAGGTCGTCTGAGACAGTCGCCCCGTAGGTGGCAGCGGCGCCGACCGGGCTCGTCCTGCCACGTGACGACACCGAGAGAGCAGGAGCCCATGATGGTCGCAGCACGACACCGGGGACCCGTCACAGCACCGGCGGGCAGGGACCCGCTTCCCCTGGCGGGGCGGGTCGTCGTCGTCACGGGCGTGAGCCGGCGGGCGGGCATCGGGCACGCCGTGGCCTGCCTGGCCGCCGACTGGGGCGCCTCCCTGCTGTGCCACCACTACGCACCCCATGACGCCGCCCAGCCCTGGGGGGCCGACAGCGTCGAGGCGACGATGGACTCGGTGCGCTCCCACCTGGTCGAGGGCGCCGCACTGGTCGATCTGCACGCGGACCTGCGCGGAGAGGACCAACCCCGGCGGGTCATCGAGGCGGCGGTCGAGCACCTCGGCGGTGTCGACGCCCTCGTGTGCAACCAGGCCTCGTCGGGCAGGGACGGGCGCCTGGAGGACCTCAGCGCCGCGGACCTCGACCACCATTGGGCGGTCGACGCCCGGGCCTCGCTGCTGCTCACCCAGGCCTACGCCGCCCGCGCACGGCATCGCTCCGCCCCCGGGCTCCCGGGAGCGCCGGCCCTGCCCGGATCGGTGGTGCTTATGACCTCGGGCCAGTCCCTGGGACCGATGCCCGAGGAGATCGCCTACTGCACGGCCAAGGCTGCGCTCGCGGGGATCACGCCCTCCTTGGCGGCCGGGCTGGCCGAGCACGGCATCCGCCTCAACACCGTCAACCCCGGGCCGGTGGACACCGGCTACATGGACGCCGGGACACAGGCCGCGGTCGCCACCATGTTCCCCGGCGGGCGCATCGCCCGCCCCCAGGACCCCGCCCGGCTCATCTGCTGGCTCCTGACCGATGAGTCCGCCTGGGTGACCGGTCAGGTCATCCACGCCGAGGGCGGGTTCAGGCGCTGACCGCCTCGACGTGGCCGGCAGTCCGCGTGCCTGCCGAACCGCCGACTCCCACCGCGCTTGCGGCACCGTGGTGGCGGGGCGCACCAGCCGCACCTGCCGCGCCGATGGCAGCGGTCGAGGCGCGGTCGGTCAGCTGCGAGCTCATCGTCAACCTCTGCGCCGGCGCGTCCGGGTCGGCCAGCAGGCCGAGAAGCAGCTCGGCGGCCCGCCGCCCCATCGCCGCCCTGTCGACGCTCACCTCGGTGACCAGGCCTCCCTCGGGGTCCCGGGGGACGGTCAGCCCCAGGGCAACGACCGACAGCCTCCCGGGCACGTCGATGCCGTGGGACCAGGCGGCCGCCAGAAGGCCCTCGAGCGCCAGGGCGTTGTTGGACACCACTGCGGTGCACCCGTGCGGCAGGCGCCCGTGGTCGGCCACGGCGGCCCCCGACACGGCGTTGTCGGGCACGGGACGGACGAGCACCTCGACCCCGCGCCGCTGCGCGACCCTACCCATCGCCTCGGTCTGGGCGCGGTAGGCATTGGCCAGGTCCTTGTCGATGCGGCGGGCCAGGTAGAGGATGCGGTGGTGCCCGAGCCCGGCCAGGTGGGCGAGGGCGGTGTCGACCATCTGCTCGAAGTCCGCGTCGACCCCGGTCGACCAGGGCGCGCCGGAGGTGCCGATCAGCGCCACCGGGACGCCCTCCTCGCGCAGGAGCCGCTCGCGCTCATCGTCGGGGGCGACATCCATGAGCACGGCGGCGTCCAGCGTCTGGGAGCGCACGAGCGCGCGCAGGTCCTGGCTGGCGCTGCCCGGGCGCACCATGGGCACGAGCACCCGGATGTCCTCGGCCTCGAGGCACTCGCGCAGGCCACCGACGTAGCCCAGGTCGTTGCCGTCGATCGAGGGGCGCTGCATGCGCAGAAGCACCCCGACGTTGCGGGCCGAGCGGGCGGCGAGCACCGAGGCGTGCCGGTTGGGGTGGTAGCCCAGCTCCTCAACAGCGGCACGGACCCGTTGCCTGGTCCGTGCGCTCGTGGCCCGCTTGCCGGTGAGCACGTAGGTGACGGTCGACGGCGACACGCCGGCCAGGCGCGCGACATCGGCGCGTGTGGCTGTCATGGTCCCTCCTCGGCACCGTTCAGGGCACGGCCGACGGTCGGGGCCGCCAGCCGCGTCGGCGCCCCGACCGCACGGGTGCGGGGTGCGTGCGTCGCACGGCCCCGCACCCGCCCGCTCACTGCTTGAGTCCTCCGGCGGCCAGGCCCGCGACGATCCGACGCTGGAAGAGCAGCACCATGATCACCAGCGGGAGGGTCATGATGACCCCGGCGGCCATCTGCGAGCCGAAGGGCGTGTTGAACTGCGAGGCGCCGGTGAACTTCGACAGCAGCACCGTGGCGGGCTGCATGACCGGGTTGTTGATCATCGTGACGGCGACGAGGAACTCGTTCCAGGCGCCGATGAAGATGATGATCGCGGTGGTGAAGATCCCCGGTGCGGCGATCGGCAGGATGACCTTGCGGAAGGCCTGGCCGGGGGTGCACCCGTCCACCATGGCGGACTGCTCGAGCTCCTGGGGCATCTGGCGGAAGAAGCTCGTCAGGTTCCACACCGCCAGCGGCAGGGAGAAGGACAGGTCGGGGATGATCATCGCCTGGTAGGTGTTGATCCAGCCCCAGTCCGAGAAGTTCTTGAGCAGCGGCACGATGATCGCCACGAGCGGGAACATCGAGGTGGCCAGGATGACCAGGAGTAGCACGCCCTTGCCCCGGAAGTCCAGGCGCGCCAGGGCGTAGGAGGCGAAGGTGGCCACGACCAGGGCCACGACGGTGACGATGATCGACACGATGAGGGAATTGACCAGTCCCTGGGCGAAGTTGTTCTTCGCCGAGAACACCGCCTGGTAGTTCTCGAAGGACACCGTCTCGGGCCACCAGCTGTTGTCGAAGATGTCCTTGTCGGGCCGCAAGGAGGACACGACCATCCAGTAGAAGGGCGCCAGGCAGTAGATGACGATGAGCCCGATGCCCGCCGTGGAGAGCATCTCACCCCAGGAGTACCTCTTGGAGGGGCGTGCGACGGCGCTCATGAGGCGCTCCTCTCGGCGTCGGTGGCGCGCGCGGCCGAGCGGTCGCGCTTGGGCAGGAAGGCGGTCACGGGTAGGCGCCGGCCGGCGCGCCTCCCGGGACGCTCGGTGCTCGCCCCCAGGTCGGTCCGCGTGATGCGGGTGAAGGCGAAGGCGAAGATGAACACGTAGAGGAACAGGATGAGGGCATAGGCGGCCGCCGAGCCATAGCGCAGGTTGGAGGCCTCGTCCTGAACGAGCATGGACAGGGTCTCGACGCTGTCCTTGCGCGGACCGATGAGGATGTAGGGCAGGTCGAACATGCGCAGCGCGTCCAGGGCGCGGAAGAGGATGGCCACGACCAGGGCGGGCTTGACCAGCGGCAGGGTGATCCTGGTGAAGCGCCTCCACGCCCCGGCGCCGTCGATCTTGGCGGCCTCATAGACCTCGTCGGGGATGACCTGGAGGCCCGCCAGGGTGAGCAGGCCGATATAGGGCGCGGTCTTCCACACGTCGGCGATGATGATCGCCATCTTGGCGCTGAAGTCCCCCGAGGCCCACATGATGTGCTGGCCGAGGATCGCGTTGGCCACGCCGTTCTGGTTGAAGATCCAGCCCCACAGGATGGCCGACACCGCCGTCGGGATCGCCCAGGGCACGAGGATCGCCGCGCGCACGACCCCGCGCCCGCGCATCGCCTTGTGCATGATGAGCGCCATGGCGACACCCAGGAGGGTCTCGAGGACCACGGTGACGACGCCGAAGAGGGTCGTGTTGTAGGCGGCCACCCAGAACCTCTCGCCTGCCGAGGTGAAGATGGCGGTGTAGTTCTCCAGCCCGACGAAGGGCTCGGTCTCGGAGATGAATCCGGTCTCGGGGTCAAGGCCGGCCTTGCCGAACAGCGACTGCCACAGGGACTGGAAGACGGGCAGGATGATGACGATCGTCAGGACGAGGACCGTGGGGGTGATGAGCATCCAGGCCAGCCGGGACTGTGCCTTGGACGCGTTCGACCTGTGGTTACGGGCCTCCGGTGAGAGGGTCTTGGTGCTCATGGGTGTCCTTCACACTCACGTCGCGGACGGCCAGCGCCGGGTGCCGTGGGCAGGGCCTGCCCACGGCACCCGGTCCTCGGGTCTCCGCGACCGCGGGACGCGCTTGTCTCAGGCCAGCGCCTTGAGTGCGGTCTCCAGGCCGGACACGGCGTCCTCGGCCGTGGTCTCCTGCTTGATGGCCGGGTAGATGGCGTCCTGGATGGCGGCGGTCACGTCGCCGTAGGCCACGGCCTTGGGGCGGCCCTCGGCGGCGTCGAGGGACTCGCGCAGCGTCGTCAGGTAGGGGAACTGCGCGAGCAGGTCGGCGTCCTCGTACAGGGAGCCGAGGATGGGCGCCAGGGTCTGGGTCTCCAGGGCGTAGCGCTCGGACTCCTCGCTAGTCCACCACTTGATGAACTTGAGCGCCGTGGCCTTGTTCTTCGAGTAGGCGGAGATCGCGCAGTTGTGACCGCCCAGGGTCGGCACGAAGTCGTTGCCGCCGATGCTGGGCAGGGGGGCGACGTCGAACTTCTCGGTCCCCAGGGCCTCGAGGTTGTTGGCGTACTGGTAGGGCCACTGACGGTAGAACAGAAGGTTGCCGGCCTCGAAGGCGTTGCGGCCGTCCTCCTCCTTCCACTCCAGCGCCTCCTGGGGGATGATGCCGTCCTTGAAGGCGTCCATGAGCGTCTGCAGGCCCTTGACCGACTCCGGGGAGTTGATGGTGACCGCGTTCTCGGCGTCGTAGAAGGCGCCGCCGGCGGTGTGGATGAACTCCGAGGCGTTGCAGGTCAGGCCCTCGTACTTGGCGTACTGGCCGCCGAAGCCGCCGATGCCGGCGTGGTTGGGCAGAGCGCGCACCGCGGCGATGGCCGAGGCGACCTCCTCCCAGGTGGTGGGCACCTCGACCCCGGCCTCGGCCAGGAAGTCCTTGCGGTAGAACATCATCGAGGAGTCGGTGGCGAAGGGCATCGCGTAGAGCTTGTCCATGTAGAGACCGGTGTCCCACACGGCGGGGATGATGTCGTCGTTCTTCAGCTCATCGATGGGCAGCTCGACGATCCACTGGTTGGCCGCGAACTCGGCGACCCACACGAGGTCGACGGAGATGACGTCGTAGGCGTCGGACTTCGTCTGGGCGTTGTTGACGAAGGACTGGCGCTGCTGGTCGGCCTCCGAGGACAGCTCGATGAGGGTGACCTTCTCCTCCGGGTAGAGCTTGTTCCACTCGTCGATGCGCTCCTGCACCTTCCCGCCGGAGTTGTCCTTGCCCTGGACCCAGGTGATGGGGCCGGTGCCGGTCAGCTCGGTGGAGCCGCCGGAGCCGCCGGAGTCGTTGGAGCAGGCTGCTGCGGCGCCGAGGGCCGCAGCGAGGGCGGAGCCCTGAATGAACCGACGCCTGGGGAGCGTGAGAGACATCTGTTGTTTCCTCCTTGAAACGCCATGCCCGGGTCCGACAGCTGGTGCCGACGGGGAGACCCGCTGTCGACGCGCGTCGACGCTATGGCGTGGCACACATTAGTCATAGGGGGCCCGGCTGTCGCGCCGAGGATGGAGGCAGGCACGAACGTTATCGATTCGTGACCTTCGGCTCGGGGGCCGTTGACCCGCTCAAAGTGCGGCCGCGATCTCCATGTGATAGCAATCGGGTCTCGTCCCGACCATTCCGACCCTGCCGACGCCCCGGGAAACAGCACCTGGGCGCCCCGGCCGGGCATCTGTCCGCCTGGAGCCTGTCACACATGCCGACCCCACGAACCACCACCGGTCGCACCCCACGCGCCCGCCGGGCGCTGGCCTGCCTGCTCGGCATCGTCCTGGCCGGGCAGCTGGCCGCCTGCCTCCCCCAGGAACCCGACCCCTCGGCCGCACAGCACGCGACGGCCTCATCCGCCACCTCATCCGGCACCGCGGCCGCACCCGGCTCAACGGCGCCCACCGCGGCCGCCTCAGCACCCGCGTCGCCTACCACATCGACCCCCGGGGCTCCCAGCGGCGAGGACGGCCAGGACACCGAGCCAGTCCTGCCACGCACCCCCCAGTCCATCGAGTGGAACGGCGCCGACCTCGACCTGAGCGGTGCGGTGTCCATCGTCAACCTGGGCGGTCAGGACACCGCCGAGCAGGACGCCGCCCTGACCGCCGTGCTGGACGGACTCGTCACCTCCGCGGGCGGGACCGTCGTCGAGGACTCCGCCGGGGCGCCGACCGCACGGATCGTCATCGGCACCGGCACGCAGTCCGCCGCTGCGGCCGGTCACCTGCCCGAGGGGATGGCCGTGCCCGAGCAGGCCGAGGGCTACGCCACCTCCACCACCGCCACCGACATCCCCACCGTGGTCGTCCTGGGCGCCGACGCCGACGGCGCCTTCTACGGGGCCATGACCCTGGGCCACCTGGTGGTCGACGGCACGCTGCACGGGGCCTCGATCACCGACTGGCCCCTGATGAGCGTGCGCGGCGTCGTCGAAGGCTTCTACGGGACACCATGGTCGCACGAGGCCCGCACCGACATGCTCGCCTTCATGGGCGAGCACGCGCTCAACACCTACATCTACGCCCCCAAGGACGACCCCTACCTGCGGGCCCAGTGGCGCGACCCCTACCCCGCCGCCGAGCTGGCCGAGCTGTCCCTGCTCGCCTCGACCGCCCGCGCCCACCACGTCGACCTCGTCGTCGCCCTGTCTCCCGGGACGGACATCTGCTACACCTCCCAGGCCGACTTCGATGCCACGGTGGCCGTGCTCGACCAGCTGCGCAGCGCCGGGGTCACCCGCATGTCGATCGCCCTGGACGACATCTCCCCGACCCTGAGCTGCGAGTCCGACATCGCCGCCTACGGGGAGACCCCCACCGACCTGGTTGCGGCGCAGTCCGCCTACCTCAACCGCGTCCAGGAGGAGTATCTGCGCCACCACGGCCTGCCCGACCTCATCATGGTGCCCACCGAGTACACCGGCGTGGGCACCAGCCCCGCCAAGAGCGCACAGGCCCAGATGCTCGACCCCGCCGTCCAGGTGCAGTGGACCGGCGACGGGATCGTCACCGAGTCCATCACCTCCGAGCAGGCGGCCTCGACGGCGTCGGCCTACGGCACCGACGGGCTCATCATCTGGGACAACTACCCGGTCAACGACGGCGACAACGCGGCCCGCATCTTCCTGGGCGCCGTCGAGGGCCGGGACCCCGACCTGCACGAGGAGGTCGTCGGCATCACCTCCAACCCGATGCTCCAGGCCTACGCCTCAATGCCGGTCCTGGCCTCCTACGGGAGCTACACGTGGAACGGACCCGGCTACGACCCGGACCTCGCCCACGACGAGGCGCTGGCCGAGATCGCCGGGAGCCGCTCGGGCCAGGTGTGGGACACCCTTGAGGCCTTCGCCGACCTGTCCCTGTCCTGGCCCTTCTCCGAGGACATGGCCCGCTCCCCCGCGCTGAGCGCCGACGTCGCCGCCTTCGAGGCGGCGCTGGCGGGCGACGACGAGCAGGCCGTGGACTCGGCTGCGCAGACCCTGCAGGACCGGCTGGCCCTGCTCGCCCAGGCCCCGGACACGCTCACAGACGTTGAGGTCGCCGGTTTCTACGAGGACTGCGAGCCCTGGATCCTGGCCGCCGCGGACTGGGCGCGGGCGGCCTCGGCCGCCGTCGACCTCCGCCTGGCGCTACGGGCGGGAGACGAGGACGCGGCGGCCGAGGCCGGGCCGCGGATGGAGCAGACCGCCCAGGAGGCCGCCGCCGAACGGATCGTGTCGGTGTCCTCGGAGGACTCCGCGGACGGCAGCCCGGTCGAGAAGCGCCTCGTGCCCGAGATCGGCGACGGCCTGCTCAGCGGCCTCGTCGAGGCGGCCCGTGCCGAGCAGGAGGGCTGAGGCCGGCACCGGTGGACCGTCACCGGGCGGCTATCCTCTATCCATGGACAGCACCTGGAGTGCCGAGGACTACTTCGCCGGGGACACCCGCACGGATCGCGAGCGCATGCTCGCCGGGGACTGGTACGTCGGCGGGGACCCGGACAATGCCCGGATCGCGGCCCACGCCCGCCGCGAGCTCCACCTCTACGAGCGCGCCTTCGCCCTGGGGCAGGACGACGCCGAGGTCCACCTGCGCGCCGCCCTGCCGCACCTGGCCGCGCACGTGCGTGTCCTGCCGCCGGTGCGGGTCGACTACGGGGACAACATCACCATCGGTGAGGGCACCTTCGTCAACTTCGGCCTGACCGCCCTCGACGTCGCCCCGATCACCATCGGTGTGCGCTGCCAGCTCGGCCCCAACGTCCAGCTGCTCACCCCGGTCCACCCCCTGGCCCCCGGTCCGCGGGCCGCCGGCCTGGAGTCTGCCGACCCGATCGTCATCGAGGACAACGTGTGGCTCGGGGGCGGGGTCATCGTGTGCCCCGGCGTGAGGATCGGTGAGGGCAGCGTCGTGGGTGCGGGCGCGGTCGTCACCAAGGACATCCCCGCCTACAGCTTGGCGGTGGGCACACCCGCCAGGGTCATCCGCTCGCTGGTCGGGGCCGACTTCGGCCCCCGGCACTGATCCCGTGCGCGGCGGGCCGGCTGCCGCCCCGCGGGAGGGCAGGTCCTCGTTCCGGCAGGACCGCGGCCCACAGACCGGGGTCGACGACACGAGGAGGACGCGATGAACCCGTCAGGCTTCTCAGAGCTGGCGGCCTCACGGCACTCGGTCAGGGACTTCCTTCCCGACCCGGTGCCCCAGGAGGTGGTGGAGGCCATCGTCGACGACGCCCGGCAGGCACCGAGCTGGTCGAACACGAGGCCGTTCATGCTGGCCCTGGCCACCGGGGAGCGCGCCGACAGGCTGCGCGCCGCCTACCTGCAGGCCTTCGACAAGACGCTGGGCGTCCAGCACAAGGAACGGGGCGCCACGGCCAAGATGGTGCTGTCCGGGGCTACGCCCGACGGCGACTACAAGATCTGGGGGAACTACCCCGCCGACCTGCGCCCGCACTCGATCGCCGTGGCCAAGGCGCTGTACGGGCACCTGGGGATCGACCGACGCGACCGGGAGGCGCGGGACGCCCACAACCGGCGCAACTGCGAGGCCTTCGGCGCCCCGGTCATCGGCTTCGTCCTCATCCACTCCGGTCTCATGCCCTTCGCCGCCCTGGACGCCGGCCTCATGCTCCAGACGCTGTTCCTGTCGGCCAAGGCCCGCGGCATCGACTCCTGCCCCATCGGGATCCTGGCCGGATGGCGCGGTCCGCTGGACTCCGAGTTCGACGTGCCTCGGGACTACCGACTCATCACCGGCTTCGCGCTGGGCTACGCCAGCGACGCCCCGGTCAACGAGTTCCGCGCCGAGCGCCGGCCCATCCGGCTCGTGCCGCCCCGGTAGCAGGCCCACCCCGAACCTCCCACAACCATGTGATGCACACACATAGCGGCATGGTGGGCGAGGCGTCCCGAGGAGAAACCGCGGAATCTCGCCAGCTCCCTTCACGGTCATGGTGGCTGCGGCGGCGGAGGAGACCCAAAAGTTGTTCTCATGGCGACCGGCTCAGACCTTGGACACCGGTGCCAGGCGCAGCATGAGCCGCTTCGTGGTCGGAACACCGTCGACGATGAACTCGACACGGGCCACCGTCGAGCGCCCCGAGCCCTCCAGACCGATCACCGTGCCCTCGCCGTAGGAGTCGTGACGAACACGGTCCCCCGCCCGCAGGCCCGCCACCGCCGCAGGAAGAGCCTGGTCGGCCTCCTGGGGCCCGGCGGAGCCGTCGAGGCGCACCGGCTTGCCGCGCGCCTCCAGGCGCTTGGCCCGCCGCGCCTCCGCACGGTCCTTCGGGGTCTGGACGCGTCCAAGCCGTCCGGTGCGCCCACCGCCCCGGCCAGAGCCGATCGCCGGGGCGAAGTCCTCGTCCCCCGCGTCTGCGCGGCGTCGGTCCCCACCCCGGCCCGAGCCGAAGCCGCCCTCGCCCCAGCCGGCGCCCCAGCCGGTTGCCCCGCCGCGCAGGGCGTCGGTGGAGGCGGCCAGCCGCTTCCAGTCCATCGTCTCGGCGGGGATGTCGTCGAGGAACCGCGAGGCCGGCATCGCCGTCGCCGCTCCCCAGGCCGAGCGCACGGCGGCGCGGGTGACATAGAGGCGCTCGCGGGCGCGGGTCAGGGCGACATAGGCCAGGCGCCTCTCCTCGGCCAGCTCGGTGTCCTCGGCCAGGGAGCGGGCGTGGGGGAAGGTGCCGTCCTCCATGCCCGTGACGAAGACGACTGGGAACTCCAGGCCTTTGGCGGTGTGGACAGTCATGAGGGTGACCTGGCCGGTCGCCTCCTGCCCGGCGTCATCGGCGCCGTCTGCCCCCGGGGCAGACGGGAGCTGGTCGGAGTCGGCCACGAGGCTGACCCGTTCGAGGAAGTCCGCCAGGGTGCCCTCGGGGTTGGCGGCCTGGAAGTCCGCGGCCACCGAGTGCAGCTCGGCCAGGTTCTCCACGCGGGTGGCGTCCTGGGGATCGTCGCTGGCGCGCAGCTCGGCGAGGTAGCCCGAGGCGTCCAGCGCCGAGTCGAGGATGTCGGCGACGCCGTCGCCGTCGGCGAGCTGGTGGCGCAGGCCGGTGAGCAGCTCGTAGAAGGCGGTGACCTGGGCCCGGGCGCGGGTGGACAGGCCCTCGACCACCGGGGACTCCACCTCCGGGACGTCCGGGTCGGCGGCATCGTCCTGGGACGGGCGTGGGGACCCGGCGGCGTCGGCGACGGCGGTGCCGAAGGACACCTCGTAGCGGGCGGCGTGCTCGGCCAACGCCGCCTCGGCCCGCTCCCCCAGGCCCCGCTTGGGCACGTTGAGGATGCGCCGGAGGTTGACGTCGTCGTCGGGGTTGTCCACGGCACGCAGGTAGGCCACGGCGTCCTTGATCTCACGCCGCTCGTAGAAACGGGTGCCGCCGACGACCTTGTAGGGCTGCCCCGAGCGGATGAAGGCCTCCTCCAGGGCTCGGGACTGGGCGTTGGTGCGGTAGAAGACGGCGACCTCGGATGGGCGCACACCGTGGACGTCGGCCAGCCGGTCGATCTCGGCGCTGATCCAGCGGGCCTCGTCGTGCTCGGAGTCGGCCACGTAGCCGGTGATCGCCGACCCGTCGCCCGAGGCGGTCCACAGGTTCTTCTCCCGGCGCCCGCAGTTGCGGGCGATGACGGCGTTGGCGGCCGACAGGATGTTCTGGGTGGAGCGGTAGTTCTGCTCCAGCAGGATGGTGCGCGCCTGCGGGTAGTCCTGCTCGAACTCCTCGATGTTGCGGATGGTGGCACCGCGGAAGGCGTAGATCGACTGGTCGGAGTCGCCCACGACCGTCAGCTCGCCGGGGGGCAGGGCGCTGGGGGCCCCGGAGGTGCCGGGGCCGCCGACGAGCTCGCGCACGAGGACGTACTGGGCGTGGTTGGTGTCCTGGTACTCGTCGACGAGGATGTGGCGGAAGCGCCGCCGGTACATCTCGGCCAGGGCGGGCTTGGCCTGGAGGAGCTGGACCGTGCGCATGATGAGGTCGTCGAAGTCCAGGGCGTTGGCGGCGGCCAGGCGGGCCTGGTAGGCGCGGTAGACCTCGGCCAGGTGGCGCTCCAGCGGGTTGGTGACCACGGTGTGCTCGGCGAAGGCCGCGGGCGTGACGAGCTCGTTCTTGAGGTCGGAGATCCGGTGAGCGAAGGTCTTGGGCGCGAAGCGCTTGGAGTCGATGCCCAGCTCGCGCACGACCATCGTGATGAGGCGCTGGGAGTCAGCCGCATCGTAGATGGAGAAGGTGGAGCGCAGGCCGGCCGCCTCGTGCTCACGTCGCAGGATGCGCACGCAGGCGCTGTGGAAGGTCGACACCCACATGCGCCCGCCCGCCGGACCCACGAGCGCGGCCACGCGCTCACGCATCTCGGCCGCCGCCTTGTTGGTGAAGGTGATAGCCAGGATCTCGCCGGGGCGGGCCCGGCCGGTGGCCAGCAGGTGGGCGATGCGGTGGGTCAGGACCCTGGTCTTGCCGCTGCCGGCGCCGGCGATGATGAGCAGCGGGGAGCCGGCATGGGTGACCGCCTGCGCCTGGGCGGGGTTGAGCCCCACCAGCAGCTCCTCGGGGTCGGCTCCGCCGGCGTTGGCCCGGGCGACCAGGCGGGCCAACTCCTCGTCGCGCTCCTGCCAGCCGGGCTCGACGGCCGCGGCGTCGGCGGGCTCGGGCTCCCAGCCGGGGTCGAGGTCCTCGGGCTCGGGGGCCTCGACGTCGGCCCAGGAGTCGTCCTCCCACGGGGCGGTCGTCGGGGTGAGGGAGGGCAGGGCTGCCCCGGGCGAGGGCGTGGCGCCGACGCCATCCTGGCCGGGCATGGGCAGGGCACCGAAGAGGGAGTTCGTCGCGTTCATCTCGGTCCAAGCCTATGCCAGGCCGCGAGGCGGACGACGGGTGGGCGGGAGGTCACGCGGTGAGCGGGGGCTCGTTCAGAAGCGCCTGCAGAGCCTTGAGCACCCCAGGCACACCATGAACGGCAGCATCCCAGACGAGCCGATCATCGACGACCCCGTACTCATGAGCCAGGAGGTTGCGCATACCGATGATGTTGGCGATATCGGGCACGAGTACCGCCACTTCAGGATCATGCTGACGGACGCGCTTCAGCGACTCTCCGAGGATCTCGAGCTGGCGCTCGACCGCGGACCTCGTACGGAGATCGTCAGCGTAAGTCTCGAGGGCGAGTCCATCAACGAACGACGTGACGGCCGCACACGCCTCCCGGGCATCCCACAGCCACGCTCTGGTCTCAGGCCGCATAGACATCCACCGCGGTCGGGAGGACCGAGGCGCGCAGGTACGGATTGCGCAGCGACTCGGTCGTGAGAAGATCCACCCTCCGTCTGGACGCCTGTTCGAGGGCGTCACGCAGGCCGAAGAAGTCCTCGAATCGATTCTCGCGCCCGTCTGCGAAGTCAACGAGGAAGTCCAGGTCACTGTGATCCTCGTCGAAACGGCCTGTGACGGCGGACCCGAAGAGCCGCAGACGCACGACGCCGAAGCGACGGCACGCCTGGGCGATGGCGTCGCGGTCGAGAGGTACGGCGATGACCGGCATGAAGCCATTGTCCCAGACCGGATTTCCGCTGTCACCGACCGCGTGAGCACAGGCCGATCGCAACGGCCGCGACTCGGGCTTGGTTACGCCGCGCTGCCCGGTGACGAGGTCGCCCTGACGCAGGTCGATGGCGCGCTCGTCTCCACCCTGGTAGTCGAACCAGCCCGGGCGCACGACGTGTACGGGCGGCCCGAGGCGCGCAGGAGCCGCTCGGCACGGCGCTTCCAGACGATGAACTCGTAGCGGGCGGGTTGCTCGGAGGTGCGCATCGAGGTCATGAGGGCGACGTGCGCCCCCTTGGGCAGCACCTCGAGGACCACGGCGACGACGTCGTAGAAGGTGCGGCCGCCGCCCCGATTCGTGTCTCACCGGGCTGCCATGATGAGGCTCCGGACAAGGAGGAGCTCATGCCGCAAAGAACGATCGCCCTGTACGCCACCGAGACGATGGCGGACTGGGAGTACGCCTACCTCACCGCCCAGATCGCCACCATTGAGAAGATGCGTCCCGGACGCTTCCGGCTGCTTATCGTCGGAGACGGCCTGGATCCCGTGACCTCGCTCGGCGGGATGCCAGTGGCGCCGTCGTCGGAGCTCGACGAGCTGGTGCGGGACGGGTCCCTCGCCTGCCTGGTCATCCCGGGAGGTGAGCACTACGCCCAGGGGCACGAACGGCTCATCGACGTCACCCGGTCCCTTGTGGACCGGGGCGTCCCGGTGGCGGCCATCTGTGGCGGGACCCTCCTTCTGGCACGCTCGGGCCTGCTCGACACCCGTCTCCACACGTCGAACGCCCCCGTGTTCCTGGGTGCCAGCGGCTACCGCGGGACAGAACGGTACGTCGACCAGCCGGTCGTCACTGATCAGGGCGTGACGACCGCCGGGGGCATCCACGCGATCCCCTTCACAGCCGAGGTCATGCGCCTGACCGGCCTGAACCCCGTGGAGATGGCAGACGCCTGGGAGCGGCTCCTCCTCACCGGGGAGCCGCAGCACTACGGGGAGCTGACGCAGGCCACTGAGGCCTGGCTGTCCAGCTGAACCGGGCCTATCGGCTCCGTGCCCTGTCGGGCAACGGGCCCGGGACGCCGCCGCCCGACGGGGGACGGACCGGTCGTCAGCGCCGCCCTGGGCCCGACCGTCGTTTGGGGGCGGTCAGCGCCCGTCCATGACGCCCCACAACACGAGTCTGTCACGGGCGGCCGCAGGTAGCAGGTATCCAGGAGCACGGTGCCCGCGTCGCGTGCTCAGCGCCGGGCCAGCAGGAAGCGGTCCCGGCCGGTCAGGTCCCTTCCTGTGGCGGCATCAGCGAAGCCCGCGGCGCGGGCGGCGCGACGCAGAGCCGCCCCCTGCCCGACGTCGTGCTCCATGACCAGGGTCCCGCCGGTGCGCAGCAGGGCGGAGGCTCGTGACACGACGGCACACGGAACCTCCAGGCCCGCTGCCCCTCCCCCGTAGAGCGCCAGCGCCGGGTCATGCGTGGTCTCGAGGTCCTCAACCGCGCCGACGGGCACGTAGGGAGGGTTGGACACGACGACGTCGACCTGACCGTCCAGATCACGGAGCGTGGCCGGGTCGGTGGCGTCGGCGCCCAGCACCTCGACCCTCCCGGGCACGAGCCTGGTGCAGTTGTCCTCGGCCAGCGTCGCCGCGGCCTGATCGAACTCAACGGCCAGCACCCGGACGCCGGGGACCTCGGCGGCCACGGCGGCTGCGATCGCCGCCGACCCCGTGCACAGGTCCACCACCACTGGGAGGCGCTGGCCCGCCGTCGCCCCCAGGCCCCTGGCCGCCTCAATGGCGGCACCGGCAACCACCTCAGTCTCGGGCCGCACAATGAACACGCCGGGGCGGCTGACCAGCTCCAGGCCGCGGAACCACATGAGACCGATGACGTGCTGGAGGGGCTCGCGCGCGGCACGGCGTTCGACAAGCCGCCGGTAGGCGGTCAAGAAGTCGGCCGGAGCGCCGTCGGCCAGCAGCAGCGGGCGACCGAGAAGGTGCTCGGCCAGGAGCCGGGCATCGACCTGCGGAGAGGCGACCCCCGCGGCGGCAAGCCTGTCAGCGGCCTCGCGCACCGCCGCGCGCAGCTCTGCGGTGTCCACCTGTTCGCCTCCTATCCGTCGGTCCTGTCCGTGCCATCTCTCCGGTCCACCGCACTCACGCCCGCAAGCCCTTCACCCCGCCGGGTCAGCGCCTGCCACCGGTGGCTGCGAGCCGAACCGCCACCTCCCGGGCCATCCCGTTGGCGCCCTGTGCCATATCTACCGATCTCGAGGTGTCATTAGTCCCGATCTCGAGGTGTCATATCTACCGATCTCGCGGGGAGTGGGAGTGGGGGTCATGGGCGGCCGATGGAGGCCAGGCGCTCGGCCTCGTCCATCTCGATGGCCGAGGCGATGACCGGGCCGAGGTCGCCATCGAGGACCGCGTCGAGGTTGTAGGCCTTGAAGCCCGTGCGGTGGTCGGCCACACGGTTCTCCGGGAAGTTGTAGGTGCGGATGCGCTCGGAGCGGTCGACGGTGCGCACCTGGGAGCGGCGGGCGGCGTTCTCCTCGGCCGCGGCGGCCGCAGCCCGCTCGGCCAGCAACCGGGCGCGCAGGACACGCAGGGCCGCCTCCTTGTTCTGCAGCTGGGACTTCTCGTTCTGCATCGACACGACGATCCCGGTGGGCAGGTGGGTCAGGCGCACGGCGGAGTCAGTCGTGTTGACGCTCTGCCCGCCCGGTCCCGAGGAGCGGAAGACGTCGATGCGCAGGTCGTTCGGGTCGACCTCCAGCTCGCCGGGGTCGTCGACCTCCGGCACGACGAGCACGCCGGCGGCGGAGGTGTGGATCCGCCCCTGGCTCTCGGTGACCGGCACGCGCTGGACGCGGTGGACGCCGCCCTCGTACTTGAGATGCGCCCAGACCCCGTCGGCCGGCTCGACGGCGGTGCGAGCCTTGACGGCCAGGCGCACGTCCTTGTAGCCGCCCAGGTCGGAGGCGGTTCCGCCCAGCAGCTCCACGGCCCAGCCCATCCGCTCGGCGTAGCGGGTGTACATGCGCGCCAGGTCGGCGGCGAACAGGGCCGACTCCTCACCGCCCTCACCGGCCTTGACCTCGATGATGACGTCGCGTGCGTCGTCGGGGTCACGGGGGACGAGGACCTCGCGCAGGTGCTCGCCCGCGGCCTCGGCCGCCTCGGCCAGCCCGGGCAGCTCCGCGGCGAATTCCGGGTCGACCTGGGCCAGCTCGGTGGCATCGGCCAGGTCGGCGGCCGCAGCCCGCCAGGCGCGGTGCGCGGCGGCCACACTGCCCAGCTCGGCGTAGCGGCGCGCCAAGCGGCGCATGGCGGCGGCGTCGGAGGCGACCGCGGGGTCGGCCATGTCCCGCTCCAGGGCGGCGTACTCCTCAAGCAGCGGCGTCACTGCCGCGAAGTCCTCACTCATGGGCCCGTCCTTCGGGGGTGCAACAGCGGAAAGAGCACCGGCGCCTCTGGCTCCGGCACCGGGGCGGGCACCGATCGCCGGCTCGGCGTCCGGCGCTGCGGAGGACCGTCCCCGGATGACGACGACGCCGACGACGCCGGGAGGGCGTCGTCGGCGTCGTACTCGCTGTCTACTTGGTGCGCTTGCCGTAGCGGGCCTCGAAGCGGGCCACGCGACCACCGGTGTCGAGGATCTTCTGCTTGCCCGTGTAGAACGGGTGGCAGGCCGAGCACACGTCGACCCGGATCTCACCGTCGGTGACGGTCGAACGGGTCTCGAAGGTGTTCCCGCAGGTGCACGTGACCGTGGTGGCCACGTAGTCGGGGTGGATTCCCTGCTTCATGGTGTCTCCTCAAGGGTCTCAGAGGGTCCCGGGTCCCGCGAGCCGGTCGGGCGGGTGAACCGGAGGCCGAAGCGCGATTATGCCGCCGCCGGCATCCGGCCACAATGCCCGGGCCGGGTGAGACGCGGCACCCGGGGTCAGTCGTCGCCGGCGTCGGCCAGCGAGGTCCCCGCCGGCGTCGTCTTGGACAGGACCATGAGGAACTCGGCGTTGGAGGAGGTCTCCTTGAGCTTGCCGAGCACGAGCTCGATGGCCTGCTGCTGCTCGAGCCCGGTGAACAGGCGGCGCAGGCGCCACATGATCTTGAGCTGGGCCGGGTCGATGAGCAGCTCCTCGCGGCGGGTCGAGGAGGCGGCGACGTCGACGGCCGGGAAGATGCGCTTCTCGGCCAGCTGGCGCGACAGCCGCAGCTCCATGTTCCCGGTGCCCTTGAACTCCTCGAAGATGACCTCGTCCATCTTCGATCCGGTCTCGACCAGCGCCGTGGCCAGGATCGTCAGGCTCCCGCCGTTCTCGATGTTGCGCGCAGCCCCGAAGAAACGCTTGGGCGGGTACAGGGCGCTGGCGTCGACCCCGCCGGACAGGATCCGGCCGCTGGCGGGGGCGGCCAGGTTGTAGGCCCGGCCCAGGCGGGTGATCGAGTCGAGCAGGACGACGACGTCCTGACCGAGCTCGACCAGGCGCTTGGCGCGCTCAATGGCCAGCTCGGCCACCGTCGTGTGGTCCGAGGCGGGACGGTCGAAGGTCGAGGCGATGACCTCGCCCTTGACCGTGCGCTGCATGTCGGTGACCTCCTCGGGGCGCTCGTCGACGAGCACGACCATGAGATGGGCCTCGGGGTTGTTGACGCTGATGGCGTTGGCGATCTGCTGAAGCACGATCGTCTTGCCCGCCTTGGGGGGCGAGACGATGAGCCCGCGCTGGCCCTTGCCGATGGGCGCGACGAGGTCGATGATCCGCGGGGTCAGCGCCTTGGGGGTGGTCTCCAGGCGCAGCTGCTCCTGGGGGTACAGGGGGGGCAGCTTGGTGAACTCCGGGCGACGCTTGGCGCGCTCGGGATCCATGCCGTTGACCGTCTCGACACTGACCAGCGGGTTGAACTTCTGCCTGTTGGCGCGGTTCTGCCGGCGGTTGCCGCGGCCCGAGCCCCCCGGTCCGGCGGTCTCGCCGCCCTCGCGCACCCAACCGGTCAGCGCGTCACCGGGACGCAGCCCGTTGTCCTTGATCTGCTGGGCGTTGACGTAGACGTCCTTGGGGCCGGGCAGGTAGCCGGAGGTGCGCAGGTAGGCGTGCTGGGCGTCGGCGACATCGAGGATGCCCGCCACGGGCAGGAGCACCTCGTCCTCGCGGGGCTGGCCGTTGTTGCGGTAGGCGCCCTGGGAGTCCGCCCCCTGCGCACCGGCGTTGTCGCGGTCCCGGCGCTTGCGTCCCCGACGGCGGCGGCCGGAGCGCCCCTCGTCCTCCCAGTCGGTGCGCTCGGCGTCATGGTCGCGGCGCTTGCGCTCGCTGGGCTCCACGGCAGGGGTTCCCGTGGCGTCGGCGAGGTCGCGCATGAGGGCCGCCTTGGGGTCGACGTGGTCCTCGACGGGCTCCCGGTCCTCGCCTGCCTGCGCCCGCTCCGGGGCGGCGGCTTGGGCCCGACGTCGGGAACGGCGCGACCCCTCCTGGGGGGCCTGGTCAGCGCCCCCCTTGGCGGGACGGCCCTTCTGGGCGGGCTCCTTGCGGGAGCGCCCGCCGGAGCCCTCCTGGGAGGAGCCGACCTGGATCGGCAGGTCCAGCAGCGCCGGCGCCTCCGAGGCCGCGGCACCCTGCGAGGCCTCGGCGCGCTCGGGGGTCCGGGAGGTCTCGGGCTGGGGCGCGCCCGCGGCCGCCGCAGCCCGGCGCCTGCGCGGACGTGGGGCGTCCTCGGCGCCGGAGTCGGGCGCCGCGGCGGCCTCGGCGGCGGGCTCGGCGGAGGCCGCGGACTTCCGCGCCGGCACGCGAGCCGACGCCGGGTCCGCGGCAGGTTCCGCCTCGAGGACCGTCTGGGAGCCTGGGTGTGCGGCCGGCGCCGATCCGCTGGCGCGGATGGCGGCAACGAGCTCGCTCTTACGCATACGGGAGGTGCCCTTGAGGCCCATGGAGGTCGCGAGCTTCTGAAGCTCGGCCAGGCGCATGGTCGACAGCGCGGGGAGGGCGTTGGAGGTCTCGGTCACGAGTGTCCTAACGGTGCGTGCCGCCGTCCTCGAAGGGGACGTACGGCAGGTGGGGACTGTCCGGCAGCGGGTGCGGGAGAGCGTCCACGGCAAGGAGTCATGCACCTCACGAGCGCCGGGGTGGGTAGCCGGGTCGCGGGCGGGTGCGTTGACGACCGCGCGGAGCGGTCCGCGGGTCACGCCGTACACCCTACCAGGACACCGCGTCATGTCCCCGCCAATCGCAGCAGAATTGCGACACACGGCGTGGCGGCACCCACCGCGAACCCACCGCG
>NZ_JAUNHI010000001.1:69881-234084 GCF_030524025.1 Actinomyces sp. | reverse complement strand
ACGGGTGCGAGAGGCGTCACTCAGACCTGCCGCACGGCGCATCGTCGAGGATCGGCGCCGCCGGGCATGACCCCGTGCGAAGGTCGTGGGGGTGTTGGCACCCCGACGGGGGGGCAAAACCACCCCCCGCCCCCCCCCCGAGCGCCTCCCGCGAACCCACCGCGACCCCCCCGCGCCCCCGCCCCGCTTGTTCGCCCCGGCACGACGGGTCGTGCCGGGCAGAACATGCGGGGCCGGACCGCGAGCCACGGCGATTCCGCTCAGCGGCCTCGACGCAGAAGCGCCTCCATCGGCGTGAAGTCGCCCATGGCGTCCACCGGGGCTTGACGCGGGAAGCGCTCGACGAGCCCGGCCAGCTCCTCACCGGCCCGCTCGATCCGCTCCCCCAGCGGAGCGACCCCCTGGTCAGCGGCGCCCGAACTCTCCCAGGAGGCCCCGAAGTCCTCGCTGGCGGCAAAGACGGCCAAGGTGGTCGGGATCGCCTTGAGGTAGGCGAACAAGGGTCGCAGCGCCGACTCGGTGACCAGCGAGTGCCGGGCTGTTCCGGCGGTCGCCCCCATGAGCACCGGGGCGGCGCGCAGCGTGCCCTCGGGCAGGATGTCGAAGAAGCTCTTGAACAGCCCCGAGTACGATGCCTGGAAGACCGGCGAGACCGCGATGACGGCGTCGGCCGCCGCCAGAGCATCGATCGCCTCCTGCAGATCGGCGCTGACCGGCCCGCCGACTGCGGCCAGGGCGATGTCGCCGGCCAGGGGCCGCAGAGCGACCACCTGGACCGAGGCGATCCGAGACCGCGCCTCCAGGGCCGCACGGGTGGCCTCCCCCAGGCGCTCGGCCAGCATCGCCGAGGTCGACGGCGTGCCGATCCCGGCGTGGAGGGCCACGATCCGCGCAAAGCGCCCCATCTGGGTGTGGTCGTAGGCGTCGGAGCCCTCGCCATACTCGCCGACGAAGTCCACGGAGGCACGGCCGGCGGCCGGAACACCCGAGGCGGGCGGCTCGAGGGCCTGCGCGCCTGCGACCTGGATCTCGGGTGCGAGCCCTGGCAGCGAGGCCACCGCAGGCCGGGCTCCGGGCGGGCCGACCTCGAGGGACCCGGCCCCACCTGCCATGTCATTCCTGCTTGTCCCTGTCATGTCACTCATGTCTTGCGCCTCCTTGCCCGGCTCAGTCCGTGGTCCGCCGACCGGTCAGCGGGTTGTAGTGCTCGGCCAGGGCGAAAGGCTTCTCGGCAGGAGCCTGCCCATCGGTCAGGGCGGCCAGGTGGCGGGGGTGCAGGGGAGCGTCCGGGACTCCGGCGGGGCGGGATCCCTCGAGCTCGGCGCGCAGGGCGGGGACGATCTGGGTGCCGAGCACCTCGAGCTGACGCATGACCTCGACATGAGGCACCCCGCCCATGTCGAGCAGGAAGGCCTGACGCTGGTAGTCGCCCACGGCGTCGCGGTAGGTCAGGTACTTCTCGACGATCTGCTCGGGCGTGCCCACCGCCAGGGGGGTGTGGGCCGTCATCTCCTCCAGGGACGCGCCCTGGTAGACGTAGGAGTTGCGGAAGTAGGGCGTGTAGCGCTCCACCGCCTCGCGCTCGGTCGCGCCGGAGAAGATCTGGCCGCCCAGCCCAACGAAGGCGTGCGCGGCCGGGCCGTGGCCGTAGTGCTCGAAGCGCTCGCGGTACAGGTCAGTCATCCGCCGGGTGTGCTCGATGGGCCAGAAGATGTTGTTGTGGAAGAAGCCGTCGCCGTAGAAGGCCGCCTGCTCCGCGATCTGCGGGCTGCGGATCGACCCGTGCCAGACGAAGGGCGCCACGCCGTCCAGGGGCCGGGGCATCGAGGTGAAGTCGGTCAAAGGGGTGCGGAACTCCCCGCTCCAGTCGACGTTCGTCTCGGCCCACAGGGTGCGCAGCAGGTCGTAGTTCTCCACCGCGAGCTGGATCCCCTTGCGGATGTCCTTGCCGAACCAGGGGTAGACCGGGCCGGTGTTGCCCCGCCCCATCATGAGGTCGACCCGGCCGTCGGCCAGGTGCTGAAGGTAGGCATACTCCTCGGCCAGGCGCACCGGGTCGTTGGTCGTGATGAGGGTCGTGGCCGTCGACAGCAAGATGCGCTCCGTCCTGGCAGCGACCGCCGCCAGGAGGGCCACCGGGCTGGAGGGGACGAAGGGCGGGTTGTGGTGCTCGCCGGTGGCGAAGAAGTCGAGGCCGAGCTCCTCGGCGGCCACCGCCAGCTCCACGGTGTTCTTGATGCGCTGGTGCTCACTGGGCGCCGCACCCGTGGCCGGGTCGACGGTGAGGTCCCCGACGGTGAAGATGCCGAAGTGCATGGCATGGGGCGCCGGTGCGAAGGCCGGCGCCGGGACGGTCGCGGGGGTCGCGTTCGTGGTGGTGGGGTCCTGGGTGTTCATGGCGTTCCTTTCTCGGTTCTGGTACGACCATAGGACCAATTACTTGAATCTTCAACCACTGGTCGGTGAGAGCCCGGTCATACCCCCAGGCCGGTGGAGGATGACCGGCTGCGGCCTCAGATGAGCCGTGCTCCGACGGCGTCGATCCCGGGGCGCAGCACGGTCCAGCCGTGGCGCTCGAGGGTGAACCTGGTCTGCTGAGCCAGGTCGGCCAGAACAAGAACCGTCGGCCCAGCCCCGGAGATGACCGCGGGGTACCCCTGCTCACGCAGAGAGTCCATCACCGCCATCGATGCCGGCAGCACCTCGCGGCGGTAGTCCTGGTGGAGCCTGTCCTCGGTACCGGCCATGAGCAGGTCGGGCCGGCCGGCCAGGGCAAGCATGAGCACCGCGGCACGCGAGGTGTTGAACAGGGCGTCGGCTCGGGGGACGCGTTCCGGCAGGACCTTGCGCGCCTCCTCGGTGCTCAGCCGCGTCGTCGCCGGAGGGACGAGCAGGCTCACCGGAAGTGAGGCATCCACCGGCATGGGGGCGCAGTGCGGCACCCCCTGAGCATCTGTCCAGGCCACGGTGGCACCGCCGAAGACGGCGGGGGCGACATTGTCGGGGTGCCCTTCGAAACCGGTGGCCAGGGCGAACACAAGATCATTGTCGAGAGCGGCGGGCTCGGAGAGCAGGCCGCGGGCGAGCATGAGCCCGGCCACGGCCGCACTGGCCGACGAGCCCATCCCCCCACCGTGCGGGATGCGGTTGACGCAGCGCATCTCGAAGCCCGCCTGGGGCGCGCCGACGGCGTCGAGCCCGGCCCGCAGCGCCCGCACGACGAGGTTGGAGTCATCGGTGGGCACGGTCCCGGCACCGACCCCCTCGACCGTCACCGAGGTCGGCCCGACGACCGGGCGCACCTCGACCTCGTCGTAGTAGCGGAAGGCCATCCCGAAGGAGTCGAAGCCGGGCCCCATGTTGGCGGTGGTGGCCGGCACGCGCACGGCGGCGCGCTCGTTCGCCAGTCTCATGAGCGATCTCACAGGCCTTCCACGCGGCGCACGGACACGACGTGGTCGACGCGCTCCAGGGCGCGCAGCCCGTCAACGGCGGCGTCGAGATGGAAGACGGCCGCCGGGTGGGTGACGATCGTGACAATGGCGTCACTGGCCCCGACATAGGCACTCTGGCGCACCGAGTCGATGGACACGCCGTTGTCGGCGACGACGCCCGCCACCGCCGCCAGCGAGCCGGGCTGGTCGTCGACACGCAGCTGGATCTGGTAGCGGGTCACCGCCGCCTCGGGGCCGAGGACCGGCAGGTCGGCGTAGAAGGACTCCCGGGGGGCCTGGCCGCCGTCGACACGGTGAGAGGCGGCGGCCACGACGTCGGAAAGCACCGCCGAGGCGGTCGGGGCGCCGCCGGCGCCCTGGCCGTAGAACATGAGCGGCCCAGCGGCCTCGGCCTCGATGAGCACGGCGTTGAAGGCGCCGTGGACGCTGGCCAAGGGGTGCTCGACGGGCACGAGGGCGGGGTGGACCCGCACCGAGACACCCGAGGCGTGCTCATCCTCGCGGCGCTGGGCGATGGCCAGGAGCTTGATCTCGCAGCCCGAGGCTCGGGCCTCGCGGATGTCCTCGGCGGTGATGTCGCGGATGCCCTCGACCTGGACGTCGTCAATGCCGACCCGCGTGTGGAAGGCCAGGGAGGCCAGGATGGCGGCCTTGGCGGCGGCGTCGAGGCCGTCGACGTCGGCGGTCGGGTCCGCCTCGGCGTAACCGAGCTCCTGGGCGGTGGTCAGGGCCGCCTCGAAGGACAGGCCCTTGGTGCTCATCTCATCGAGGATGTAGTTGGTCGTGCCGTTGACGATGCCCAGCACGCTGGTCACCCGGTCCCCCGCCATCGACTCGCGCAGGGCGTAGACCACGGGGATGGCGCCGGCGACGGCGGCCTCGTAGTAGAAGTCGGTGCCGGCCGCGGCGGCTGCGGCGTAGAGCTCGGGACCGTGGGCGGCGATCAGCGCCTTGTTTCCGGTCACGACGCTGGCCCCCGAGGCGAGGGCCTGGAGGATGAGGCTGCGGGCGGGCTCGATGCCGCCGATCAGCTCGATGACGAGGTCGTTGCCCGTGGCCACGGCGGTGGCGTCGTCGGTGAGCAGCTCGCGTGGGACGGCGGGGTCGCGGGGGGCGGCCAGGTCCCGCACGGCCACGCCGGTGATCTCCAGGCGGGCGCCGGAGCGGGCGGCGAAGTCCTCGGCCTGCTCGCGCAGAAGACGGATGACCTGGGTGCCGACCGTGCCCGCGCCCAGGACGCCGAGCCTCAGCACGGACGGGGCCGGCTGCTCAAAAGAGGTGGTGTCAGTCATAGACGACCTTCCAGGAGGGCGGTGCCGTGTGCGGCACAGGACACCGCACAGCATAGGTGCCGCGGCCCGGCCGGGCCGTCGCCCTCCACCGAGAAGCACAACACCCCTGACCTGCGCTTGATCCACGCCTCAAGTGGACAGGATCGTTACCCAATCATTACATTGAGCCTCCGCGATGAGGCGTAGCGTCATCGCCCGACCGGAATCACGACACACAGCACGCTCCTCGAGCGATCAGGAACCATGACACGCACTACCCACAAGTCGACAGATCTCTGTCCCACCGCCGCCATGTCCCGCCGCACCCTCCTGGGATGGTCGGCCTCCGCGGCGCTTCTTGCAACGCTCGGAGCCGCGACCGCGCCACGGGCCGCAGCCGCCGAGACCGATGGCTCCACCGCAACGCCGCAGACCGTCGTCGCGGAGCCCGGACGGTACACCACCTATGACGCTGAGGCGCCCCACGCGGACCAGCGCATCGAGACCGCGTTCTCCGCGTCCCTCGAGAGCGCACCGGCCACCGTGTGGATCCGCTCGATCGGACGGCGCTCGGGCAGGAGTTTCTACGCCGCGCTGCTCTACCGCTCCAAGGGGAAGACGACCCTGGCCATTGAGAAGACGGTGAACGGAGACGCGACGCTCCTGGCCAAGACCACCGTGGCATCGACGGTGCCCGCCGGCGCCACGCTGACCCTCGACGTCACCGGTTCATCTCCCGTCGCGCTCACCGCGGTCCTTCGCCCCACGCAGGAGGCCTCGACGACGGTGTCGGCCACGGACTCCTCGGACCCCTTCACGGAAGCGGGGTCGGCACGCTCGGCCTTCTACTGCTCCCGCAAGGCCAAGGAGGCATTCACCCTGACCGACGTGACCACCACGGTCACCTCGCTCGCCGAGGTGGCGGCCCCCGAGATCATCGTGGGTCAGGAGACCACGGCGGTCGGCGTTCGCGACCTGCCCGCCTGGGGCGGCGCCCCGGTCTTCGAGGACACCTTCTCGGACGCCTCCCTCGACACGACCAAGTGGGGTATCGGAACCTCGACGAACCTCAAGGAGGAGGGCACCATCCACCTCGGCTACCTCGACTACGAGTGGGGTGTCCCCACCAAGGAGTGCGTCTTCGTGGCTGACGGCGCCCTCCACGTGCGGATGAAGCGCCTGGACACTCCGGAGAGCGCCCATGGCAGCCCCGACGGCGGCAAGCGCGAGTGGGCCACGGGCTACGTCTCAACCCAGTGGGGGTCCGAGCCCTTCACCCAGGAGTATGGGCGTTGGGAGTTCTGCGCACGCTTCCCGTCGAGCGGCACCACCTCGAACGGCTCGACCTCACGTGGCATGTGGGGCGGAGGCTGGCTCATGAGCACCGAGGTCAACGGCGGCGCGGACCAGGTGGGCGAGATCGACATGGCCGAGTCCTACGGATCGAAGAACCCCAGATGGTCGAAGGACGCTGCCAGTTGGGACGTTGACCCCACGAACCGCTGCGAGGGCACGATCCACCTCTCGCGCGACGAGTCGGTCCCGTCAGGCAAGCGCAAGGCCAAGGAGATGACGCCTCCTGGTCGCACGGCCGAGAACCCCGACGGTGTCGACCTCGAGAACGAGTGGCACACCTGGGCCGCCGAGCGCACCCCCGAGGGCACGTGGCTCTACTTCGACGGCAAGCTTCTGGTCGCCATGCGGCGCGAGGACTATGAGTTGTACGACTCCGCCTTCCAGCCCGGCCGGACCCAGCTGGACATTCGCTTCTGCATGCAGGCCGGAAACAAGTACTGGGGCAAGGCCGACGAGACGACCCGCGACCAGGGCGACATCGTCGTCGACTACGTGAGGGCCTGGGCCTACCCGGGCTGAGACCCGGTAGGGCTGGTCCGCACAGTATGGCCGGGCACTCCTGACGGAGTGCCCGGCCATACTGTCTAGTGCTCTAGTGCTACTGCTCTAGTGCCACACTGTCCGGTCTGGTTCTCTTTTTGCC
The DNA here is from genome assembly GCF_030524025.1 of Actinomyces sp. Taxonomy (GTDB): domain Bacteria; phylum Actinomycetota; class Actinomycetes; order Actinomycetales; family Actinomycetaceae; genus Actinomyces. The sequence continues at coordinate 227,359 of NZ_JAUNHI010000001.1, read as the reverse complement.
TGCTCCGGCGGGCTCAGTCCCCAGGTCGCGCACGGGCCTGGGGCACGCCGGGCCGGCAGCGCCCCCCTTGTGAGGCCGGGCGCGCAGCAGGTGACGCTCAGTCCTCCTCGAGGCGCAGAAGGTCTTCGACGGTCTCGGGACGCAACAGCCACCCTTGCTCGCCGTCAGCCACCCAGGCCACGCCCGGACGGGTGAACAGGTTGTAGTTGTTGGCCATCGCGCGACCGTAGGCGCCGGTGGCCGGTACGGCCAGGACATCACCGACGGCCAGGTCCCCGGGCAAGTCGACATCGCGCACGACGATGTCGCCGGACTCGCAGTGCTTGCCCGCCACCCGCGCCCGGACGAGCCCGGCACCGGCGTCGGCGCGGCGATTGGCCACAAGAGCGGTGTAGGCCGAGCCATAGAGGGCAGGGCGCATGTTGTCGCTCATACCGCCGTCGATGCTCACGTACAGGCGGCTCGCCCCCTGCCCGAGCTCGACGCGCTTGAGCCCGGTGACCGTGTACAGCGTCACGGTCGTCGGGCCGGCGACACTGCGGCCGGGCTCGACCGAGACCCGGGGAATGGCGTCCCCGAGCTCCTGGCAGCCCGCGCGCACCGCCTGCGCCAGGGCCCGGGCAAGATCGGCCGGGCTCAGGGGCACAGGGTCCAGCCCCGTGTAGGCAATCCCCAGCCCGCCGCCGAGGTCGATCTCCTCGCACAGGACACCCGTGGTCTCGGCGATCTCGTGGCGCAGGCGCAGGACGATGCCGACGGCCTGCCTGAAGCCCTCCAGCTCCAGGATCTGGGAGCCGATGTGGGAGTGGAGCCCGTGGAGGGTCAGCTCGGGGGCGGCGACGATGGCGCGGCAGGTCGCGAGCGCGGCGCCGGTGGCCACCGAGACGCCGAACTTCTGGTCCTCGTGGCCGGTCGAGATGTGCTCGTGCCCGCCGGCGTGGACGCCGGTGGTCAGCCGGACCATGACCGACCCGGTCTCCTCGGGGGCGTAGACCCCCGCGGCACGCAGGTCGCGCACAGCCCGGGCCGCCAGGTCCACCTCCTCGTGGGAGTCGAGCACGAGATGCCCCACACGGTGGTGGAGGGCCACGGAGATCTCCGCGAGGGTCTTGCCGTTGCCATGCAGGCCCAGGCGGGTGGCGCGCCCGGTGGCCTGCTGGCCCTCGACCTGCCCCAGCGCCTCCAGGCCCACGGCGAGCTCGACCCGACTGGCGGTGTCGATGCCCATGCCCTCGGCCAGGACGGTGCGGGCCACCCGCGTGGTCAAGAAGGCCTTGCCCGCGTAGTAGGCCTCGCCCCCGCTCATGCCGTACCCGGGCCAGAACTCCTCGGCCATCGTCGCCGCCCAGGCGGCGGCCCGGGCACGCAGGTCCGCCTCGTCCAGGACGAAGACGGGCGTGGCCGCCCGGTCGAGGATCTCGGCCAGGCCGCGCCCGCCGATCTCGAGTGCGCCGTCGGGGCCGCGCCGGGCGGTCGAGGGCCACAGGTCCGGGCGCTCGTCGGGCTCGGGGGCGAGCAGGCTACCCAGCGGGGCCTCACCGGCGGGGACACTCATGTCGCTCATCGTGCTCCTCGGGGTCTCAACAAGGCGGTCACATGCGGTCAGGCGCGCTGACGCCCAGCAGCCCCAGGCCGTTGGCGATCACCTGGCCGACCGCGTCGTTAAGCCACAGGCGGGCGACGTGCCCGGCAGTGACGGGGTCCTGCCCGCGCGGGGTGACGCGGGTCGCCCCGTACCAGGTGTGGTAGGCGGCGGCGAGCTGCTCAAGGTAGCGGGCCACCCGGTGCTGCTCACGCAGCTGGGCGGCCTGCGCGATGACCGCCGGGTACTGGGCGAGCACGCCCAGCAGGGCCGCGTCGGCCGGGTCCGCCAGGGCGGCGGGGTCGAAACCCGCCTCCCGGCTCACCCCGTGCGCGGCCGCGTTGCGCGCCACGTTGCGGGTGCGGGCGTGGGCGTACTGGACGTAGTAGACGGGGTTCTCGTTGGTGCTGGAGGCCAGCAGGTCGAGGTCGATGTCGATGGAGGAGTCCATCGAGGAGCGGGCCAGGGCGTAGCGGGCGGCGTCGACGCCCACCGCCTCGACGAGGTCCTCAAGGGTGACGATCGTGCCGGCGCGCTTGGACATGCGCATGGGCGCGCCGTCCTTGACGAGGTTGACCATCTGGCCGATGAGGATCTGCATGTTGACCCCGGGGGTGTCGCCGTAGGCGGCACACATGGCCATCATGCGGCCCACGTAGCCGTGGTGGTCGGCCCCCAGCAGGTAGATCGAGCAGTCCGCGCCCCGGGAGCGCTTGTCGAGGTAGTACGCGACGTCGGCGGCGAAGTAGGCGGGGTTGCCGTCGGACTTGATGAGGACACGGTCCTTGTCGTCGCCGAAGTCGGTCGTGCGCAGCCATGTGGCGCCGTCGCGCTCCTCGATGACGCCGCGCTCGCGCAGCGTCCCGATGGCCCGGGTTACGGCACCCGAGGTGTGCAGCGAATCCTCGTGGAAGAAGACGTCGAAGTCGGAGCGGAAGGCGTGGAGCTCGGCCTTGATGCCGGCGAACATGAGCTCGACGCCCCGGGAGCGGAAGACCTCGAGGGCGGCGGCGTCGTCGAGACCGGCGGGCTCGGGACGGTCGGCGGCCACCTCGTCGGCGGTCACGCGCGCAGCGATCTCCGAGATGTAGGCGCCCCCGTAGCCGTCCTCGGGGGTCTCCTGGCCGCGGGCGGCGGCCAGCAGGGAGGCGGCGAAGCGGTCGATCTGGGTGCCGTGGTCATTGAAGTAGTACTCGCGGGTCACCGTGGCGCCGCAGGCGGCCAGGACGCGGGCCAGGGAGTCGCCCACGGCGGCCCAGCGGGCCCCGCCGAGGTGGACCGGGCCGGTGGGGTTGGCCGAGACGTACTCGAGGTTGACGTGCTGGCCCGCCAGCGTCTCGTTGCGCCCGTATGCCTCGCCCGCCTCGACGACGGTACGGGCCAGCTCACCGGCTGCTCCCGCGTCCAGGCGGATGTTGAGGAATCCGGGGCCCGCCACCTCGACTCCGGCGACGCCGTCGAGACCCGCCAGGCGTGGTGCGAGGAGCTCGGCCAGGGCGCGGGAGGTCATACCCGCCCTCTTGGCCAGCTGCATGGCGACATTCGTGGCCCAGTCGCCGTGGTCGCGGTTGCGGGGGCGCTCGACGCGGGGCAGCGGCACCTCCTCGGCGGACAGGTCGAGGGAGCCGTCACCCACGGCGGAGGTCAGGACGGTGCGGATCGCTTCAGCGAGCTCTTCTGGGGTCACGGGGCTCAGGGTAGCCGAGGGTCGGCGACACCGCGGTCCCGCCGGGGCGCGGACCTCCGCCCGCACCGGGACCGGGCCCCTGGGAGCGGTTGAGACCGGGCCGTGCGTTCCGCATCAGGCGCGGGTTGCCGCTGCCGTGGGCGCGGGCCGCTGGGCTTCATGCCCGGAGGGCCTCGAGACGCGCAGGGCGAGGATGTCTCGGCGTCGGTGGGCCGCCAGGGCGATGACGAGGACGACGACCCCCAGGACCGACACGAGCAGGTGCAGTGGCCTCATGACCGCATGCCCCCGCACTCCCCCGCCCAACCGGATGGTTGCCCGGATGTTGGCCCGGTCCGGCCCAGGCGGGACAGGCCTGAACCCGACCCGCCTGGGCCGGACGGGCCGGCCGCCCGCAAGTTCTGGGGACGGGCTGCGGCCGGGCGCGGGGCTGTTCACCGAGGTGTCACGGCGCTGCCTTAGGAGTCGTAGCGGGCGGGTTCACCCATTCAAACCGACCGCCGGTCGGTCTAGTGGCTAGAGCACTGACACCTCGCACTCCATTGGGTCAAGGAGACCTCGGTCGAGCAGTAGTATTTCGGGTGTCCGAAAACAGGATGTGGGAGGAGCCCATCGTGAGCGACGCCGTCCAGGCCATCGTTGCGCGTCACTCGTCCCGCCCCCGTCCCGCCCCGGCCCGGCACCGGCTCCTGGCGCTGCTCGGGCCCGCCTTCGTGGCCGCGGTCGCCTACGTCGACCCGGGGAACGTCGCGGCCAACATCACGGCGGGGGCGCGCTACGGCTACATGCTCGTGTGGGTGCTCCTGGCCTCGAACTCCATGGCGGTCATCATCCAGTACCAGTCGGCCAAGCTGGGCATCGTCACGGGACGCTCCCTGCCCCAGCTCCTCGGTGCCCGCCTGGGCCGGCCCGCCCGCCTGGCCTACTGGGCCCAGGCCGAGCTCGTCGCCGCCGCCACCGACCTGGCCGAGATCATCGGCGGCGCGATCGCCCTCCACCTGCTCGTAGGGCTGCCCCTGCCGGTCGGTGGGGTCGTCATCGGCCTGGTTTCGATGCTGCTGCTGGCCCTCCAGGGACGCCGGTCCCAGCGCCCCTTCGAGGCAGTGGTCGTGGCACTGCTCATCGTGGTCACCGTCGGCTTCGTCGGCGGGCTGCTCGTGGCGCCCCCCGACTGGGGGGCGGCGGCGGCCGGGATCGTCCCGCGCCTGCGCGACTCCGGCTCGCTGGTCGTGGCGGCCTCGATGCTCGGGGCCACCGTCATGCCTCACGCGATCTACCTGCACTCCTCCCTCGTGCGCGACCACCACTACTCCTCCGGCGAGCACGAGACGCCGGGGCGGTCCGGGGAGCCCGACGCCCGCAGCGCGACGTCGCGCCTCATCCGAGCCACCCGGGTCGACGTCGTGTGGGCCCTGGCGGTGGCGGGGGCGGTCAACATCGCGCTGCTCCTCCTGGCCGCCTCGGCGCTGGCGGGGGCCACCGGCACCGACACGATCGAGGGGGCCCACGCCGCGATCACCGCCAACCTGGGGCCGGTGGTCGGCGTCATCTTCGCCGTCGGCCTCCTGGCCTCGGGCCTGGCCTCGACCTCAGTCGGGGCGTACGCGGGCTCCGAGATCATGGCCGGGCTGCTGCACGTGCGCGTTCCGCTGCTCGTGCGCCGGGCGGTCACGCTCCTCCCGGCGCTGGCGATCCTGGCCTCCGGGGCCGAGCCGACCTGCGCGCTCGTGCTCAGCCAGGTCGTGCTCTCCTTCGGGATCCCGCTGGCCGTTATCCCGCTGGCGGCGCTGACGGGGTCCGCCGCCGTCATGGGGGCCTGGCGGGACGGGGCGGTGCTGCGCTGGACGACCCGTGCGGTTGCCGGGCTCATCGTCGCCCTCAACCTCGCCCTGGTCGTCCTGACGCTGGCGGGCCTGGGCTGACCGGAGGAGCCGTGTGGGCGGCCGAGACCGGGCGCACACCTCGGAGGGCTCCCCCGGTTTCTCCGTACGGGGTATCCGCTGGTAGAGTCGCGCCCCGGGCCCCGGTAGCTCAGTGGATAGAGCGTCTGCCTCCGGAGCAGAAGGTCGCAGGTTCGAATCCTGTCCGGGGCACCACCCGGCCCCCGTCTGCGCCCGCGGCGGGGGCCTGCTCATTGAGGACCCTGCTCGATGATCGCTTCCCCGGGGCCGGCGGCTGTGGGTGCTCGGCGAGCGCCGAGTGGACACACCGACCCTCATGGCACCTCGAGGTGTCATATCTGAGGTGCCATATCTACCGATCTCGAGGGGTCATATGTCCCGATCTCGGGGAGAGATAGGGCGACGCGGTCGATGGGTGCCTCACTCGGGCAACGCCGCCACCGCGCCATCCCGGTGGCCCAGGCCCCGCGCGTGGGCCACCGGGAGAGCCTCAGGCCGTACGCGCCCGGCGCGCGCTGCGCTCAGCCACTGCCGCCCCCAGGACCAGGGAGCGCATGAGTCGCTCGGCGGCGTCGGCCAACAGGGACTCGGCCCCCTCGACCGCCTCGGCCAGGGTCATGGGTCCGGGGACGATCGAGGCCACCGCATCGACACCGATGTCGGTGACGTCGCGCCAGCCGCGCCCCAGGGTGCCGGCCAGGCCGACGACCGGCACCCCCTTGGCCGCGGCACGGCGCGCGACCTCGGCGGGAACCTTGCCCCGCGGGGTCTGGAAGTCGATGGCACCCTCGGCGGTCACGACGAGGTCGGCCTCCTGGAGCAGGCCGTCCAGGTCGACGCCGGCCAGGCCGGAGTCGAGCAGCGCCTCGAAGCGGGGGGTCAGCGCGGCCCCCACGGCAGCCAGCCCGGCTCCCAGGCCGCCGGAGGCGCCGGTGCCCGCACCGGTGTGGAAGTCGGTGCCCCGAGCCGACTCGAGGCAGTCCCGGCTCAGGACCGTCGCACAGGTCTCGAAGCCCGCGGACAGCTCCTCGACCTGCTCCGGGGTCGCGCCCTTCTGCGGCCCGAAGACACGGGCGACCCCTCGTTCACCGGTGAGGAGGTTGTGGGGGTTGAGCGCCAGGACCACCGGGACGCGGCCCTCGCGCAGCGCCGGGTGCAACCCGGACAGGTCGAGGCGCGCTACCCGGCTCAGGTGCTTGCCTCCCCAGGGAAGGTCCTGGCCCTGGGAGTCGAGGACGCGGGCACCCAGTGCCTGGAGCGCCCCGGCGCCCCCGTCGGAGGTGCCGGAGTCACCGCAGCCCACGAGGATGCGCTCGGCCCCCGCGTCGAGGGCCGCCGCGATGAGCTGTCCGACCCCGTAGGTCGTCGTGACACCGGGGTCGCGCTGATCGCGGGGGACGAGCCTCAGGCCCGCCGCGGCGGCCATCTCCACGACCGCGGTGCCCTCGGCCTTGCCTCCGAGCATGGCGATGTGGGAGTCGACCTCCTCGCCGACCGGGCCGATGACCCTGAGCGGGACGAGCGTGCCACCGGTGGCCTCGGCCAGGGTGCGTGCGGTCCCCTCCCCGCCGTCGGCGATGGGGGCGGTGACAACCTGCAGGCCGGGCACGACCCGGCGGGCCCCCGCGCTGATAGCGCGGGCGACCTCGTTGGCGTCCAGGGACTCCTTGAACCCGGAGGGGGCGATGAGGACGGTGCGGGGAAGAACGGCGTTCACGATGGCTCTCCTTATAAGACGGCCCGAGACATGGGCAGGTGAGGACAGGGCGGACAGCAGGATTGGCGGCAGGGCGGACAACCGGGTTGGCGGCAGGGCGGACGGGGGCGCTCGGCCTCAGCGGAACAGGGGAAGACCCATGAGGGGCCAGATGACGAAGGCGAACAGGACGACCAGGACGACGACGACGGGCCCGAGGACCATGCTGAGCCGCAGCAGGTGGCGCGGGGAGTAGGTCTCGACGTCCTCGACGTCGGAGAACAGGGTGACGGGCTTGGCCGAGCTGGTCAGGGTGTGGCAGAAGCCCGCCGCCGCTGTCGAGGCCAGGGCGGCCGCCACCGGGTCGACCCCGACCCCGGGCGCCAGCGAGACGACCAGCGGGACGAGCACCGCCGACCGCGCCGAACGCGACTGGATGACGAGGTGCGCGCCCGCCGAGACGGCCACGACCAGGATGACGAAGACGGTTCCGGCCGCCGCGCCCATCCCCGACACGGGCCCGAGCACCCGGTGGGCCAACCACTGCGCGGCGCCCGTCTCGACCAGGGCCGCACCGAGGGCCAGTGTCGTGGACATGAACAGCAGCAGGGACCAGGGCACGGCCTTGATCGCCTTGCCCATCGACACCGAGCCGACGTTGGGGCTGGCCACGAGCAGGGCGCCCAGGAGCGCCACGATCGCCGGGTGGAGCCCGTGCACCGGCTCGGTGCACCACAGGACGACGACGGCGGACACGAGCAGGGCCGCCCGGCTCTGGGCGACGGTGAGCGGGCCGGTCACCGGGACCGTCGAGTGGGCCTGGACCTGCTCGGCGGTGATGCTCATCGGGGTGCGGCGGTCCTCACCGGTGGTGAACATCCGCACGATGAGCTCGGCGCATACGTGGGAGGACGCGAGCGACAGTGGCAGGCCGTAGACCAGCCACGTGGCGAAGGAGAAGCCCTCGTAACCCGAGGCCTCGAGGATCTGACTGGTGATGAGGTGGGCGCCCGCCCCCAGGTAGGAGCCGACCGCCGACAGGAGGATGACCGAGGGGAAGAGCAGGGACAGCGCCAGCACCACCCGCCTGCGGCCCTCAAGGGAGCGGGCCAGGGCCACGAAGACCGGCAGGGTCAGCGCGGCGCGCCCGGAGGTGGCCGGCACGGCGAAGGCGGTCACGACGAGGAAGCTCGTGATGAGGTGAGCGAGCTGGCGCAGGCCGGTGGCCCCCGTGACGATGTAGACGGCCACCCGCGTGGCCAGGCCGGTGGAGGTCACCCCCGCCGAGATGACGAAGGCCGACAGAAGCAGCCACACCGTGTCCTCCCCCAGAGACTGGAAGAGGGTGTCGGCGGGCAGCATCCCGATGACGACGAGCACGACCGCGGCGCCGATGGCGACGTAGGTGTCCCCCACCGAGGAAAAGACCCACAGCCAGATCGCCACGGCGAAGACCGCCAGGGTCATCGCGCCCGCCGGGGTCAGGGCCGTGTCCGCGGTGCCCTGAGAACCGAGTGCCTCCCAGGTGCACCAGGCCACGAAGGCCACGAGGAGGACCGCGCCGGCAACGGCCGGCAGGAGGCGGCGCCAGCTCCGGCGGGGCCGGATCCCGGCGGTGCGGGAGCGAGGCCCGCGGTACCGGCGGCGCTCGGCGGCCGGCAGCCTGCTGCCCCACCTGAGGGGGGCGGCGGGGGCGCCCGCCGGCGGCGTCGTCGCGTAGCGCCGGATGGCGGTCGGGGTCACCTCGAGGCTCGGCGGAGTGCTCACAGCTCCTCCTCGGGCTCTGAGGCGGTCGTGCGCGTGGGCACGAGCGCGGTCAGCGGCAGGTCGAGGCCGAATCGGGTGCCGGAGGCGGGGTCGACCTCCACCCAGGCGCTGCCAAGGTGGGCGTCGGCCACCGCGCGCACGACCGCCAGGCCCAGGCCCATGCCCGCATCGGCGTCGTCGCTCTCGGAGCGGTAGAGCTCGAACAGGTCCCTGGCCCGCTCGGCGTCGAGGTCGGTGCCCGAGTCGGCCACCCAGAAGGAGACCCACTGGCCGTCGACCGACAGCGTCGAACCGAGCTCGATGGTCGAGCCGGGCGGGTTGTGGGAGGCGGCGTTGTCGACGAGCTCGCCCAGGGCCTGGAGGAGGCGCTCACGGTCGAGGTAACCCCGGCCCACGGCCTGGGAGCCCAGTCGCCAGTTGTAGGCCTCGGCGGCCGAGACCGCCTGGGCGTAGGCCTCAGCGGTGATCTCCCTGAGGGAGACGTCCTCGGGGTGCACGAAGTCGGGGTTGTCGGCCTGGGCGAGGATGTCGAGGTCGTCGAGGACCTCGCGCATGCGCACGAGCTCGACGCCTGCGCGCATGACCAGGTCCTGGTGGCGCACGGTGCCCGGCTCCTGGGCCAGGGCGGACACGGCCTGGGCAGCGCGCGCCTGCGGGCCGGAGATGCGTCGCCTGGCCTCGGAGACGAAGTGTCGTTGGGAGACGTAGGCCCGGTCGACGCGGTCGAGCATCTCGTTCATCGTCCCGGCCAGCTCGGAGATGTCGTCCCGGCCGGTGACCGGCACTCTCCCGGACAGGTTGGTCGAGCTGATCGACTCGGCGACCTCCCGCATCCGGCGCAGGGGCGCCAGGATCCGCCCCGCCACGAGCCAGCCGACCCCGGCGGCCAGGACAAGGCCCCCCCACGGCGATGCACGACAGGATGAGGACCTCCTGGTCGACGGCCTCGTCCTCCGCGGCGGTGAAGTGGGCGACGATGAGGACGGCCTCCTCCTGGGCGCCCGTGGCGCTGACCGCGGTGGTCTCCACCCGCCCCCAGCGCATCGGCCCGTCGGAGGTGTCGGCGATCCCCGAGACCGCCTGGTCGTTGAGGATCTCGTCAATACGGCTGCGGTCCTGGGCCAGGGATGTGCCGACGTCGTCGCGGGAGTTGTCGACATAGAGGACGTCCTGCCCCACGACGACGATGAGGACCTCCCCGGAGGCCGGGGTCTGGATCGCCAGGTAGCTCTCGACGAGCTCGAGGGCCGAGCTGAAGGGCTGCCCGGTGGCCGGGTTGGAGGAGTGCTGCGCGAAGGTGCGGAACTCCTGGGTCTCCTGGAGGATCTCGGCGTTGGCCTCCTCGGCCACCTGCTGGACCAGGACCGAGCGCAGGGAGACGATGACGACGAGCAGGGTCAGCCCGGTGGTCGCCAGGATCCACCACACGATGCGCCAGCGCGCACCCATCCGGGTGGTCTCGGGAGCCTGCTCGGTGGTTCTGGCGGTCTGCGGAGATGCGGCGGTGCGGGGCTCACTGCTCATCGGAGTCGACCTCCTCGTCGGTGTCGACGACGGCGTCGTCCTCGGGGACGGCGTTCTGCGCGATGGTGGTCGAGGCGGGCAGGGGAACCTGGGGGATCTCGCGGGCGGTGCTCACCGGGGCGGGCTGGGTGGTGGAGGCACCGCTCACGTGCACCGACACCGGGGTGGAGTCGATCGGGGCGGCGGGGATGGGGGCGGACACCATCTGGCTCGCCACGGCCAGGATGATGGGGACGGCGAGTGCGGCGATAACGACGAGGTAGCGCTTCAACATGACCTCAACGTTCACACGTTCCCGGCGCCGGGTGAATGACCCTAAGAGGACTCTCAGCGAGACCTCATCGAGGAAATGAGATCCTCGTCACCACCTTTCGACGGGACGGTGCGCAACGGTGGACCATCACCCCTGAGAGGATCCAATGAATCCGACAGGTGCCGGCGTGTCGCGCCCAGACGGCGTGTCGCGCCCGGGCGGAGCGTCTCAGCGGCCGAGGACCTCGAGAGCCAGCGTCGGGCGGTCGGTGATGACGGCGTCGACATTGAGCGCCGCGAGCCGCCGCATCTCCTCGGGCTCGTCCACGGTCCACACGTGCACCTCAAGGCCCAGCTGGTGGGCGTGGGCGACGAAACGACGGGTGACCACCGGCACGCCGCGGTAGGACACCGGCACCTGCACCGCGTCGACACGCCCTTTCCTCCAGCTCCAGCGGGTGCGGGGCAGGGGGACCGCCGCTTCGGCCAGCAGGACCAGGCCGGCGACGTCACCCACGCCCAACGAGGTTCGCGCCCGCGGCTCCTGGCGCCGCAGCATGGCCAGCCGGCGGGCGGAGAAGGAGGCGAAGCGCACCCGGTCCAGCGCGTCGGCCGAGCGGACCGCCTGGATGGCGGGCTGGACGACGGAGGACTCCTTGAGGTCGACGTTGAGCCGCAGGCCCGGGAAGGAGTCGAGGACCTCATCGAGGCGCGCAGGTGCGCGGCCGTCACCGGCGTCGACCTGCTCCAGCTCCGCCCAGGCCATCTCCCCGATCGAGCGCGGGGAGCCCGACAGGCGCACCAGGTCGGCGTCGTGGGCGAGGACGACGACTCCGTCGGCCGTCGAGCGCAGGTCGGTCTCCATCCAGTCCAGGCCGAGCGCGGCGACGTGCTCGACGGCGCTGCGGGTGTTTTCCGGCGTCTCATCGGCGCCGCCCCGGTGGGCGACGACGGCGGGACGGCGGGCTGGGGCCTCTGGTCCTTGAGGAGCCACGGGTTCCATGGTCGGTGCTCGATCCCTCGTTCAGGAGCAGTCGGTGGACAGCTCGACGGCCTGGTGCTCGACCAGCCACGCCTGCGGGTCAACTGTGGAGGAGTCGGCCATATCGTTCTTGGTGCGGACCTCGAAGTGGAGGTGGGCGCCGGTGGACCGGCCGGTGTTGCCCACGCCGGCGATGAGCTGGCCGGCGGTGACCTCGTCACCGACCGTGACGTAGATGCCGTCCTCGTACATGTGGAGGTAGCTGGTGTACCAGGTCTCGCCGTCCACGTTGTGCTCGATGGTCACCGTCCCCGTGCCATCCACCATGCCCGCGGTGACGACCTTACCGGCGGCGACGGCATACATCGGGGTACCCACGGGCGCGGAGTAGTCCTGTCCGGCGTGGAGCTTCATCGTGCCCAGGGTCGGGTGGAGGCGGTAGCCGTAGGGCGAGGAGATCTCGTAGGTGCCGGCGACCATGGGGAAGAAGACCTCGGGGGCGGTGGTGAAGGCGCTCGTGTCGCCCGAGGCACCAGAGGCCGGCGGGGCACAGGTCACGGCGGCGTTCTCGTAGGCGGCGCGGATCCGCGCCAGGGTCGCGGCGTCGGGGACGTTGGACAGCTCGGTGTCCGTGCTCGAGTCGACGTCGGCGTCCGAGCCCAGCACCGCGGCGGCCACGGAGGTGGAGTGTCCCGAGGAGGCCTGAGCGGTGGACTCCTGCGCACCCTGGGCCGCGCCCAGCGCCGCTGTGCCGGAGGCCCCCGCGGTGACCTGTGAGCTGAGCGGGGCCAGGACCGTGGCGACGGCCAGCAGCGTGAGGATGCCCACGCGCCCGACGGCGGAGATGCCGCGCCGGCGCGAGGCCTGTGCCGCTGAGGTGCTTGGAGGGGGGACAGACTCGTCCTGCGCCTCCGCGGGCCTCGGCGTGCTGTCGTGGGAGTCGGCCGGCGACTCGGTCGAGGGCCGCTCCGCCTCGGAGGCGGTGGCGGCCTGCCGGCTCCTGCGCCTGTCCACGGTGGCACCGGTGCCGATGGCCCTCCCGGTCGCGGCCCGGGTCGCAGCCCCGGCCGCGGGCGAGCCACTGGCGGGTGCCTGCGGGGCGGTGGCCGGGGTGGCGGCCGACAGGGAACCGGGGGCCGGGCTCGGGGCCGCCGGAACGACCAGCCCGGCCACCGTCCGGGTCGCAGCCCCGGCCGCGGGCGAGCCACTGGGGGGAGCCTGCGCTGCGGCCGCAGCGGCAGCGGCAGCGCGCTCGGCGTCACGCCGCTCGCGCCGCGTCATGGGCTGCTCAGCCACATCAGCTCCTCTGTCAGGGTGAGGCGATCCGACCCGGATCGCGTGTGGAAACATATCCGCCGATGACCTCAGCGTGCCAGGCGCACCATCATACCGAGACGCCGCCGGGGTCACGGTGTGGTTACGACATTGTATGAAAGCCTGTTGCTCACGGCGATTCGGATCCGCCTGGGCGGGCGGTCCTCCCGGGTGCCACCGCCCTCACCCGCGGTCCCGACGCTGGTGCTCCTCACGCTGCATCGCGTCGTGGACCTCGCCGACCAGCTCCTCGAGGATGTCCTCGAGGAAAACCACCCCGACGGTGGTCCCCGCGGCGTCCTCGACACGGCCCAGGTGGGTGCCGGTGCGCTGCATGGCCGCCAGCGCCTCCTCGACCTCGTCCTCGGCACGCACTGGCACGAGGTCGCGGGCCTGCCAGGTCGGCACGGGCCGGCGCCGGTCCCGCCCCTCGGCGTGGAGGATGTCCTTGAGGTGGAGGTATCCGGTGATCTGCTGCGGGCCGTGGCCGTCAGTGGCTGTGACCAGGGGGAAGCGCGAGAAACCGGTGGAGGCGACGAGGCGCTCGACGTCCTCGGGGGTACAGCCCTCGGTGAGGGTGACCAGGTCCTCCAGGGGGACCATGACCGATCCGGCGGTCTCCTCGGAGAACTCCAGGGCCCCGGTGAGCAGGCCCGTGTCGTCGTCCAGGACCCCCTCGGCGGTGGAACGCTCGACAATGGAGGCGACCTCGGCGGCGTTGAAAGTGGCGGAGACCTCCTCCTTGGTCTCGATGCCCATGCGGTGCAGGACCCAGTTGGCGAATCCGTTGAGGACCGTGACGACCGGGCCGAAGAGGCGGGAGACGAGCACCAGCGGTGGTGCGAGCCAGCGCACCGCCTGCTCGGGGGCGGCGATGGACAGGTTCTTGGGCACCATCTCGCCGGCGACGACGTGGACGTAGACGACGAGCACGAGGGCGATGACCACGGCGATGACATGCGCCCCGGCGTGCCCGACGCCGAGCCGCTCGACCCAGGGTGTCAGGGCGTGCGCGATGGCGGGCTCCGCCACGACGCCCAGGCCGGTGGAGCACAGGGTGACCCCGAGCTGGGCGGTGGCCAGCATCCGTGAGACGTTCTGCAGCGCCCACAGCGCGGTGGCCGCGCGCTTGTCGCCGGCCTCGGCCAGGGGCTCGAGCTGGGCACGGCGCGCGGAGGTCACGGCGAACTCGGCACCGACGAAGAAGGCGTTGCCCACGAGGAGCACGACGGTGAGGGCGAGGGCGGCGGGGGTGCTCATCGCGCCTCCGTCCCGCGCTCGCCGCGCCGGGCGCGGTCGGCACCGCCCGGGGGCGCCGAGCCCTCCTCGTCGTCGAGGGGGCGCACGCGCAGGCGGGTGACGCGCCGGCCCTCCATGGCCTGGACCCGCAGGACCGCGCGGGGCGTGCGGACCTCGTCTCCGACTCCGGGGATGCGTCCAAGCTCGGTCATGACCAGACCGGCCAGGGTCTCGTAGGGACCGTCGTCGGGGACGTGGACGCCGGCGCGGGCGGCGAGCTCGTCGGGGCGCGTCCATCCCGGGACCAGCCAGGCGCCGTCGGCCGAGCGGCGGGCCCCGGCGCGGCGGCGGTCGTGCTCGTCGGCGACGTCGCCAACGATCTCCTCGACGGCGTCTTCCAGGGTGACCACCCCGGAGGTCCCTCCGTACTCGTCGACGACGACCGCCATCTGGCTGCCGGTCTTGCGCAGCTCGACGAGCAGGCTGGCCAGGGGCATCGTCTCGGGCACGCGCGGTGCGGGGGTCATGAGGGAGGAGGAGGCCACGGGGACCTCCGAGCGCCTCTCGTAGGGCACGGCGATCGCGCGGCGCAGGTGGACGATGCCCGTGATGTCGTCGGAGTCCTCCCCCACGACTGGGAAGCGGGAGTGGCCGGTGGCCCGGGCCAGGACGACGACGCGGTCGGCCGTGTCGTCTTCGGCCAGGGTGTGCAGCCGCCCCCGGTCGGTCATGACATCGACGGCGGTGAGGCGGCCGACCCCGATGGAGCGCGTGAGCAGGGCCGCGGTCGACACGTCGAGGGTGCCCTCCGCAGCGCTGTGGCGCACCAGGGCGGCGAGCTCGGAGGCCGAGCGGGTCCCGGAGAGCTCCTCGGCGGGCTCGACCCCGATGCGGCGCAGGATGAGATTGGCGGTGTCGTTGAGCACGACGATGACTGGCCTGAGGACCGTGGTGAAGCCCATGAGGAAGGGGGCGACGAGCCCGGCGGCGCGCATGGGGTCGGCCAGGGTGGCGTTCTTGGGGATGAGCTCGCCGACGAGCATCGAGAAGGCGTTGACGACGACCAGGGCGATGACGACCGCCGCTCCCGTGGCCACTGACTCCGCCATCCAGCGGGACATGAGGCCGGAGAGCATGCCGGCCAGGGCGTCCTGCATCGTGTAGCCCAGCAGGATCGTGGTCAGGGTGATGCCGACCTGCGCTCCGGACAGGAGGGTGGACAGGCGTCCCAGTGCCCTGCGGACGGTCTCGGCACGCTTCTCACCGGCGGCCGCGCGGGTCTCGACGGTCGAGGGGTCGAGGGCCACGAGGGAGAACTCCCCGGCGACGAACAAGGCGGTGCCGATCGTGAGGACGACCCCCAGCAGGATCATGAGCCAGTCGGTCATGGGAGCCCCCGGGTGGGGTCGGTGCCGGGTCCGTCGACGCCGGGCCCGTGGAGCCCGCCGGGCCTGGGCCGACCAGGCCGAGGGCTCTCAGGGTGGGGGTTGTCGGGGTGGGACAGGTCAGGATGTTGGCGGGGGCGGGCGGATCGCCCGCGGGCCCGTCGGGACGCCGATCGCATAGTGGTGGGCACGGTATCACCGGAGGGCTCGGTCCAGGCGGGTGCGGCCGGTTGGTGGCTGCCGGACTGGCCGACGAGACGGCAGTGGGCGTGGGCCTGGCGGCATGTCACGGCCCCGCGCCTGGTGAGAAAGGCTCACTGTTCCTGCACGACCACCCTGCCTACGCCCACCAGCCCCTTTTTTTGGCGATCGCCACCGGGGCGCTGAGGTCGGCTCTGACCGGCATAAACAGCCAGGGCGACCAAGGCAGGCCCCCGGACCCGGTGGCCGCCGGGAGCGTGCCCCGTCCCCACCTACGACAGGCCGCCCACCTCAGGCCAGGGACACCCCACGCCGTGCCATATCTACCGATCTCGAGGTGCCATATCTACCGATCTCGGCGAGGGGGAGGGCGCCGGACTTGTGACGTCGGCCACGGACCCACAGGCCGAGCCTCGGACCCGTGCCACCCACCACCCGAGTCCCCGCCACTGTCAACAACGTCACGACCTCATACATCTAGGGGTGGACTCCCGACTGGCCGTGGCGCAGCGCGCCGTCGAGCTCGGCCTGGTTGAGCCCCCGGGGGAGGCTGAGTCCGCCCGCGACGAGAACCACATCCGCGCACCTCGTATCTGCGCCTTTGGTCCCGTGTCCTGCTGCGACTGCCCCTCCTCTACCCGTACGATGACGCGGGACACAGCAGCCTCCTGTCCCCCGGCCCACAAGGCCTCGCCCAGGGGCTGCTGCCACCATTGACGGAGGAGGGACAGGCAGTGCCCACACAGGACGGCACCACCGCAGGATTCGGCGCCAACGAGTGGATGGTTGAGGAGCTGCGGGAGGCCTGGCTGGCCGACCCCTCCTCCGTGACCGAGCAGTGGCGCACCCTGTTCGAGACGCGGGCCGCATCCGCGCCCAGCGGTCGCGACGCTGCCGCCCACGCCGAGATCCCCCAGATCCCGGCTGCGGGCACGCCCCCGCGCCGACCCACCAGCGTCCAAGACGTCACCCGCTCCGACCTTCCTCCGGCTCCCGCCTCGGACACCGCGCCGCCGACCTCCCCCTACGCCCAGCGGCTCGCCCGTCAGCACCTCGAGGAACTGGCCGGCGAGGCCTACCCCGACTCGGAGGTGCGCCTCAAGGGCGCCGCGGCGCGCACCGCCAAAAACATGGAGGAGTCGCTGTCGATTCCCACGGCAACCTCCGCGCGCGCCGTCCCGGCCAAGGTCCTCATCGAGAACCGGGCGATCATCAACGCGCACCTGGCCCACACCCGCGGCGGCAAGGTCTCCTTCACCCACCTCATCGGCTGGGCCGTCGTCGAGGCCCTCTCGGAGATGCCGGGCATCAACGCCTCCTACCGCCTCGATGCCTCGGGCAGGCCCAGCGTCCATGAGCCGGCCCATATCGCCTTCGGCCTGGCCATCGACGTTCCCGCCCCCGACGGCGGGCGCCGTCTGCTCGTGCCCTCGATCAAGAAGGCCGACCTCATGGACCTGGCCGGCTTCGTGACGGCTTACGAGGCCCTCGTGCGCAAGGCCCGCCAGGGAGAGCTCGACGTCGAGGACTTCCGTGGCACGACCATCACGCTGACCAACCCGGGCATGATCGGGACCCTCCACTCGGTCCCGCGCCTCATGCCCGGTCAGGGCGCCATCATCGGGGTGGGCGCCATGGACTACCCCGCGGAGTTCGCCGGGTCCTCGGCCGAGACCCTCGCCCGCCACGGGGTGGGCAAGGTCGTGACCCTGACCTCCACCTACGACCACCGTGTCATCCAGGGCGCGGCCAGCGGCGAGTTCCTGCGCCTGGTCGAGCGCAAGCTCCTGGGCCTCGACGGCTTCTGGGACCGCTCCTTCGAGTCCCTGCGCATCCCTCACGAGCCGATCCGCTGGGCCAGGGACACCACCTACGACACCGAGCTCGAGACGGGCAAGCCGGCCCGCGTGGCCGAGCTCATCCATGCCTTCCGCCAGCGCGGCCACCTGGCCGCCGACACCGACCCGCTCACCTACCGGCTGCGCCGCCACCCCGACCTCGACCCGGCCTCCTACGGCCTGAGCCTGTGGGACCTCGACCGCTCCTTCCCCACCGGCGGCCTGGGCGGCACCGAGCGCGCAACGCTGCGCGAGATCCTGGACCGGCTGCGCGACGCCTACTGCCGCAGCGCGGGCATCGAGTACATGCACATCCAGGACCCCGCCCAGCGGCTGTGGTGGCAGGAGCGCCTCGAGGGCGAGTGGACCTCGATCGACGGTGCCGAGCGCCGCCGGATCCTCACCAAGCTCGAGCAGGCCGAGGCCTTCGAGACCTTCCTGCAGACCAAGTACGTCGGGCAGAAGCGCTTCAGCCTCGAAGGGGGCGAGTCCCTCATCGTGCTGCTCGACCGGCTTCTCGACGCCGCCGCGCACGACGGCCTCGATGAGGTCGTCATCGGCATGGCCCACCGGGGCCGCCTCAACGTGCTGACCAACATCGCCGGCAAGTCCTACGGGCAGGTCTTCGACGAGTTCGACGGCAACGGCATCATCGAGGGGGCCGGCACCGGGGACGTCAAGTACCACCTGGGGACGGAGGGGGTGTTCGCCGGCACCGATGGGACGGCCGTGCGCGTGTCGCTGGCCGCCAACCCCTCCCACCTCGAAACGGTCGACGGCGTCGTCGAGGGCATCGTGCGCGCCAAGCAGGACCGGATCGGCCTGGGCGAGAAGGGCTACACGGTCCTGCCCGTGCTCGTCCACGGCGACGCCGCCTTCGCCGGCCAGGGAGTGGTCTACGAGACCCTCAACATGAGCCAGCTGCCCGCCTACCGCACCGGCGGGACGGTGCACATCATCGTCAACAACCAGATCGGCTTCACCACCGGCGCCGCCTCGGCGCGCTCGACCATCTACGCCACCGACCTGGCCAAGGGCCTTCAGGTCCCGATCTTCCACGTCAACGCCGATGACCCCGAGACGGTGGCCCGTGCGGCCCAGCGCGCCTACGAGTACCGGGCGACCTTCCACAAGGACGTCATCATCGACCTCATCTGCTACCGGCGCCGGGGACACAATGAGGGCGACGACCCCTCGATGACCCAGCCGGTCATGTACCGGCTCATCGACTCCCTGCCCTCGACGCGGGAGGTCTACACCTCCGACCTCGTGGGCCGCGGGGACATCACGGTCGACGAGGCCCGCGAGATCACCCAGGCCTACCACGACGAGCTGGAACGGATCTTCGCCGAGACGCGCACGGCCCACGCTGCACGCCGCAGCCTCGAGACGGTCGACGCCACCGACCCCGCCCAGGTGGGGCGCCCCCGCACCAGCCTGGAGGTCCCGGCCTCCCAGCGCGCAGGCCAGGGCATGATGCTCGGCTGGACCTCCGCCGTGCCCCGCGAGCTGGTCGAGCGCATCGGGGACGCACAGGTCGCCTACCCGCCGGGCTTCACCGTCCACCCCAAGCTCGGGGCGATGCTGGACAAGCGCCGCCGTGCCTCGCGCGAGGGGGAGATCGACTGGGGCTTCGGGGAGCTGATCGCCGTCGGCTCGCTGCTCATGGAGGGGGTGCCCGTGCGCATCGCCGGTGAGGACGCGCGCCGCGCCACCTTCGCCCAGCGCCACGCGGTGCTCCACGACAATGTCTCGGGCGCGGAGTGGACCCCGCTGGACTTCCTCACCCCCGACCAGGCACCGCTGGCCATCTACGACTCCCTGCTCAGCGAGTACGCGGCACTGGCCTTCGAGTACGGCTACGCCGTCGAGCGTCCCGAGGGGCTGACCGCCTGGGAGGCCCAGTTCGGTGACTTCGCCAACGGCGCCCAGAGCGTCATCGACGAGTACATCACCTCCGCGGGCCAGAAGTGGGGCCAACGCTCGGGCCTGGTCATGCTCCTGCCCCACGGTCAGGAGGGGCAGGGCCCCGACCACTCCTCGGCCAGGATCGAGCGCTACTTGCAGATGTGCGCCCAGGACAACATGCGGGTGGCCATGCCCTCGACCCCCGCCAACCACTGCCACCTGCTGCGCGAGCAGGCCTACTCCCGGCCCCGCAGGCCGCTCATCGTCTTCACGCCCAAGCAGCTCCTGCGCCTCAAGGCGGCCACCTCCCCGGTCGAGGACTTCACAACCGGTACCTTCGACCCCGTCATCGGTGAGGTCGACCCTGCTCTGGCCACCGGCCAGGGGGTCACCCGCGTCCTGCTGTGCTCGGGCCGGGTCTTCTACTCCCTGGCTGAGGAGCGTGCCCGCCGGGGGGACACCTCCACGGCGATCGTCCGCCTCGAGCAGCTCTACCCCCTGCCGGTCGACGAGCTGTCCGCGGCGCTGGCGCCCTTCGCCGGCGCGGAGCTCGTGTGGGTCCAGGACGAGGCCGCCAACCAGGGCATCTGGCCGTGGCTGGCACTCCACCTGCCCGACTCCCTGACCGGCGGGCGCCTGCCGCGCCGGGCGTGCCCGCCCGAGGCGGCCTCGCCGGCCGTCGGCTCCGCCGGCGCCTACCGCAGGCAGCAGGAGGCCATCATGGAGGCCGCTTTCACCCGCGACTGACCGTCCCTGCGCGCCTGCACCCTCCACCCCGGTGGCCGGCCCCGTCGGTGCGCAGCGGGTGCTGGTGGGGCCCGTCGCTCCCACCTCATGGCCCCCGGGACGGTACCGTCGTGTGTCAGCAGCACAGCGCGCGGCCCCGCCGGCCCGCGGAGCACGGCAGACGAGGGGGTAGACGTGGACTCCACGCGGATCCACTTCATCGGCGATGAGCTCGTGGCGGGGTACGGCGACGCCCGCGCCCTGGGCTGGCACGGGCGTGTCATGGCCCGCACGCCGCGCGAGCTCGACGCGCTGTGGACGACACTGGCGGTGCCCGGGGAGACGACCACCGAGCTGGCCGAGAGGTGGCAGACAGAGGTGGCGCTGCGCTCGACACCCACCGGCGTCAACCGTCTCGTCATCGGGCTGGGTGTGGCCGACGTCCTGGCCGGGGTCTCACCGGCGCGCAGCCGCCTGGCGGTGGCCAACATCCTCGACAAGGCCCTGGGCGAGCACCGCGAGTGCTTCGTCGTCGGCCCTCCCCCACTGCCGGGGGCCGACCCCGACGCCACCGCCGCCCTGTCGCGCGCCGCAGCCGAGGTCTGCCACCGCCGGCGCGTGCCCTACGTCGAGACCTTCGAGCCGCTGCGCAACCACGAGCAGTGGACCTCCGACGTCGCGGCGGTCCAGGGGCGCCACCCAGCCCAGGCTGGCTACGGGCTCATCGCCTGGCTCGTGCTGCACCGGGGCTGGTACGAGTGGCTCGACGTGCGCCAGCCCGCCTGAGCCGGGCCCGTGCGGTCACCCGGACGCCAGGTCCCGGCCACTGAACACCCGTGCCGAGGCGGCCAGAAGAGCCATGGCGCCGGCCGCGAGCGCGGCCACCGCGCCGACGTCGAGCTCCTCGGCGGGCAGGACGCCCACGAGGTGGAGGGGTGAGAGGTCCCGCGACCACTCGGGCAGCCGCAGCGCCTCGGCGAGGAAGCCGACGATGAGGATCCAGGCCAGCAGCGCCCATCCCGTCGGGGCCCACCGCGGCCCGGCGGACGCCAGGGCAGCGCACAGCCCGACGGCGAAGAGCACCGGCACCGCATAGCCGGCTCCGACCTCGACGGCGGTGCCCAGGTCCTGCCGGTCCCCCGTGACCGCCCAGGTGCTCAGCCCGAGCAGAAGGCTGGAGACGCCGAGGACCGCCTGGGAGCCGAGCACGGCGACCGCCCACCACGCCAACCATGTGCGCGCCCGCGGCACGCGGGTGGACAGGACGGCGCCCAACCGGCCGGACTCCTCCTCGGCCGCCAGGCGCGTCCCGGCATGGATGCCCACGGCCACGGCGCTCGCGCCCATGACGATCGTGGCGAGCATGACGAGCAGGTCCGTCCCCCGCTCAACACCCAGCGCGGCCAGCACACCGGGGTTGGCCTCGGCCATGCCCTTCATCTCCTGGCCGAGCAGGCCCATGACCAGCGCCCAGGCGGAGGCCAGGACGAGCCAGCCCAGTATGCCGTGGGCGCACACGCGCCAAGCCAGGCCACCGCTGGTCACCAGCGTCCGCCGCGCCTGCTCCCTGCCCCGGCGTGGAGCGAGGACCCCCGCGCCGAGGTCGCGCCGCTGAGTGACGGCTCCCGCCCCCGCCAGCAGGACGACGGCGCCGACGCCGTAGGCGAGCAGTGGCCACCCCTGGGGGACCGCGAAGGCACGGACCTCGGGCAGCCAGCCCAGAGGACTGACAAGGGCCGCCCTGGAGCCCCGGACGTCTCCGGCCGCCCGCGCCAGGAAGGCGAGCGCGGTCAAGGACAGTCCGAGAAGCGAGGCGGTGCGGGCGCTCTGGCACAGCTGGGACAGGAGGAGTCCCGCCGCGGCGAAGAACAGGGTGCAGGCCGCCGCACCAGCTGCGTACCACACCGCTGCCGACCCGGGCAGGCCGAGTCCCACCATGCCCGCGACCATGAGGACCGTCCCGCAGACCACCCCGACGGCCAGGAGTATGACGGCCGCCGCTAGGGGCGCGAGCCTGCCGACCACCCCGGCGGTGAGCAGCTCGGTGCGACCGGACTCCTCCTCACGGCGCGTCAGCCGCACAGCGAGCACGGCCCCGAGCGTCGGGAAGAGGATCTGACCCATGAATCCGATCTCGTAGGCGGTGATGCCGCCCAGGGTGGTCAGCCCGTAGCCCTGCCCGTTGAAGGCGATGGTGCCCGGGGACGCCTCGGCCCACTGGGCGTAGCGCTGCCGCTCCTCCACCGTGGGGTAGAGCGCCTCGATGCTCCGGGCCACGCCGAGAACGAGGCCGGCGGGCAGCAGTGCGGCCGACAGGAGGGCCGCCTTGGCGGTGCGAGTCCCCAGGAGCACCATCCGCGCGGTGCCGGCCAGGGGCCGCTGCCCGGAGGAGGGCCGCACCGGGCTCATGACCGACCGCCCGCGGACGTGACGGCCCGGGCGTCCTGCTCGTAGTGCGTCATGAAGAGCTGCTCGACGCTGGGTGGCTGGACCGCCAGGTGGTTGATGCCCGCCTCACCGAGTATCCCGACCACCTCGGCCAGGTCCCGGTGCGTGACGAGGAGGCGAGTGCGGTGGCCGCGGGGATCCGGGCCCTGCTCGACCGCGCTGGCACCGGCGACGGCCTTGAGGCCTCGGGGCTCGCGGGTGGTGATCGCCTCGATGGCCGTGGGGGCGTCGCGGCGCAGGTCCTCCAGGCTGCCGCTCGACACCGCCCGGCCGGCGCGGATGACGGTCACCGAGTCGCACAGCGCCTCGACCTCGGCCAGGATGTGGCTCGACAGGAGCACCGTGGTGCCCTGTGCCGCGCGCTCGGCGACCACCTGTTGGAAGACGGCCTCCATCAGCGGGTCGAGGCCAGAGGTCGGCTCGTCCAGCACGAGGAGCTCGGCGTCGGTTGACAGCGCCGCGATCAGTGCCACCTTCTGGCGGTTGCCCTTGGAGTAGGTGCGCAGGCGCCGGCCCGGGTCGAGCTCGAAGCGCTCGATCAACTCGGCGCGCCGCGACCGGTTGAACCCGCCCTGGAAGCCACCGAGGACGTCGATGCACTCCCCGCCGGACAGCCCCGGCCACAGATGGGTATCGCCGGGGACGTAGGCCAGGCGGCCGTGGATGTCGACCGCCCGCGTCCAGGCGGGCATGCCGAAGACCTCCACCGTGCCGGCGTCGAGGCGAAGCTGGCCGAGCAGGGCTCGGATCGTCGTCGACTTGCCCGCGCCGTTGGGGCCGAGGAAACCATGGACCTGACCGGCACGCAGCCCCAGGTCGAGACCGTCGAGGGCACGGGTGCGGCCGAAGGACTTGACAAGCCCCTCCGCTCGGACAACCAAATCTGACAGTAACTTTCTCATGACAGTGACTATACATGATAGTGTGACGCCATCCACATGCCGGCGAGAGGGAGGAGGCGCGGTGTCGACCAAGGAAGCGCCGCCCGGGACCGGTCACCACACCGGTCCGCACCCCGCCTCGGGGACTCCGGACCGGATCCAGGCGCCCGGTGACGGCCTGCCGCAACCGGGGTTGCGGGCGCGCAAGAAGGCCGCGACGATGCATCACGTCCAGGCCATCGCCCTCGAGCTGTTCTCGGCGCGCGGCTTCGACGCGGTGAGCATTGAGGAGATCGCCGCGGCCGCCGAGGTCTCCCCCTCGACGATCTACCGCTACTTCGGCACGAAGGAGGGGCTCGTCGTACGCGACGAGTACGACGAACCCCTCCTGGCCGTCGTCAGTTACCACGTGACACGGGGGGAGGATCCGGTCGACGCCTTCATGGCCGCCCTCGACTCGATCTGGGAGGAGCACTTCGTCATCGAGGAGGCCGCCACCCGCGCACGCCTGCACCTGTGGATGAGCCACCCGTCGGTGCGCGCCGCCAGCTACATCATCATCGACGAGCGGGTCGACGAGTTCTCCCGGGTACTGGCGGGCACCGGGCGGTGGACCTTCCCCGAGGCCCGCCTCCACATCGCCGCCATCGCCGCCATCCTGGTCACAGCCCTGCGCAACTGGCACGAGCTCGACCTCGACCGCGACTGGCGCGAGCACCTCGCCGAGGTCCTCCCCGTCCTGCGCAGCGGCTGGGGACCAGTGGCCCCAGCACCCGAGGGATAACCCCCGGGGCGCCGGGCCACACAGGACCTGATCTCAAGCAGGCCGACACGACGTCGCGGCGGCCGCCCACAAGGGGCCGCCGCCGCGACATGCGTGACAGGACGGCCGGAAAGACCCGGCCGACTCAGTGATCCTGCTCAGGCGTTGGGTCGCTTGCCGTGGTTGGCCTTGCTCCCCGCCCGTGCACGACGCTTACGTCCGCGCTTGCTCATAGTCGCCTCCTGACGTGAGAAACTGCCCCCACCAGGGGCATGGAACACGGGACATCCTCGCACACCGCCGTGATGCGCAGCCAGCGGCGGCCCAGTTGCACCGCTCACGCCGCCGGCTGACGACCATCAGTGCGGGGCCGCAGCGGAGCCTCAGGCCCGGTGGTCAGTTACAGCCCTCAGCCGCGGTTGTACCGGAAGGTCTCCGTGACTGTCTCAGAGACCGTCTCAGTGACCGTCTCGCCGACCACCTCGGTGATCGTCTCGGAAGTCACGGTCACCGAACCGGCCGAGGTCCGCACGCTCGACACCGAACGCAGCACCGACAGGCGTCCGAGCACCCGGGCGCGCAGCTCGGGGGGCGCCTGCTCGGCGCAGCGCGATCGCAGGATGTCCCGCAGGTGGGTCTCGGCGTCGGCCACGCGGGAGCAGTGCTTGCAGGAGGCCACGTGGGCCTCGAGGCGGGCGGTCATGTCGACGTCGCACTCGTGGTCCAAGAAGCGCTCCAGGTGCGCGCGCGCCTCGGAGCACGAGCAGGACTGGTCCTGCCGCGAGTCACTCATCGTCAGCCCACCTCCTCGTCGCTGCCGTAGCCGAGCTGACGGGCGTGGTCCGCCAGGAGCTCGCGCAGCTGCCTGCGCCCCCGGTGGAGACGGGACATGACGGTTCCGATCGGGGTGTCCATGATCTCGGCGATCTCCTTGTAGGAGAAGCCCTCGACGTCAGCCAGGTAGACGGCGAGGCGACGATCCTCACTCAGCTCCCCGAGCGCCGCCTTGATCTCCGCGTCGGGCAGCAGCTCGAGGGCGAGGTTCTCAGCGCTGGGCAGTCCCACCGAGTCGTGGGAGGCGGCGCGGTGGAGCTGCCAGTCCTCAACCATGTCCGCGTCGGACTGGAGCGGCTCGCGCTGCTTCTTGCGGTAGGAGTTGATGAAGGTGTTGGTCAGGATCCGGTAGAGCCAGGCCTTGAGGTTGGTCCCCGGCCGGTACTGGTGGAAGGAGGCGAAGGCCTTGGCGTAGGCGTCCTGGACCAGGTCCTCGGCGTCGGCCGCGTTGCGGGTCATCCGCAGCGCGGCGCCGTAGAGCTGGTCGAGGTAGGGCAGGGCGTCGGCCTCGAAGCGGGCCGCCCGGGCCTCGTCGGACTCCCCGGCCGGGGCACGGTCGAGAGACTCGCCCGGGTCGTCGAGGTCGACGGCGGGCGGCTCCTGGCCGCTGTCGCCGTCCGGGGGGCTGAAGTCGTCGGTGTCCGTCATCGGCCACGAGCCTAGCCCCCGGGCGGCGCGCCGCGGCGAGCCGGCCCACCCCAGACGGCGGGACCCTCCCGCCGGACCGCGGGAGGTGTAGGGCGGCGCCGTCCTGGGGCGCGCGGGCGCAGTGGTGGTGCACGGTGTCATCACCTGACCAACGATGCCGCCGCGCCGTGCATTCCCGGCCCTCCTGTGCGCTCCCGGGCGCTCCCTGGCCATCCCAGGCACCCGCCATCCCGCCCACCGCGCCCAAGCACTGGCCGCGGCGCGCGTCGTGGGCGAGGATGGGGCCATGGATCTTCTTCGCGCCGTCGCCCGCCCACTGCTCGCCGCCCCCTTCATCGTCGACGGCATCGACGCCCTCGCACGCCCGGGACGCCACGTCGAGAAGTTCGAGAAGGTCCAGCCCGCCCTGGGGCGGGCGGGGCTGCCGCCGGTGCTGACCTCCGACGCCCGGATGCTCACCCGTGCCACCGGGGCCGTCACCGTCGCCGCCGGGCTGGGGCTGGCCACGGGCGCCTCTCCGCGCACGAGCGCCTGCCTCCTCGCGGCGATCAACGTGCCGCTGACCCTCATCAACAACCCGGTGTGGGCGGTCAACCGGGAGGACAGGCGCGCCGCCCTGTCCGGTCTCGTGCGGGGCGCGGCCCTGGGCGCCGGACTGGCGCTGGCCGCCGTCGACCGGCAGGGCCGCCCGTCCCTGGCCTGGGAGGTGCGCAACCGGCGCCAGCAGCGCGAGGCCATCGAGGCCGCACAGGCCGCCGTCGCCAGGCGATACGGGGCCGGACGCCCCTGACCACCTGGCCGCAGGACCCGCCTGACCCCACCTGAGCACAGGACCACCGCCCTGCGCGGCCGAGTCCGGTCGCGTCACCTGAGTGACACACCCCCGCGGTACCCTGCTGTACCGCAAGCGCATGCCCCAGCCATGCCGGGGACCGCGCGCCCCTCAGCCAGCACGTCGACCACGGAGACCTCAGTGACCCCAGCGAACCAGCAGGATGACCAGCGCACGCCCGCCGTCGAGATCGAGGACGCCGACCTCGTCTACACCTTGACCGATGAGGCACCCATGCTCGCGACCCACTCCCTGCTGCCCATCATCGAGGGCTTCGCCCGCGCGGCCGACGTCAGCGTGGCCCGGGCGGACATCTCCTTGGCCGGCCGCATCATGGCCGCCTTCGGCCACGCCAGCGATGACCTGGCCAGGCTGGGCGCACTCACCCAGTCGGAGTCGGCCACGATCATCAAGCTGCCCAACATCTCTGCCTCGGTGCCCCAGCTCAAGAAGGCGATCGCCGAGCTGCAGGCCCTGGGCGTCGATGTGCCGGACTACCCCGAGTCACCGTCCACCGAGGCCGAGCGCGAGGTTCGCGCCGCCTACGACGCGGTCAAGGGCAGCGCCGTCAACCCGGTTCTGCGCGAAGGCAACTCCGACCGCCGGGCGTCCAGCGCCGTCAAGGCCTATGCCCGTAGCCACCCGCACTCAATGGGCGAGTGGAGCCCGCAGTCGCGCACCCGCGTGGCCACCATGGACTCGGGCGACTTCCGGCACAACGAGATCTCGACGATCATCCCCCAGGACGGCAACCTTCGGATCAGGCTGCGTCCGGCGGACGGCTCGGAGACGATCGTCCTGCGCGACACCCTGCCGGTGACCGCCGGCGAGGTCATCGACGCGACCTTCATGTCGGCGTGCGCGCTGGACGCGTTCCTCGTCGAGCAGGTGGCCCAGGCGACCGCAGAGGAGCTCCTCCTGTCGGTCCACCTCAAGGCCACGATGATGAAGGTCTCCGACCCGCTCATCTTCGGCCACGCCGTGCGCGCGGTGCTGCCGCAGACCTTCACCTCCTTCGGCAAGGCGCTCGAGGAGGCCGGGCTGCGCCCCGAGGACGGGCTCGGCTCGATCCTCGCCGGGCTGGACGCCCTGCCCGACGGCCAGGAGATCCGCTCCTCCATCGCCGCCGAGCTGGCCCAGGGGCCCGGCATCGCGATGGTCGACTCCGACAACGGCATCACCAACCTGCACGTTCCCAGTGACGTCATCATCGACGCCTCGATGCCTGCGATGATCCGCTCGGGCGGCAAGATGTGGGACCCCCAGGGACAGATGGCCGACACTCTGGCGGTCATCCCCGACTCGTCCTACGCGGGGGTCTACGCGGCCGTGGTCGAGGACTGCAAGACCAACGGCGCCCTGGACCCGGCCACCATGGGCTCGGTGCCCAATGTCGGCCTCATGGCCCGCAAGGCCGAGGAGTACGGCAGCCACGACAAGACCTTCCTCGTGCCCACCGACGGCATCATCGAGGTCGTCGTCGTCGACGGCACGGGCCTGCCCACCGACTCCGTCCTGCTCTCCCACGAGGTCGAGTCCGGGGACATCTGGCGGGCCTGCCAGACCCAGGACGCCCCGGTGCGCGACTGGGTCCGGCTGGCGGTCACGCGCGCCCGCGTCTCGGGGGCGCCCGCCGTCTTCTGGCTCGACCCCACCCGCGGCCACGACCGGGTCCTGGCCTCCCTCGTCGGCACCTACCTCGCCCAGGAGGACACCGAGGGCCTCGACATCCGGGTCCTCGACCCGGTGGAGGCGACCCGGCTCTCCCTAGAGCGGGCGCGGCAGGGACAGGACACGATCTCGGTGACCGGGAACGTCCTGCGCGACTACAACACTGACCTATTCCCGATCCTGGAGCTGGGGACGAGCGCGAAGATGCTCTCGGTCGTGCCGCTGATGAACGGCGGCGGCCTCTACGAGACCGGGGCGGGCGGCTCGGCGCCCAAGCACGTGCGCCAGCTCCTCCACGACAACTACCTGCGCTGGGACTCCCTGGGAGAGTTCCTCGCCCTGGCCGAGGCGCTGCGGCACGTCGCGCGGGTCTCGGGCAAGGCGCGTGCCGCCGTCCTGGCCGACGCACTCGACGCCGCCACGACCACCCTGCTCGCGGAGAACCGCTCCCCGGGCCGCCGCCTGGGAACCATCGACAACCGCGGCTCTCATGCCTGGCTCGCCCGCTACTGGGCCGCCGAGCTGGCGTCACAGGAGGTCGACGCCGACCTGGCCGCCAGGTTCAGCTCCGTGGCCACCCTCTTCCAGACCGTGGGCGACACGATCCAGGCCGAGCTCGCGGCGGTCCAGGGCCAGACGGTGGAGATCGGCGGCTACTACTGCCCCAACGAGGAGCTGACCAACGCCATCATGCGCCCCTCGGCCACCCTCAACGCCATCGTCGACATGCTCTGAGGAGTAGGCAGACCGGCACCTGCGACAATGCGCCCATGACGCATCGCCCCGTGACGCCCCGGGTCGGAGCGGAGCCCGATCCCTGGCCCGCTCCGACCCCGGCGGGGCCCCTCGACGCAACTGTGGACCTCCCGGGGTCGAAGTCGCTGACCGCCCGCGCCCTCCTGCTGGCGGCGCTCGCCGAGGCGCCCACCCGTCTGAGCGGGGTGCTGCGCTCCCGCGACACCGACCTCATGATCCGGGCGCTGACCACGCTCGGCGCGCGTGTCACCCGCCGCGATGGGGCCGGCACGAGCCTCGAGGTCACCCCCGCCCCACTGCCCCTGCCGGTCGACACCGGCCCCGATGGACTGGGCCATGTCGACTGCGGCCTGGCCGGCACGGTCATGCGCTTCGTGCCGCCCCTGGCCTTCCTGGCCGACGCCCCCGTCGTTGTCGACGGCGACGAGGCGGCGCGGCGCCGCCCGCTGCGCCCGGTGCTCGAGGCCGTGGAGACCCTGGGTGCCGAGGTCATCTGGCTCGGTGAGCCCGGTCACCTGCCGGTGCAGGTCGGACCGGGTCTCGCCGCGGCGCTCCCGTCGCCGACCGACCCACCTGCCGGGTCAACCGGCCCGGGCGGACCCGCCCACCGGGACGCGGTGCCGCGACGCGTCGAGGTCGACTCCTCGAGCTCCTCCCAGATCCTCTCGGCGCTCCTTCTGCTCGGACCTCTGGTCCCCGGCGGGCTGGCCGTCACGACCACCGGCCCGGTCCCCTCGCTGCCGCATGTGGCGATGACCGTGGCGTGCCTGCGCGAGCGGGGCGTCGTGGTCGAGGAGCCCTCGACCAGGGCCCCGGGCACGGGCCGGCCCCACGCCCCCACACCGCGCACCTGGACCGTCCACCCCGGCCGCCCGGCCGGCGGCCAGGTGGCCATCGAGCCCGACCTGTCCAACGCGGGCCCCTTCCTCGCCGCCGCACTCGTGGCCGGCGGCGAGGTGCGCGTCCCGCACTGGCCCGCCGCCACGACGCAGGCGGGCGACGCCTGGCGCGGCCTCCTGCCGCGCCTGGGCGGAGCCGTCACGGGGCGCACCGAGGCCGACGGCACCCTGACGCTGCTCGCCCGGGGCGAGGGCACCCTGCGCGGCCTCGACGCCGACCTGTCCGAGGTCGGTGAACTCGTCCCCACCGTGGCCGCGGTGGCGGTCCTGGCCTCTGCCCAGGGGCACGCGAGCCGCCTGCGTGGGGTGGCGCATCTGCGCGGGCACGAGACCGACCGGCTCGCCGCCCTCGTCACCGAGATCAACCGGGTCGGAGGCCGGGCCCGCCAGACCGAGGACGGCCTGGTCATCGAGGCCCTGACTGGCGGTGCGGCGCTGCACCCGGCGCGGATGCGCACCTACGCCGACCACCGCATGGCGACCTTCGCGGCGGTGCTCGGACTGGCGCTGCCTGGCACGAGCATCGAGGATGTGGCCACCACCTCCAAGACCCTGCCCGACTTCCCCGCCATGTGGACAGCGCTCGTCTCGGGGGCCGGCCGGCATGCGTGACCGGGACCGGGTGACGGAGGCGCGTCGAGCCGGGCGGTTGGCGACCGTGGGCGCAGGCGGGGCGCCCGGGCGCAGCGGGGTCACCGCGGCCCCCGGCCCGGCGGCCCCGGGCCGCCCCGCAGCTCCAGCACGTGGGCACAGCGCCGTGGAGGTCCGCTGATGGCGCGCCGCGACACCGGCACCGACGACCCCCGCGTGCGGGTGCGCCCCGGCCGCGGCTCGCGCCCGCGCACCAAGCTCCGCCCGGCCCACGAGGACGCCGTGACCGGGGCTGTCACCCGCATCGACCGCGGCCACTACCGCATCCGGCTCGACGACCTCGGCCTGACCGAGGACGGCAGCGGCGACATCACCGCGATGAAGGCGCGCGAGCTGGGACGGGGCAAGGTGGTCGTCGGCGACCGGGTGGCCGTCGTCGGGGACACCTCGGGGCGCACCGGCACCCTGGCGCGCCTCGTGCGCATCGAGGAGCGCGCCACCCTGCTGCGCCGCTCGGCGGAGGACGGCGACGCAGCCGGCACCGAGAGGCCCGTCGTTGCCAACGCCGACCTGCTCGTCATCGTGACGGCGGTGGCCGACCCCGAGCCCCGCCCCCGGATGATCGACCGCTACCTCGTGGCCGCCTACGACGCCGGGATGGAGCCCCTGCTCGTCCTGACCAAGTCCGACCTGGCCGACGCAGGCCCACTGCTCAGCCTCTACGCCCCCCTCGGGGTGCGCTCGGTCACCACCCGGCTGGATCCCGCCAGCAGTGCGGCGGCCTCCCGCGCCGCGGGCTCGGGGCTCGAGGAGGTCCGGGCCGCCCTGACCGGGAACACCAGTGTCGTCGTCGGCCACTCCGGGGTGGGCAAGTCCACCCTCATCAATGCCCTCGTCCCGGGCGCCGACCGCGTGACCGGCCATGTCAACGAGGTGACCGGCCGGGGCCGGCACACCTCGACCAGCCTTCAGGCCCTCGAGCTCCCGGGAGGCGGCTGGGTCATTGACACCCCCGGGGTGCGCTCCTTCGGCGTCTCCCACGTCTCAAGCGCCGACGTGCTGCGGGGCTTTTCCGACCTGGCCGAGGTGGCCGAGGCCTGCCCCCGGGGGTGCACACACGCCGTAGCAGTCATCGACTGCGCCCTGGACGAGTGGGCGGACGAGGGGGCGGAGGCGATGGCCGAGAAGCCCCAGGGCGGCGAGCCAGGACAGACGCAGGCGGGCGCCGGGCAAGGTGGAGTGCCCGACGCCACCGAGCGCAACCGGCGCCGGGCGCGGGTGGAGTCCTTCCGGCGGCTGCTCGCCCCCGCCCTGGAGGCCGAGGACCCGACCAGGCCCGCCGGGCGCTGACGCACCCGGCGGAGGCACGACGCGCCGGTCAGCCGCGGCGACCGCCGACCTGCTCGTGCCGGGTGGCGGCGTCGCGGCTCACCGTCTGGATGACGTCGTCGAGGAGCACACGAGCCATGCCGTGACCATATCGTGGCCCCAGCCCACCGCGCATGGGCACATCTGCCCGGACCCCCGCTCCCAGTCCCGCTCCGCCCTCCCCTCCCCCGAGATCGGGACTTATGACACCTCGAGATCGCCGCATCTGGCACAAGCAGCCGGCTGCTCGGCCAGCCGTCCCGCCCCGACCGAACCAGCTGCGGCATCGTCCAGTCACCTCCGCATCCGATACCCTCGTGTCATGACTCCCACGGCACTGGAGGCACCCGCCGTCCACGTGCACGGGGGTGCGGCCTCGCATCAGCCCGCACACGGCACAACGACCGGGCTCGTGGACCGTTTCGGCAGGACGGTGCGGGACCTGCGCCTCGCAGTGACGGACAGGTGCAACCTTCGCTGCACCTACTGCATGCCTGCTCACGGCATGCAGTGGCTCCCGAGCTCGCAGTTGCTGACCGGACAGGAGATCGCCAGGCTGGCCAGAATCGGGGTGGAGCGCCTGGGGATCGAGCGGATCCGCCTGACGGGCGGCGAACCACTCCTCCGCCGCGATCTGGAGGAGGTCATCGCACTGCTCGCCGTTCTGCGTGTCCGGCGTACCGGCGCCAAGCCGGATATCGGCCTGACGACCAACGGGCTGGGGCTGGCAGTTCGCGCGCCCGCCCTGCGCGCCGCCGGCCTCGACCGCGTCAATATCTCCATCGACGCGCTGGACGCCTCGGCCTACGCGTCGGTCACCCGGCGCGACAGGCTCGATGCGGCGGTCGCCGGCGCGAGCGCGGCACGGGCAGCGGGTCTGTCACCGGTCAAGATCAACGCCGTCGCCCTTCCCGACACCGTGCAGCGGGCGGCCCCCCACCTCCTGGCCGAGTGCCTCAGACGCGGCTGGCACCTGCGCTTCATCGAGCACATGCCGCTGGGTCCGCCGGACTCCTGGTCCATCGACGAGGTCGTCAGCGGCCCGCAGATCATCGACGTCCTCACCCGTGCCGGATTCGAACTGACCGACTCGGGCAGGAAGGACCGCAGACCCGCACGCCACTGGCAGGTGGCCGCGGGCACCGATTCTCAGGGTCGGCACTACCCGGCCGGTGATGTCGGCATCATCGCCTCAGTGACGGCGCCGTTCTGCCACGACTGCGACCGCACCCGGGTCACGGCGGACGGGCGTCTCATGACCTGCCTGTTCTCCCCCGCCCATACCGACCTGCGCACAGCGCTCCGTACAGGCGCCGACGACGAGGAGGTGGCTCGCCTGTGGGCCGGAGCGACCTGGGACAAACCCCTCGGACACGGCGCGGACGATCCCGCGCCGGCCGCGGACAGATTCGCCCGGCCTGGCAGGACAATGTCCGCTATCGGCGGTTAGAAGCCACCACCGGCTCGTCGCTCAACCACCGGCGAATGGCGGGAGCACGTCGACGCGGTCGCCCTCCCCCAGCACCACCGAGTCGTCCGATGCAACGACGGCGTTGACCAGGAAGCTCGAGACCCGCACGACTCGCTCCATCTCCGCCCCGCGGCTGTGCAGCCGGGTACGCAAGTCGGCCAGGGTCGTGCCGACGGGAAGCTCGAGGCTTTCGGAGGACTGTCCCGCCGCATCAGCCGCGGCGGCGAAGTAGCGCAGATCGACAGCGATGGACGTGGTGACCGGCTCACGCACTGACGGCTCCTGACGGCGGGGAACAGGTTGATGACGACGGTAGGGTACCTCGCGCTGTTGCGCAACAATGGGCCCAACCTCATGCCCACCTCCCGCCTCAGCCGAGGTTGGCCCACTCCCGGGAACCGTCCACCAGATGCTGACACTTCCACATCGGCAGACGGCGCTTGACCTCCTCGACAATCTCAGCCAGCGCGGCGAAGGCGTCCTGGCGGTGGTCGGCACTGACCGCAACAGCCAGGGCGGTCTCTCCCACCTCCAGGTCGCCCACCCGGTGCGCCACGCCAAGCGCGCGGATCCCGGGCCGCTCGGCCACCTCCTGCGCGATCTCCACCAGCACCCCGGTGGCGCTCGGGTGGGCGGTGTACGTGATCGCGGTGACCTGCCGTCCACCGTCGTGGTCGCGCACGCGTCCGTCGAAGGTGACCAAGGCGCCTGCAGCAGGGTCTGCCACCCCACTGGCGAGGCTGTCCGTGCTCAGTGGGGCTGCGGTGACCTCAGCACGTGCCACCCGCGCCCCTACCCCGTTATCCATCCTGCGCCTCCTGCCGCGGGCCACCATCTCGGTCCGCCTCACCGTACCCATCGGTGCGCCCCCGGGCAATGCGCTGACCTCGACGCCGCCGGGTCGCGCCATGGACCAGGGCACCGGGCGGCGATGCCTGTACGGATCGGCGCCTGCACCTGTCCTGGACCACCTCGGACCGGGCATGATGGCTCCTGACCAGCGCGCCGCCCCGTGTTGCCGCCGAGGGAAGGACCTGCCATGACGACCACGTTGACTCCCGAGGAGTACCTGGCGGAGGTTCTGTCCGCGCTTCATCCGCTGCCCGCGGTCGAGGTGCCACTGTCCGAGGCGCACGGGCTGGTGCTCGCCGAGGACGTCGGGGCTGCGCTGCCGGTGCCCCCGTGGACCAACTCGGCCATGGACGGCTACGCGGTCCGTGCGGTCGACGTCGCAGCGGCACGCCCCCAGACCCCGGTGCGACTACCTGTGGCCGGCGACGTCCCGGCGGGGACGGTCCCCGTGCCACTGGCTCCCGGCACCGCTGCGCGTGTCATGACCGGTGCGATGGTCCCCCGAGGCGCGGACTGCGTGGTCAAGGTCGAGGACACCGACCAGGAGCCGGGCGACCACCCGCTGCCCGGACACGTTCAGGTCCGCGCTCACGCCCGCGCCGGCCAGAACATCCGTCACGCGGGCGAGGATGTGCGCCCGGGAGATCCCCTCCTGCAGGCGGGGACCGTCATCTCGGCCATGGCTCAGGCCTCGCTGGCCTCGGTCGGTGTCGCGCGGGTGCGCGCCGTGCCACGGGCGAGGGTCGCCGTGGTCTCGACCGGTGCCGAGCTGGTCGACCCGGGACCCGAACTGCCCACCGGGTCGATCCCCGACTCCAACTCCCTGCTGCTGTCCGGCCTGGTGGCTGAGCACGGGGCGGCACTGGCCTCGGTGAGCCGCGGCCCCGACCTCGCCGGTCCCCTGACCGAGATCCTCACCCGCGCCGCCGACGGCGCCGATCTCATTGTCACCTCCGGGGGCGTGTCCGCCGGCGCCTTCGACCCCCTGACCCAGCTTGCGGGCGGTGCGACAACCGGCGCCGTCCGCCTCGATCTCGCCCACGTCGGCATGCAGCCCGGCCGGCCGCAGGGGCATGGCGCCGTGCGGTCCACCGACGGACGCGACGTGCCACTCATTGCGCTGCCCGGCAACCCGGTGAGCGTGTTGGTCTCTTTCACCACCTTCGTCGTCCCGGCGCTTGCCCGCCTGTCCGGTCACGACGGCGCGGCCACCGGTTCTCCGAGAACCCCGACGACGCCCGGGGCCCTCGCACCGGGCCGCGCCCGCGCAGCCATGGGCTGGCCAGCGAGGCAGGGGCGACGCCAACACATCCCTGTGCGCTTCGTCGAGGCGCCGCCCGCGGCGGGCCAGGCGACCGCCCGTGAGACGTCCGGCGCGGCGCCCGCATCCTGTGCCTCTGACTGGGTCGAGCCGACCCATCACCTGGGTTCGGGCTCCCACCTCGTGGCCTCGCTGGCGGCCGCCCAGGCGCTGGCCGTCGTCGATCCCAGTGTGGCCGAGGTGGAGGTCGGTGACGAGGTCGCCATGATCCCGCTGTCCGCTCCGGCCATGCCGGTCCTCACTGCGCCCGTATGGCACGCACCGGGACGGGGCTCACCACCACCGCGTCTGACCCACCTCGACGACGCCGGCTCCGCCCACATGGTCGACGTCACCGACAAGCCCGTCTCGGTCCGCCGCGCCGCCGCGTCGGCCGAGGTCTCCTGCTCGCCGCACGCGGTGGCCGCGCTGCGCGACGGCGCCGTGCCCAAGGGCGACGTGCTCGCGGTGGCGCGCGTCGCGGGGATCGCCGCCGCCAAGAAGGTGCCCGAGCTCCTTCCTCTGGCCCATGTCATCGGTGTGCACGGCTGCCGAGTCGAGCTGTCCGTGGAGGACTGGGGTGTGCGGATCACCGGTGAGGTGAGCACCGCGGACCGCACCGGCGTCGAGATGGAGGCCCTCATGGCCGTGACGATGGCAGGTCTGGCGGTCGTTGACATGCTCAAGGGGATCGACCGGTCCGTCGCGCTGCGCGCGGCGAGGGTGACCTTCAAGTCCGGAGGCCGCTCGGGCACCTGGTCCCGCCCCGAGGCCTGATCCCACCCCATTCCTCCCGAGATCGGGACATATGACACCTCGAGATCGGGATATATGACACCTCGAGGTCGCCGCATCTGACACAGTCAGCCGGCAGCACGGCCAGCCGGCAGGCCCGGGAGGGACTAACCTCGGCTCAGAACAGCCGTACCAGAGCGGACCACCGCGAGAGGAACGATGATGATCACGGTACGCAGGATCATGGGTGTGGAGACCGAGTACGCGCTCGTGGACAGGGATGACCCCGCCGCCGATCCCGACGAGCTGGCTCGCGACCTGCTGTTCGAGTACGCCCGCGACGCGGCGGGCCGCGGCGAGCCCGCATCCGCCCACGTGCCCTCCACCGAGGGCCGGGTCATGGAACCGGGGGCCGGCACCCGTTTCGACTACTCCGGTGAGTTGCCCGCCCGGGACGCGCGCGACGGCGCCGACCACGCCCTGCCCCCCGAGGCGCGCACCGACCAGGAGGCCGGAGCGGTGCTGACCGGCGCACCCACCCGGTGGGTCAAGCGCGTCAACGCCTTCGAGTCCCACTACTACCGGGGCTCGGCGAGCCACGCGGTCAACGGCGCCCGCCTCTACGTCGACCACACCCACCCCGAGTACGCCTCCCCCGAGGCACTCGGTCCACGCGAAGCGGTTCTGTACGACCGGGCCGGGGACCTGCTCATGCACCGGGCCGAGACCGCCTTGAGCCGGGCGCGCGGCACCCGGGTCCAGGTCCTCAAGAACAACACCGACGGCAAGGGAGCCGCCTGGGGGGCGCACGAGAACTACGCGGTGCGCCGCGACGTCGACTGGGACCTGCTCACCGCGGTGCTGCTGCCCTTCCTCGTCACCCGACAGGTGATCGGCGGCTCGGGACGCGTGGGCATCGGGCAGACCAGCCAGGAGCCGGGCTTCCAGATCTTCCAGCGCGCCGACTACGTCGAGCAGGAGGTCTCGCTGTACACCACCCGCGAGCGCCCCATCGTCAACACCCGCGACGAGGCCCACGCCGACCCGGCGCGGTGGCGGCGCCTGCACGTCATCACCGCCGACTCCTCGGTCATGGCGGTCACCGCCCTGCTGCGGATGGGCTCGACGGCGGCGCTGCTGTCCCTGGTCGAGGCCGACCCCGGGCGGGCACGTGCCCTGGCCGAGCGCCTGTCCTTCGCCGACCCGGTGGCCGCCCTGCGCGCCTTCTCCCGCGACCCCGCGCTGGAGGTGCGCTGCGAGCTGGCGGCCGGGGGCAGCGCCGGCGCCCTGGAGGTCCAGCGGGCCTTCCTCGAGGGGATCCGCGACGCCGCCGGCGAGGACGCCGACTCCGAGACCGCCGAGGTCCTCGACCTGTGGGGGCAGGCCCTCGACGCCCTGGAGGCCGGCCCGCTCCAGGCCGCGCACCTCGTCGAGTGGTGCGCCAAGCTCATGGTCCTGGAGCACCTGCGCACCCGCTACGGGTGCGCCTGGGACGACCCGCGCATCCTGGCCGCCGACCTGCGCTTCTCCGCCGTCGCCCCCGGGACCGGGCTGGCGGCCGCGCTGGAGCGCAACGGGACCGTGCGCCGGATCCTCGACGACGACGAGGTGGCGGCAGCCGTCGGCCTCGCCCCGGCCGACACGCGCGCCGGCGGCCGGGCCGCTTTCTTCCGGGCCTTCCCCGACCGGGTGTGGGCGGCGGGATGGACCTCGCTGCTCGTCGACACCGGCTCCAAGCACCTGCTGCGGGTCACTCTTCCCGACCCGGCGCGTCCCACCGCCGCCGAGGTCGAGAGGGCGCGAGCCGGGGGTGACGACGTCGTCTCCACGCTCGAGGCGCTGGGGATCGAGATCCCCGCCGTCCCCGAGATCTTCGCCTGGGACGAGGGCTACTACGCCACCTCATCCGCCGACGGACGCAACGCCGGCGCCTAGGAGAGTGCGGGAGCGTCAATGAGCCCGGGACCCTGCACTGTCCACGCCCAGTCGAGCTGTTCGCACCGAGGCGGGGGCGCCGACGCCCTCGTGCTCGCCGGCGGCACTGGCCGGCGCCTGGGCGGCGCCTCGAAGCCCGACGTCGTCGCCCGCGGGGCACGGCTCATCGACCACCTGCTGACCGGCCTGGAGAACCTCCGTGGGCGAGGGGTCATCAATCGCGTCGTCGTCGTCGCCCCATCTGAGGTTGCTCTTCCCGACGGCGTGCTCCGCGCCCTGGAGGATCCGCCCTTGGGGGGACCGGTCGCAGGCATCGGCGCCGGGCTGGCTCGTCTGTCCGAGACGGCGGGCAGGGACGGGCCGGCACCGGTGACCGCGGTGCTCACCTGCGACGCACCCGAGTCGTGGCGCGCGCTGCCCGTGCTCTTGTCGGCCCTGCAGGCAGCCCCCCACGCCCCAGGCGCATGCACCCACGACGGAACGAGTCCCCAGTACCTCCTGGGGGTCTATCGGCGCGAGGAGATCTTGTCGGTCATGGGCCCCGGGTCATTGCGTGACGTCTCGGTGCGCAGCGTCCTGGGCCGCCTGCGCCCCTTAGCGGTGGACCTTGGCGAGCTGGCCCCTGCGGCGCACGATCTCGACACCTGGCCGCAGGTGCACGCCTGGGATCGAGGCTCCGGGCTTGAGGGCTGGGCGCCACGACAGTAACGGTGGGTGACCGGGCGACGGCCGGCGTCACTCGATCATTGATTCCACGGAGGTCGGTAGGTCCGGGCCTTGGTCGCTGAGCCCCGGCCCGATCCGCGACACAGCACCTGCGGTTCTGCGCCCCGCCCTGCCATATCTACCGATCTCGAGGTGCCATATGTCCCGATCTCGAGGTGTCATATCTACCGATCTCGGCGAGGAGGGGGACCCGGCCCACCCCTTGGACGTACTCATCTCGTCCCGGTGAGCCGACTCAGTGGTCGCCGCCGCCGAGCTGCTCCAGCACGTGGGGCACGAGGGGACCGACGACGGCGACGGTGTCCTCGACCCCTCCGCGCGAACCCGGCGCATTGACGATGAGGACACCGTCGGCTTCCCGACTCGTGACGCCCACTAGCGCACGGGACAGTCCGGCCAGAGGCGTGTGCTCCAGACCGTAGGCACGCACCTGGGCCTCAATGCCCTCCAGGCGAGCGGCCAGCAGGGGTCGCGTCGCCTCGGGGGTCAGGTCATGGGGTGTCACACCCGTGCCACCGGTGGTGAGCACCACGCGCGCACCCGCCTCGATCGCCGCCTCGATGGCACGACGTACCGATTCCACGCCATCGGGCACGATCCGGACGGAGTCGACGAGCACACCGTGGTCGGCCAGCAGCCTGACCGCCACCGGCCCCGACCGATCCTCCTTGTCCCCGCGGGCGCATCGATCCGAGACGGTGATGACCGCTCCGGCAACCGGCTCATCCAGCTGACGAAGCCTCGTGCGCACAGCCGGAACGCCGGGCTCGGAGGCAGCGCACGGGGTGCTGTGGACTGGGGTGCTCGGCTTCACATGTACGAGGCTAACCGCCGGACGGTCGATACGAACCAGATTTTAAACACATTCGACTTCCCTAACTCCGGATGCGCCGCCTGCGCTCCGACCTCGAAAGTCGCGTCATTTCAAGGAAATGAGCGGCCGAGCCCTCTACCCGCGACAGTCCATGCATGATAGGTAGATCACATCGTCTGAGACTCGATGGCACGGGCGGACGCCCCACGACTGGGCGCCCGCCAGGACCAGTGACGATCCACGTGCCCGAGCCGTCCCGTCACCGCCCACGCCGGTGACGCACTGCCAACCGTCCGCCCGCATCCGTCGCACCCCGGAGAGCGCTATGAGTCAACTCGACACCACCGGCAGGATCCTGACCGGCTGGAACCCCGAGGACCCGCAGAGCTGGTCCTCAGTCATCGCATGGCGCACGCTGGCCATCACCACCTTCTCTCTCATGCTGGGCTTCACCGTCTGGTTCTTGCCCAGCGCGGTGGCTCCGCGCCTCAACGAGATCGGTTTCGAGCTGACCAAGGCACAGCTGTACTGGCTGACCTCCATGCCCGGGCTGTCCTGCGGCCTCCTCCGGCTGGCTTACATGGTCCTACCCGCCACCATCGGCTCCCGCCGGATGATCGGTTGGTCATCAGTGCTGTTCATCGCGCCGATGCTCGGATGGTTCTTCGCCGTGCAGAACCCCGAGACCCCCTACGGGGTCCTCCTGGCGCTGGCATTCACCTGCGGAATCGGGGCCGCCACGTTCTCGGGGTACATGCCGTCAACCGGCTACTTCTTCCCCAAGCGCCTGGCGGGAACCGCCCTGGGCCTCCAAGGAGGGCTGGGCAACATGGGCATGAGCGTCATCCAGCTCGCGGCCCCCTTCCTCATGAGCGTGAGCCTGTTCGGACTGACCTGGGTCGAGCCCTACCAGGACGGCGCGCCGATGGCGGTCAACGCCACCGTCTTCTTCCTCCCCTGGTCGCTCGTCGCGGCCGTCCTGGCCTTCCGGTTCATCAAGGACGTCCCGGTCAAGGCCAACATCCGCCAGCAGCTGGACATCTTCTCCAATCCCGACACCTGGCTCATGACCATCCTGTACATCATGACCTTCGGCCTGTTCTCAGGATTCGCGGCACAGACTGCCCTCATCATCAACAACAACTTCGGGACCTCCTCCCCGCTGGCCACCCGTTTCGCGGAGTCCGAGCTTCCCATGGGAGCGAGCTACGCCTTCTTGGGAACTCTGATCGGTTCGGTGCTGCGCTTCGCCTGGGGCCCGATGTGCGATCGTTTCGGCGGCGCGATCTGGACCTTCGTCTCGGCCGTCGGAATGGCAAGCACACTGACCTTCTGCGGATGGAAGCTGGCCAGTGCCACCACACCGGGCGACTTCCCGATCTTCATGGTCGGGCTGCTGGGAATGTTCTTCTTCGCCGGAGTCGGCAACGCCGCCACCTTCAAGCAGATGCCGATGATCATGCCCAAGCGCCAGGCGGGAGGAGCTATTGGCTTCACCGCTGCCGTGGCGGCGCTCGGTCCCTTCCTGGTGGGCGTCGCGCTCTCGGCGATCCCCGCACACGCCTTCTTCTACGGGTCAGCAGCCTTCTGCCTCGCCTGCGCAGCGATCTGCTGGGCCCGCTACGCCCGTCCCGGAGCCAAACGTCCCGGCTGACGCCTGCCCCGACCGCCCGGGCGGTGCTGTCCGCCCACCACCACGCCCACCAGCCCCGACACTGTGAAGGACCTTGAGATGAACCGCCCCGATGACTCGCTCGTAGCCGGGCCCGACCAGCAGGTGGAGTCCGCTCCCGGGCTGTTCGCCCTGGGCTCCTACCTGCGAGGCGGCGAGGTCTCCGCCGACGCTCGCCGCCTGTTCCTCCAGGGCGGGCGGGACGCCGACTCCTTCTACCGCCGGCGCTGGAGCCACGACCGGATGGTCCACTCCACGCACGGGGTCAACTGCACCGGGTCGTGCGCCTGGGAGGTCTATGTCTCCGACGACGTCATCACCTGGGAGAAGCAGGTCACCGACTATCCGACAACCGGTCCCGACATGCCGGAGTACGAGCCCCGGGGCTGCCCACGAGGAGCTGCCTTCTCCTGGTACACCTACTCCCCCACACGGATCCGCTACCCCTACGTCCGCTCGGCGCTCCTGGACGCGTTCCGCGCCGCGCGCGAGGACAACAACGGCGACGCCGTGGCCGCCTGGGCGCAGGTCACCGGCGACCCTCAGACCTCGCGGGCCTACAAGTCGGCCCGTGGCAAGGGCGGCATGGTGCGTGTGGGCTGGGACGAGGCCATGGAGATCATCGCCGCGGCCTACGTCCACACCATCCGCACCTGGGGGCCGGACCGCTGCGCCGGCTTCTCGGTCATCCCGGCCATGTCGATGATCTCCTACGGGGCCGGCTCCCGCTTCCACGAGCTGATCGGCGGCACGATGCTGTCCTTCTACGACTGGTACGCGGATCTTCCTCCGGCCTCGCCGCAGGTCTTCGGCGACCAGACGGACGTTCCGGAGGCCGGCGACTGGTACAACGCCCAGTATCTCGTCATGTGGGGCTCCAACCTGCCGCTCACGCGCACCCCGGACGCCCACTTCATGACAGAGGCGCGCTATCACGGGCAGAAGGTCGTGGCGGTCTCCCCCGACTATGCCGAGAACACGAAGTTCGCCGATCAGTGGCTGCGTGTGGCCGCGGGAACCGATGGCGCCCTCGCTCTGGCCATCGGCCACGTCATTCTCAAGGAGTTCCACGTAGGACGGCGAGAGCCGTTCTTCCTCGACTACATGCGGCGCCACACCGACTCGCCCTTCCTCGTCGAGCTGGAGCCATCGGCAAGGGACACCGGCCACGTGCCCGGCCGCTTCGTGACCGCCGAGGACATCGACGGCGTCGCACAGGGCATGCCCAAGAACGCCTTCCGGCCCGTGGTGTGGGACCGTGAGCGCGGGCCCGCCGACCCGGGAGGCACCCTGGCGGACCGCTTCACACCCGAGGGGATGGGGCGTTGGAACCTCCTCATGGACGGCGTCGACCCCGTCATGTCGATCGCGGACCTGGAGGGCCGGGTCGTGGTTGAGCCCACTGAGGTGCTTCTGCCCCGCTTCGACCTGCCGGCCTCGACGACGCCCTCGGGGACGGTGGGCGGCGGAGTGGTGCGTCGTGGCGTGCCGGCCACCCGCCTGCCCGACGGGCGACTGGTCACCACTGTCTACGACCTGCTGCTGGCCAACTACGCCGTGTCCCGCCCCGGCCTGCCCGGACAGTGGCCGGCCGACTATCAGGACGCGAAGGTCCCGGCCACTCCCGCCTGGGCGGCCGAGATCACCGGGGTGGCCGGGCCCGCGATGATCCGGGTGGCCCGGGACTTCGCAGCCAGCGCCATCGAGTCCGGTGGGCGCTGTCAGATCCTCATGGGTGCGGGCATCAACCACTACTACCACGCCGATCAGACCTACCGCACGATCCTGGCGCTGACCTCGATGTGCGCCACCCAGGGCGTCAACGGCGGCGGCTGGGCCCACTACGTGGGCCAGGAGAAGGTGCGCCCTATCGCCGGTTGGCAGCAGTACGCCTTCGCCCTGGACTGGCACCGCCCGGCCCGCCAGATGATCTCCACCGGCTTCTGGTACCTGACGACCGACCAGTGGCGTTATGACGAC
This sequence comes from Actinomyces sp., assembly GCF_030524025.1. Lineage (GTDB taxonomy): Bacteria > Actinomycetota > Actinomycetes > Actinomycetales > Actinomycetaceae > Actinomyces. Next base: position 184,181 of record NZ_JAUNHI010000001.1, on the reverse strand, counting down.
ACACCCGCCGAGCGCCTGGCCTCACCCCTGGGGCCGGGGACCATGGCCGGCAAGACCGTTTCGGACACGATGGTCGAGGCGATGAGGCGCGGCTGGACCCCCTCCTACCCGACCTTCGACCGCAACCCGCTGGTGCTGGGCCAGCAGGCCAAGGAGGCCGGGATGGACGCGCGCGACTATGTCGTCGACCAGCTGGCCAAGGGAGAACTGCGCTTCGCCTGCGAGGACCCCGACGCCCCGGAGAACTTCCCCCGGATCCTGGCCTCGTGGCGCACGAACCTGCTGGGTTCCTCCGCCAAGGGCACCGAGTTCTTCCTGCGGCACATGGTGGGTGCCGACAACGACGTCAATGCCGAGGAGACCCCCGAGGGACGCCGCCCCACGACGATGACATGGCGTCAGGAGGCGGCTCGGGGCAAGCTCGACCTCATGTGGACCGCGGACTTCCGCAACACCTCCACGACCCTGCACTCCGACGTCGTGCTGCCGGCAGCGACCTGGTATGAGAAGTACGACCTGTCCACCACGGACATGCACCCCTTCATCCACTCCTTCAACAAGGCGATCGACCCGCCCTGGGAGGCGCGCAGCGACTTCGAGGTCTTCCAGCAGCTGGCCACCATGGTCAGTCAGTGGGCGCCGACCCACCTGGGCACCCAGACCGATGTCGTGGCCGCACCCCTCAACCACGACACCCCCGATGCCATGACGGTGGCCCATGGGAACGTGTCGAGCCTGCCGGAGGGCTGGATCCCGGGAGTGACGATGCCCAAGCTGGTGCCCGTCGAGAGGGACTACACCCAGATCCGCAACAAGTTCGACGCCCTGGGGCCCCTGGCCGAGGAGGTGGGGCTGCCCTCCAAGGGAATCATGCTGGTGCCGGACAAGGAGATAGGGGCGCTGGCCCGCGCCCATGGCACCGGCCGGGGGGCGGCCGAGGGCCGTCCTCTGGTGGACACTGCGATCCGTGCCGCCGACGGCGTCATGCACATGTCCGGGGCCACCAACGGCCGCGTGGCCACCGAGGGCTGGCGAACCCTGTCGAAGCGCACGGGAACCTCCCTGGCGGAGCTGAGCGCCGAGGAGGCAGGCAAGCTCATCACCTTCGCCGACACGCAGTCCAAGCCGCAGGGTGTCATCACCACGCCGGAGTGGTCCGGCTCGGAGCACGGCGGGCGGCGGTACTCGGCCTTCGTGGTCAACGTGGAGCACGCCAAGCCGTGGCACACCCTGACCGGGCGCATGCACTACTACCTGGACCACGACTGGATGCGCGACATGGGTGAGTCCCTGCCCGTGTTCCGACCACCACTGGACTTCGCCTCCCTGTACGGCGAAGCGGCACCCGGCCAGGTGGGCCGCTCCGAGGCGGGCTCGGTGGAGGTGGCCGTGCGCTACCTGACGGTCCACAACAAGTGGGCCATCCACTCCCAGTACTACGACAACCTGCACATGCTCACTCTGGGCCGTGGCGGGCAGACGGTCTGGATGAGCCCGGCCGACGCCCAGACCATCGGCGTGCGGGACAACGAGTGGATCGAGGCATACAACCGCAATGGGATCGTGGCGGCACGCGCCGTCGTCTCCCACCGCATCCCTCAGGGAGTGGTCTTCATGCACCACGCCCAGGAGCGCACGATGAACACCCCGTTGACCGAGAGCTCCGGGCGCCGGGGAGGCACCCACAACTCATTGACCCGCATCGTGCTCAAGCCGAGCCACTTCGCCGGGGGCTACGCCCAGTTGTCCTACGCCTTCAACTACATCGGCCCCACCGGCAATAACCGCGACGAGGTCACCGTGATCCGCCGTCGCACCAACCAGGAGGTGACGTTCTGATGAGGGTGCTGGCGCAGATCGCGATGGTGATGAACCTGGACAAGTGCATCGGCTGCCACACCTGCTCGGTGACCTGCAAGCAGGCCTGGACCAACCGCGAAGGCACCGAGTACATGTGGTTCAACAATGTCGAGACCCGGCCCGGGGTCGGCTACCCCAAGGCCTGGGAGGACCAGGACCGGTGGCGTGGTGGATGGGAGCGCACCTCCGGGGGCCGCCTGCGGCCGCGCTCAGGCGGACGTTTGCGCAGGCTCGCCCAGATCTTCGCCAACCCGGACCTGCCTGGGGTCGAGGACTACTACGAGCCGTGGACCTACGAGTACGACCGGTTGCTGTCCGCCCCCAGGGACGCCACCGCCCTGCCGGTGGCGCGCGCCAAGAGCCAGCTGACGGGTGAGTACATGCCCACGATCACGTGGGGCCCCAACTGGGACGACGACCTGGGAGGCTCTCCCGAGATCCTGGGCCAGGACCCCGTCGTGGCGGGCATGAGCCAACAGGTCCGCGCTGAGATCGACCAGGCCTTCATGTTCTACCTGCCGCGCATCTGCGAGCACTGCCTCAACCCCACCTGCGTGGCGGCCTGCCCAGCCGGAGCGATGTACAAGCGCACCGAGGACGGGATCGTGCTCGTCGATCAGGACGCCTGCCGCGGCTGGCGCATGTGCGTGTCCGCCTGCCCCTACAAGAAGGTCTACTTCAACCACAGCTCCGGTAAGGCCGAGAAGTGCACGCTGTGCTACCCGCGGCTGGAGGCGGGCGAGCCCACGGTGTGCGCCGAGACCTGCGTGGGGCGCCTGCGCTACCTCGGCGTGCTGCTCTACGACGCCGACCGCGTCTCCCAGGCGGCCGCGGTCGCCGACCCGCGCGACCTGTACGCAGCCCAGCGCGAGATCCTCCTGGACCCACGCGATCCGCAGGTCGTGGCCGCCGCCCGGGCCAACGGAGTCCCGGCCTCATGGATCACCGCGGCCCAGGCCTCCCCGGTGTGGGACCTCATCAGCATCTACGAGGTGGCCCTGCCACTGCACCCCGAGTACCGCACCATGCCGATGGTGTGGTACATCCCGCCGCTGTCCCCCATGGTCGACGCGGCAGCGGCCACCGGCATGGACGGGGAGGACCACCGCGTGCTGCTGACGGCCGTGTCCGAGATGCGCATCCCCCTGGAGTACCTGGCCGGGTTGCTGACCGCCGGGGACACCGACGTCGTCGAACGGGTCCTGCGCCGTCTGGCGGCCATGCGCTCCCACATGCGCGAGGTCAGGCTCGGGCGCCCGGCCGACCCGGCGGTCGCGGCCTCGGTGGGCATGAGTGGTGCGGACCTGGAGTCCATGTACCGGCTCCTGGCGATCGCCAAGTACGACGACCGCTACGTGGTGCCCTCCACCAAGCCGGAAGTCCCTCGGGGCATGGCCGGCCTGGGCAGCGACGTCGAGACCCTCGTGGGCCACGGCGCGCCCGCGGCCTGCCACGACGCGGCCTCCTTCCACGGCCTGCCCGGGCCTGCCGACGGCGCTCCCGTGGTCCTACCCACGCCTGCGTTGCGTCGCGACGCGGTTCCCTCGGCAGGGCCCGCGACGGTCGGGACCGGTCGGCAGGCAGGACGCTGAGATGGTCACCTTCGTCCAGGCACCGCAGGCGCTGGTGCCGGCACGGCAGGTGCCGGTCAGTGCCCGGCAGCGGGCGATCGTGCACATGAGCGCCTCGCTTCTGCTGGACTACCCGGCCGAGGACTCCTTCGCCACTCGCCTTGACGCCGTCGGTGCCGCGCTCGTCGAGCCGGACAGGCCTCCCACGGCGGTGGCGGCCCCGCTGGAGGAGTTCGTGCGGATCGCCCGAGGACGCGGGACCAGGACGATGGCCGAGCACTACGTCGAGACATTCGATCGACGTCGACGTTGCTGCCTCTACCTGACCTATTACGCCGTCGGGGACACCCGCCACCGCGGAGCGGCGCTGCTGGCCTTCAAGCAGGCGTTGGCGGCAGCCGGCTACAAGATGAAGGGTCGGGAACTGCCCGACTACCTGCCGGTGGTCCTCGAGCTGTCGGCACGCAGCGGCGATGAGGTGGCCGACGCGCTGCTGGCCTCCCACCGCGAGGGGATCGAGGTCCTGCGCAGCGCCTTGGCCGATATCGACTCACCGTACAGGCTGCTGGTCGACGCCGTGTCCATGACCCTGCCACGGCTCGATGAGTCCACCGCCCAGCGGGTCCGGGCTCTCGTGGCGGCAGGCCCTCCCACCGAGACGGTCGGCGTCACGACCACACTCCCCTTCCCGACCGCCGCACCGCGGCTCACCGGGGCCTCTCCCCGGGGGACTGCGCCTCCCGCCAGGCGCCCCGACCGTCCGACCACCGCCGCACAGGAGGCACGTCCATGAGTACCTTCGAGCACTACGTCCTGTGGACCGCACTGCCCTACGCCTGCCTCGTTCTGCTGGTTGTCGGGCTGGTGTGGCGCTACCGCACCGACCAGTTCGGCTGGACCAGCCGCTCCTCCCAGTGGAATGAGTCGCGGATCCTGCGCTGGTCCTCGCCCTTGTTCCACGTCGGCTTCCTCATGGTGGCCGCCGGCCACGTCGTGGGTCTGGCGGTCCCGGCGAGCTGGACGCGGGCGGTGGGCATCAGCCAGCACGCCTACCACCTCGCCGCCACGGCAATGGGGTCCTTGGCCGCCGTCATGGTGCTGGTGGGCCTGGCGGGACTGTTGTACCGCCGACTCGTCGTGCGCTCGGTGCGTCTGGCCACGAGCACCAACGACAAGATCATGTACGTCCTGCTGACGGTGCCGGTCCTCCTGGGCGCCTGGGCCACGGTGCTCAACCAGATCCTGACGCCTCACGGATACGATTACCGGCAGACGATCAGCCCCTGGTTCCGCTCGGTGTTCCTCCTATCGCCCCGTCCCGAGCTCATGGCCGAGGTGCCCGTATCCTTCAAGCTGCACATCGTCGCCGGCCTGCTGCTGCTCGCCGTATGGCCCTTCACTCGTCTGGTCCACGCCGTATCGGCCCCGGTGGGCTACGTGACCCGCCCCTACGTGGTGTACCGATCCCGCCCCGGCACCATCGCGGCAACACCGGCGCGGCGCGGCTGGACACCGGTGAGCCTGCAGGGGACTGGGAATCAGGGGCCCGCGGACACTGCCCCTGCCGAGGGGGCCTGATGGCCGTATGCGAGGGCAGCTGCGCCGCCTCCATCAACCCTGAGTGAGGATCCTCATGAGGCCAATCAATCGCGTGGCGATCGCGGCCACCTGTGTCCTGACTGCCGCCTCACTGGGGGCCTGCGGCTCCTCGGACACCGCGGGCGGCACGGCGCAGGCGACACAGTCGGCCGTCTCCGGTGAGGTCACCGTCTTCGCCGCCGCATCCCTGCAAGAAGCCTTCGAGCAGATCGCGGCGGAGGTCATGGCCGACAACCCCGACCTGACCATCACTTTCGACTTCCAGGGCTCCCAGGACCTGGTCTCCTCCCTGGCGGAGGGCGCGAGCGCCGACGTGTTGGCCACCGCCAACAACTCGACCATGTCCGACGCCGTGGCCCAAGACCTCGTCAGCGAGCAGACGGAGTTCGCCACGAACGTGCTCACCCTCATCGTCCCTGAGGGCAACCCCGCCGGGGTGACCGGTCTCGACTCCTCCCTGGAGAGCGCGGACCTGGTCATCTGCGCTCCCGACGTGCCTTGCGGTGCCGCCACTGTCGAGCTCGCCGAGGCGCTGGGCATCAGCCTCAACCCTGTCTCGGAGGAGCAAAAGGTCACCGATGTTCGTGGCAAGGTCGAGTCCGGGGAGGCGGAGGCCGGCATCGTCTACACGACCGATGCGATCGCCGCCGAGGGGGTTGAGCAGATCGAGATCCCCGACGGCGGAGTGGTCAACCACTACCCGATCGCTCTGACGCGCTCCGCTGGGAACCCGACCGCGGCCCAGGTCTTCGTCGACGCGGTCCTGAGCCCCCGAGGGCAGGAGATCCTGGCCTCCTACGGCTTCGGCGCCCCGGCCGCCGAGGGGCAGACGGCAGGCCCCGATGCCGGGGCCACGGCCACGCCTGGCACGGAGGGGACCACGGGGACCGATACCGAGACGGGGGCCGCCAGCCCGGCGAACAGGGACGCCGGTTGAGCGCTGCACCTACCCACCCACCTGCTGTGACCACTTCTCAGGCGGACACCGCCGACCGGCGGGAGGCTGCGGCGCCCGTGCCGCTGCCTCCCGTCGTACTCCTCGCGGCGCTGCTCGGCGCCTGTGCCGTCGTGCTGCCCTTCGTGGGCCTGGGGGTCCGCGTGTCCTGGGCGGATCTGCCCGAGGTGCTTGCCTCCGGTTCCGCCCGGCTCGCCCTGGCCCTGTCTCTGCGGACCTGCCTCGCATCCACCGCCATCGCACTCACCCTGGGAGTGCCCCTGGCCCTCGTGCTGGCGCGCCAGTGGCCGGGTGTGCGCCTGTGCCGGATCCTCATCGTCCTGCCAATGACCATGCCGCCGGTGGTCGCCGGCATCGCCCTGCTTGCGACCCTGGGCAAGCGCGGCCTGCTCGGGGAGCAGCTCAACGCAATGGGGCTGCAGATCTCCTTCAGCACCGCCGCGGTCGTGGTGGCCCAGGTCTACGTCTCCATGCCCTACCTCGTGGTCACCCTCGAGGCAGCCCTGCGCAGCCGCGACGCCCACCCCGAGACCATCGCCCGGACCCTGGGGGCCGGACCATGGACAGTGCTGTCGCGAGTGACCCTACCGCTGGTCGGCCCAGCCCTGGCGCGCGGCACGGCACTGGCGGCGGGCCGCAGCCTCGGGGAGTTCGGGGCGACGATCGCCTTCGCCGGCTCCAAAGAGGGCGTAACGCGCACGGTGCCCCTGGTGATCTATCTGGAACGAGAGGCCGAACCGCGTACCTCCCTGGCCCTGGCGGTCGTGCTCATCGCCCTGTCCTTCCTTGTCGTCGCGGCCACCGCAGTGAACTGGAGAGCCCTGTTCGGCCACCGCCTCGGCGGATTCCGGTCCTCCGGCGAGCGGTCCAGCCTCACGCGGGTCGACGGCGCCGGGTCCTCGACGCCTCGTGGAGCCGGCCACGGGGGCGAGGCGGCTCGTGAGGCGGGCCGGGGTGAGGCGCTGCAGGTGTCCTTCGCCCGCCAGCACCGCGGGATCACAGTGGATCTGTCCGTGGGCGCTGGACGGGTCCTGGCACTGGTGGGACCCAACGGCTCGGGCAAGTCCACGGTCTGCGAGGTGGTCTGCGGGCTGCTGCGGGCGAGCAACGGGCGGGTCCGCCTTGGCGACAGTCTCCTGGACGCCCCGGGTCTCTTCGTGCCTGCGGGCCGTCGCGGGGCGGCCCTGCTGGCTCAGCAGCCCGGTATCTTCACTCATATGTCTGTGTTGGACAACGTCGCTTTCGGGCCGCGCTGCCGGGGGATGTCCCGGTCCGCAGCCCGGCAGCGGGCGCGGTCCGAGCTGGTCGCAGCCGGTGTGGAGCACCTGGCCACCCGGCCGGGCTCGGCCCTGTCCGGCGGTCAGGCGGCGCGGGTCGCGCTGGCCCGCGCACTGGCGGTCCGACCACGGCTCCTCGTCCTGGACGAGCCTTTGGCGGCGTTGGACGTCATGGCCCGTCAGGAGCTGCGGGCACTGATCGCACGGCGCACCGCCGAGGAGGACCTGACAGTGCTCCTGGTCACCCATGACGTCCTGGACGTCACCGCGCTGGCGGATGACGTCGCCGTCCTCGAGGACGGCAAAGTGGTCGAGCGGGGTACCGCGGCCCGGGTCCTGGCCGCGCCCGTGTCCCAGTTCACGGCGAGGTTGAGTGGCGCCTCGGTGCTGATCGGCGTCGTCTCGGACTCCGACGGAGCCGAACCCGTGCTGCGGCTGCCCTCTGGTCGGCTCGTCGTGGGTCGGCCGCCGGACAACACGGACGAGGTTCCCCCGGTCGGTGCCTCCGCCGTCGCCCTCATCCCTCCCGACGCCGTCGGCCTCTATCCGATGGCCTCAGGCGGCAACATAGGCTCACCACGAAACACCTTGCCGGCCCAGGTCCGGGCGTTGGAGCGGGCAGGATCCCTGGTCACGGTGACCGTCGAGCTGGACGATGGTCAGATGCTTCTGGCGACGGTGACCGCAGCGGCCGTCGCCGAGATGAGGATCGAGCCGGGGCAGCAGGTGACCGCCGTGGTCAAGGCGGTCCAGATTCAGATCCTCGCCCGGGGGCGTGCCACGGGCGGTCGCGACAACACGGAGGAGACCCCATGAGCAGCCTCGACGACGGCCAGGCTCTTGACGGCACCGAGTGGCCGTCTCTCGTCGCCGACCACCGACTGCGTCCATTGGGTCCCGACAAAGGACGGTACTCGCGCAACATGCTCGTCCCCGAGGTCGGAGAACTCGGCCAGCGGCGTATTAACGCCGCGCGCGTCGTGCTGGTCGGGGCGGGTGGGCTGGGATCTCCAGTCGCGCTGTACCTGGCCGCCTCGGGGGTCGGCACCCTGGGGATCGTGGACCCGGACACGGTGGCACTGTCGAACCTGCAGCGCCAGGTCATCCACACGGTCCGCTCGGTGGGCCGGATGAAGGTCGACTCCGCGCGCGAGGCCATCACGGCGCTCAACCCCGGTGTGCAGGTCCGTACTCGAGCCGTTGAGCTCGACGCAGACAACGCGGTCCGGATCCTGGAGGGATGGGACCTCGTCGTCGACGCGACCGACAGTGTTCAAGCGCGTTACGTTCTCAACGATGCGACGGCACGGCTAGGTGTGCCACTGGTCCATGGAGCGGTGCAGGGCACAGTCGGTCAGGTCACGGTCTTCGACGCGCGCCGGGGGCCGTGCTACCGCTGCCTGCAGCCCGAGTCGCCCGGCCGCGGCGGTGAGGTTGAGGACGAGCCTGTCGGGGTGCTGGGGGTGGCGCCGGGAGTGATCGGTGTACTGCAGGCCACCGAAGCCCTTAAGCTCATTGTCGGTGGGGGCCGTCCACTCATCGGACAACTGCTTGTCATCGAGGCGTGGCAGGGGAGGTTCCGACGGATTGAGCTGCGGCGGCGCCCGGGCTGTCCCGTCTGCTCCCGCTCCGGCACCCGGGCGCAGGCCGATTAGCCGCATGAGGTGGAGGGGGCCGACCAGCCCCTAGGAGTCCTGGAAGAAGCGGGCCGGAGTCCTTAGGCTGAAGGGGCACCACACGCCGCGCCTGTAGGGAGGCACCCGCATGACCACGACCACTACTGCGATTCCCGCGACCATGCGCGGGGTCATCATGCACGCGCCGGGAGAGGTGAGCGTCGAGGACCGGGAGGTCCCCCGCGTCATCGACCCCACTGACGCCGTCCTCAAGGTCGAGGCCGCCTGCATCTGCGGCTCGGACCTGTGGCCCTACCGGGGCGTCCAGCCGGTTGAGGAGCGGCCGATGGGGCACGAGTACGTCGGCACGGTCGTCGAGGTCGGCTCGGCGGTCACCGGGGTCAAGATCGGCGACTTCGTCGTCGGCTCCTTCTGCATCTCGGACAACACCTGCGAGATCTGCGCCTCGGGCTTCCAGTCGCGCTGTGTCAACGGCGGTTTCATGGGCGATACCCAGGCCCAGTACACGCGGGTCCCCCAGGCCGACGGCACCCTCGTCGTCGTGCCCGGGGGCAAGCCCGAGGACCCGGGGATCATCGCCTCCCTCCTGGCCGCCTCCGACGTCCTGGGCACCGGTTGGTTCGGGGCCGTGGCGGCCCAGGCCGGCCCGGGCAAGACGATCGCCGTCGTCGGCGACGGCGCGGTCGGCCTGTCCGCAGTCCTGGCCGCCAAGGCGCTGGGCGCCGAGCGGGTCATCGCCTTCTCCCGCCACGCGGACCGGGCGGCCCTGGCCCGTGAGTTCGGCGCGGACGTCGTCATCGCCGAGCGGGGCGAGGACGGTGCCGCCCAGGTCAAGGAGCTGACGGGCGGGCTGGGCGCGCACGGGGTCGTCGAGGCGGTGGGCAACCAGCTGTCGATGGACCAGGCGATCGCCTCGTGCCGCCCCGGTGGTCACGTCGGCTTCGTCGGGGTCTCCCACGGGGTCAGCCTGGACGGGCAGTCCCTGTTCTTCTCCGAGATCAACCTTCTGGGAGGGCCTGCGCCCGTGCGCCGTTTCCTGCCCGACCTCATCGACCGGATCCTGGCCGGGCAGATCAACCCCGGCAAGGTCTTCACCATGCGCCTGCCGCTGGAGGAGGCCGCCGAGGGCTACCGGGCGATGGACGAGCGGCGCGCCATCAAGGTCCTCCTGGAACCCTGAGGCGGCGCCGGGGCCGGGTGATGGTGGGCCACAGTGACACTTTCGCCCGCTCCGACCGTCCTGTTGCTCCGCACCAGCCCGCTTGACGGACGCCACCCGGGCGCGCTGCGGTCCGCACTGACAGGCTCGGCCACCGGCGAGGCCGGCCCACCCTCGGCGATGCGGACGAACCACCTGCCCACTGCACCGTTACCCTCGTTCCATGAGCACCTCGTCCGCCTCCTCGAGCACCACGGAGCGCCGCTGGCGCGACGACCTGCACCTGGCGCACACGATCGCCGACCAGGTCGACCCGCTCACCCAGGCGCACTTCGACGCACAGGACTTCGAGGTCGAGGCCAAGCCCGACCTGACACCGGTGACCGTTGCCGATCGCGAGGCTGAGCGGCAGATCCGCGATTACCTCTCGCGGGCCCGCACCCGCGACTCGGTGCTGGGCGAGGAGTTCGGGACGACCGGCCACTCCCCCCGCCAGTGGGTCATTGACCCGATCGACGGGACGAAGAACTTCGTGCGCGGGGTGCCGGTGTGGGCCACGCTCATCGCGCTGGTCGAGGACGGCGAGGTGGTCGTCGGCCTGGTCTCCGCCCCGGCCCTGGGCAAACGCTGGTGGGCGGTCAAGGGCGGAGGGGCCTGGTCGGGCAGGTCGCTGGCCTCGGCCCGCCGGCTGCACGTGTCAAGCGTGGCGATCCTCGAGGACGCCTCCCTGTCCTACGCCTCGTTGTCGGGGTGGGCCGAGGCGCGGCGCCTGCGCGGCATGCTGTCCCTCATGCAGGCGTGCTGGCGCACGCGCGCCTACGGCGACTTCTGGTCCTACATGCTGTTGGCCGAGGGCGCGGTCGACCTCGCCGTCGAGCCTGAGCTCGAGCTCTACGACATGGCCGCCCTGGTCCCCATTGTCACCGAGGCGGGAGGCCGGTTCACCTCACTGGCCGGCGAACCGGGCCCCTGGGGAGGAAACGCCGCGGCCACCAACGGCCTGCTCCACGAGGCGGTCCTGGCCAGCCTGGGCCAGGAGACCGACTGACGGCCGCACCACCTGGGCCAGGAAGGCGTTGGCCTCGGCCTGACGCTCGTAGGACCGTGGGTCGGCGGTGCAGGTGGGACACCAGTGCCCGGCTCCCCACAGTGCGTCGTCAGCCTCGCCCAGGGCGATGCGGGCCAGGAGCCGGGCCGAGTCGAGGTCGGAGACCCACTCCATGACCTCACCCAGGGGCTGGTGGGTGAAGATCGGGTCGCGCGTCTCCAGCAGCCCGGGGTGGAGGATCCCGGTCTGGCGCAGCCAGGTCCACCGCGGCAGCCCGGCGTCCACGAGCATCCGCTCGGCGACCACCTTGGAGGCGGCATAGGCGTCGCCGTCGGTCAGGTCGCCGCGCACGACCCGCAGGTTGGGCATGTCGGTGAACTGGGCCAGGACGGCGTCGTCGCGTTTGCCGGGCAGGGCGAGGGCCAGGACGGTCAGTCGGTCGTCGAGCTCGCGCATGACGCGCAGAGCGGCCCTCCCCCAGGCGCCGGTGGCGCCCGTGAGCAGGACACGACGGCGTGACCGGCCGGACACCGCTCGTCCGGTCCCGGGCAGTGTGCGAGGCCACGCGGTGGAGCTCATGGCACCAGGGTAGGCGCGGGCTCCCGGGGTCACCGCCGGTGGCCGGCGGCGGGTGAGACCAGCGCAACGCACCGCGCGCGAGCCACCGGGGACGGCGCACGGTAGCCTGCCTCCTGCCCCGCACCTTCTCACTGGGAGAACCATGAACTGGCTGCACGCCATCATCCTCGGCATCGTCGAGGGCATCACCGAGTTCCTGCCGGTGTCCTCCACCGGTCACCTCAACATCGTCGAGAAGATGCTCGGTTACGACATCGACTCGGTGGGTATGACGGCCTTCACCGCGGTCATCCAGATCGGCGCCATCCTCGCGGCGGTCGTCTACTTCTGGAGCGACATCGTGCGGATCGTGCGGGCGTGGGTGACGGGGCTGGCCCGCAAGGAGGAGCGGTCCAACCCCGACTATGTGCTTGGCTGGGGGATCATCCTGGGCTCTCTGCCGGTGGCGATCCTCGGGCTGGCCCTCAAGGACTTCATCGAGGTGACCGCCCGGTCCTTGTGGATCATCGCCGGTGCGCTCATCGTGTGGAGCGCGGTCATGTGGCTGGCCGACCGGCGGACGAACCTGAGCAAGGACATGAGTCAGGTCTCCCTCAAGGACGCCTTGATCATCGGCGGCTTCCAGGCGCTGGCGCCGATCTTCCCCGGCATCTCCCGCTCGGGCGCGACGATCTCGGCGGGCCTGTTCCTGGGCTTCGACCGGGTGACGGCCACGCGTCTGTCCTTCTTCATGGGCATTCCCGCGCTCATCGCCGCCGGGCTGCTTGAGGCGATCACGGCGGCCGACCACATCACGGCCACCGTGGGCTGGACGGCGACGCTGATCGCCACGGTGACCTCGGGTGTGGTGGCCTACGCGACGATCGCCTGGCTGCTGCGCTTCGTGTCGTCGAACAAGTTCACCGGCTTCCTCATCTACCGCGTCATCCTCGGCGTGGTCATCATCGGGCTCCTCATCACGGGCACCGTGGCCGCCTGACGACGGCGCTGCCCGGAGCGTGCGCAGCACACTCACCCCACCCCCTCCCTCCCGCGAGATCGGGACTTATGACACCTCAAGATCGCCGCGTCCGGCACATGGGCGGGCCCACAGGGCCGGGGTCGAGCCTGCGACTTCGACCCACACGGTCCGACGCTAACCAGTGGCCTCGCGGGCGGTGCTGGAGGACCTGCCCGGTGTGGCCGGTCACCATCGGTTGCATCCACAGGTGGTCGTGCTCGGCCTACACAGCCCAGTGCCCCCTGAATCGCGGACTTCTCCGCTGCATCCCCGGTTCGACGTACACTTCCCGGTATGACGTTCCAATCCGCGCAGTCCCTGATGGAGGCGCTCCAGAGCCTGGAGTTCGACGAGGCGTTACGCCATGGCGACCCCCGATTCGTCGACACCCAGGAGGCGCGCGGCTCGGAGCAGACCCGGCAACGCCTGGCGCGAAAACTCGGGTGGAAGCCGGAGACCGACGCGTTCTTCCCACCGTCCACCAAGCACATGCTGTTCTTTGGCCACATCGGTAGCGGCAAAACCACCGAATTGAGGCAGTACCTGGATCACTTCGCCGAGTCCGGCCACTACCTGCCGGTCGAGGTCAACGTCCTCACGCTACTCGACAGCAACAACCTCGCCTACAGCGAGGTACTGATGGCCATGGCGGAGCAGCTGCTCCGCGTGCTCGACGAGCAGCGCGTCAACCTACCGAAGGCATCGCTTGACGCTATCCGCGACTGGTTCGCGACGAGCACGCGAGTCATGGAGATCATCACCGAAGCAGGGGTGGGCGTTGAGGCGGGAGTCGAGCTCGGCGGCGGCCTCCCCGGGTTACTGAAGCTCTTCACGCGGCTGACCTCCTCCTTCAAGACCGGAGCCTCGACCAAGGACGAGATGCGCCTCGAGATCCGCAACCGGTTCACCCAACTCGCCGATGCGTTCAACTCCCTCATCGGGAGCGCTGAGCAGGCCATGAAGGGATGCCGGGTCGTGTTCCTCATCGACGGCACAGACAAGTTGCGGGGCGAGGACACCGACCGCTTCTTCATCTACGATGCCGAGCAGTTGCTGGCCATCAAGACACTGGCGATCTACACCGCCCCGTTGCACCTCAAGTACGACGGCAGGATCGGCGGCAGACTCGATGCCGACCTGGTGCTGCCGATGATTAAGTTGTATGAGCGCACCGGTGCCCGCTGCGAGGCTGGGTGGGCCGCCATGGGCGACATCCTGCTGCGGCGGGCTGACCGGCGGCTGTTCGAGTCCGACGACGTGATCCGGCTGCTCATTGAGCACTCGGGCGGTCATCCGCGCGAGCTGCTGCACCTGCTCCGCCTCTGCTGCGAACTTGCCCCGGGCGAGGTGATTGACGAAGCCACGGCCCGGTCCGCCATCGTCCACCTCGCGGCCGACTACCGCCGCTGGCTTACCCCGGAGGACTACACCCTGCTCTGCGAGATCGATCGTGCTCCCGAACATGGCGGGAACGACGAACGAGCCCAGCGGCTGCTACACCGCTTGGCGCTCATGGAGTACAACGATGGGAGTTGGCGACGCAGTCACCCGGTCGTGCGCATCCTGGAAGGCTACCTCGGGGCTGCTGCTCAATGACTCCAGGTGCAGCATCCGGCGCCGAGTTGGGCCGGCTCACGCGTGCGGTCGGACACGGGCCGACATTTCAGATTCTGGTCGTGGAGGCCGTCTCCGACGAGGCGCGCAGGACGGCGCGGGAAGCCATCGACGGGGCGGCCGCAGAGCGGGGCCTGCACGTCGCCGAGGTGCGCTGGGACCCTGCCGCGGACGCGGAGGATCTAGAACAGATGATTGTCGCCGCAGCCAAGGTCTCCGATGTGATCCACCTGTCCGGTGCCCCGGAGTGGTTGACTCCCAAGCGCTGGCAAGGACTGAACATTCGACGGGAGCGCCTGGCCGACAGCGCCCGCGCCCGCCTTGTCTGGTGGCTCCACCCAGAGGGCGTGGCTGCGATGGCAGACCAGGCCCCGGATCTGTGGGCCTGGCGAAGTGGGGTCTATTCCTTCCTCGATGCCGGAACACGTGTTACCACCTCGCTGGCAAGATTTGATTCGCCCTACGAGACAGCCCAGGTCAACCGGGCGGACCCAGGGCCGCGCCGCGAGAGGATCCGCCAGATCCGTTCCTGGCTTGAGGCCGACCCAGACCCCGAGTTGATCTACGAGGTGGCACAGGAGTGGGGCGACTTGGCACTGAGCCTGGGCGAGTTCGACGAGGCCTGCCACGCCTACCGGGATGTCGCCCTGCCTGCAGCTCGGTTGCATCACTCAGCGCGGGAGGTACTCGCCGTTGAGCGGGAATTGGCAGCAGTAGCCAAGGAGGCTGGCGACTTCGGACGGGAGATCGATATTCTTGAGGACGTTGTGAAGGAGGCGGAGCGACGCCTCGGCTCCAACCACCCCAGCACCCTGACCTCCCGCAACAACCTCGCAGGCGCCTACGAGTCCGCAGGCCGCCTGGACGAAGCCATCACCCTGTTCGAGCAGACCCTCACCGACCGCACACGCATCCTCGGCTCCAACCACCCCAGCACCCTGGACTCCCGCAACCACCTTGCAGGCGCCTACGAGTCCGCAGGCCGCCTCAACGAGGCCATCACCCTGTACGAGCAGACCCTCACCGACCGCACACGCATCCTCGGACCCAACCACCCCAGCACCCTGACCTCCCGCAACAACCTCGCCTACGCCTACCAGTCCGCAGGCCGCCTCAACGAAGCCATCGACCTGTGCGAGCAGAACCTCACCGACGCCCTGCGCATCCTCAGCCCCAACCACCCCCACACCGCCTTGTTCCGTAGCAACCTGGTGGCCGCCTACCGGGCGGTGGGCAGGGAGGATGATGCCGCAGCCCTGGAACAGGACGGCCCGCCGTCCACGGACGACGAGCCGGAGGGCGGTGACGGCTCCGACTGACCGGGCCGATCAGCGCAGGCGCCCACCGACCGGCGCTCCGGTGGGGGTGGAGTGGAACAGCAGGCCCGCACGAGGAACTCGGCCCATTCGTGTCGCACCCTTGTGAGAAGGTGCGTCCATGCGGATCCTGCACACCTCCGACTGGCACCTGGGGCGGACCTTCCACGGCCGCGTCCTGGACGAGGCGCAGGCCGCCGTCGCCGACCACCTCGTCGATCTTGCCCGCAGCGAGTCGGTCGATGCTGTCGTCATCTCCGGGGACGTCTACGACCGCGCCATCCCGCCCACCGACTCCGTGCGGCTCCTCGATGACACGCTGCGCCGTCTGAGCGACCGCACCCGGGTCATCCTGACCCCCGGCAACCACGACTCCGCCCAGCGACTGGGCTTCGGGTCTTCCCTCCTGCGCGAATCACTGACGATCCGCGCCCGCATCGCCGAGGTGGACAGCGCCGTCGTCATCCCCGACTCCGAGGGCTCAGCGGGCCTGTACATCTACGCCCTGCCCTATCTCGACCCCGACGCCGCCCGCCACGCCCTGCCTCCTCTCCTGTCCGACAGGCTCGGGGAGGCCCCGGACCGTCGGACCCCGACGGCATCAGACGACGGCGAAGGACCAAGCCCCAACAGCACTGACACGGACGCCGCCCCCGGCTCCGGCACCGAGCCCACCCGCCTCCTGGCCCGCAGCCATGAGGCCGTCGTGTCCGGGGCGCTGCGCCTCATCGCCAAGGACCTGGCCGGCCGCCGTGCGGGCGCCTCCACCCGCGTGCCCGCCCTCGTCATGTCCCACGCCTTCGTCGTGGGCGGGCAGACCAGCCCCGACTCCGAACGGGACATCCGCGTCGGCGGCGTCGACTCAGTGCCCGCCGGCGCCTTCACCACCCTGGGCGGCTCCCCGCTGGCCACAGCCTCCGGCGGGATCGACTACGTCGCCCTCGGTCACCTCCACCGCCCCCAAGAGCTGCGCGTCCCCACGGTCGCGCACGCCCCCGCCCCGCCCCGGCTCGTCTACTCCGGCAGCCCCCTGCCCCTGTCCTTCCCCGAGGCACAGACCCCCAAGTCCACCGTCATCCTGGAGGTCGGCGCCGACGGCGTCACCGGCCTGGAGCGCGTCGCGGCACCCCGCCCCTACCGGGCCACCACCCTGCGCGGCACCCTCGAGGAGCTGCTCGGCCCGACCCACGCCGAGCACACCGACCACTGGGTGCGCATCGAGCTGACCGGCCCCATGCCCCCCGACGCCATGGCCCGCCTCAAGGAGCGCTTCCCCGACCTGTTGGCCTTCAGCCACATTCCGCCCGAACGCCCCGAGAGAGAGTCCCTCACCATCACCCGCACCTCCGACCCCCTCGAGATCACCGACCGCTTCCTCACCCAGATGCTCGGCCGCCCGCCCGCCGGCGCCGAGCAACGCGTCGTCGCCGCTGCCTACGACGCTGCGCGCGCCGGGCAGACGGGGGAGCACTGATGCGCCTGCACCGCCTGACCATGACCGGGATCGGCCCCTACGCCGGCACCGAGACCATCGACTTCGACCGCTTCGCCGGCTCGGGCCGCTTCCTGCTCACCGGCCCCACCGGTGCCGGCAAGACCACCATCATCGACGCCATCGTCTTCGCCCTCTACGGGGAGGTCGCCGACTCCGCCGGCTCCTCCCGCCACCGCATCCGCTCCACCCTGGTGGACGGCACGACCCACAGCGAGGTCGACCTCGTCCTGTCCACCTCGGCCGGCGTCTACAGGATCCTGCGCTCACCGGAGTACCAGCGGCCCAAGCGCCGCGGCACCGGCACGACCCGTCAGAACGCCACCGTCAAGCTGTGGCGGCTCTCAGCCCCCGACGGCGAGCCCCTCGACGAGCCAGTCACCCGCCTCGATGAGGCCGGCGCCGACATCCGCAGGGCCATCGGTCTGTCCCGCGAACAGCTGACGCAGACCGTCGTCCTGCCCCAAGGCAAGTTCGCCCAGTTCCTGCGCGCCACCTCCGAGGAGCGTCACGCCCTCCTGCGGGACGTCTTCGGCACCGGCGTCTTCGACGCCATCCAGGCCGAGCTCGCCGAGAGACGGCGCCGGGCCCAGAACTCCACCGAGGAAGCCCGCCAGGTGCTGCGCGCCCGCGCCGACATCCTCGCCCCGCTCCTGCCCCACCCCACCCCCACCACCGACGCCCCCGCCGACGCCGGTGCGCACGACCCCACCGCCGACGCCCCGGCCGACGGTGGTGCTCCCTCCCCCGCCGAAGGGCTCACCACCCTGGTCGAGGCGGCGCGGCCCGACGTCGAGGCCATCGCCGAGATCGGCGCCCACGCGCTGGACGCCGCCCGGCGGGAGGCAGCCCCGGTCGAGGAGGCACTCACCGCAGCCGACGCCCGGCGCCAGGCGGCAGCCACCGCCTTGGCCGAGCAGACCTCCCTGGAGGATCGTCTGGCGCGCCGATCCCGTCTGCTGGAGGAGCAGGCCCGGCTCGAGACGCGCGCCGAGGAGGACGCCGCCCAAGCCACCCGCCTCGACCGCGCCAGGCGAGCCGCACCCGTCTGCCCAGCACTGGCCGCGGAACACCGCTCAACCAAGGCTGCCCTCACAGCGCTGGCCACCGCTGAGGCACGGCTGGAATCGGCAGATGGCCTTCCCGGGGATCTGCGCGCCGCAGGCTGCGAGGCCTCCCGTGGCCTGACCGCGCTGCTCAGCGGCCAGGAGCCCACACAGAGCCCCACACCTCCCAGTGCCGGCCAAGCTAGCACTGGGAGCACCGTCCCGAACACGCCGCTCGGCCCGGCCGCCGAGGACCCCACTGCGCACCCATCCCACCCAGACTCCGACGTCACCACGCACAGTACACCGCTCCTGACCGCCGCCCAGCGCACCGTTGAGGCTCTGAGCGCGGGTGCACAGGAGCTGCGCACCGAGGCCGGCGCCCTGTCCCCTGTGGTGGCGACCGAGATGGGGCTGTCCTCTCGAGCCGACCAGCTGGAGACAGCACGCACGGACCTGTCCGCGCAAGACGAGGCGTGCCGGCAGGAGGCCAAGACTCTAGAGGAACGACCGGCCCTGCACGCCGAGCTCACCGGTCGCCTCGCACAGGCCCGGAGCGCACAGGCCCGGCTCCCCGAACTCCGGGTGAGCCGTGACGCCGCTACCGCGCGCCTGGACGCCGCCCGGCGCGCCAAGGCACTTGAGCCACAGATCGCATCCTCCCACCAGGCCGTCACCACAGCGGCACAGGCCGCGACACGAGCCGGGGACGAGGTGATCCGGCGGCGCCGTGCCTGGATCGCCGCCACCGCCGGCACCATCGTCACCGAACTCGTTGAGGGACAGCCCTGCCCCGTGTGCGGGTCCACCGAGCACCCGGCCCCCGCCTCCCCCGACGCCGACGCCGTCAGCCGCGCCGACGTCGAAGCAGCCGAAGCGGAGCAGCAGCGTCACGACACCGCCTTGGCCGCCCGGCGCCAGGAGCACGACGCCCTCGTCGCCGAGCACGATGCCGCGCTCCAGGCCTGCGACGGCCGTCCCTCCACCGAACTCGCCACGGCCCTGGACGCCATCCAGGACGCTCTCAGCACCGCTGAACGGACCGCCGAGCCCGCCGCCGCCCTGGAGGCGCAGATCGAGGACTTCACCCGCGTCAGCCAGGACCTGCGCAACCGGCACGACGAGCACCGCACCCGGCTCGCCGAGGGGCGCACGCGTCTGGAGGCCCAGGAACAGGCCCTGGCGACAGACCGCGAACGCTGCCTCGCGGCGCGCTGCGGCCACGACTCCGTGGCCGCACGCCGCCAAGCCCTCACCGACACCGCTGGCGTGCACGAGGAGGCGGCAGGGCTGCTGACCCACGCCGTGTCTGCTGCCCGCACCGCCCTTGACAGTCGAGCGGACCTGGCCCGGACACTCGAACAGGCCGGCTTCGACTCACCCGCCGAGGCGCAGGCCGCCGCCCTCACCGAGGCCGGGCTCGCCTCCCTCCAGGAACAGGTCGACGCCGCCGCGGCGGCACGGGCGCGCGTCCACCACGCCCTGAGCCAGGACGAAACCATCTCCTCACTGACCGGCACCGAGACCGCCGACGTGGAGGGAGCCCGCCGGGCCCAGGCGGAGGCCGAAGCCGCCTACACCACTGCCCTAGAGCGCCGCGAGCGCAGCCGCGCCGCGATCGCCCACCTCGAGCGGGCCGTGACCGCCGTCGACGAGGCCGCCTCCGCGCTGGAGACCTCCATCGCGGAGGCCGGCGCCCTGCTGGAGGTCGCCGCCCTGGCCGAAGGCCGCAACAACGCCTCAACGCCCCTGGCCACCTGGGTGCTCCTCGAACGCTTCACCGAAGTCCTCGCCTTCGCCAACGCCCGCCTGGCACACATGTCCTCCGGGCGGTACGAGCTCATCCACGTCG
Source organism: Actinomyces sp. (assembly GCF_030524025.1). Lineage (GTDB taxonomy): Bacteria > Actinomycetota > Actinomycetes > Actinomycetales > Actinomycetaceae > Actinomyces. The sequence continues at coordinate 164,176 of NZ_JAUNHI010000001.1, read as the reverse complement.
ACAACGAGTCCGGCTCGGCGCGCCGCAAAGACCGGGGCCTGGGGCTGGCCGTCGTCGACCGCTTCCACGCACCCGGGGCACGCGACCCCCGGACACTGTCGGGCGGAGAGACCTTCTACGTCTCGCTCGCCCTCGCCCTGGCCCTGGCCGACGTCGTCACCGCCGAGTCCGGCGGCGTGTCCATGGAGACCCTCTTCATCGACGAGGGCTTCGGCTCCCTGGACCCCGAGACGCTCCAAGCCGTCCTGGCCGAGCTCGACCACCTCCAGGCCGGTGGACGCACCGTCGGCATCGTCTCCCATGTCGAGGAGCTGCGGCGCCAGATCCCCGATCGCATCGAGGTCACCCGCACGCCCACCGGCTCCACGCTCAGCGTCACGGCACCCTGAAACCGGCCTCAGCCCCGGGCGAGCTCAGCGGCAAGAGCCTCCCGCTCCGAAACGTCGTACCACAGCAGATCGGCCTCCGCCGTCCGCTCGAAGGCCTCCTCATCACCGGTGCGAGCCAGACTCACGTCCGCCTCCGCACCCGCCTCATCGACAAGCAGCGCCGCCACCTGCTCCCAGGACACCTCACCGAGGAGCTCGACCGTCCCCGGCAGCACATCACCCTCCACAGCCACCTCCCGGACCAGCTCCGGGTCGACGTCGGCGGCCAGGACGACCCGCCGGTCCGCCAGCTCCCGCGCCCCGGTGGCGAGCAGCTCGACAGAGGTGTCGGCGGCGCACAGGCTCGCCGACACCTCCAGGCCCTCCTCATCCTCCTCCGGCAGTGCCGCCGCCAGCGCGGGAGTCACCGCATGGGCTCGACGGGCGCTGACACGAGGGGCTGACAGGTCCGCCCCGGTGGCGGGCAGGTAGACGCGCATGGGCACAGTCTCCCCGACAACACGCGAAGACGCCGAATCGGCCCAGCGGGCACAAGCCGGTCAACAACCGCCCGGCGAGCCCACTGACACCCCGGAGCCTCAGCGCCGGTGCCGTCCGCCGGTCCCCGGCTCCGGGGGCGGCGGAGGCGCCACCACCGGGGGTCGGCTTGCCGCCAGGGGCCCGGCCACGCCCGCCCCGCCATCGCTCGAGGCGCCCACAGTGCCAGGCTCCTGCCGAACCTCTCTGCCACGACGGCGCCGCAGCCACAGGCGGGAACGGGGTGAGCGCGCAGCCTGCCCCGCATGCGCCGCCGGGTCCACCCGGTCGGTCAGATCGGCCAGCGCCCTGCCCAGCGGGCTGGAGGGGGCCGCCGCCAGAACCGAGCGCCCCTCCATGAGGCACTGGTCGGCCGTCAGACCGTCCTCGGGCAGGACCGCCACATTGTCCATCCCGCCGAAGCGCGCCAACACCTCCCGCACCGCCCGCTGGGGCGCCGGCCCGGCCACCGAGGCCCGCACCCGGTTGACCACCACCTGCACCCGCCCCGTGGGCCGGGCGTCCTCCTCCAGATCGGCGGCCAGCTGCAGCAGGCGGCGCACACTGACCGGGTCGGAGGCGCCCACCAGGACCACCACATCAGCACTGCGCACCAGATCGGCGGCCACCGCCCCACGGCCCGGCTCCAAGGTATACCCGTCCACCGAGTCGTCAATGGCCCCGCCGGCCACGTCAATGACCGTCCAGGCGGCGGCGCGCCGGCACTGGCGCCACACATCGGGCATCGCCGCCGGCGGCAGCTCGCGCCACCTGCCCGGGCGCCCCAGGCCGGACAACAGCCACTGGTCGGAGGCCACCGGGACCAGGACCTGAGCCAGAGCCTCGTCATCGAGCCGGCCGCGGCTGGCCAGGCGCGCGGCCGTGGCCAGCGCCGAGGAGTCCTCGGGCAGCCCGAGCAGCTGGGTCAGGCACGGCGCCTCGACATCGGCGTCGACCAGCACCGTGCCGCCGCAGGCCGCCAACCCGTGGGCAAGAGAGGCCGCCACCACCGAGCGGTCCGGTGAGCCATGCGGCCCCCACACGACCACGAGCCCGCCCAGGCCCTCCCCCACACCCGGCGCGCCGGACGCCCCAGCACCGCCGGGACCGGCCGCCCCGCCCGGCTGCGCCCCGCCTCCGGCCGAGGCGCCCGGGTCCCGCGGCTTGTCCAGCTCGGCCCACAGCGCCACATCGAAACCGTCGGCGCTCGGCGGAGGGACCTCACCGGCCCCCGACGGCGCCGGGTCACCCGCCCCGGCCACGGAATCCGCCCCGGGCGGAGCGGGCGCCGGGCCAGGCGACGGCGCGGGGTCGAGCCCGCGTGCGACCAGCTGGAGACGGGCCCGGACGAGACCCGGATCGGCGTGGAGATCCTCCACCGCCCAGCCGGCCGACTCCCAGCGCTCGGCCTCCTCGGGCGGGGCGAGCAGGACGCCCGCCGCACCGGCATGGTCGAGGCGGTCCAGCACGGTGCGGTCCAGGTCATCGAAACCGGTGTCGATGACGACCAGGCGCGCCAGCCCCGCCAGCGCCGCGCTGAGCAGCTCGGCGGTGTCCGCGCAGCGGCGCACGACCACCAGCCCCGAGCCGGGGGCCTGCAGGGCCCGCAGCACACCGGAGTCATCCCCCGACAGGGCCAGGAGAACCCCCCTGTCCTGGCGCTCCACGGGCACCTCACCCCTCCTGGCCGGTGGGCACGAGGACAAGCCCTCCGCCCTGGCCGACGGCGGTGAGCACCGGCTCCAGCGCCTCGGAGGGCACGAAGACCTCGACCTGGCTCGTCGTGCCCCCGATCAGACTCGTGCCGGCCTCACCGACCGCCGCGACGGTCAGGCCCTGGGCGACCAGCTCAGCGCCTGCCGCCTCGCCTCCCTCGGCCTGCGCATCGGCCGTCACCTGCACCTGCTCGCCCGGCAGGACCCACAGCTCGACCGAGTCGCCCGTCGAGGTCCCCGCGGGCAGGCCGGAGACGACCTCGAGCACGACCGCACGCAGGTCCTGGTCCGCCGCCGAACCGACCGCGCCGGTGGGAAGGAGCTCGCCCGCGTCCAGGGAGCGCGTGGCCACGGCGTCCACCGGGAGCGAACCCGCCGTCACATAGGCCTCCGTCCCGGGGTGGGCGTCGACGAGCGTGAGGACCCCCTCGGCGGTCAGGTCCGCCCCCGGGGCAACATCGTGGGCAAGAACGTAGACCTGCTCGGTGTCCGCCGCCGCGTCCACCGCCCAGGCGCCCAGCGCCACCGAGGCCCCGACGAGCACGAGCCCGCCTGCCAGCCGGGGGTCGCGCCACGTGGGTCGACGCCATCGCGCCACCGTGTCGACGCGGTCATCGGACCGACGTTCTGCGCGTGCTGGCAACGTTCTCCGTGCTGAGATCACGGGCTCCTCCTCCGTGGCACTCAACCCAGGGGCCGCCGCTTCAGTGCTTTGGGAGCCCGCAGGGATGTTCAGGGATGGCGCGTATGGCTACGCAATGAGACAATCCTGCCATGAAGGACAAGTTCTTGACCATCACCGAAGTTGCCGAGAGCCTCCAGCTGTCCGCCCAGGGGGTCCGCGCCCTCATCCAGTCGGGCGACCTGCCCGCCATCCAGGTCGGCGCCCGTAACCTGTGGAGGGTGCCGGAGAGCGCCTTCGACGACTACGTCCAGAGCCGGCTGGCCGCCACCCGTGAGATGGTGGCCTCCCGGGGCGCCGCCGAGGAGTGACCCCGCGGTGTGCGGCCGCCTCAGCGGCTGCGCACCGCCTCGACCGCTCCCAGAGCGACCGTGACCACGCCGCCGTCGACCGGCGCGGTCGCGGATTTTCTCGCGCCCGCCTCTGCAGCATCGACGACGACGTCGAACCAATCGGCACCAACGCGTACGATCCGCCCCACCAGCTCGCCCCCTGACAGGACGACGCGCACCCGCGCCCCGACGCGGGCCAGCTCGCGCAGCGCCCCCTGGAAGGTGGGCGTGCGCCAGGTCTCGCCCCGCGGCGCCGGCCCCGGCAACGGCCCGGCAATGGCCAAGGCCTCCACGGGCACGATGGCCTGAAGGCCCTCGCCCTCATCGACCAGGACGAAGCCGTCCTCAGCCCGGACCACCACGCCGTCGACGTGCGCTCCCGAGCGCGTCCGCAGCAGGACACGCCTGCCCGGCGCCCCACGCAGCCGGTCCGCCATCCTGATCCGCGAGACCTCCGCCTCGGCCAGGTCCGCCGACTGCGCCGCCAAGTCGGCCCGGCGCTCCGCCTCGAAGCGGCTCTCAAGGTCTGCCAGGAGGCTGTCCCAGTTCACGGGAACAGCCCATCACACTCAGTCGACGCCGCCAAGCCGGCCCACCTCCCACCGTGCACCATCCTCCTCACACGCACCCGCACAACGGGTCTTGACAAGTAGGTCACATATTGACCATCCTTTAAGAGCGTCAAACATGATCGTCAGCGCTAGAGGGTGTCATGCGTTCCTCGACTCAACTCGTCACCATCGCCACGGTCTCCGCAGCGCTCACCGTCGCCCTCGCTGCCGGGACCGCCGCCGGGGCTCACGGGCTTCTGTCAACCCCCATCGCCTGGTGGGGCTCGTCCCAGCTGACCGCCGGCCTGGCAACGCTCGGCGCGGCGGCCGGGGCACTCGGGGCCGCCTGGCACCTGCTGTCCGCCCTGCTCGCCCTAGCGGCGACCGCACCGTCCCACGGCGGACACCGGGGGCAGGGCGCCTCGCTGGCCCAGGCGCTGCTGCACCGCTGGGGAGCCCCGGCCGTGCGCCGGGTCGCCGCCGGGGCCCTGGTCGCCGGGCTGACCGCCACTCCGGCCCTGGCCGCCGACCCCGACCCCAGCACCGATGACCTGGGATGGCAGCCGACGACGAGCCAGGAGACGCCCGCGGCACAGGCGCCGACCGCCGACCCGCAGGCGCCCGGGAGCGGGCCGGCGGTCGACGACCCGGCCCAGCAGGGGGCCGCCGACTCCCAGCACGTCGTGTCGGCCGGTGAGTCCCTGTGGTCGATCACCGCCCAGGTGCTGGGTCCTGACGCCCAGGACGCCGAGGTGGCCCACGCCTGGCCCCAGCTCTACGCCGCCAACACCGAGGTGGTCGGATCCGACCCCGACCTCATCCATCCCGGCACCCCGCTGACCATGCCCGCCCTCGAGCAGGGAGGGGACCAGGCCTCGTACGCCTCCCGCTGACCAACCGTTCCACGACACCGACACCCGACAGGACCACCACGATGACCGCGACACCCACCGCCCTGACCACTGACGCGGCCCCGACCCACCCTGCCCGGCGAGCCCGCGGCACGGCCGTCCGGGCCCTGAGCGCGACCCGGCGCACCCCGGCGGGCAGGATCATTGAGCGCCCGACGCTCACCGCCTCCGAGCCCCGCACCGAGTGGGACCGGATGCGGTTCCGGCCCCGCCTGTCCCACGAGGACCCCCAGGGCCGCGGGCGCACGCACGAGCCGGCCCCGACCACGATGCCCGACCCGGACCGCAGCGCCGCCTCGATCGTCCAAGCGGCCTGCGAGGTGCTCACCGGGCACCGGCCGGCCGACCAGCTGGCCCGCTGGACGACCCCCGAGCTCTTCGAGGCCCTCGCCCGCCGGGCGGGGCTGGCCCGCCGCCTCCTGGGTCCGCGCCCCCAGGCCTCCCGGATGCGCGCCCGCTCGGTGCGCACCCAGGCCGTGACCCGAGGGGCCTGCGAGGCCACCGTCCTGCTCGACGACGGCTCGCGGGTGCGCGCGGCGGCGGCGCGCCTCGTGGCGCACCGGGGCAGGTGGGTGCTCAGCCACCTGGAGATCGCATGAGGGTCGGCGCCCGTCCGGCGCCCGGCGGCTCAGCGCCTGCGCTTTCGGGAGGCCCGGCGCTGGGCGCGGTTGCCCGTCGCGGCCGGGGTGCCCTCCTTGCCGCCGGAGCGCGCCGTCGAGACGGGGGCGCCCTCCTGGGTGCGGGCCGAGCCGTCCTCCCCCGGAGCCGAGTAGGTGACCCGGCTGTCCATGGCCTGCCGGCCAGTCGAGCCCAGGACGGTGCCCGCCGAGCCGGCCTGTACCCGGATGCGCGCCGCACCGGTGCCGTCGGCCGCCGCCACGGTCTGGGCGGCCTCGGCCGTCCCGTCGGCCTCGGCCCTGGCCGCCGCGGCCTCGAAGCGCGCGGCGTTGGCGAAGATCTGCTCGACGGTCTCCTCGCGGATGCCCTCCATCATCGCCTTGAACATGTGGGCGCCCTCGTTGGCGTACTCCACGAGGGGGTCGCGCTGGGCCATGGCCCGCAGACCGATGCCCTCCTTGAGGTAGTCCATCTCGTAGAGGTGCTCGCGCCAACGCTTGTCGACCACGGCCAGCAGGACGCGGCGCTCCAGGGTGCGCATCGGCTCCTCGCCGAGCTGGGCTCGTGCCAGCGCGTTGCCGTCCAGGCGCCCCTCGGCCTCCTCGTAGGCCACCGCGGCGTCCTCGGCGAGCTCGGTCGACAGGCGCTCGGCGGTGAGGCGGTCGACGCCGCCGACGGCATCGATGATCTCCTCACTGGTCAGCGACACCGGGAAGAGGTGGCCCAGGTCGTCCCACAGGGCCTCCAGGTCCCACTGGTCGGGCCGGCCCTCGGCGGTGCGGGCGCGCACGATCGTCTCGACGGCCTGGGCCCGGAAGCGCTCGACCTGGGGCTCGAGGTCCTCCCCGTCGAGCACACGGCGGCGCTCGTCGTAGACCTTCTCGCGCTGCTCGGTCATGACGTCGTCGTACTTGAGGACGTTCTTGCGGATCTCGTAGTTGCGGGACTCCACCTGCCGCTGGGCCGAGGCGATGGCTCGGGTGACGATCTTGGACTCCAGCGGCACGTCGTCGGGGTAGGCGCCCGAGGCCATGATCCGCTGGGCCGCCCCGGAGGCGAACATGCGCATGAGGTCGTCCTCCATGGACAGGTAGAAGCGCGACTCCCCGGGGTCCCCCTGGCGGCCGGAGCGGCCGCGCAGCTGGTTGTCGATCCGGCGCGACTCGTGGCGCTCGGTGCCCAGGACGTAGAGCCCGCCGAGCTCGACGACCTCGTCGTGCTCGGCCTGGCACGCCTCGCGCGCGGCCCGGAGGGCCTCGGGCCAGGCCTTGTCGTAGGCCTCGGCGTTGTCCTCGGGGTCCAGGCCCGCCTCCTTGAGGGCGGCCACGGCGATGTACTCGGCGTTGCCCCCCAGCATGATGTCGGTCCCGCGCCCGGCCATGTTGGTGGCCACGGTCACCGCGCCCTTGCGCCCCGCCATGGCCACGACCGCGGCCTCCCGGGCGTGCTGCTTGGCGTTGAGGACCTCGTGGGAGATGCCCCGGGCGGTGAGCATGGCCGACAGCGCCTCGGACTTCTCCACGCTCGTCGTGCCCACGAGGACGGGCTGGCCGGTGGCGTGGCGCTCCTCGATGTCGTCGACGACGGCCTCGAGCTTGGCGTTGACCGTCGTGTAGACGAGGTCAGGCTGGTCGATGCGGATCATCGGCTCATTGGTCGGGATGGGGACGACCCCGATCTTGTAGGTGCCGGCGAACTCGGCGGCCTCGGTCTCAGCGGTACCGGTCATGCCCGAGCGGGAGCCCTCGGGGTAGAGCCGGAAGTAGTTCTGCAGCGTGATCGTGGCCAGCGTCTGGTTCTCGGCCTTGATCTCCACGCGCTCCTTGGCCTCGATGGCCTGGTGCATGCCCTCGTTGTAGCGCCTGCCCGGCAGGACGCGGCCGGTGTGCTCGTCGACGATGAGCACCTCGCCGTCGCGCACGATGTAGTCCTTGTCGACGGCGAACAGCTCCTTGGCCTTGATCGCGTTGTTGAGGAAGCCGATGAGCGGGGTGTTCTCCGACTCGTAGAGGTTGTCGATGCCCAGGTAGTCCTCGACGCGCTCGATCCCGGGGGCCAGCACGCCCACGGTGCGCTTCTTCTCGTCGACCTCGTAGTCCTTGCCGGCCCGCAGCCGCTGGGCGATCTTGGCGAACTCCTGGTACCACTTGTTGACGTCACCGGAGGCCGGGCCGGAGATGATGAGCGGGGTGCGGGCTTCGTCGATGAGGATGGAGTCGACCTCGTCGACGATGACGAAGGCGTGGCCGCGCTGGACGAGGTCCTCTGGCCGCTGGGCCATGTTGTCGCGCAGGTAGTCGAAGCCGAACTCGTTGTTCGTGCCGTAGGTGATGTCCATCGCGTACTGCTCCCGGCGCTGGGCAGGGGTCTGGCCGGTCAGGATGCAGCCGGTGGACAGGCCCAGGAAGCGGTGGACGCGGCCCATGAGGTCGGACTGGTACTCGGCGAGGTAGTCGTTGACCGTCACCACGTGCACGCCCTTGCCCGTCAGGGCACGCAGGTAGGAGGGCATCGTGGCCACGAGGGTCTTGCCCTCACCGGTCTTCATCTCGGCGATATTGCCCCGGTGCAGGGCGGCGCCGCCCATGATCTGGACGTGGTAGGGGCGCATGCCCAGCACGCGGTCGGCGGCCTCGGCAACGGTGGCGAAGGCCTCGGGCAGCAGCTGGTCGAGGGTCTCCCCGTCGGCGTAGCGCTCCTTGAGCTCCTCGGTCTGCTCCTTGAGCTCCTCGTCGCTGAACTCGCGGTAGTCATCGGCCAGGGCCTCGACCTGGGTCGCGATGGCGTCGAGCTTGCGGAGGGTGCGTCCCTCACCGATGCGAAGGATCCTGTCGACGATCGACACGCTTGGTCTCTCCCTTGTTGGTGGCGGGCCCTGACGGCTGCCGGGACCGGGGCCCGGCGCCGCCGGGCACAGACGCCCCTCATGGTACGTGCGCCGCTTCGGCGCCACCGTGTGGGATCGCTCATCGTGATCAGGTCCGGGACACTCCGGCGCCCTGCCCCGGTCCGCCCCGGCTCCGAGGGCCGGACGTGAGCACCGCTCCCCCTGCCCGCTCCGACGGCCGCCACCGGTCGGGAGGGTCCCTGGGCGCCGCGCTGCTGGCGGCGCTGCGGCTGGCCCTGCCCCCGACCTGTGCGGGCTGCGGGTGCTGGGACACCGCCCTGTGCCCCGACTGCCGGGACCTCCTGCGGGGCCCGCCCCTGCCCGTGCGCGCCGATGCGGCCGGCGGGCTCGACGTGCGCTCGGTGGCCCTCTACGTCGGCCCCGTGCGCACAATCGTCCTGCGTTGGAAGAACGGCGCGCGGGAGGACCTCGATGAGGTGATGGCCGAGGTCGGCAGGCGGGCCGGGAGGCAGTGGGCGCAGTCACTGGGGACGGCCGGGCTGACGGCGAAGGCCGGCGACGGGCCGCTCCTGGTCGTCCCGGCGCCCTCGGGCAGGGCCCGCCGCCTGCGGGGGCGGCTCGTGGCCGCCGACCTGGCCGACGCCGTCGCGCAAGGCGCCGCCCGGGGCTGGTGCCCCCATGCTCCCGCGGCCGTGCTCAGCGTCGACCTGCTGCGCCGGGCCTCCGGACCGGCGCACCAGGCAGGCGCCTCGGCCCGCGGCCGGCGCCGCAACCGCTCCGTGCCCCCGCGCGTCCTGGCCGAGGTCGCCGGCCGGGCCGTCCTGCTCGTCGACGACGTCGTGACCACGGGTGCCACCCTGGGGGCCTGTACCCGCGCCCTGGAGGCCGCCGGGGCGCGGGTGGTCGGCGCCCTGGCCGTGGCGGCCGCCCCGCCTCCCGGCGGGTCGCGGGGCACGACCCTGCCGCCGGCCGTCCCCCGCGCCGATCACGAGAGCACCGGCGGGTCCGCGTGACCAGGACGTGACCTCGACCCGGCCCGCGCCGGAGGGCGGCATCACCGCAGATGGTGTAGGTTATGAGACATCGCACACAGGCGTGCACAGGGCGCTGACGGCCCTCGCGCCCCGGCACTCAGGAGGTGGTGGACGACCATCCAGAGACCGCCGCGAGGTGCGGCGGGCGTCCTTCAGCCCATCCCCCCGGGGATCATCAGAACCCCAGAAAGAGGTTCCAGCCATGGACATCACCGTCGTCGGCCGTAACGCTGAGATCAGCTCTCGCCTACGGGACTACGTCGAGGAGAAGGCCACCAAGGTCGAGCAGCTCGACCCCCGCGTCCAACGCGTCGAGGTCGAGATCACCCACGAGCGCAACCCGCGTCAGGCCGACACCGCCGAGCGCGCAGAGATCACCGTCATCTCCAAGGGCCCGATCATCCGCGCCGAGGCCAGCTCCTCCGACCGCTTCGCCGCCTTCGACATCGCGATGGGCAAGCTGACCGAGCGTCTACGCCGCGCACGGGACCGCAAGAAGGACCACCACCGTTACATCGTCGAGGTGCCCGAGCCCGTCGCTGCGGCCGCGCCGCCGGCCGCCGAGGAGATCGTCGTGCCCGACACCGGCGACGCCCCCATCGAGGACTCCCCCTCGGCCCCCACCCAGACCGGTGTGGCCGTGGAGTCCCAGCTCGGCGACTCCCCCGTCATCGTGCGCCAGAAGCTGCACGAGGCGGTGCCGATGACCGTGGACGAGGCGCTCTACCAGATGGAGATGGTCGGCCACCCCTTCTACCTGTTCATCGAAAAGGCCACCAAGCAGCCCTGCGCGGTCTACCACCGCCACGGCTGGACCTACGGGGTCATCCGCCTGGACGCCCAGGTCCTCTAACCGGGCCCTGCCACGAGGTGCTCGGCGGAGTCGGTCACCCGGCCGTCGCCGGCGTGACCGACTCCGCCGAGCACCTTCTTGTCACACGAGCGGGTAGGAGACATCGGTGACGTCGGTCGCCACGACCCGCCAGGTCGTGCGGGACCGCTGCCAGACCCGGTTCGAGGAGTCGGTCAGGCTCATCACCTTGCCGACCCGGTCCGAGGCGATGGCCACCGCGCCTCGGGCGCCGACCGTGGCCGAGGCGGTGCCCGCGACCTCCAGCACCAGCACGTCCCGGACCTCCTCGTCCTGGCGGTGGGGGGCCAGGACGGCCACGCTCACCGTGTCGTACCACACCACCGAGCTCGTCTGGGCCCCATCGGCACCGACGAGGTCGAGGGCCTCCCCCAGGCCCACCGGGACGCCGTCGGCATCGCGTCGCACGACGGCCACCGACACCCGCTCGTCCTGCCCCGCACGGTGCCGCACGGCGCAGCGGGCCGACTCCGCGGACAGGTCGAAGGCGATGACCTCCCGGCCGTCGAGCCAGGGTACGGACAGCTCGGGCCGCTGGCCGACATGGTTGACCACGGTCAGGCGCCCGTCGGCAGCCGTCCACACCCAGGCATGGCGGTCCACGACGGGGGGCAGGAGCCCTCCTGCGGCCGCATCGGCCGCCCCCGCCGACAGGATGGCGCTGGCGGCCGCCTGTCCCGCACCGGCCCGCAACAGGCTCGAGGCCGACAGGACGTAGACGCTCCCGTCGGTGCCCAGGGCGGGGTGGCGGGCATCGGTGGTGCCCAGCGCCGCGGCGGCGACCAGGGTCGCCCGGGTCGAGCTCGTGCCCTGGACGACATTGCCCCCGCTCATCCCGACCAGGGGACCCGGGGAGGCGCCCACCTCGGGCAGGCTCGCCGCCTGAGGCAGCGGCACGCCGTCGAGGTAGACGCTGACCCGGGACACCGAGTCGACCTCGCGCAGGCTCTCCCACAGCTGGGCCACCAGGAGGGACAGGTCCTCATCGGGGACCCGCGCCCGGCCCCCCGACAGGCGCACGGTCACCGTGCCGGCCGAGGGGTCGGAGACCTCCTCCTCGAGGGCGGCGCCCGCCGGCAGCGCGGTGACGACCCCGCCGGCCAGCCAGGGCGAGGGCCCGGCGATGAAGGCCTCAACGAGTCTGGGCAGCAAGGAGCTGCGCGGCAGCCAGCGCAGCTCGGGGACGAGCCGCTGCCGGTCAGGGGTCAGGAAGTACAGCGCCGTGGCACGGAAGTTCGACGACAGCCCGCTGACCGGCACGAGCACGCCGGGCAGCAGGGTGGCGATGCGCCACTGGCCGTGGGCGTCGACGGCCAGGGTGAAGGTCTCGGAGTAGCCCGTGGCATCGGCCGCCGAGAAGATCCCGTGCTCGCCGACCGAGCCGAGCAGATCCGCCTCGACCAGCACCGACCCATCGGGTGCGCGGGTCACCACAGGCTCCTCCGAGCCGGGGTAGACCCGCACGGTGTCCACCGGGTCCCAGGAGCCGGCCGCGGAGGTGAGCAGGAAGCTGCGGGCGGTGGCAAAGCCGTCGAAGAATCCGGCCACGCAGGCGCGCAGGAATCCCGAGACGATCTGCTCGGGGGTGGCTCCCTCGGCCGGGCCCGCGGCGGTCTGGACGAGCATCGAGTCGTCGACCTCGACGACGTCGGACTCGCCGATGTCGCCGCTGCGCGGCGCCCCGGCGCAGGCTCCCAGCCCGACGGCGCCCAGTGGCAGCGCGGTCAGCACCCACCGGCGGGGCACACCGCCGCGCCGTCCTTCCCGCGGCGCACCTCCCCGCGGGCTCACCGCCGCCCCTCCGGCCTGCCCCGGCCGCCGTTGTCCTCCGGCGTGCGTGCGCTGGGTGCGTCGCCGGGGCCCACGACGGTCACCCGACGGGGACCGGCCACCTGCTCCCCGTCCCGGGTGTCGGTCTCCTGGCCGGACTCGCGCACGACGTCGGAGCGTCGCGATGCCGGCGCCGGGGCCAGCGTGCCGCCCGGTGCGGCCGAGGCCTCGCCGGCGGCTCCCCCGCGGCGGGAGGTGGCGCGCGCCACCTCGGGGGCGTCGTCGGGGACGACGTCCAGCGGCCCGGGAAGGGTGTAGGTGCCCGGGGCGCCTCCCGGGCCCAGGGACCGGGGAAGGACCAGCAGGAAGGACGCCCCGTCGGCCGGCCAGCCCCAGGCGGTGATCGTCCCGCCGTGGAGTGAGGCGTCCTCCAGGGAGATGGACAGGCCCAGGCCGGTGCCGCCCAGGGTGCGGCGCCGGGAGGGGTCGGCGCGGTAGAACCGGTCGAAGACCTTCTTGACGACGTCGGGGCTCATGCCCACGCCGTGGTCGCGCACGCGCACGGCCACGGCGTCCTGCCCGGCGGCCACCGTGATGTCGATGGGTGAGCCCTCGGCGTGCTCGAGGGCGTTGACGACCAGGTTGCGCAGGATCCTCTCGACGCGGGTCGTGTCGACCTCCGCCACGACCGGCTCGGCGGGGGCCTCGATGCGGATCTGCGAGCCTTTGGCCTCGATGTGCACGGCGACGAGGTCGAGCACGCCGCGCAGCACGGCGACCAGGTCGGCGTCCTCGGCGCGCAGCTGGACCCGGCCGGAGTCGATCCGGGAGATCTCCAGCAGGTCGGAGAGCATCTCCTCGAAGCGGTCGACCTCGCGCATGAGGATCTCGATGCTGCGGGCGGCGAAGGGGTCCTCGATCTCGTCGCGAGCGGCCCAGATCTGCTCGGAGGCCAGGCGGATGGAGGCCAGGGGGGTGCGCAGCTCGTGGGAGACGTCCGACACGAAGAGCTTCTCGACCTTCGACAGGTTCTCCCAGGCCTCGATCTGGGACTCCAGGGAGGCGGCCATGTCGTTGAAGGAGCGCGACAGGGCGGCGATCTCGTCGTCCCCCTGGACGACGAGGCGCTCGTTGAGCCGTCCGGCGGCCAGGCGCTGGGCGGCCAGGGAGGTGCGCCTGATGGGGATGAGCACCCGCCAGGTCAGCGCCCACACCCCCAGGATGAGAATGAGCAGGAATCCGGTTCCCGCGATGAACACGGTCTTGGTCGTCCGCTCGATCACCCGCTCCTCGGGGGCCAGGGAGTAGACGATGTACATCTCGTAGGTTCCCGCCACCGGCAGCGAGACCCGCGAGCCCACGACCAGGCCGGGCACCGATCCCGCCTCGTCGGTGATGGTCACCCACTCGTAGTACTGCTTGCCGTCCGAGCCGGAGGCCACCCGCTCGCGCAGCTCGTCGGTGACCAGGGACAGGGGCACCTCACCGGTGGAGACGTCGTTGATGATCTGCGGGGCCGACTCCTGGGGGGAACGCTTCATGACCACACCGACGACCCCCGCCCCGGAGGAGGACTGCCGGATGTCGGCGACCTCGTCCTCGACCACGGAGGAGACCTCGTCGGTGGTGGTGGCGCTGGAGTCGTCGAAGGCCTGCTGGGCGATGGTCACCCGCTCCCAGGCGTCGACGAGGATCGTGTCCTTGCGGTCCTCATACACCGCGTTGGCGATGCGCAAGTTGACGACGTTGAGCAGGACGACGATGAGGATGACGCCGGCCACGGTGGCCATGAGGGCCATGCGGGTGGCCAGGCTGCGCCGGACGGCGCGGACCGGGGTGGCCGGACGACGCGGGGGCTGCATCCCGGTGCGCGTCGGGGTGGGCTCGCTCATGCGGGCTGCCTCACGCCGGTCGGTACCCGTTCGTGTGGGTCGGAGGGAGCTGGGCCGGGCTCACGCCTGCTCGCCGGCGCGGTAGCCGACCCCGCGCACGGTGACGACGATCGCCGGGTGCTCCGGGTCGTGCTCGATCTTGGCCCGCAGCCGCTGGACGTGGACGTTGACCAGGCGGGTGTCCGCCGCGTGCTGGTAGCCCCAGACCTGCTCGAGCAGCTCCTCGCGGGTGAAGACCTTCCACGGCGTGCGCGCCAGGGTGACGAGGAGGTCGAACTCCAGGGGCGTCAGGGCGATCTTGGTGTCGCCGCGCTTGACCTGGTGCCCGGCGACGTCGATGTCCAGGTCCCCGGCCCGCACGTGCTCGGCGTTGCCGCCGTCGACGTTGCGGCGCAGGCGGGTGCGCACGCGGGCGAGGAGCTCCTTGGACTTGAAGGGCTTGGTCACGTAGTCGTCGGCGCCGGCCTCGAGGCCCGCGACGACGTCCTGGGTGTCGGTCCGGGCGGTGAGCATGATGACGGGCACATCGGACTCGGCGCGCAACTTCGTGCAGATCTCGACGCCGTCGACACCCGGGAGCATGAGGTCGAGCAGGACGAGGTCAGGCCGGGTGTCGTGGAAGACGTCCATGGCGCGGGCGCCGTCGGCGCAGAAGGACGGGGTGTAGCCCTCGGCCTCAAGCATGATGCCGATCATCTCTGCCAGGGCGGTGTCGTCATCGACGACGAGGATACGGGTGCTCATGGGTCTATCCTGTCACGAACCTGGACGTTTCATGGGGATGCCGTGCGCCGCGCCGACGCGGCGAAGGACACACCCGGGCGGCACGTGCAGGCGCCGACAGGCACAGCGGGACATCTCCTCCTCCGGACGGAGGAGCACAGGCGCCACCGCATGGGAGAGTGGGTCCATGACCAACGACTCGAACGGATGGCTGCCCCCCAGCGAGGAGGGTTCGGCCGCCCAGGAGGAAACCGCCCCCCGTTACGGCGCCTACGGCCAGCCCCCGGCCGGCCAGTTTGACGACCCGGCCCGCCAGTACGGCGAGGCGGGCTCCTACGGCCTGGCGACCGACGGCTTCTCCCTCGCGCCCAAGCCCGGGATCGTGCCGCTGCGCCCGCTGGGCGTCATGGAGATCATCTCCGCGGCCTTTGAGGCCCTGCGCGCCAACCCACGGGCCATGCTCCTGCCAGCACTGCTGGTCATGACGCTGACCGGCGTGATCTCCGCGGTCACCAGCTACACGATGGCCGCGGCCCAGTCCAGCAGCATCACCGCCTGGATAGAGGACAGCGGCGACAGCTCAGTCCCCCTCGGCGCGCTCCTGGGTGGTCCCAGTGGCCTGGTCGGCACCGCGGTGGCGTCAGCGCTGATCTGGCTGGCCAGCACGATCCTGACAGGGGTGCTCATCGTGGCGGTCTCCCGCTCGGTCCTGGGTCGAATCGCCACACCGTCCGAGCTCTGGCGGCGCACGCGGTCCCGGATCTGGGCCCTGATCGGACAGACCCTGCTCGTCGGTGTCCTCAACAGCCTGGCCATCATCGTCGTCGCCGGCGTGGTGGGCCTCGTCGGGTACCTACTCATCAGCTCCACGGAGCCCACCTCGACCGGAGCCCTCGCGTTGGCGCTCGTCGCCGGCTTCCTCCTCATACTCGTCGCCCTCGTGGCCTGCCTGTTCCTGACGACACGGCTGTGGCTGTCCGGCTGTGCGCTCATCCTGGAGAACCTCAGCGTGTGGGCGGGCATCGCGCGCTCGTGGAGCTTGACGCGGCACCACTTCTGGCGGGTCCTGGGCATTTTCGTGCTCACCTCCCTCATCACGATGGCCGCGGTGACCGTCTTCTCGTCGGTCATCGGAGGTATCAGCGGTGCACTGCTGCTCGCCTCGCCCAACGGCATGGCCCTGCACCTGGCTCTGAGCGACCTCTTCGCCTCGCTGTCCCAGGCGGCCGTGCTGCCATTCACGGCGGCAGTGACCGCCCTGACCTACATCGACCTGCGCATGCGCGACGAGGGCCTCGACGTCGAGCTGCGCCAGGCAGCCGATGCGTGAGCTGACCTCCCCGTTGCCATGCTGAGCGTCGCGACCCAGACGACCTACGCCGGCCCGCACCTGACCCATGCGCCGGCGGTACTGCCCGCACTCGGCGCACCGGCGACCCCGGACGCCGAGGAGGCCCGCCGACGCGCCGAGGCCGAGCTGGCCAAGCCCGTGTACCACGAGCAGGAGAGCCTGTGGTCGATGCTGTGGCGGTGGATCGTCGACAACCTCGACCCGCGCGACGTGGTGCCCCAGGTTCCCGACTGGCTCTCGGTGCTCATCGTCCTGGTCCTGGCGGCCCTGCTCGTGCTGATGCTCCTCCGGCTGCCGACCAGGGTCAGTTCGCTGCGCCGAGGTCGCCTGGGCGACCAGCGGCTGTTCGATGACGACCGCGACTCCGCCGCTCTGATGAGTGCGGCCGACGCTGCCGCGAGCTCGGGGGACTGGGACATCGCGGTCATCGAGCGTTTCCGCGCCATCATCCGCTCACTGGACGAGCGCTGTGCGATCGACAGCTACCCGGGGATGACCTCTCACGAGGCTGCCGAGCAGGCCTCAGTGGCCATCGACAGCATGTCGGCAGACCTGGCGCAGGCGGCTGCGCTGTTCGACGCGGTGCGCTACGGCGAGCTCGTCTCCGCGCCGACCCAGGACGCCTGGATGCGCGAGCTGGCGGACCGGCTGGCCCAGGCACCGCTGGTCGGCGTGGCGGAGGCTGTCCGGTGAGCGGCGGGACGCAGGCGGCCCCGACGGACCGGCACCAGGACCAGGTCGTTGGCCGCACCCTGCGCGAGCGCCTGCGCCGCTGGCGGCCCTTCGTGCTGCTCATCGCGGGCCTGGCGGCCGTCACCGTGCTGACCGCCATGCTCCGGCCCGGGCACTCGACGGTGCCCTACGCCATCAACAATCCCGGCGACAACGGGGCGCAGGCCCTCGCCCAGCTGCTGCGCGACGAGGGCATCGGCGTGTCGACCGCCTCGACGGTCCGCCGGGCGGCCGAGGCCGGCTCCCAGGGCGCCACCATCGCGGTGGTCAACGCCCGCGAGCTATCGGACTCCGACCTGCGGCTTCTGGCCGCCTCCGGCGGGGACGTCGTCGTACTGGACACGATGTACTCCGACCTGTCCGGCCTGACCGGCATGGAGCCCGCAGGCACCTCGGCCCCGGCGGGCACCGAACTGACCCCACAGTGCCCCGAGGAGGACGCCGTGGCCGCCGCCACGCTGGACGGCAGTAAGGGGACGGTGCGGATCGGCGGAGTCGACGGCGCCGTGGGCTGCTTCCCCGTGGACGAGGGTGTCTACGCCTACGCGACCGCCCCCCTGGAGACCGGGGCGACCGTGCGCGTCATCTCCGACGCCTCGATCGTGACCAACGCCAAGCTGGCCGAGGCCGGCAACGCCGCCTTGGCCATCCGGGCCCTGGGCCACCACGAGCGCATCGTCTGGCTCGACGGCGCCTCCGCCTCGGCCACCGGCCTGTGGGACTCCCCCGCCATGCCCCGGTGGTTGCCGGTGGCACTACTCCAGGCCGGATTCGTCGTCCTGGCACTGGCGGTCGTGCGCGGACGGCGCTTCGGACGCATCGTGACCGAGGAGATGCCGGTGGTCGTGCGATCCACCGAGACGACCATCGGGCGCGGACGGCTCTACCGCCGGGCTGCCGACCGCGAGCGCGCCGCTCAGGCGCTGCGCGCCGGCACGGCCTCCCGCCTGGGCCGCCTCCTGGGCCTGACGCCGACGGCGGGGCGCCACGAGCTCGTCCAGGCCGTGGCCCGCGCCGGCGGGCAGCCCCCCCAGCATATCGACAGGGTCCTGTACGGGCCCGTCCCCCCCGACGACCGGTCCCTGGTGGACCTGGGCGTCGAGCTTGACCGACTCGAGAGCGAGGTCCACCCACAATGAGCACACCCATGATCCCCGAGGACGCATCACCCACCCCGGACGCCGCCGGCGCTGGAGCCGGTTCCGACCCCCGCCAGCGTCTCGTCGCAGTGCGCTCCGAGCTCGCCAAGGCGGTCGTCGGGCAGGATGCGGCGGTCACCGGACTGGTCATCGCCGTCCTGGCCGGCGGGCACGTCCTGCTCGAGGGCGTGCCCGGGGTCGCCAAGACCCTGCTCGTGCGCTCCCTCGCCCAGGCATTGGATGTCGAGACCCGACGGGTACAGTTCACGCCCGACCTCATGCCCGGCGACGTGACGGGCTCGCTCATCTACGACGCCCGCAACGCCGAGTTCTCGCTGCGCGAGGGGCCCGTCTTCACCAACCTGCTCCTGGCCGACGAGATCAACCGGACACCACCCAAGACCCAGGCCGCGCTGCTCGAGGCGATGGAGGAGCGCCAGGTCTCCATCGACGGCACGCCCCGGCCTCTGCCGGACCCCTTCATGGTCGTCGCCACGCAGAACCCTGTCGAGTACGAGGGCACCTACCCCCTGCCCGAGGCACAGCTCGACCGCTTCCTGCTCAAGCTGGTCCTGCCGCTGCCCGAGCGCGACCAAGAGATCAAGGTGCTGTCCCGTCACGCCACCGGCTTCAACCCACGAGACCTGGCGGGGGCGGGGCTGCGTGCCGTGGCCGGCCCGGCGGACCTGACCGCTGCGCGTGAGCAGGTCCGCACGATCGGCGCCTCGGCCGAGGTGCTGGGATACATCGTCGACCTCGTGCGCGCGACGCGGACCTCGCCGTCGGTGGCCCTGGGTGTCTCGCCGCGCGGGGCCACCGCCCTGCTGGCCGCAGGCCGGGCGTGGGCCTGGCTGTCAGGCAGGAGTTATGTCACCCCTGACGACGTCAAGGCTCTGGCGCTGCCGACCTTGCGCCACCGCATCCAGCTGCGGGCCGAGGCCGAGATGGAGGGGGTCACCACCGAGTCGGTCCTCAACGGTGTCCTGCGCTCGGTGTCCGTACCCCGCTGAGCGCGGGTCGCCGGGCCAAGAGGAGGAACCGTGTACCTGACCATGCGCACCGTCTGGCTGCTTGCCGCCGCGCTGATGGCCATCATCGTCGTCCCGCGTCCATTGACAGCCATCGTGTGGACCGCGGTGGTCGTGCTGATCGTCGCTGTCGACGTCCTGGCCGCGCCCTCCCCCCTGTGCCTGCGGGTCGAGCGGGAGCTGCCCCGCTCGGTACGCCTGGGTGGCTCGGTGACGACCACTCTGACGGTGATCAACTCCGGTCCCCGGCCGGTCCGCGCCCAGGTACGAGACGCGTGGCCACCGTCGGCCGGGGCGAGCCACACGCGCTCGAGCCTGCGGGTCCCGGCAGGCGAGCGCCGGCGCCGCCGCATGACGCTGACCCCCACCCGGCGGGGAGACCGCCGGGCCGACCTGGTCACCGTGCGCCTGGACGGCCCCCTGGGCCTGGCGGGTCGCCAGGCCTCCCTCCTGGCTCCGGCCAGCCTGCGGGTTCTGCCCGCCTTCAGGTCGCGCCGGCACCTGCCCAGCAGACTGGCGCGCCTGCGCGAGATGGACGGACGCAGCGCAGTCATGGTGCGCGGGGCGGGCACGGAGTTCGACTCCCTGCGTGAGTATGTCGTGGGTGACGACGTGCGCTCCATCGACTGGCGCTCGACGGCGCGCCGTGGTGAGGTCCTCGTGCGCACCTGGCGCCCTGAGCGCGACCGACGGGTGCTCATCGTCATCGACTCCGGCCGCCTGGCGGCCGCCCGTCTCGATGACGAGCCGCGGATCGACGTCCAGATCGAGGCCGCCCTTCTCATGGCTGCCGTGGCCACGCGTGCGGGCGACCGGGTCGATGTCGTCGCCGTGGACTCCCGGGTGCGCGCCCAGGTGCGCGGCGAGTCCGGCCCCGCCCTCATGAGCGCGTTGGCCGACGCCCTGGCGCCGCTCGAGCCGAGTCTGACCGAGACCGACTGGGGGCTCGTGGCCTCGACCGCCGGCTCCCTGCTGTCCCAGCGGGCGCTGGTGGTCGTGCTCACCGCCCTGGACGGGTCTGGGACCGACACGGGCATGCTGCGGGCGCTGGCGGCCCTGTCCCGCAGCCACACGGTCCTTATCGCCTCCGTCTCCGACCCCGGGCTGCGGCGCCTGAGCGCCGACCGCTCCGACACGGGGCGGGTCTACACGGCGGCGGCCGCCGAGCGGGACCTTGTCGAGCTCGACGCGGTGCGATCCCGGTTGCGGCGTGCCGGGGTGGAGGTCGTCGAGGCCGGTCCGGCCGGGATCTCACCGGCGCTGGCCGACGCCTACCTCGCCCTCAAAGCGACGGGGCGGCTGTGAGGCTCGGGATGGAGCCCGGCACATGCCCGGCCGGCTCGGCGACGACCGCGCCGCCGTCAGCCCGCCTCGGCCAGCACGGTGCCCGCCTCGTCCTCCTCCAGGTCGCCGGTGGACCCGGCCAGCGCGGCCCGGCGCCCGAGGACGAGAGTGTAGGCCCACAGCGTTCCCAGGGCGAGCAGCCCGATGGCGCACTTGACGGCCCAGTGCAGCGGGGAGGGGGTGACGAAGCCCTCGATGAGCCCGGCCACCGCCAGGGCGGCGGTCATCCCGACAGCCACGGTGATGAGCACCCGCCCCTCCTGGGCCAGGGCGACCGCGCGCGACCTGGCTCCGGGTGCGAGCAACGTCCAGAACAGGCGCAGGCCCGCGCCGCCGGCGACGAACACGCAGGTGAGCTCGAGCAGCCCATGGGGGGTGATCAGGGCGAGGAACAGGCCGAAACGGTCGTGGTCGGCCATGATCGCCCCCGCCTGCCCCAGCACGACGGCATTGGACAACAGGATGTAGGCCGGCAGGACCCCCGTGATCCCCGTGGCCACGCACATGGCGGCGATGCGGGCGTTGTTCGTCCACACCAGGGCGCTGAACTCGTGGGAGGAGAAGGTCGAGTAGTAGTTCTCGAAGGACTGCTCGGCGTAGGCCGACAGCTCCGAGCTCGTGCCCAGGGCGCTCATCGCCTCGGGGCTGCGCAGTGTCCAGACCCCCACGACGACCGCGATGGCCACCTCGACCAGGGTGACGCCGGCGGTCCACCAGCGCACCCGGTACAGCGCGGCCGGCACGGAGACCGTCCAGAAGCGGGTGAGGTCGCTCAGGCGCATCTCCCGGGTGCCCGTCAGCTTGCCGCGCGCCGCGGCCACGCGTGTCGACATCTCGCTGAGTACCTGGGGGTCGGGGGCGCCGGCACGGATGCGGGTCAGGTGCACGGCGGCGGCCCGGTACAGCACGACGAGCTCATCGGTTTCGGCGCCACTGAGCCGACGGCGCCCGACGAGCTGGTCGAGGCGGTCCCACTGGTCGCGGTGCGCGGCTGCGAATGCGTCAATGTCCACGAAAGGAGTCTGACATGGCGAACGAGCCCTCGTCGTCATCCGAGCGGATGATGACACCCGAGCTGATGATTACTGGGGAGGCCGTCGCCTTGGAGGTGGCACCGGCCTCCATCGGCCTGCGCCTGATCTCCGGGGCGATCGACTACGCCATCTATGCGGGAGGTTTCATCCTCTCGATCAGTGTGATCATAACGCTGTTCGACATGGGGCTGTTGCCGTCGGCGGCCGTGAGGAGCACGGTGACCTCCATCGTCCTTGCCCTGTGGGTCGTTGTCGTGCCCTTGACCGTCGAGGTGGTCTCACGGGGGCGCTCGGCAGGCAGGCTGGTTGTGGGCTCGAGGGTCGTGCGTGACGACGGCGGCGCCCTGCGTCTGCGCCACAGCCTGGTGCGCGTACTGCTGGCCACCGTCGAGATCTGGCTGTCCGCGGGCACGCTGGCGGCAGTGGCGTGCGTGGCGACCAAGCGCGGAAAGAGGTTGGGGGACCTGTTGGCCGGGACCTACGTCGTGCGGGACCGTCCCGGAGTCCGGGACGGTGCGCCACTCATCATGCCCCCCGAGCTGGCCGGCTGGGCCGGGCAGGCAGATCTGCGGGCGCTGCCGGGGGACCTGGCCCTCGCGGCCCGCACCTTCCTGCAACGGGCATCGACGATGCGTCCCGACGCCCGCACGCGCCTGGCCCGCCGGCTCGCGGCCAGGGCCGAGCCCTACACCTCCCCGCCTGCCCCGCCCGGCACGAACCCCGAGCGCTTCCTCGCCGCGATCCTCGTGGCGCGCCGTGACCGCGAGTTCTTCCTCGAGCTGCGCGACCGCCGTTCCGACGAGCGGGCGCTCAGGGCGCTCGAGGAGCTGCCCCACGAGATCACCCCGCCCCGGTGAGGCCGGGCGCCTCAGGCCGCCGAGCTGCCGTCGGGCGCCGGGAGGGCCTGGTCGACCAGGAGGAGGGGCACGCCATGGTCCACCGGGTAGGCCAGCCCGGCGCCGACAGACACGAGCCGTGTGCCGCCGCGGGGGTCGTCGACCAGTGGCTCGCCGGTGGCCGGGCAGCGCAGTGCCTCACGCACCCACGGGCTGAGGCCGGTCTCCTGCGCACCTGAGGGGCGTGGCATCTCAGTCCTCCTTGTCGCCGCGCAGGACGCGCAGGTGGCCGCGGCGGGTGATCTCTCCGTCGCCCAGGCCGGTGAGGTGGTCGGGCAGGGTGTCGGGCTCGTGGGTCAGGGGCCCGGGCATGATGCCGCCGGGCCGGCCGGCCCGCTCAGCGCGCGGGGCCCGGGGCCGTGGGGCCCGCGAGGCCTCGCGCACGGCGTCGGCCAGCGCCGTCAGGTCGTCCTCGGAGGGCGGGGCCGGGGCGAAGTCGGTGGCCAGCCGGATGACCTGCCACCCCCGGGGCGCGGTGAAGGACTCCACGTGCTTGGCGCACAGGTCGTAGGCCTCGGGCTGGGCCTCGGTGGCCAGGGGCCCCAGGACGATCGTGGAGTCGGCGTAGACGCTCGTCAGGGTGGCGACGGCGGGGTTCTCGCAGCCGGGTCTGCGGCAGCGTCTGACTCTTCTCACGAGCGCAGGTTATCGCGCGGCGGGGCCGATGCCGACCCGCGCCGCGGTCTCAGGCGAGGTCGGGGTCGATCTCCTCGGGACGCCTGCCCAGCAGGAGGGCCACCTGTTCGACGATGACCCGGCGCACGAGCTCGCCCAGCTCGGCCTCGGTGTGGGCGCGGCCGGCCACGGGACGCCGGTAGACCACGATGCGGGCGGGCAGGCCGGCACGCGCCTCGGCGGCGAAGCCGCGTCCCAGGACGACACCGCCCTCCCAGGGCGCGGGGTCCGAGGGCGGCACCTCTTCGACGGCGAACTGCATGTCGGCGACCTGGGGCAGGCGTCGTGCCAGGTCACCGGCCGCCTGGACGACCACCTCGTCGAAACGTTCGGCCCGGGTGCGCCAGGCGGGGAGGAACGGAGGCAGAAGGGGCCCGCGCAGCCCGCGGCCGTGGCGGTCGCGGCGACGTACGGGCGCCGGTATGGGGGCGGGGCGTCTGGCCTGGGTCATCCGGTCAGCCTATCGGCCGTGCCCGGGACGGTCGCGGGCCGTGCCGCCCGGGCACGCCGGCCGGTCAGCGCAGGACGAGGCTGCGCTGGGTCAGCGCCTCGGCGTCGGCCACCGGGGACAGCACGGAGATGAGCGTGCCGGCGGTCTCGCCCTCGACCTGGGCGGTCACCGTGACCGCGGCGCTGAGCGCCTGCGCGTCGGGGCTGGTCAGCCTCAGCGCAGCGACCTCTTGGGGGATCTCCGGGCTCAGGGTCGTCGATGCCGGCACAGTGACCTCGGAGGTCCATGTCCCGTCGGCGGAGGCCAGCGTCACCGTTGCGGGCATCGTGCTGGAGTTGGTCAGCGTGAGCACCGGGGCCAGTCCGTTGCCGCGCGGCAGCGCGACGACCGCGGCCTCCAGGGCGCCGGGCGGGGCCGCCTGGGCCCAGGCGACGTCGCGCAGTGTCGTGCCCGAGCGCTCGGGGTACTCCCCGGCGCTGCGCACGAGGCTGACCCCCGCGCCGACGGGGTTGTCGGAGGTGACCCGCACCGCGTAGCTGCCCGGTGCCGTTCCGGCCAGGGAGATGTCGAAGACCGCGCCGGGGTCGACGACCACCGACTCCGCTCCGGCCAGGGCCTGTTCGCCCTGTGCCCCGATGAGCGAGACCGAGACGGTCGCGGGCTCCTGCCCGGGGTTGACCACCCGCACCACTGGGGAGCGGTGGATGAGCTCGGCGTCGGCGGCGGCGTTCTGCTGGCCGGCCGCCTCGCCCTGGGCGGCTCCCTCGACCAGGACGACACCGGGAACGGTCAGGTCGGTCGAGGGCGCCGCCCCCGGGGAAATGACCTCTGTGCCGGCGGCGGTCTCGCCGTTGAGGGCCTCGGTGGCGAGGAAGGGCACGAGCGTGCCGCCGTCGGCCTCCACGCTCAGGGCGATGCGGGAGTCGGTGGCGCCGGCCGACTCCAGGAGCAGGCCGACGGTCTGCCCGGCGGGGACGACGACCTGTCCGTTGGAGGGCAGCGAGATCTCACCGGTCGAGCCGTAGAGACGGACCGTGGCCGTCACGACGGTCAGGCCGGGGTTGGTCAGCCGCAGCTCGGCGGAGCTTCCGAGGGCCGAGGACCCTCCGACGATCCAGGACACGGCCGCCGGCGGGGAGCAGGGCGCTGTCGTCAGCCCGCGCAGGTCGCCCGAGGCGGTCAGGGTGGTCACGGCCCCGACGGCACCGGCCGTCCTCTGGCCGACGGTCTCGACCGTGAGCAGCCCGCCTTCGGCGCTGTCGAGAGCGGTCGGGCCGTCGAGCTCCTGCCCGTCGTAGGCGACGCTCGCCCCCTGCCCGGTGGGGGTCAGCTCGGTGGAGGAGGTCGTCTCGCCCAGGTCGACCCCGCCGATGGTGTTGCGCGGGGCCTGCGGGCAGGCGTAGACGACGTCGGCGGCCGGACCGGTGACGGTGGCCGGCTCGACCTGGGCGGTGGCGGGCCGGGGCGTGGCCGTGCCCCACCAAGTCATGGCGGTGCCGGCGCCCACGAGGGCGGTGGCCACGAGCAGGGCGACGACGCGCCTGAGGGTGGAGGTGGCCGGTGTGGTGGCGGTGCTGGCACGGTTCATGCCTCATACCTCCGGCGTCGCAGGGGCAGGGCGGCCACGGCAGTCACGGCCCATGCCGCCAGGACCAGGCGCGTGAGCAGGGTCGTCGTCGGCCAGCGGTGGGTGACGACGAGCTCGCCGTCGCGGGCGGGGACCTCGAAGGCCTGTCGCCACTGCCCGCTCGCGTCCCGCACGGTGGTGGCGCTCAGCTCCTCCCCGCCCAGAGTGGCCCGCCAGCCGCTGTCGGCCCGCTCGGCCAGGATGAGGGTGCGTGTCGTGCCGGATGCCTCGATCCGCGTGCGCACCCCGGTGGGGCCCGAGGGCAGGACGGTGGTGTCCTCCGGTCCGAGGAGCACGGCACGGGCGGGCTCGGTGCCGCCCTCGGGCGCGACGCGCCACGAGGCGCCGGTGGCCGTCCAGGCGAGCTCCTCGAGCCCGGGGGTCGCGCCGAGGCCGGCCCGCGCCGTGGCGGTCGCGTCGTCGGCGGCGCGGTCGCTGAGCAGGACAACGGCCACGCCGTGGGCGGCCAGGTCGGTGGCGACCTGCTCGTCCTGTCCGGCCATGGCCCGCGCGACGATGTCGGCGAGCTCGGCGTCGGCGGCGTCCTCCAGGTCGGTGGCCAGTGCTCCGGCGGAGGCCACCAGGCTCAGGGACCCGGCTCCCGCTGCGGGGACGCGGTCGCGCAGTTGGGCCGCTACGACGTCGGGGACGACGTCGGTCAACTGGGTGCCCGGTCCCCGCCAGGTGCGCACAATCATGCCCTCATCGCCGGCGGTCAGGACCAGGACCCGGCCCGCGGTCTCGGAGTACTGCATCTGGGAGGCGATGACCGGGACCTGCTGGCCCGCGCCCTGAAGGGCCATGACGAGTGCGTCGGAGCCGGCGGTGGTGGAGGCGCGTGCCGACAGGGCCCAGGAGGACCCGCACACGACGGGGGTCAGGAGCGCCAGGACGGCGACGACGGCGGCCACGGCGTGCCGGGGGCCGGTGGCCCGGCCCACGAGGTCGGCCCGCACGGCGTCGGCGCCCGCCAGCGCGGCGGCCAGCAGCCCGGCCAGGGCGAGGCTGAGCCCCGTACCGGCCCAGCCGTGGACGGTCACCGAGCCAGTACCGTCGGGCAGGGTGCCCACGGCCGTCGCCGTGCGCGCGCTCAGGGCGGCCAGAGCGAGCCCGGCCAGCGCCATGAGAACCCCTGCCCGGGCACGGGCGCCGCGCCGACCGGTGACGAGCAGACCCAGGAGGGCCACCAGCGGCAGCACCGCCAGGAGGGCCTTGACGGCCAGGGACAGCAGCGGGGCTCCCACGAGGGCCTCGAGGTCCAGCGGCAGGCCCACGAGGAGCTCGATGGCGCTGGGTGCGGGGACCGCGACGGGGACCCCCAGGTCGGTCAGGAGGTAGCGCAGGGCCCACCAGGGGCCCTCGTCGCCCAGCAGGCGCAGTGCTGTCAGCCAGGCGGGTGCCGCGGTGGCCAGGACCGGAACGACCGTGAGGACCAGGCGCAGGGCGGCGCGGGGCACCCGGACCGCCAGGAGCAGCAGGCCGGGGACGATGAGGGCCGCCGTGACCGGTGAGGCTGCCACGACGACGGACAGCAGCAGCCCGGCGACGGCCGCAGCAGTGGGCGATCCCGAACCATAGCGCTCGGTCACGGCGGCGCGGGCGACGGCGCTCAGGCCGACGGGCCGCCGTCCGGCCGGCTCCTGCGCGTCGGCATACTCGGCCTCATCGTCCTCATCGTCCTGGCGCTCGTCCTCATGGTCCTCCTCGGCCCCCGCGCGGGTCCGGCCGGATTCCTCAGGCGCATCGGCCTGCTCGGCGGCTTCGTCCTCGGGCTGCCCGAGCTGGGCCGCCGAGCCCTCCGGGGCGCCCTCGCCCTGAGCGTCGGCACCGGTCGGCGCGGGTGCGCCCCGGGCCTCGTCGGCGCCGGAGGCCAGGGCGTCGTCGGCCGTGCCGGAGGCCTGGGCGGGATCCTCATCGGCGTCGTGGGCAGCGCCCTCCTGCCCGGCCTCCTCAGTCTCCTCTGTCTCCTCCGTCGCGTCGGTCTCCTCGGCACCAAGGGTCGCGAGATCCTCCATCCGCTCGGAGGCGAAGCGGTCGAGCTCGTCCTTCTCCTGGCTTGTGGCGTGGTGGGCGTCGATGAGTCCCGACAGGACGACGTCGCGCCGATCGGCCCCCACCGCACGGGCCAGGGCGGTCAACGCCCAGGGCAGGGCGAGGTGGACCATGACGGCGGCCAGCCGCCCCTGCCCCAGACCCAGCAGGAGCACGGGCGACATCGCCCACGCCATTGCCGCCCAGGCGCGCAGCGCGGTCCGGCGGGTCACGCTGCCCGCGGCGAACCAGGCCCCCGCCGCCGCCAGGGGGATGGCGGCCAGGACGAGGAGGCGGATGACGAGGTCGCCGTCGGCCCCCACCCCGGAGACCACGGCAGTGGCCAGAGCGAGCAGCGCCAGCACAGGCGTGGGCGTGCCCGGGTAGCCGTCACCGGAGGAGGCCCAGGTCGACCAGGCCGCCTCCCATGTCTCGCGCCACGGTGCCGCCAGACCCGCCAGGGCGCCCCCGGTCAGGGAGCGCGTGACCAGCAGGCCGGAGAATCCCAGGGCGGCCGCGCCGATGGCCAGGATCATCACCCCGGCCAGGACCCGGCGTCGCCGTCGGGCCAGCGCGGCCAGCTCGCGCAGCTCCAGCTCGCTGGGGGCCGCGGCGCGGGCGAGGCGCTCGCGCTCCTGGCGCCGACGGTCCCGGCGCATGGCACGGATCTCGGCGGGCTCGACGTAGAGGCGCGCCAGCACGGCACGGCGGACCTCCTGGTGGGCCGACAGGCGCCGTCGGCCCTGGCGGATGCCCGCTGCCCGGCCCGTGACGGCCACCGCGGCGGCGAGCTCGTCGCCGGCCAGGAAAGGCTCCTTGGTGACCAGGCGCCACAGGGCGCGGGCAGCACCCAGGAGCACGAACCACGCCAGGAGCACGGGCACCGGACGGGCCGAGAAGATGGCCCAGGCGGTCAGCTGGGCGGTGCGCCTGGCCCGGAAGGAGCGGTCGGGGCGGGGCTCGGGCAGCGCCGCGGGATCCCCGGGGACCTGCGGCCCGCCCCGGCCTCGGCGGGGCGCCTGGCCGGGCCTCAGCCCGAGGTAGGAGGCGCGCCGGTGCCGCAGGAGGGCACGGGGCACGACGATGACGCGGTGGCCGGCGAGTCTCACCGCGCGCGACAACTCCAAACCGTCGCCGAACACGGGGAACAGGGGGCTCGTGCCCCCCAGCTCGTCCCACACGGCACGGTCGATGAGCGCCCCGGCGGAGCCCACGGCCAGGACGTCGCTGCGGTCGTCGTGCTGGCCCTGGTCGATCTCGCCGTCGACGATGTCGTTGGCGCGGCGCGCCGAGGCGGTGGTCCGCAGCCCGACCTCGAGCAGCTCCTCGGGACGGTCCCAGTCGACCTGCTTGGGCCCGGCCAGCGCCACCGAGCGGGCCGAGACGACCGCGGTCGCCAGCTCCTCGAGGCAGTCGGCGCCCGGCGCGGAGTCGTCGTGCAACAGCCATAGCCAGGACTGCCCCGGTGCGCGGCCGCGGTCCGGGTCACCAGAGGCCGCTGCGCGCTCCTGCTCGGCCGGGGTGATGGGCGACAGCGCCCCGGTCGGCCCGGTCAGCCGGTCATCGGCGCCAGCCAGGGGGCCGGCGGCCTCGGAGGCGCGCGGCCCGCGCCGCCGGTTGCCCGCGGCGACCAGCTCGGCGTAGCGCCCCAGGCCCCGGGAGACGGCGTCCCCGAATCCCGCGGCCTCGGGCACGTGGACGATCCGCACGTCGGTGACGTCATCGACGCGGGAGGCGGCCACGGCCTCCTCGACCGGGGTGCCGTCACCCAGGCCGTTGACCCGGGAGGCGACGTCGACGACGAGCAGCACGTCCGGGGGCACCGTCTGGCTCCTCAGGGCGCGCAGTGACTGGGGCAGGAACGGCGTCACCCCCGCCGTCACGAGGACGGCGAGGGTCTGCGCACCCAGGGCGCGGGTCGATGGACCGGGGACGGCCGGCCCGCTCATACGGCGCGGCGCTTGAGCTTGCGGCGCTCGCGCTCCGACAAGCCGCCCCAGATGCCGAAGCGCTCGTCGTTGGCCAGTGCGTACTCGAGGCACTCCTGGCGCACCTCGCAGGTCGCGCACACGCGCTTGGCCTCACGGGTGGAGCCGCCCTTCTCAGGGAAGAAGGCCTCGGGGTCCGTCTGGGCGCACAGTGCGCGCTCCTGCCAGGCGAGCGGCCCTTCATCGAGGCCCTCGTCGCCGAACAGAAGGATGAGCGCCTCGTCGTCGGCGTCGTCAGTCCGAGTGAGCGGACCGTCGCCGAGGATGTTCCACACGATGGCTTCCCTTCCGAGTTCCGAGCTGGTGACACCGAGGAAGTTACACGGGTGTCAGATGATCGAGTCAAGCGCGGGGGGCAAGCGTCACCCATTCGTGATGAAATGGCGTCGTTCCGCCGAAAAATCGACGTTAACAAGTCGGTCGCGAGCGCTAGCATCCCCGTTCGCGAACAGGTTGACACGGCACGCTGGGGACCCGTTCGGCGCGACCTGAAGGGAGGCTGGGAGCCCCTAGCGATCCTCCTGTGAGACTTATTGGTCCTGGTTCAATCTGCTCATGACCGATGCGCAGACCGACCCCCTCGTTCATCTCCTCCCCACCCCCGCCGACACGGGCAGGCCATGGCTCGTGTGGTACGCCGACCAGGAACGGATCGAGCTGTCCGGCCGGGTCCTGAGCATGTGGCAGGCCAAGACGGCGGGCCTGCTGACCGACGAGATCGGAGAGCGGCCTCACGTCCATGTGGCGATGAGCACTCACTGGAGGACCGTCGCTTGGTGCTGTGGTACATGGCTGGCCGGCGGTCTTGTGAGGTTTAGCACAAGCGATGGGGTCTCTGGCGTGTCGCCGACGGCCGCCGTTGCCCCGGTCGGCCCCGACTCGGCCAGCGTCGCCTTTGACGCCCGCGACCTCGACCCTCGGGCCGGGGTGCAGGTCCTCGTCCCCCGGGCCTCGCTGGCTCTGCGCCACCCGGAGGCCCTCGAGCCCCTGGTGCTCGACGGCGTCGCCGACCTCATGGCCCTGCCCGACGTCTTCCCCCCGGTCCCCGTGGAGGGCCACGCCCCCGCGCTCGTGTCCGGTGGCGGGGGCGTCGCCTGGACGCGCCGCGAGCTCGTCGACTCCCTGCCCGAACACCGGGCGCTCAAGGCGCGTGAGACCGGCACCCGCGCCGTCATGATTGAGGAAGGGACACCGATGGCGGTCCTCGAGGTGCTGGCCGCCTGGCGGCACGGGCTCAGCGCCGTCATGGTCGACGCCAGTGCCGAGTCCGCGCTGCGCACGGCCGCCGCCCGCCAGGAGGGCGCCCTGCCCTAGACGGTGTAGTCCGAGGTGCGGCTGGGACAAGGGCGGGGTGGGGTGGTGCGGGGTAGGAGACACGGGACTGCGCCCGGCCGTGCCATATCTACCGATCTCGAGGGGTCATATGTCCCGATCTCGGCGAGGGGTGGGGCCGGGAATCACTGACCGGCTCGCCGCTGCCCCCTCATCCCAACGGTTGAAGATCCTCAGGGCACGTCGGCCTGCACGAGCGTCCCGGCGCCCTCGACGGCCAGCGTCCGCTCGTCGGCCCCCACGAACACGGCCTGGCCCCGGGTCAGGCGCTCCTGCCCGGCAGGGGTCGTCACGGTCGTCGTGCCCTCGACGGCCAGGACGATCCGCGGCCCGCGGCCGGGGACCTGGGTCCTGGCGTCGGCGGGGACGACCGTGGTGACGAGCAACTCGAAGTCGTCGACCGGGGCGTAGTAGGCCCGCGTCGCGCGCGAGAGGTACTCCGGGGCCGGCCGCACCGGGGGCGCAGCCACGTAGTCGACGCAGGCGAGCATGGCCGGGACGTCGACATGCTTGGTCGTCAGGCCGGCGCGCAGGACATTGTCCGAGGAGGCCATGACCTCGACCCCCAGGCCGGAGACGTAGGCGTGGACCGAGCCGGCGGGGACGAAGAGTGCCTCCCCCGGCTGGAGGGTGACGGGGTTGAGCAGGAGGGCCGCGGCCACCCCCGGGTCTCCGGGGAAGGAGCGGGCCATCTCCACGGCGTTGGCGTCGGCCCGGCGCGACGGCGAGGTACCCGCCGCCAGCCGCCGGGAGATCTCTTCGACGAGCTCGTCGACCTCCCCGGGCTCGGGACGGGTCTCCTGGGCGACCAGGTCGGAGAAGACCTGCCTGATGCCGAAGCGCGTCGGGTTGAGGCGCAGGGTCCGGCGCATGCGCCGGGCCAGGGGGCTCGACAGGTCGGCCAGCACCTCCGCGGCGCGCCGCGGCGCCCTGAAACCCGCCACGGCCTCGTAGCGGGTCAGGGCCAGGACCATCTCCGGCTTGTGATTGGCGTCCTTGAAGCTGCGCCGTGGGTCGTCCAGCGCGACCCCCTCACGGTTCTCCCGCTCCCAGCCGGCCATGGCCTGCTCGAGATCAGGGTGGACCTGGAGGGACAGTGCGCGCTCTGGGGCGATGACCTTGAGCAGGAAGGGCAGCTGGGGTCCGAACCGGCGCACGACGTCCTCCCCGAGCAGCCGGGCGGGATCGGCGGCGATCAGCTCGGCCAGGGGCGGTCCTCCCCGCACGTGGGTCGGGCCCGCGTGGTGGGCGCCGAACCACAGCTCGGCCCAGGGCTCGGAGTCGGCCTGGACCCCGAGGAGCCCGGGGATCGCCGTCGTCGAGCCCCAGGCGTAGCGCTGGCGGGCACCGTCGAGTCTTTCCATGACGGCAAGATAACGGCTCGGGCCCCCGACGCCCCGCAGGCCACGACCCGCACCGGTACTCCCCCGCTCCGTCCGGGCGCGCCCTATCCGGCACAGGACCGCGGCGCGCACTGCCCCGCCTCCTTCGGGCTGCACCGGACGGAGATGATGGGTCACACTGTGCCCATGCGAGGCATCATCCTGGCCGGGGGCTCCGGCACGCGACTCAACCCGATCACCCTGGGCACCTCCAAGCAGCTCGTGCCCGTGTACGACAAGCCGATGATCTACTACCCGCTGAGCACGCTCATGCTCGCCGGGATCCAGGACGTCCTGGTCATCACGACGCCGCACGACGCCCCCAGCTTCCACCGGCTCCTGGGGGACGGCTCCCAGCTCGGGGTCAACCTGTCCTACACCGTCCAGGAGGTCCCCAACGGCCTGGCCCAGGCCTTCGTCCTGGGCGCTGACTTCGTCGGCGGCGAGCCCGCCGCCCTGGTCCTGGGCGACAACATCTTCTACGGCCCCGGCATGGGCACCCAGCTGCGGCGCCACACCAACCCCGAGGGCGGCGTCGTCTACGCCTACCAGGTGGCCGACCCCACCGCCTACGGCGTCGTCGAGTTCGACTCCGAGTTCAAGGCGCTGTCCATCGAGGAGAAGCCCACCCGCCCCCGGTCGGACTACGCCGTGCCCGGCCTGTACTTCTACGACAACGACGTCGTCGAGATCGCCCGCAACCTCAAGCCCTCGGCCCGCGGCGAGTACGAGATCACCGACGTCAACCGCACCTACCTCGAGGCGGGCCGCCTGACCGTCGAGGTGCTGCCCCGCGGCACCGCCTGGCTCGACACGGGCACCTTCGACTCCCTGGCCGACGCCACGAGCTTCGTGCGCACCGTCCAGCACCGCCAGGGCCTCAACATCGGCTGCCCCGAGGAGGTCGCCTGGCGCATGGGGTTCATCGACGACGATGGCCTGCGTGAGCGCGCCGAGCCCCTCGTCAAGTCCGGCTATGGCCAGTACCTGCTCGGGCTGCTCGAGCGCGAGCGCCGCTGACAGCCCCGGGCGCCCCCGGCCCCGAAGGCGACCAGCGCCGGGGTCGGCCACCAGTCTTCAGACGCACTGGCCGTTCACGCCGGTGCCCGTGTCTCCCGCACCACCCAGGACAGGGGCGGGAGACACCGGTGGTGTGCACGAGTCCGGGGCCGGCGACCCCGTGGAATCAATCATCTAGACTGTGGGGGCCGCCCCGCCTACCGAGGAGTCCTATGCCGACGCGCCGCCCCAGAACGCTGGTCATCATGCCGGCGTGGAACGAGGAGGAGGCGATCGGCGCGACGATCCGCGAGCTGCGTGAGGTCGTGCCCACCTACGACCTGCTCGTCGTCAACGACGGCTCCCGGGACCGCACCGGCGAGGTGGCCCGCTCCGCCGGCGCCCTCGTGCTCGACCTGCCCTACAACATGGGTGTCGGGGGCGCTATGCGGGCCGGGTACAAGTACGCCCGGCGCTTCGACTACGACCGCACGATCCAGGTCGACGCCGACGGTCAGCACGACCCGCGCGACATCGACACCGTCCTGGAC
Organism: Actinomyces sp.; assembly: GCF_030524025.1. GTDB lineage: Bacteria > Actinomycetota > Actinomycetes > Actinomycetales > Actinomycetaceae > Actinomyces. Next base: position 130,764 of record NZ_JAUNHI010000001.1, on the reverse strand, counting down.
GGGTTGTCCCGGGCCAACATCTCCATCGGCGCGCGCTTCGCGCAGGTCGGCACCTACCGGGCGCGCGGTCCGCGCCGCTGGGCGATGCTCCTGCTGGCGGCGATCGTGGGGCGCATCAGCCGCACCCGGCTGACCGACGTCACCAGTGGGTTCCGGGCCGGGGACCGCACCGCCATCGACCAGTACTGCCGCTATTACCCGGCCGAGTACCTGGGCGACACGATCGACTCGCTGGTCATCGCCGTGCGCTCGGGACTGAGCGTCACCCAGGTCGGGGTCTCGATGCGCCCGCGCCAGGCGGGCACGCCCTCGAACCACCCCGGCAAGGCCGCCGTCTACCTCGTGCGCTCCATGTTCGCCCTGTTCATCTCCCTGACCCGCCGTCCCGTGGACCGCCGTCCCGCGCCGGAGGACCGGGAGGCGGTGCGCTGATGCTCACCCGCGTCTTCTTCATCCTGGTGGCCGTGGCCATCATGCTTTTCGTCATCGGCCTGCTGCGATCGCGCAAGCTCCGGGAGAAGTACGCAGCGCTGTGGATCCTCGTGGGCCTGGCCATCGTCGTGCTGGCGGTCGTGCCCGACCTGCTGGGCGCCCTGGCCGGGTTCCTCGACATCCAGGTGCCCTCCAACCTCCTGTTCGCCCTGGCGATCTTCCTGCTCCTGGGTGTGGCGCTGCACCTGTCCCTGGAGATCAGCCGCCTGGAGGACGAGACCCGCGTCCTGGCCGAGAACATCGCCGTGCTTGACCTCGTGGTCCGGGAGGCGGGTCTGACCTCCTCGCTCGAGGGCGACCAGGCGCCACCCGAGGACCCCCGGCCCCCTGAGCGTCCCGACAACCCCGGACCGAAGGAGCCCGCATGACCCGCAGTCCCCGCGGCCGGGTGAGCGTGTGCATGGCGACCTACAACGGCGAGCGCTTCGTGGCCGAGCAGATCGGCTCGATCCTGCCCCAGCTCGCCCCGGACGACGAGCTCATCGTCGTCGACGACGCCTCGAGCGACTCGACGGTCTCGGTGCTCGAGGGGCTGGCCCGCCACGACCCGCGGATCCGCGTGACGGCACGCACCGACAACCGGGGCTACGTGCGCACCTTCGAGGAGGCCCTGTCCCTGGCCGGCGGGGACCTGCTCCTGCTCAGCGACCAGGACGACGTGTGGACCCCGGACCACGTCGAGGTCCTCGTCAACGCCCTGGAGGGGGCCGAGGTCGCGGCGACCAACCTGGGCACCCTGGGCGGGCCGGACGCGATCCGCGGCCCCTACGGGCAGGCCGACTGGCACCTGCGCGCCGCGGACTCCCACCGCGCCTGGCGCAACGTCCTGGGCGTGCTGGCCGGCAACCGGCCCTACTACGGCTGCGCCATGGGCGTGCGCGCCGAGGCGCTGGCCCGGGGCCTGGCCCCCTTCCCCGGTTTCCTCGGGGAGTCCCACGACCTGTGGATCGCCCTGTACGGCAACCTTCGGCGCTCGGTGTGCCACTGCCCGCAGCGCACCGTCCTGCGCCGGTTCCACGAGTCCAACCAGACCCCCAACCGGCCCCGGGGGGTGCGTGCCGCCATCGGCTCGCGCCTCCTGCTGCTGCGCTGCATCGGTGAGCTGCGGCGCCGCATCCGCTGAGGGCCGGCGCACCCCGCTCAGCGCAGGGCGTGCCGCAGCAGCGGACGCACGTCCCGGCGGGCGCGCAGGGCGCCGGGCAGCAGCGTCAGAGCGTAGGCCCGCGAGGTCACGTGCCGGCGGGCGGCCCGGGCGGCCCGCCTCCAGCCGAGGGCGTCCATCCGTGCGGCCTGCTGGGCGAAGAAGCGGCGCTCGTCGGCGAAGCGCGGACCGTCGAGAAGCGCCTCGGAGGACAGGCTCGCCTGGTGGCGGCGGTAGCGGAAGACGAGGTCGGGCACGACCGCCAGACGCGCGCCCGCGGTGATGAGGTCCATGAGCAGGCCGACATCGAGGATGATCTCGTAGTCGGGCAGGAACCGAGCACCCCGGAGGGCCTCGGTGCGCAGGGCCAGGCTGGGCCAGTACAGCCAGTCCCCCACGAATAGGGAGCGGGCCAGGTCCTCCCCTGCCAGCACGTGGGTGGCCTGCCCGCCGGGCCGCAGGAGGTCCTTGACGCGGTCGCTCAGGGGCAGGACCGTCGTACCCGACTCATCGATGACCTCGACACCGGGCTGGATGATCTCGACCCCGGGCAGCCGGGCGGCCGTGCGCTCGATGGTCTCGACGTACCGCGGCCCCAGCAGGTCGTCGCAGCCCATGAACACCGTGTAGGTGCCCTCGGCCAGCTCCTGGCAGCGGCTGAAGTTGCCGATGATACCGAGGTTGTCCTCGTTGCGCAGGTAGCGCACCCGCTTGTCGTCGAGATCGGCGAAGTAGCCGGAGACGTCCTCGGGGTAGCAGTCATCGACGACCGTCAGCCGCCAGCTCGGCGAGCTCTGTGCCAGCACCGAGCGCACGGCGGCGTACAGGTAGTCCGGCTCGCCCCAGAAGGGGATGAAGATGTCGACGGCGACCGGCGCCCCCGCCCCTCGTGCCTGCACCGGCTCACCGCTCCTCGACCGGCCCTGGGCCCGGTCGGCGGCGCCGTCGGCCTCGGTTGTCCTGCTCATCTCGTCCCGCCTCCCGGGGTCGTGTCGTTGATCGCGCCTCCGCGTCCGGCCAGGCCGTCGCGCAGCCCGTGCGCGGCGCGGGCCAGCCGCCCGCGCCGCCCCGGGGCCAGCGCGGTCACGATGATGAGGTGCCTGGCCTGCTTGCCCACCGCCCGGGCGCACCACCGCGGGTGGCTGCGACCGTGACGCCGTAGCAGCGCCACGAGGTTGCGCACCTGGTAGTAGTACCGGAACTCCGCGGCCACGGTCAGCGGCATGCGCCAGGGCCCAAGTCCCGCGCTGACGGTCGTGCCGAGCTGGTGCTCGATGGACACCGGGGCGATGACGGGCACGGCCCCCAGGTCCAGGGCGCGCAGGTAGAAGTCCGAGTCGACGCCGTCGATGAACAGCGACTCCTCGAAGCCCCCCAGGGCCCGCCACAGCGCGACGGTCACGAGCAGGCCCGACTGGATGGGCTCACCGCCCACGACCACTGGATCACGGCCCTGGGCCCCCGGCAGCCGGCGGATGTTGCCCGCTGCCCGGGGCGCGACCATGCCGGCGGGCACACCTGCCGCGCGCGCCGCGGCGAAGGCCTCGACCTGGGCGGCCACATAGCCGGCCGGCAGGCACGAGTCCTGGTCGACGGTGAGCACGGCCTCGCAGGCGGGGTCGAGGTGCCTGGCGCCCGCGTTGAGGGCCGCGGCGATCCCCCGGTTGCGGTCCTGGACCACCACCTGCGCGCCGAGGGACCGGCAGTCGGCCAGGAGGGCCCGCGTCGCCTCGGTGGCCCGTTCGGGGCCGTCGTCGACAATGACGACCTGCTCGACCTGGTCGAGCAGCACGCCGACCGCCCGGACCAGTCCCGGGCCCGGGGCGAAGGCGGTGACGACCGCTCCGACCCGGCTGATCCGGTCGGGCAGGTCGAGGGCCGGCGCGCTCATCGGCCGGGCTCCGTCCCTGGGACAGAACCGGAGGCGCCATCGTGGCACTGGGCTCCCATACGCCGCAGTGTGCGCAGGGACCGGGGTAGCAGGATCAGGAAGATGAGCAGTTCGGAGCAGGCCATGCCTGCGGCGATCACCGCCATGGAGTGGCCGGCAGCGCCCGCCGCCATCATCCCGAGGCCGCCCACAGCCGCAACGACCGTGGCGATGAACACCGCGTGCGCCTGGCCTGTCGGGATCAGGACGTTCCGCAGTAGGGGCGTCGCCGTGGAGATCGCGAAGAAGGCGACGCCGTACCATGCCGAGGCGGCATAGGTGGCGGCGACCTGCGGGCCGAAGAGGACCGAACTGACCAGGGGTGTCAAGACAGCGATTACGATCGCACCGCACAGGCCCAGCGCGACGTGCGCCATGATGGCCAGCCGTTGGCGCCGACGCCCCTGCTCTCCGTCGACCTCCAGTACCCAGCCCTGGAGGGCGTTACCCAGAGCCTGGACGAGGAACAGCGCGTAACGGTAGACCTGGTCCGCCGAGGCGAAGCGGGAAGATATGGCCGGGTCCAGTGCGGCAGTCGCGATCGGTGTCGGCGTGTAGCCGTACGCGGCACCCACGAGGTTCGACCCCGCTGCACCGCTCATGTGCCTGATGTCGTCCCACACCTCGGGCAGGCTGGGGTAGTCGGCGCGAACTCCGGGGAAGACGCTGCGCCTGAACAGGACCAGTCCGATGACAACGCCGGCGGCGAGCAGGCAGGGGTAGAAGATGACCTTGCCGGTCAGGACCATGAGCGGGATGGCGATGACCGTCGAGATCGTCCGCGGCAGGGTGTCGAAGTACCCCAGCAGCCGTGCGTCACCCACACCGATGCAGTACCACTGAGGTGACATGGCCGGCAGAACGAAGGCGACCGCCGTTGCCCCGGCTGCGACCCGCAGCGAGGGCAGGGCGAGCCAGGCACTGATCACGGCGCACACCGGCACGACACCCAGGCACAGCAGACTCCTGCTCAGGACGCTGCCCGAGTACAGGCGGTTCAGCTCCTGGACTGTGTGCACTCGCGCCACACGGGCCGGACCCACGTAGTTCCACCCCCACAGGACGGCGGCAGCACCAAAGGTCCCCACCGACATCGCCGTCGCCATGGACGACCAACCCTGACCTGCCAGCCGAGCCACGACAGGCATGGCCAACAGGGGCGTCACCAGGGTGAGCAGCGGCCACCCGGTGAAGCCCAGGAGCCGGAGGATGACGCGACGGGCCTCAGAGGGCACGGACATAGACCTCGAGGCGCTCCATCGAGTCGGCCGGGGTGAAGCCGGTCGCCTCGATCTTGCTCAGGTCCAGGGTGGAGATGAGCGGGCGGGGCGCGACGTCCTGGCCGGCGAAGTACTCCTCGGTGGTGATCGGGGTGACCGCCTGCGGGTCGTGGCCGGTCAGCTCATAGACCCGCTTGGCCACATCCGCCCAGGAGACCACAGGCCCCTCCCCCGAGAGGTTGTAGGTGCCGTAGGCCGCCTCCGTGCTCAGCAGGTGGATGATGCCTGCGGCAAGGTCCGTGGTGAAGGTGAGGCGGCCCGTCTGGTCCGCCACGACCTTGGGGGCCACGCCGCGCTCGGCCAGGGAGGCCATCGTCTTGACGAAGTTCTTGCCGTCGCCCACCACCCAGCTCGTGCGCACGAGGTAGTGCCTCGGGGCGCCCGCCACGGCGGCATCGCCGCCGGCCTTGGACTGCCCGTAGACGCCCAGGGGGCTGGGGTCCTCCTCCTCGGTGTGGACCTCGGCGGTGCCGTCGAAGGTGTACTCGCTGGAGACGTGGACGAGGACCAGCCCGTGGGCGGCCGCGACGCGGGCCAGGTTGGCCGGGCCGGTGGCGTTGGCCCGCCAGGACAGGCGGCGGCCGTCGGGGGTCTCGGCGCCGTCGACGTTGGTCCAGGCCGCCGCGTTGATGATGACGTCGTAGGACGCCCAGTCCCACTGCTCCATGGCCTGAGCGTCGGAGATGTCGACCTCGGGCAGGTCGACGCCGGTGGCCGTGTACCCGGCCTCGGGCAGCTGGCGCATCAGCTCGCGCCCGAGCTGGCCGTTGGCGCCGGTCACCAGCGCTCTGCGTCCCCGGGGGGCCGGGGTGGGGAAGGCGATGACGTCTTTCATCCGCGGGTGGCCCCGGTCCTTGTCGGACTGGATGGCCCGGTCCAGGGGGATCGGCCAGGGCACCGCGACGGTCTCATCGGCGAGGTTGAGGAAGGTGTACTGGGCGTCGGGCGACCAGTGGTCGTTGACCAGGTAGGTGTAGGCCGTGTTCGGCTCCAGCGTCTGGTAGGCGTTGCCCACGCCCCGGGGGACGAAGACGGCCACCGAGGGGTCGATCTCGCAGGTGTAGACGGTCCCGAAGCTCGGCCCCTCGCGCAGGTCCACCCAGGCGCCGAAGACCCGCCCGGTGGCCACTGAGACGAACTTGTCCCACGGCTCGGCGTGGATGCCCCTGGTCACGCCCACCTCGTCGTTGAAGGAGATGTTGTTCTGCACAGGGCCGAAGTCGGGCAGTCCGAGGGCCACCATCTTCTCGCGCTGCCAGTTCTCCTTGAACCAACCGCGGTTGTCCCCGCGGACGGTCAGGTCGATCCGCAGGAAGCCCGGGATCGGGGTGGTCTCAATGCCCAGGGGCTTGGCGGTTCCGGTCATGTCGTGCACGTCCTCATTCGTCGGGGTCGGTCGGCGCTGGTCGGGGTTGGCCAGGGCTGGTCAGGGCCCGTCAGGTCGCCTCGGGTGCCGTGCTTCAGGGGCGCACCCCGGCCGGCTGCCTGCGAGTGTAACGCGACACGGCCCTGCGCCCCCGGGGACCGGGCCGGCCTCAGTTGACGTGGAGGGAGACCGCGCCGTAGGCGTAGGCGGCCACGGCCAGGACCGCCAAGGCGATGCGCAGGCTGCGCCGGTCCAGGGACCAGGCCGCCGTCAGCGCCAGGATCGGGATGAGGACCATGCCGTAGCGGGGCTGCATGGCCACCGCCGAGCCGAAGACAGCGGCGAAGGCGATGTTGACCGCCGGGCCGACGCCCAGCAGGGAGACGGCGCCGCTCTGGGCGAAGCGGCGCTCGACCCAGCCGCGGTCCGGGTGGAGCCAGGCCACGGACACCAGGGTGGCGATCCCTCCCCACAGGACGAGGGTCGGGAAGACGGACGCCTCCGTGCTCGCCGGCCAGTTAGCGGTGAACAGCCCCTGGAGGGAGTCATCGAGGTAGTACAGGCTCCCGGAGACGTCGACGGCGCCCTGCGGGTCGCCAGTCAGCCCGGCGGAGGGCACGGCCACCGCCGTCTTCAGCCTCATCCACCCCAGGCCGACCGCGAGCGCCGCCACTGGGGGGATGAGGACCGCGGCCCACCCGGGCCTCCTGCCGTCCTCACCCTCCTGGCGCGGGGCGATCCGGGTCCAGACCAAGAACAGGAAGGCGGCCACGACGACGAAGGAGTTCTGGAACTTGACCAGCGTGACCGCCGCGGAGATCGCGATGAGGGGCCACAGCGGCCACTGGCCCCGGGAGTAGAGGAGGGCCGCCAGGAGCACCGCTGAGCCGCACAGGAGGTTGGGGGCGTCGGGGCTGATGTAGGCGTTGGTCACCCGCAGGCCGGGCATCGCGCACACGACGATGGGGATCCACACGGCCAGCCACCACGAGCCGGCCGTGCGTCGGATGAGGTAGGCGAGCATGACCATGCCCAGGCCCAGCCAGATCGCCCCGGTCAGCCGGGCGGCCGTGATGAGGCTGAGGCCCGGCAGGACCGTCATGATGGCCTTGGCCATCCAGGCGGTTGTGAAGTAGTAGACCGGCGAGTGGATGCCCGCCGTGGAGTGCCCGTCCCACGGGTAGGTCGCCAGGGGCTCGTCGATGCCGCAGCGGCCGACGTAGGTGACATCGCTCTGCTCCATGCCGAAGCCCCGGCACGAGGACGCCTCCCGGGCGACGGCGTCGACGGTCTGGCCCTCCCGGGCCAGGATGCCCCGGGTCGCCTTGTCGACGGCGTCGACGTAGTTGTACTCGTCGATGGGCGACAGGGCGGGATGGGCGTGGACGTACCTGGCGGTGATGACCCCGGCAAGGGTCAGCATGAGCAGGGCCAGGAGGAGCCATTGCGCCCATCCGGGCAGGGCGGCCGCGCGGGTGCGCAGCCCGTTGAGGAGGCCTGTCATGGTCGACCTTTCCGGGACGGGGCTGGGACTGGGCAGGGTGGGATGACACGCGCCGCACGGTCCGCCGGCTGCGACGGCGCGAGAGGCACTGAGATCATAACGTCAGCGGGCCGCTGCGGGGCCGATCGGCCCGGCGGCCGGTGGTCGGCGGGCCAGCCCTCGGTCTCAGCCCCAGTACTCGACATGCGGGTCGCGCAGGACGACCCCCCGCCAACGCTCGAGGGAGGCCTCCTCCTCGGGGGTGATGCGCACCTGACGGGTCGAGGACTCCCGGTGGACCAGGCGCGCCGCGTTGACGCACACGACCCGCCCGTGGTCCAGGCCCAGCTTGAGGCACAGGTCGACGTCGTTGAAGTTGAGCGGCAGGGACTCGTCCATCCCCCCGACCTCGAGGAAGTCCTCGCGCCGGCAGGCCAGGCAGGCGCCGGTGACGGCCAGGTAGTCGACATCGGCCTGCGCCATCGGGTGGGTGGGGTCGTCGGGCTCGAAGATCCTGGGGTGCATGGGCAGGCCCTCGGGCGGGCAGACGGTGCCGATGTGCTGGAGGCGCCGGCGGTCGCCCAGGAGCAGGCGGGCGCCGACGGCCGCGGTGTCGGGCCGGCCCAGGGCGCCGAGCATCTCCTGGAGCCAGCCCGGTTCGACGGGCTCGACGTCGTCGTTGAGCAGGAGGAGCACCTCCGCCTCGGTGGCCAGCGCGCCGGCGTTGATGGCCCGCGCGTAGTTGAAGTCGCCCTCGGTCCGCACCGTCCGCAGCCGCCCCGGCCATGCCTGGCCGCACCGGTCGAGCAGGTCCTGCGGGACGGCGGCGTCGACGACAAGGACGACCTCGACGTCGATCTCAGCGTCCAGGTCCAGGAGGGTGGGGCCGACGGTGCGCGCCAGGGCCTCGAGGAGCAGGTGCACGAGGACGTGCTCGGTGCCGTCCTCGATGGTCCTGCCCGCCAAGGCGGTGGGGATGATGACCCCCACCGAGGCGGTCCACCCCGGGCGGGCGCGCATGACGACGCCGCCGGCCCGGGTGGGCACGACAAGGGCGTCCTCGCCGGTGCGCCGCAGGTGGGCGCGCGCGGTCTCGAGCCGCTCGTGCACCGAGCCGGTGGTCGTGGGGCCCGCCTGGTCGACGAGCACCGCCGGACAGTGCTCGGGGTGCTCGGCGAGGTCGGTGGCCCGCACGAGCAGGTCCCACTGGCTGAGGACGGCACCGGCGGCCCGCACCCGCTCCAGGAGCCCGGCGGACAGAAGGACGGCGCGCCCGCTGACCGGCAGCTGGGCGAGCAGATGAGGCATCCACCGCGGGGCGCGGCGCGTCCGGCCGTCGACCCGGTGGTCGACGGTGACCAGGTCGGCGCCGCGCTCGACGGCGAAGTCGGCGAGCACCCTGAGCCCCCCGGGCTCGAGGCGGTCACCGGCGCCCAGGAGCAGGGCGTAGGGAGTGTCGATGCGCGGGCCGGTGATCCAGTCCGCCTCCACCCAGCGGTCCTCGGGCCCGGCCAGGACGTCGAAGGACTCCCGTGTGGCGGCCGTCGCCTCCCCGGGGCTGACCAGCAGCGTCACCCCGGTCACGACGGGCGCCTTCTCACGACGCGCCGTGCCTTGAGGGCCACGCGCACCGCCGGGTGGGAGCGGATGGCCGCCAGCTGGGCCTCGCGGACCGCCAGCGCGGACTCCAGCTCTCCGGCCCGCGCCGAGACCCGCGCCAGCTCGGCGTCGGTGCGCCCGATGCGCTCTGCCTGGTCGCGGATGATCGAGGCGCGCACCGCGCCCGCGGCCTCCAGGGCGCCGACACGGGCTGCGAGCTCGGCGCAGCGCTGGGCCAGCCCCGTCTCGACCGCCTCGGCCTGCTCGGCGGCCACGCGGTCGTGCAGGTCGGCGTCCCGGGACGCGAGCTCTCGGTGATCATGATCCTGACCCGTCATGGGGACAGCATAGTGTGGCGGCGGGGCCCGGCCGATGATCTCCCCGGTAGCATGCCGCCCATGCGGATCGTCCAGGTGTCAGCCCACTACCCGCCCAACTTCGTCTCGGGAGGCACCCTCGTGCCCCAGCGGGTCGCGCGGTATCTCAAGAACGCGGGGCACGAGTCGCTGGTCTACGCCGGCCACCTGGACAACAACCGCCGGCCCCTGGAGACCTGGACGGAGACCGACGAGGAGGGCGTGAAGGTCACCTGGCTGGTGACGACCCCCTGGACGGCGTGGACGGACCCGAGGAACTACGACAACCCGGAGGCCACCGCGGCCTTCAGCCGGTGGCTGGAGACCACCTCCCCCGACATCGTCCACGTCCACTCTCTGCAGACGCTGGGCGTGGGGCTCGTCGAGGCGGCGCACGCCGCCGGGGCCAAGGTCGTGCTGACGATGCACGACTTCTGGTGGTTCTGCTCGCGCCAGTTCCTCGTCGACCAGAGCATGCGGCCCTGCTCCCTGGTGGTCGAGTGCGGCGCCTGCGACTGCGACGCTGCCCCCTCGATCGCGGGCCGCTCCCCGCGCCTGCTGCGGGCCCTGGCCGAGGTCGACCTCGTCCTGGCCCCCTCGCGGTCGGCGGCGCGGGTCCTGGCCGCCAACGGGGTCGAGCCCCGGGTCCTGCGTGTCAACGAGAACGGGCTGCTCGACGCCCAGCTCGCCCGCCTGGGGCCCGAGCCCGTGGCCCGGACGGGCACGGGTCCGGTCCGGCTCATGTACGCCGGCGGCATGCAGGAGATGAAGGGCATCGAGGTCCTGGGACGGGCGGCGCGGCTCATCGGCGAGCGTGAGGGCCTGGTCCTGGACGCCTACGGCGTCGAGAACCGCCTGGACGCCTCCACCCCCTCGTGGTTCCGCCCACAGCCCGCCTTCGACCCCGACGAGCTCCTGCCGGTCCTGGACGCCCACGACGTCCTTGTCCTGCCCTCGGTCATGCGCGAGTCGCACTCGATCCTGACCCGTGAGGCCCTGGCCGCGGGCCTGGCGGTCGTGTGCACCGACACGCTGGGCCCCGAGGAGGCGGTGACCGACGGTGTCAACGGCTACATCGTCCCGGCCGGCGAGCCACGGGCCCTGGCCGAGCGCCTCCGCCTCCTGGCCGACGACCCGGCCGGCGCCCGGGCCCTGACGGGCCGGGGCTCGAGCTCACCGATCCGGTCCTTCTCCGAGCAGGGCGCCGAGCTCCTCGACTACTACGCCGAGCTGATGAGCGCCCAGACCGACGAGCTCGAGGCGGTGCGCCGCGCCCAGGCCCAGCTGCTGAGCAAGGTGCTGTTCATCATCGGCATCGACGGGGCGCCGCTGCGCTACCGCGCCCACCTGCCCGCCGAGGCGCTGCGCATGCGCGGGCACGAGGTGGTCGTGCGCCACTACCGCGACCCCGCGCTGCTGGGCGATGTCGAGGACGCCGACGCCGTCGTGCTCTACCGCGTCCCGGCCACCGTCCAGGTCCTCGACCTCATCGAGCGCTTCCGCAGCTGCGGCCGCGAGGTGCCGATCCTCTACGACGTCGACGACCTCATCTTCGACTCCTCCCTGCGCGGCACCCTCGACGGGCTGGAGAAGCTGACCGAGGCCGAGGAGGAGCTGTGGTGGCACGGGGTCGACCGGTACCGCACGACGCTGGAGGCCTGCGACGGCTTCGTGGGCTCCACCCGGATGCTGTGCCAGGAGGCGACGCGCCTGACGGGGCTGCCCTCCTACCGCTACGCCAACGGGGTGGGCACCCTGCTGGCCCAGGCATCCGACCGGGCACTGCTCGAGGACCGCTCCCGCGAGGACTCCACGGTGACGATCGGCTACTTCTCGGGAACGACGACCCATGACGCGGACTGGGCGATGGTCGAGCCCGCGCTGGCCGCCGTCATGCGCCGCCACCCCGAAGTCCGCCTGCGCCTGGGCGGGCACCTCGAGCCCACCGGCGCCCTGGCCGAGTTCGCCGAGCGGGTCAGCCGGCCGGGATTCGTCCCGTGGTACCGGCTCCCCGAGCTGCTCCGGGACACCGACATCTGCCTGGCCCCCCTGACCGGGGACTCGGTGTTCAACGAGTCGAAGTCGGCCATCAAGTGGCTAGAGGCGGCCCTCGTGTCCCGGCCGACCGTGGCCACTCCGACCGGCCCGTTCAGGGAGGTCATCGAGCACGGGCGCACCGGGATGCTCGCCTCGACCACCGAGGAGTGGGAGGAGGCCATCGAGGAGTTCGTGTCCTCCGTGGCGCTGCGCAGCTCCATCGGTGCGGCGGCCCGGCGCGAGGCGCTGCTCGAGCTCTCCCCGCGGATCCAGGGCCGGGTCTACGAGGACCTCCTGGTCGACGCCGCCCTGCGCCTGCGCCGGCACGGGCACCGCAGCGACTCGACCTGGACGCCGGTGGCCGACGACGAGCCCTTCTCCGCGGCCGACGCGCCGGTGGACCCCTACACGGTGCCCGCCCGACCGGCCGTCATCCTGCCCCGGGGACTGGCCCGGGCCCGGCGGCTGGGGCGGCGCACGCTCGTGGTCGCCCGCTCCGAGGGTCTGGGCTCGGTGGCGCGCCGCACGGCGCGGAAGGTCTCCCGCCGCCTCCACCGCTGAACCGGCTCGACTTGTCCCCGCCCCACGGGGCCCCGGTAGCCGACGCTGCACATCATTGATCCCGGCGGTGGGAACGAATCCGTGAGATTCCAACGGTTGTTGATCGTTTTGTCGCACCCGGCACGTGTCTCCATGTGTACCGCACGGACCGACGCACATATCTGGCTCCAGCGGCCGCCACGGCAACAGCAACCAGTTGGGGAAAACGGCGGGATTCCACTGTTCCTACCCCACCCCGACGTCGCTGTTATGTGCATCATATCACACCAGTGGCTCGGCGGTGCTAGCTGAGCACGTCCACGGGGTGGAGGACACGGGCTTGGCGGCCCGGGTCCGGGGCTTGGCCACTGAGTCCGGGACTCCGTGCACGTCTCCGGGCCCCCTCGCCGAGATCGGGACATATGAGCCTTTCTCACCAGGGGGTGAGGGTCGGGGCTGGGTGTCGTTGGGGTGCGGCGGGAAGGCGGGCCTGTCGTAGGCGGTCCTCCACTGCGCCCCAGTCGAGGACCGGTGTGCGGGACCTCGACGGCCGAGCACCTGGCGAGAAGGGCTCGATGAGCCGAACTCGAGGTGCCATATCTACCGATCTCGGCGAGGGGGAGGGCACCGGACTCGTGACGTCGACCCTGGACCCCTGACGTCAGCCCCGGACCGTGGCGCGCAGCCCACTCCTTGGAATCAATTGGAATCAATAGGAATCAATCAACTAGGGACGTGGTCCCGTGCGGCCGAGCAGCCCGTCGCGCAGGCCCTGGGCGAGGGCGCGCGCCCGCAGGCCGCGGCGGTCGGCCGCCAGGGCGTTGAAGGCCGAGTACTTCGTGATCCACACCGCGTAGCCGATCCGCCAGGCCACGGGCAGCAGCCCGGAGCGGATGAGGGCCACGGTGTTGCGGGCCAGGTAGTAGTTGCGCACCGGCCCGTGCATGTGGACAGGCTGGCGACGCCCGGGGATGCGCACGACCTCGTCACCCAGGGAGTGGGTCATACGCGCCTCGGGGACGACGAGCAGGCGGTAGCCGGCACGGCGCGCCCGCAGCCCCCACTCCAGGTCGACGTGGTCGATGAACAGCTCCTCGTTCATCGGGCCGACCTCCCGCAGGGCGTGGAGGTCGATGAGGCACCCCGAGGCGATGAGGAAGGCGACCTCGAGGAACCGCGAGCCCAGCTCCTCGGCGGTGGCCCGCCGGGGCCCCCAGCGCCGGGCGACGTAGACGAGCTGGTCGCGACCGCCCCGGCCCTCCCCCACGAGGGGGCCGACTGCGGCCACCGGCCCCCCGGCCGGGGCGGCGAAGGCGGTCAGGAGCAGGGGGACCATCCCCTCAGCGGGAGCGGAGTCGTCATCCGACAGGAGCACCCAGCGCGCGCCCAGGCGCTCGGCCTCGGCGATCCCGCGGTTCTGGGCGGCGGCGATGCCCGTGTTGCGCCCGAGCTCGATGAGCCGGGCGCCCACGGCGGCGCAGGCCACGCGCACGGAGGCCAGCTCCTCGGGCGTCGAGCCGTTGTCCACGACGATCACCCACCGGCACTGCTCGGCCAGCGCCTCGAGCAGCTCGGCGCAGTCGTCCTCGGGGTGGTAGGTGACGACGACGGCCGCCACGTCCCCACCGGTGCGGGCGCCGCTCACCTGAGCCGCCCGGCCAGGCGCCACCGGATCTTGTCGACCACCCCGCGCAGCCCCTTGGCGCGCACCACCCGCACGGTGGCGCGCAGGTCGCGGCGCACCGCCGCCATGAGCGGCAGCGGCTGGGTCGCCGGAGAGGCGAGGTGGGCGTGGTCCGCCGCGCGCCGGGGTGCGGCGCAGTAGTCGAGCAGCGGGGCCAGGGTGGTGCTCCACGGGAAGCGCTCGGCGGTCCGGCGCACATTGGCCCGGCAGCGCTCGGCGAACTCGGAATCGGTCAGAATCCGGGTGATCGCCGCCGCCAGCGCCTCAACGTCCTCGACCGGGACGCAGGCCCCCAGGTCGCGCGCCTCGACGAGGTCGCCGAAGGAGTCGCCGGCCGAGCACACGATCGGCAGGCCGGCCCACAGGTAGTCCAGGATCCTCGTACGGAAGGAGAAGGCCGTCTCGATGTGCTCGAAATGCGTCGAGACACCGATGTCGGCGTCCATGAGGTAGTTGACCCGGTCCTCGTAGACCACCCAGTCCTCGTGAAAGAACACGTGCCTGCCGGTCAGGCCCAGGCGGTCGGACTCCTGCCGGGTCCGGGTGGCCATGTCCATCTCGGGCACGTCGGGGTTGGGGTGCTTCATGCCCAGGAAGAACAGCCGCACGTCGGGGACCGTGCGCCGCACGAGGTCGACGGCGCGCACGACCGACAGCGGGTCGAACCAGTTGTAGACCCCGCCGCCCCAGATGATGACCGGGTCATCGGGGCCGATCCCCTCGATCGCGCCCTTGATGGGGTGCCGTGTCTGCGCGGCAGACAGGTCCGAGGTGCCGAAGGGAACGACGTCGATGAGGCTGCGCAGGGAGGGGTCGGCGTCGTAGGTGACCGGGTTGACCCGGCCCGAGGCCGCCAGGTGCCCCAACCACAGGTCGCGCTGCTTGTCCGAGGCGCACACAAAGAAGTCCCCCCGGGAGACCTGCGCGCCCAGCTCGCTCAGGGCCCGGGCCAGGGCGGCGTGACGCTGCTCGGCGGGCTGGTACTTCTCGACCTCGAGGGACTCCAGGTGGAAGGGGTCGTACAGGTCGATGACGACGCACTGCTCGACCTCCTGGAGCCACGGGAAGGTCGCCGCGATGTAGCCCTGGATGATGACGACGTCGCAGGCCTCCACCTCGGCCCGGAACCCCGAGACGTCGACGTGGGCCGCCGTGAACCCCTCCCCCGCCCGCTCGCACACGGCGAAGGTGAGCAGTCGCACCGGGTGCCCGCGGTCGGCCAGGTGCGCCGAGATCTCCCAGGCACGGATGGCGGGCCCGGCCATGCGCTCGCGGATCGTGTCGAGGGTGACCACGATGACGCGGGGCATACCGCGCCCGGCGCCCGTGGCCGCCGGGCGCGGTATGCCGCCGGCAGCCGGTGCGGTCGTCCCCGAGGCGCTCGTCTCGCTGCTGGTCATCTCACGGCCTCCTGTCCTGACCGGGCTGCCACACGCCCTCCATGGCCACTGGCCCGCCCGCCTCGCGCATCGGGCCGGTGGCGACCTGGAGCCAGGCGATCTCCCTGACGAAGTCGACGACCCGGGAGCCCCCGGTGTCCAGGATGCCGCCGTGGACGGGGAAGGAGCCGGGCTGAAGGGGCAGGTGCGGGATGAGCAGGTCGAGGTGGCCCTCTCCGCTCAGCGTGCCCAGGTCGATGTCCTGGTCCGCCGAGAAGCTGCTCCACAGCTGGACGCCCTCAATCGTGTCGACGGTCAGCCCGATACTCGGGGCCTCGACGGGCCGGCGGGTCTCGTAGTGCAGGCGCAGGAGCACCGGGTCCCCAGTGGCGACCACCGAGTCGGTCGGCCGCCCCTCGGCGGTGAGCACCTCGACCCGGCTGACCAGGGCGTCGGCGGTGCCCCAGCGCACGCGCCCGTCCTGGTCGATGCGGATGTTGGAGCGAGCGGCATCGGCGTACTTCTCCAGGACTGTGCGCGCCGGGCCGACCTCCTGGAGGACCCCGTGGTCGAGGTAGGCGGCCTGGTCGGCCATTGACCGCAGCTGCGGCAGGGAGTGGGACACGACGACGACCGTGCGCCCGTCGCGCCGGAACTCGGCGAACTTCTCGGCGCACTTGTCCTGGAAGGAGGCGTCGCCGACGGCGAGGATCTCGTCAACGAGCATGATGTCGGGCTCGGTGTGGATCGCCACGGAGAAACCCAGCCGGACGTACATGCCCGAGGAGTAGTTCTTGACGGGCTGGTCGATGAACTCCTCCACGCCGGAGAAGGCGACGATCTCATCGAACTTCCGGTCGATCTCGCGGCGGTTCATCCCCAGGATCGAGCCGTTGAGGTAGACGTTGTCGCGCCCTGACAGCTCGGGGTGGAAGCCCGAGCCCACCTCGAGCATGGCGGCCATGCGGCCGCGGCGGGTGATCGTCCCGGCGTCGGGGACCAGGATGCGCGCCAGGCACTTGAGCAGCGTCGACTTGCCCGAGCCGTTGTCGCCCACGAGGGCGAAGGTCGAGCCCTGAGGGATCTCGAGGGAGACGTCCTTGAGGGCCTCGAAGTCCCGGTAGGCGGCGGTGCGACGGCGCAGGAGGGCGGACTTGAGGGTGTTGTTGCGCTCCTGGTAGACCCGGAAGGTCTTGGACAGCGAGTCCACCGAGATCGCCGATCCGGTCGTGGTCATGGTCATCACAGCGCCTCCGCGAGTCGGGCCTGGTGGCGGTCGAAGACCCGCCACCCGATGAGGAAGGCCCCCAGGGACAGGGACACGACGATAAGGCTCGTCGAGAGGTCGGGCATCCGGTTGTCGTAGAGCAGGTTCCTGAAGGCCTCGATGAAGTGGTAGAAGGGGTTGAGCCGGTAGACGTCGAAGACGGTCACGCCGTGGAAGGCGCCCAGGGTCGATGAGGTCTGCTCGACCAGGGACTGGGGGTAGACGATCGGGTTGGCGTAGAACCAGATCTGGAAGATGATGCCGATGAGGTACTGCAGGTCGCGGAAGTAGACGTTGGCGATCGACAGAAGCATGGCCACGCCCGTGGCGAAGAGGGTGAGCAGCGCCATGAGCACGACGGCCGGCAGGATGTAGAGGTAGGGCGCCCCGCCCAGCACGACGATGGCCACCAGGAGCACCGCCATCTCGATGGACCAGGAGTACAACCAGGACAGTGAGTTGGACACGAGCAGCGCCGAGCGCGGGAAGTAGACCTTCTTGATGAGGTTCTCGTTGCCGACCAGCACGCCCATGCCGCCGTTGACGACGTTGGTGAAGAAGCTCCAGGGCAGCAGGCCGCACATGAGCCACAGGGCGAAGATGTGCAGCCCCGAGGGGTCGCCGGCCGCCGGCTCGATCTTCATGACGAAGCGGAACACGAAGGAGTAGACGAGCATGAGGGCGATCGGGTTGGCCAGGGACCACAGCTGACCCAGCGCGGTTCTCTTGTACTTCCCCTTCACCTCGCGCATGGTGAGGTTGTAGAGGAGCTCGCGGGACTCCCGCAGGTCGGTGAAGATCGCCAAGGCACATCCTTCGATCAAGGCAGTTTCGCGTCGCGACGCGCTGGGGCCATCATAGGGGAGGCCGGCGGGGAGGTCCCTCGCCGTCGGTCGGCGCACCCGGGGCGACCGACGGCGCCCCCGCCCGTGCGGTGAGACCTGCCACGCGACGGCCACAAGTCCTGTCAAGCGTATAGGCTGGTTGCCATGCGTCTCACAGTGATCGGATGCGGATACCTCGGCGCGGTCCACGCAGCCGCCATGGCGGAGATCGGGCACGACGTCGTCGGCCTCGACGTCGATGCGGCTAAGGTCGAGGCCCTGGCCGCCGGACGAGCCCCCTTCTTCGAGCCCGGCCTCGACGTGCTCCTGGAGCGCAACGTGGCCCGGGGCCGCCTGGCCTTCACGACCGACCCCGCGGCCATCCGCGGGCGGCAGGTGCATTTCATCGGGGTGGGCACGCCCCAGTCCCCCACCGGCGCCGCCGACCTGACCTACGTCGACGCCGCCGTCGAGGCGATGCTGCCCCACCTCGGGCACTGCACGGACGGCCAGGAGGTCGTGGCGGGCAAGTCGACCGTGCCGGTGGGCACGGCCGCCCGCCTAGCCCGGGCCATCGACCCCACGGGGGCGGCGCTCGTGTGGAACCCCGAGTTCCTGCGCGAGGGCTTCGCCGTGGACGACACCCTCAGCCCCGACCGGATGGTCTACGGCCTGCCCGAGGACCCGGCGGCCGCCGAGCGCACCCAGGCCGTGCTCGACGAGGTCTACGTCCCCATCCTGGAGGCGGGCACCCCCCGGCTCGTCATGGACTACGCGACCTCCGAGCTGGTCAAGATCAGCGCCAACGCCTTCCTGGCCACGAAGATCTCCTTCATCAACGCCATGGCGCAGGTCTGCGACACCGTCGGCGCCGACGTGACGGCGCTGGCCACCGCCATTGGGATGGACGAGCGGATCGGCTCGCGCTTCCTGCGCGCCGGCATCGGCTTCGGGGGCGGCTGCCTGCCCAAGGACATCCGCGCCTTCCAGGCCCGTGCCGACGAGCTCGGGGTCGGCCAGGCCCTGGGCTTCCTGGCCGAGGTCGACAAGGTCAATGACGCCGTGCGCAACTCGGCGGTCGCCACGGCGCTGGGCCTGCTGGGGCCGCAGGCCGGCAGCGCACGGGTGGCCGTGCTCGGTGCGGCCTTCAAGCCCGACTCCGACGACATGCGCAACTCCCCCGCCCTGGACATCGCCCTCGAGCTGGCCCGCACGGTGGGCTCGGTGGTCGTCGTTGACCCAGAGGCGGGCCCGCTGCTGGCCGGCCGTCCGGGGCTGCCCTACGAGGTGGCCGCCACCACCGAGGATGCCCTGTCGGGTGCGGACCTGGTCATCCTGGGCACCGAGTGGCAGCAGTTCACCACCCTCGACCCGGTCGTGGCCGCCGGGCTTGTGCGCACCCCGGTGGTCATCGACGGGCGCAACGCCCTGGACCGATCGGCCTGGAAGGCCGCGGGCTGGACCTATACGGGTATCGGCCGCCGGTGAGAGGACCGGCCCCGACCAGTGCCACCGGGACGTGGCACCATCTCCCCACCACCTCTTGTGTTCCCCGTCCCCGCCGCCGCGGGGCCTGCCCAGGAGACCGATGAAGCTCTTCGTACAGATCCCCTGCCTCAACGAGGAGCAGACCCTGCCCCTGGTCCTGAGCACCATCCCCCGCCGGATCGAGGGCATCGACGAGGTCGAGGTCCTCGTCATCGACGACGGTTCGAGCGACCGGACCGCCGAGGTGGCCCGCCAGCACGGCGTGACCCACATCATCAGCCACTCGCGCACCATGGGCCTGGCGCGTTCCTTCCGCGACGGGGTCGACTACGCCCTGGCGCACGGCGCTGACATCGTGGTCAACACCGACGGGGACAACCAGTACAAGCAGGAGTACATCGGCCAGCTCGTGGCCCCGCTCGTGCGCCACGAGGCGGACATCGTCATCGCCGACCGGCAGACCGCCAAGATCGAGCACTTCTCGTGGTTCAAGAAGCGCATGCAGCGCCTGGGCTCGCGGGTCGTCAACTACGCGGCCGGCACCGCCCTGCCCGACGCCGCCTCGGGCTTCCGGGCCTACTCCAAGTACGCCCTCGTGCGCCTCAACGTCGTCACTCAGTTCTCCTACTGCATGGAGACGATCATCCAGGCGGGCAACAAGCGCCTGCGCATCGTGAGCGTGCCGATCCTCACCAACCCCAAGACCCGCGAGTCCCGCCTGTTCTCGAACATCTTTCAGCACATGGCCAAGTCCGCCCAGGCGATCACCCGCTCCTACCTCATGTTCAAGCCCCATGTCGTCCTGGGCTCGATGGCCGCCGTCTTCGGCGTCATCGGCCTCGTGCCGTTCCTGCGCTTCGGCGTGCTGTGGCTGACCGGCTCCGCCGGGGGACACATCCAGTCCCTCCTGTTCGGCACGGTCATGCTCGTCGGGGCGCTGCTCAGCGTGGCGCTGCTGGTCATCGCCGACCTACAACGCACGAACCGGGTCCTGCTCGAGGAGGCCCTCGAACGCATCAAGGGCATCGAGTACGGCCGGGTCGATCCTGCGGCGCCGGACGACGCACCGGCCGGGCCCCCGGACGGGGGCCGACCTTGACCCGCGTCCTGGGCTTCGGCACCTACGACGTCGCCGCCCACCCCCGGGTCGGGGTCCTCCTCGAGGGGCTGGCCTCCACCCCGGGATGGACGGTGCGCGAGCTCGACGTGCCGCTGGGCCTGAGCACGGCCGAGCGGGTGGCGATCCTCAAGCAGCCCTGGCGCCTGCCGGTGCTGGCGGGCCGCCTGGCCTCGCGCTGGGGGATGCTGGTCGCGGGCAGCCGACGCTTCCGGGGGACGCGGGCTCCCGAGGCGCTGCTCGTGGGCTACATGGGTCATTTCGACGTCCTGCTGGCCCGGGCGCTGTACCCGCGCACGACCATCATCCTCGACCACCTCATCTTCGCGGCGGGCACGGCGCGGGACCGGGGGGAGGCGGGCCTGCGCGCCGGTGCCCTCGAGGTCCTCGACGCCCTGGCCACCCGAACCGCCGACGTCGTCGTGCTCGACACGGCCGAGAACGCCGCCCGGCTGGCCGTCGGCAGGCGGGCGGTCGTCGTACCCGTCGGTGCGCCGTCGTCCTGGTACGGGGCGGGACGCCTCGCGGCGCCCGGACGCCGCGAGCCCCGGCGCGACGAGGACCACCTGCTGTCAGTCATCTTCTTCGGCCTGTTCACCCCCTTGCAGGGCGCGCCCACGATCGCCCGGGCGCTGCGGCTGCTGTCCGAGCGCGGGGCCCCGGTGCGTGCCACGCTGGTCGGCACCGGCCAGGACCGGGACGAGTGCGAGCGGATCCTGCAAGGTGTGCCGGTGAGGTGGGTCGACTGGGTCGGGGCCGATGAGCTGGCCAGGGTCGTGGCCTCCCACGACGTGTGCCTGGGCATCATGGGCACGACCCCAAAAGCGCGGGACGTCGTGCCCAACAAGGTCTTCCAGGGGATGGCGGCCGGGTGCGCCGTCGTCACCTCCGACACTGCCCCGCAGCGCCGGGCGCTGGGCGGGGGCGCGGTGCTCGTCGAGCCGGGCGACCACCGCGCGCTGGCCGACGCCCTCGAGACGCTGGCCACCGACCCGCAGGCACTGGCGCGGGCCTGGCAGGGCGCCTCACAGGCGGCGCGCGCCTACACCCCCCAACGGGTGGTCGCCCCCCTTGTGGCGGGCCTGGGCCGGCTGCGGGGAGGGCCGCGGTGAGCCGGGTGACGGCCGCGCTGCGCTCGACCCCGGTGCGCCTGGGGTTCCTCGCCGTCGCCCTGCTCGCCGCCGTGTGGGCGGTGGCCTCCCAGTGGACGGAGGTCCGTGCGGCCGCCACGGCCATGGGCCCGGCGACGGCGGCGGGCGCCGTGGCGGCCGGCTGCGGCTATGTCCTGCTCACCATGCTCGCCTGGCGCTCCCTGCTGGCGGGCGCCGGCACCCGCCTGCCCCTGCGGACGGCATTCTCGGTGTTCTTCGTCTCCCAACTCGGCAAGTACCTGCCCGGTGGGGTGTGGAACGTGCTGGCCGCCGCCGAGATGGGGGCCGACCACGCCATCCCCCGGCGGCGCTCGGTGTCAGTCATGGTCGTGGCCGTCGTCGTGTCGACCGTCACGGGCCTGGCCCTGGCCGCCGGCACGATGCCCTTCGCCCCGCCGCAGGTCGCCCAGACCTACGGGCCGAGTGTCCTGGCCCTACCGGTGCTCGCCGTCCTGCTCCTGCCGCCGGTGCTCAACCGGATCCTGGGTCTGGCGCTGCGGGCCGCCGGCCGGCCGCCCCTCGAGGCGCCGCTGGGCTGGCGGGCGGTGGGCGCCTGCGCCGCCTGGACCCTGGCCGCCTGGGTCGTGGCGGGGGCCCAAGTGTGGATCCTGGCGGTGGGCACGGGGATGGCCGCCTCGCCCGAGACCCTCGTGCTGTGCGTGGGCGGTTACGCCTTGGCGTGGACCCTGGGCTTCCTCGTCGTCGTCGTCCCGGCGGGCGCCGGGGTGCGGGAAGCCGTCCTCGGCCTCGTCCTGACCGGGTCGCTGTCCTCGGGGGGCGTGGTCGCGGTCGTGCTGGCCTCGCGCGTGGCCCTGACCGCCGCCGACCTCCTGGCGGGCGCGGCTGGGGTGGTCCTGGCACGGCGCCGGCCTGTCGCCGAGGAACGTCCCGGGGCCTCCTGACCCTGCGGCGCGCACGACTCGTCAGCGCGCACAGTGATCGTCGGGGATCACAGGGACACGACGCTCCCACTGGCTGCCCTGCCCCACCGAGGAGACGAAGTAGACGTGGTATCCCCCTGTGTCGGCACGACCTCGCGCGGGCTGGCCGGAGTGGATGCAGTGCCGTTGACAGCGGCGGGGGTGTCCGTCGAGCAGCCGGCGGCGGCCGCCGCGAGGACCGCCCCGGCGCCCAACAGCGCACGCCTGCTGAGCCTGCTGACAAGAACCGTTCGCGCCGTCGTCCCCGCCCCGCCAGGGCTTGTCCACCTGCCCATCGACGGCCACGAGGTAGCCGTTGCGGAAGGAGTCGAGCACCTCCTCGCGTACGGCGTCGGCGAGGGGGTGGGCGGAATGTGACAACGATCATTCGAGGACAGTGCTGCTCGTCGCATGTCGCCATCAGCCCTCCGATCGATCGTCACCCCCGGCGCCGGCGCAGGACCTCGACCACACCGGCGGCCAGGAGCAGGCTCCACGAGACACCACTGACCGCGGCGCCCAGCGCCAAGGTCCTCGGGGCGTAGGTGAGACGCAGGACGTGCTCGCCCGCCTCGGGGACGTAGACGGCCACCGCGGCGTGCTCGGCCTCGACCAGCTCGACCTCCTGGCCGTCCAGGCTCGCCCGCCACCCGCGGTCCCGCAGGGGGTCGGCGATAACGACCCAGCCCGGGCCGTCGGCGTCGATGTCGATCTCCATGGCGTCCGTGCTCAGGTCCCGGCTCGTGACCGTGCCGCTCGCCCCCGAGACGCCGCGGCGGGCCTCGGGGTACTCCAGGACCACCGTGTCGGCGTCGACGGCACCGGTGTTCATCTGAAGGATGCGCCGAGCGGTGTCCTCGATGACAACCTCCTCAGAGGCCCAGCGCACCCGCGGCAGGGCCGTCTCCCGCTCGAAGACCACGGAGTCCGAGACGTGGATGAGGGTGAGGCCGTCGTCACCCGGGCGCAGGACCCCCAGGTTGACCTCGCCCGACTCCTGCGCCCCCAGGGTCAGGGAGGCGGCGGTGTCGGTCAGGCTCAGCTCGACGTGCCAGCTCGTGTCCGGGTCGAGGTCCTCGGCGGGGATGAACATCATGCCCCCCTGGCCCGGGGCACCCTGGATCGTGCCGTCGGTGCTTATCAGGACCTCGCCGGTGAGGTCGTCGACCACAGAGACCGACAGCGTCCCGGGGTCGGCGGACAGCCCGCCGTAGTCCGTGCAGTCCAGGATGATCCCCCGGAAGGCGCCGGTGACGCTCGTTGTGCGCAGCGTCCCCGAGGAGGCCGACAGGACGACGGCGCGCTGGGCGGCGGCGGGCTCCTCTCGGGTCCCGGGCACGAGGTCGGCACCGGACTGCACGACGTAGCGCACCGCGTAGCGGTCGAGGACACCCAGGGGCCGGCCCTCGGCCAGGACCCCGAAGGGCAGGGACGTGTAGGTCGGAGAGTCGGAGTAGCCGGGGATGGCGGCGTCGAAGAGCTCACGCCACTGAGGGGGCTGGAAGGAGTGTCCGGTCAGGGCGCGCTGCCCGTAGGCCGTCGAGGTGCCGGGCATCATCGTGTGGCCGACCGAGGCGTAGCGGTCCTGGCCGAGCAGGTCCTCGAGCAGGGCGTGGGTCTGCGTGTCCGGGTAGAAGGAGCGGGCGTCGCTGAGGGACCACCAGCGGCCGGCGACCCCGGCCCCCGTCACGGCGGTGACCGCCAGGCTGACGGCCACCGCCAGGGCCGTGGTCCGCCGTCCCGGCCGCAGCCAGGCCGCGGCCAGGGGCAGTGCGATGAGCGACAGGGCGATCCACACGGTGCGCAGCTCCTCGGCGACCGCCTGGGCGCCCTCGTCGGGCACCTGCCCGGCGGCCCAGGCCGTCTCGCACACGAGGGGCACGGCGATGAGGGCGGCCAGGACCACCCGCACCAGCGCCGCCCCCAGCGCCCGGGGCGAGGACGGGCGCTCGAGGCGCAGCGGGACCGGCCCGAGCAGCGCGTGCAGGCCGCAGGCCGCCAGGACCGCGGCCAGAAAACCGATGACCACGCGCACGCGTCCGATCGGGCTGGTGGCGATGCCGGGCAGCTCCTGGAGCACCTCCAGGACGGGGCCGCCGTAGTAGGCCGCCGAGCCGGTCAGGACCAGGGCGAGCGCGGTGTAGAGCACGAGCCCGCGCGGAAGCGGGCTGCGCGGGCGAAGGAGCAGCGCGGCCACCGCCAGGACGACGACCCCGACACCCACATAGGACAGGCCCTCGACGGGGTGGGTCTGCCAGGCGCCCTCCATGG
The DNA here is from genome assembly GCF_030524025.1 of Actinomyces sp. Taxonomy (GTDB): domain Bacteria; phylum Actinomycetota; class Actinomycetes; order Actinomycetales; family Actinomycetaceae; genus Actinomyces. Next base: position 106,439 of record NZ_JAUNHI010000001.1, on the reverse strand, counting down.
TGTCCGGCGCGCCGAGGAGGGTCGCCGTCATCGAGGAGGCCAGGGACTGCGCCGGAAGGGGCCCGGAGGAGCTCGAGGCCCGGTCCGAGAAGTCGACGAACCCGCTCATGACCCGCACGAAGGGCAGGATCTGGACCGCGGCCAGGCCCAGACCCAGTGCCATGCCGGCGGCACTGCGCAGCAGGCCGCGCGCCACCTCGCGCCACCGGCCCCCGGTGGCCAGGACGCGCACGAGGAAGTAGGGCACGGCGGCGTAGACCGAGTAGACGAGCAGGGCGGGGAAGCCGCCCAAGAGCATCGAGGCCACGACCAGCCCGAGGGCCGCCACCCGCCAGCGGCTGCGTCCGGTGGCGACGCCGTCGACCGCCCAGAACAGCAGGGGGATGAGGGCCGCCACCCGGGTCTGGGGCCAGTTGGTCCAGGCGACCATGAAGCCGCTGGTCGCGTAGGCCAGTGCGGCCAGGGGCGCCGCGGCCCGCACCAGGCCGAGGCGACGACGCAGGAGCAGGTGCATGCCCGCCCCGATCACCACGATCTCGGTGATCTTGACCATGGCCGGCGCCATCGGCGCCGGCAGGACCCACCAGGCCCAGGACAGCGGTGAGAGCATCGCCGAGTTGGGCAGGGACAGCAGCTCCGCACCCCCGTTGCTGTAGGGGTCCCACAGGGCCAGGTCGCCCTCGCGCGCCGCCTGCGCGATGAGGATGGCCATGGGGGCGGCGGAGTCGACGGTGTCCCAGCTGATGATGTTGCTCGCCTCGAGGTCGCCCAGCGCCGCGTTCCACGGCGCAAAGACCGCCAGGACGTCGGTGGCGAGAAACACCCGGGAGGGCAGGAGGCCGGGGGCGACGACGGCCAGGGTCAGGGCGGCCAGGAGGCACCACCCGAGATAGGCCAGGCCGAGGTCCCAGCGCTCGGCCGGGCGCAGGCGGGCCAGGCGCGGGGGCACCGGCAGTCGGGCGCGGCGGGGAACGAGCATCGGGGTCTTTTCGTGTGCGGACGGGGAGTGTGTGCCGCCGGACCGTGTGCCGCGCCGCCCGCGGGCGGCGCGGCACACGGTCGTCACCGGCTCAACGGGCGACTCCCAGAGTGTCCTTGCGGTCTGCGTTCCAGTCGCCCACGAGGACACTATCGGATGGACGGCCGTAGGTCTGGGTGATGTCGGCGGCGCCGGCGGTCAGGGAGTTCTTGACGTAGTAGGTGCTGGAGCGGCGCACCGCCAGGGTGTCCTTGCCGTCTCCGTTCCAGTCGCCGGTCAGCACGATGTCCCCGGCCCTGCCGTAGCCCACGACGTGGTCGGCCGCTCCGGAGGTCAGCGAGTTCTTGATGTAGAAGGTGTTGCCGCGGCGCACGGCCAGGGTGTCGGTGCCGTTGCCGTCCCAGTCGCCCACGAACACCTCGTCGGTGGCCCGGCCGTAGGCCACCGCGACGTCGGCCGCTCCCCCGTACATCGAGTTCTTGATGTGGTAGACGTTCCCGCGGCGCACGGCCAGGGTGTCGGTGCCGTTGCCGTCCCAGTCGCCCACGAGCACCTGGTCGGTGGGCTCGCCGTAGATGAAGGTGCGCAGCGAGGCCCCGGTGGTGTTGGAGTTGCGGAAGCCGACCAGGGCGCCGTCGCGGCGGGCCAGAGTCGTGATGCCGTCACCGTTCCAGTCCCCCGAGAGCATGAGGGAGGTCGAGGACCCGTAGCTGAAGACCGTGTTGGCCTGGGAGGTCCACGAGTCGTTGAGGTAGATCGTGCGGGTGGGGCTCGGCGTGGAGGAGGCCGAGCCGCCGGAGATCTGGGTCTGTGCGGTCGAGCGTATCTGGCCCAGGGTGGAGTACCCGGCGTCCCCGGGGCAGGCGGTGCGGCCGACGTCGCGGTGCCCGGTGATCCTGGGCAGCGAGATGCTCTGGCCGGCGGCGTACTTGTCCGTGGAGCGGAAGGTGAAGGAGGCCGAGCCCGTGGCGCTGGAGACTCCGGCGCGGGCCAGGAACCACCCGGAGATCTTGCCGACCGCACTCACCTGGGCCGAGGAGGGGCTGACCGAGGTGTAGGTGCCCATCATCGAGATGCCCATGGTTCCGGTGTTGGCGCCGTAGGCGTGACCGCCCACGACCATCTTGCCGGCGGCCGAGCTGAGCGTGCCCGAGCGGCCCTCGAAGACCTGGCCGTACTTGTCGACGAGGAAGTTGTAGCCGATATCGCCCCACCCCAGGGTGACGGCGTGGTAGTAGTAGATGCCGTTGACCACCGATGCCGCCTGGGCCGCGCTGTAGCTGTTGGTACCCGCCGTGTGGTGGACCACGACGTGGGAGGCCGAGACATGGTTGGGCGTCCAGGTCATGTAAGCCGAGTTCGCCCCCCACTCAGCCCGGGTGTGCACCGGGACGGGAAGGCCGTTGGCAGTGGTCGTGGCCGCCAGGATCATGGGTACCGACGGGTTGACCGAGCTGCCCGCGCTTGTGCCGGCCGGCGAGACGGTCGGCTGGGAGGCGGTCTCGGGTGCCGCGGGCTGCGTACCGCCCTGTCCCTCCTCGGGCGTCTGCTCCTGCGTGCCCTGGCCGGGCTGGGCCGGGGTCCCGATTCCGGTTCCAGCCTCCTCGGCGGCCGGGTCCTGGGCGACCGCGGTGGGCTCGGCCTCGGTGCTGGACAGGTCGGCGGCGTCGAGGACCTCCTCACCGACCGGCTGGCCCGGAACGAGGGCGACAGTGAGATCGGCCGGCAGGTCGGCCGCCTCGCCGACGACGCTGGCCTGCACGGCGTCCGCGCCGCCGGTGATGAACTCCTCAGTGCCGGCCACCCCAGTGGCATCGTCCCGGCCCGCCCCTGAGGGCTCGTTGAGGTACCAGTCGGACCACGCCCCGTCCTCGCGCACCCGCAGGTAGACGCTCAGGGTGTCGGGCAGGCTCCCGGACCAGGTGAACCCGGCGACGAGGAAGTCGTCGACCTCGACGGGCTCGGTGAGCAGGACCGCGTCGGCCTCCGGGTCGACACCGCCGACGACCGCCGGGGCCACGAGCCCGGCGAGCAGATCCGCCCGTGCCGGAACGACCGCGGTTCCGTCGGAGGTCCCGGCCGTACCGCCCTGGCCGGCGTCGGTCGCCTCATCCTGGGCGGCGGCGTCGAGCCCCGCCTGAGCGGCCTGCGTCACCTCGCCCTGTGGCGTGGTCAGCTCGAGGAGCTGGACCGGGCCCTCGTCGAGCGCCGGGTCCTCCTGGGCGAGAGCGGTGGGAACGAGGCCCGCGGCTAGCAGCGGCACTGCTGCGGCGAGGCGGAGAAGTCGGGAGGCCGACATCGGGACTCCTTTCGGAAGGGCACGGAACAAGAGACACGCAACACCTGGGCCCAGTGATGCGTGTGTGACGAATGTGAACGTTGGGAACAGTACCCCTCGGCGCCGCCCGACGGGGTCCGCTTTGACCAGGCTCACGAAATGACACCCGTGTCATCCGGCTCCGGACCGCACCGGCGGGCCTCCCGGGCCGGGCCGGCACAGGAGGCCCTGTGGCATGATGTCGGCGGTACAACGGCCGCATCGCGCCTGACCGACCACCGACCACCACCCATGGAGCCTCCATATGAACGTCCTCATCACCGGCGGCGCCGGCTTCATCGGCGCCAACTTCGTCCACCAGACCCTTGTGCGCCACCCCGACGCGACGGTGACCGTCCTCGACAAGCTCACCTACGCCGGCAACAAGGGATCCCTGGCCGACCTCGGTGACCGGGTCCAGCTCGTCGTGGGTGACATCGCCGACGCCGACACCGTCGACCCGCTGGTCGCGCAGGCCGATGTCGTCGTCCACTTCGCCGCCGAGTCCCACAACGACAACTCCCTGCGGGCCCCCTCCCCCTTCGTGCGGACCAACCTCGTGGGCACCTTCACCCTCCTGGAGGCGGTGCGCCGCCACCAGGTGCGCTTCCACCACGTGTCCACCGACGAGGTCTACGGCGACCTCGAGCTCGACGACCCGGCGAAGTTCACGCCCTCGACCCCGTACAACCCCTCCTCGCCGTACTCGGCCTCCAAGGCCGGCTCCGACCTGCTCGTGCGCGCCTGGGTGCGGTCCTTCGGCGTCGAGGCGACGATCTCGAACTGCTCGAACAACTACGGCCCCTACCAGCACATCGAGAAGTTCATCCCCCGCCAGATCACGAACCTCATCGACGGGGTGCGCCCACGGCTGTACGGCGCCGGGGAGAACGTGCGCGACTGGATCCACGTGCTGGACCACAACGACGCCGTGTGGGACATCATCGAGAAGGGCAGGATCGGGGAGACCTACCTCATCGGCGCCGACGGCGAGAAGAACAACAAGGAGGTCGTCGAGCTCATCCTCGAGCTCATGGGGCGCGAGCCCGACGACTACGAGCACGTGGCCGACCGTCCCGGCCACGACATGCGCTACGCCATCGACAACACCAAGCTCGTCACCGAGCTGGGCTGGTCCCCGCGGTTCACCGACTTCCGCTCCGGGCTCCAGGCCACCATCGACTGGTACCGCGACAATGAGTCCTGGTGGCGCCCACTCAAGGCGGAGGTCGAGGCCAAGTACGCCGCCCAGGGGCAGTGACGACGCGGCCCCGGCGCGGTCGTTCACTCCACCACTGCTGAGCACGGCCGGTCCGTTGATCATGTCGATCAACGGACCGGCCGTCCTCGTGCTTCTGGCACCCCTGCCCTCGATGAGCCAGTCCAAGGGGGGACGCGGGCTGGGTGGCTCGGGTCCGAGGTCGGCGTCACAGGTCCAGGACCCTCTCCCTCGCCGAGATCGGGACATATGGCACCTCGAGATCGGGACATATGACACCTCGAGATCGGTACAAATGGCACGGCGGGGTGCAGGAGCGTCCTGAGGTATGTGCTGTGTCGCGGATCGAGCCAGGCGCAGGACAACGTGGGGCTGGGTGGCTTCGACGCGCTCGTCCGGCTCGTCGAGGTCGAGGGTGTGCAAACGGCCCGCGCCACTGTCGGCAGGCGGGCCCGTACCGGACACGACGGGCCCCCCAGGCCGGTGGCCGTGCCCGTCAGAGCAGACCCGAGCATGCCCGGGTGGCGACCGCCCAGCGGGCTGTCCGGGGAGCAACAGGACCGTCGGAGGACGAACGGCGTCACTGTGGACCACGATCACCCGGACCCACCGCTGATCCGACGAAGACCCGTGGCATCACACAGATTCTTCCCCGCCGAGATCCTCCGACGACTGCTGAGCCTTTCTCACCAGGCGCTCGGCCGTGTCATATGTACCGATCTCGAGGTGCCATTAGTCCCGATCTCGGTGAAGGGGTGGGTCCGGGGCTCAGTCGCAGGCGGTGATCCGCCAAATGATCGCGGTGTCGAGCACGGCGACGAGCTCGAAGCCCTCGCTCGTGTCGACTTCGGTGAAACCGGGGTAGCGGGACGCGAAGGTGTCCTGGGGGAGGCTCGCATCCTCGTAGTACAGCGGTGTTCCTCCTTCATCGCGGATGACGCGGCAGACCTCGGGATCCGACTGGATGGCGCTGAAGGCGGCGGCGAGGTAGCGCTCGGCCCCGCCCGCGACGCTCCCGTCGAGGCGGAACAGGCTCGACCCCTCCGAGAGGACGGGGACCAGTCCTGCTCCCGAGGTCGGTACGCCGTAGACGACCGCATCATCGAACAGGTCGGCGGGGTCGGTGACGATGAGGTCCATCTCGGCGTCGGAGACCCAGGCGGGGTGGACCAGGGCACTGTCCTGGTAGCCCCGGGTGATCCACCGCTCGTTGCCGACGAGCAGGCCGCCCAGGACGAGGCCCACGAGGAGCACCGGGGCGACCGCGGCCGGTAGGCGGCGCCCGGGACGCTCCCGCACCCATCGCAGGACCGGGTCGAGGATCGCACGGCAACCGATGGCCGCGAGCACGCCGACCATGACGCTTTCGAGGGCGAGGTAGCGGCTGTCGTCGCCCCAGAAGCCGCCCACGAGCGCCGACCAGGGGCCGGTGGGCACCGAGATGAGCACGACGAGCAGGGCGCCGGTCAGCCAGACCAGGGGCAGGTGCCAGGCGCCGCCGCGCAGCAGCGACACGATACCGGCGCCCGCCAGGACGACCAGCGGGAGGTAGGTGGTCGGCGAGGCCTCGATCGGTGCCAGGAGGAGGGCCTGCGCCAGACCGTGGCCCAGGGTCGTCGGCACCCGGGGGAAGGCGGCCATCTCCCGCAGGACGGGCACGAGCGGCATGAGGGCCACAGGGACGAGGAGGACGACGGCGCCCAGCACTGCTCGTCCCGCGCGGCGGCGGCTGTGGGCCCACTGCGCGGCGGCGGCCCGGAGTGCCTCGGTCGCGCCGAGCACGCACAGGACGATGAGGATCCACTGCCCTCCGCCGGGGTGGGCGGCGGTCAGGGCGGCCACGGCCAGGAGCGCGACGATCCACGGGGCCGCGCGCCGGGAGCCCGAGCCCTCTCGGGCGGCGGTCAGGGCGGCCAGGGCGCCGGGCGCCAGCACGATCGCCAGGCCAGCGGCGGCGTGGCTGTGGAAGTACAGGAGGAGCGCGGGCGCCCACATCGTCGCCATGGCGGCGACCGGGCCGAGTACGCACACCCACCAGGGCTGGCCCAGCTCGCGCAGCAGCAGGGCGGTGAGGAAGGGCAGCAGGAGGGCGCCGATCGTCACGAGCGCGATGTTGAAGGCCAGCGGGGTGCTGATCGCGTCGGGAAGGATCGCGGTCAGGGCGTGGAAGGTCGCCGAGTAGAAGCGGCCCCCGTTGAGCGAGGTCGCGGCGGTGATCGTTGAGGCGTCCCCCGTGCGCCGGATCTCCTCGATGAGGTTGAGGTGGAACATCGCGTCGTGGTTCTGCAGGATCGCGTAGGGCCGGCCCATCGAATGCATAAGCACGCCGACCTGGAGGGCTGCGGCGGGCAGGGCCGCGGCCACACAGGACGAGGCGGTGCGCGCCACGTCCCCCAGCCCCGCCCAGCTCGGGGCGCGGTGCCGCGGACCGGAGCGCCGGGCCGCCATTAGACGGCGGAGGGGGTAGACGGCGCAGGCGCAGGCGAGCACCGCCGCGCCGGTCACCGAGGTCCACGGCAGGCCGACCAGGGGCATGACGAGCGTGACGACGGCCGTCAGGAGCACCGTGACGAGAGGACCAGCGCCCAGGACCACGCCGGGGCGGGCGGTCAGGGCGGCGACCACACTCGCCCCGGGTAGGACGAGGAGGACCAGGAAGACGACACACATCGCGAGGGTTCCGATCCATAAAGTCATCGGGAAGGGGCCTTTCGGGAACGCTCACCGGGGAGTACGCGCATTCCCGTCATTTCCGGGCGCGCACTCGCATGCTAAGCGCTCGGCCAATTGCACCGAGGAATGCCGCGTTGCGACTGGGACACGATACCACTTGTTAGCACTGGAAACCCACGTGCCAGCGACGATATTCGGGAACATCGAGCCTCTGGTCGACCGTCGTCGACAGATTCATGGTCGCCTGCGTCACGGCAGGAGGACTCACACCCCGGTCGAGCCGAACCAGAGCCGGTAGTAGCGCCAGAAGTTGCGGTTCCCGTAGCTCGAGCAGGCGTCCCCCGTACCCTGCATGTTGGCCAGGTCCGCGGCGTTGGGCTGGTAGGGGGTGTAGTTGTACAGCGCCGCGGTGGCCCGGTTCGTGATCGTGACCGACGATGAGCCGCAGGAGGCCGTGGGGTGGTAGGCGATGTCATAGGTGCCTCCGGCACGGAAGCGGAAGGAGGCGGGCTGGGCGCCGTACTGCACGAGCCGTGAGGCGGCGTAGTAGATCTGGGAGGCCAGCCCCGCGTAGGTCGGGTCGCAGGGGGACCCGTCTGGGCAGCGGAACCCCATCGCCTTGGAGTACCGGGCCGGGGTGAGGGCCGAGCCACTGGCGGCGACCAGGCCCTGCTCTTTCTGGAGGATGACGAGCAGGACCCGGGGGTTGACCCCGCAGGCCGTGGCCGCCTTCGAGATGATGCTGGCCGCGTCCTCCCCGGGCGCGCCCCGGTAGGTGGCGCAGAAGGAGGAGGTCAGTGTCGGCGTCGTCATCCGGTAGTCCTTGAGACAGGCGGTCCCGTCGGCCGCCGGTGTGCAGCCGGGGTTCTTCTCGGTCAGGAAGGCGCGGACCTGCTCGAGGCTCATCGCTCCCGCGTTGAAGAACTCCGCGTCGGAGATGATCGTGCCGGCCATGAAGGAGGTGCTGGGACGTGACCCCCCGGTGGGCGCCGGAGCCGCGCTCGGAGTGGTGCTCGGGGCGGTGGAGCCCGTCTGGCAGACTGTCTCGGCCCGGGTGCCGCGGTAGACGCCGGGGCTGTCGGTGCCGTCTCCGTCCCAGTCCCCCACGAGCGCCGTGTCGCTCGCGCGCCCGTAGGCGACCACCTGCTGGGCGGGGCCCGAGCGCAGGTCGTTGCGGATGTGCCACTGCGAGCTCCGGCGCACGGCCAGGGTGTCGGTGCCGTTGCCGTCCCAGTCCCCCACGAGGATCTCGTCGCCTGCACGCCCGTAGCCGAAGACGACGTCGGCCTGGCCTGAGGCCAGCGAGTTCTTGAGGTAGAAGACGTTGCCGCGGCGCAGCGCGAGGGTGTCGGTGCCGTCGCCGTCCCAGTCCCCCACGAAGACCTCGTCAGCGGCCCGCCCGTAGCCCACGACGCTGTCCGCCGCCCCGCCCGCCAGGGTGTTGCTCAAGTGGTAGACGTTGGCCCGGCGGACGGCGGGGGTGTCGGTGCCGTTGCCGTCCCAGTCGCCCACGAGGACGGTGTCCCAGGCGCGCCCGTAGGCCAGGCCGGCGGCCGGTGCGCAGGTGCGGTTGGCGCTCAGGAGGGTGAAGGCGTTGGTCCGGCGCAGGCCTGCGGTGTCGGTGCCGTCGCCGTCCCAGTCGCCCATGAGCGCGGTGGCGCTCGTGCCTCCAACGGCGAAGGCGATGTCCGCACCGCCTGAGCGCCAGGAGTTGGCCAGGTAGAAGGAGCAGCGGTCGGAGGCGGCGCACGCCTCGGCGGCGGCCGCCGGGGCCGGGGTGCTCGCCGGGACCAGGAGCGTGAGGAGGCATGCGGCCAGGGCGGCCAGAACAGGCAGGACGACCTGTGGGGAGCGATGATGCATCGGCGTCCCTTTCATCGGAGGCAACGGGTGCGAAACGAGGCGCACCCCAACTCCTGTGGCTGATGTGACTCGTGGTGTCGGTGGGACACGCTACCGGCACAGGCCGGTCCCGTCAGCCCTCACCTGGTCACGATTGTCCACCGATCTGCGCCGCCACAGCTGGCGCCTGGAGCATGCGGCTCGACACCCCTGCGGATACCGGGCCGCCACGACGCCGGAGGATACGGAGACAAGCGTCAGACGAGATCTTTCTCGTTCGCCTTATACCATCTCGGATATCCACCCTGCCGGAACGGCCACCGGATGGCGGACAGACCCTCCTCCTCTGCCATCATCCTGTCGCACAAACCGGAGTAGGCACTCGGACCTGACACCCTCTTCTCCACGACTCCGCGGGAAATAGCCCACAGGACACCGTGCGCCGTGACCGCGTCCTGCGATTGCGCACCGCCAGACACGTTGACTGCGCCCGTCCTTCGGATGACCTTGAGCGCCTCAGCATCGTCGACAATCGCCACCGCTCGCATCCGCTGAGCAAGGGTGACGACCCAAGCCTCTCCCTCGTTGATACCCGCCCCCTCGTCCGAGCCGAGCAGCTGCTGCCACAGAACAAGGAGCGGAAGGTCCTCGAACCCCAGCTCCTCGATGTCAAGTTGCTGGGCGTCAGCGGGATACCCGTGTCCCCCCATTTCCTCCGCCACCTTGGAGGGGATCACATGACGTCGTTGACGGCCCGCGGCATCGAGCAGCCAGTCGAGGTGACCCACCTTACTGGCGTGCAGGGGACCCGTCGTGTCCCAGACGAAAGTGTCTTCACTCACCCGTCATCCTCTTGGAGTACACCGAGAGTCATCTCGATAGCTCGACGCCGCGTGATACGCCCCTCCTCCCAGGCGCGCACACAGGCCTTGACCCATGCTGGGGGAAGTCCTGGGGGCACCATGTCCTCCTGCGGCCGGCATCCCCTAACGCGAAGGAAGTCGGAGTCGATAGGAGTAACTCCTGACTCGGCCCGCCCGAGATCGACCCCGACCCGCCGCGCGGTCGTAACAACAAGCCGCCAGGAGACTCGGTAGTCGGCCGCGACGCCGATAAGATCATCTCGTCGTGGTTCCGGGTTCTCCAAGAGGACCTTCTCAGGAAGCAGGAGCTCGGCGGCGAATGCCTCTATCCTTTTTTCGGTCTCAGACGATGTCGTGTAGTGCCCGGACGACTCGTAGGTATCGCCGGACAAGTGGTGCCCGATCTCGTGCGCGACAGTTGTGCGGCGACGGCCCGGCTCGAGGTGGGCACCGATAACCGCAACCCCGAATCCAGGTTCGGGGGTCAGTGATCGTCCGTCAACCTCCGCCTCCGTGGTCCGGCACCACAGGCCAAGGTCCGCGGCGGCGTCGGCGATGTCGCCCAGTGGAGCGTTACCGACATCCAGATGTCGGCGAACGCGTCTGGCCAGCACGCGTGCCTGATCCTCCGAGTCAAGGCCACACCCACCGAAGTCGAGATCGACCGGCCGAAGACCGCCGATGTCCCGGAGCTGCTCGAGGTCTCGCAGCGCACGGTCCAGATCCAGATCGGCCGCGAAGGCGTGCTGCTCGAAGCCGTCGGCCTGCTCGACCGCCGGGCGTCGCGCTGCCCGAACGTCCGGGGCGGGAAGGTTGACGAGGTCGATGAGCGAGACCGTGAGGGCACGAGCGATCCGTGTCAGCTCCAGCGCCGTGACCTTGCGTTCCCCCGACTCCACCCGTGACAACGCAGTCCGGTCCAGCCCGCAGGCACGGGCGAGCGTGATCTGGTCCAGGCCCCTGCCCAGCCGGACCTCCCGGATCCGTGCTCCGAGTTCGGAGGCGTCCGCAACCATCGGCATGTGTGTGATTTTCACACACACCGGCGGCTGACTCAAGGCTGGGGCGGCCTCGGTCAGCCGCAGGCGGTGATCCGCCAGATCGTGGCGGTCGGGCTCGTCGCAACGACCTCCATGCTGTCGGTGGGCCAGTGCGCGAGCTCGGCGTCCCAGCGCAGTGGGGCCCCGCTGTAGCCCGATGCCGGGCGGTCCACGCTCAGGTAGTACTCGGCGCCGATGTCGGACAGGAGCTCGCAGGTGCGGCTGCCGGGTCGCAGGTCGGGGGCGGATGCGGCCAGCTCGGCCTCGGCGGTGCCTGAGGCAGGTGCCGACCGGATGGGGTAGGCGACCCGGACCGCCCCCAGGGACCACAGGTAGGAGGTGCCCAGGGACGGGGCGCCGACGACGACGGCGTCCGCGGGCAGGACATGCCCGGCGCGCTCGTAAAAGTCGACCTCCTCGGGGGTGATGAGCGTGCCGTAGGCGATCCGCCCGGCGTCGTGGACCGAGGCCCCCAGGGCGGCCGTCAGGGGCAGCCTCGCACCGGCCGCCGCCAGGGCCACCGCGAGGAGGGCCGCGCCGGCGCGTCGGCCCGGCCGGTGCGCGAGCAGCCATCGGCAACCGGCGAAGGCGAGGGGGAAGGCGGCGATGAGCACGAGGGGCTCGATCCGGGACTTCTGGAGGTACCACGGGAAACCGACCTGCCTGCCCCACCACTGGGGTCCGCCGACCAGGACGACGAGCAGGAGGGCACTCAGCGCGGTCATCGTCCACAGGCGCGTCCCCTCCTGCCGGCTCCGCGCCCCGATCACCGCCACAACGAGCAGGACGATGCCGGCGGGCAGGCCGCGGGAGGCCAGCGGGCCGTACTGGGGCAGGTCGAGCAGGGCCTGGCCGAGGGTCCCCAGGGCCGAACCCCCCGGACGCGAATACCCGAGGACGGAGGCCAGCGACGCCCGCATGAGCCATGCCCCGGCGGCGGTCACCAGGAGCGCGACCGCGCCGATGGCCGCCACGCGCCGTCCCGGGGGGCCGTCGGCACGCAGGCGGCGCAGCCCCAGGAGGAGCCCGGCCGGCCCCAAGAGCACGGCAAGGTTGAACAGGCCCGTGCCGTGGGCGGCCACCGCGCCCCCGGCGGCACCCGCCAGGAGGAGCACGGAGCGCCGGGCCCCGGTGGTCCGGGCCGGCACTGCGGGGCTCGCGCGCAGCAGCCGCACCGCCAGGACGAGCACGCCGGGCAGGCACAGGACGGACAAGGCGTAGGGCCAGACCGCCAGCGAGGTGAGCAGGACCGTGGGGGCCGCACAGGCCGAGGCCAGCACCGTCGTCACCGCGACGGCCCGCCCCCAGTGCGCGAGCTGCGGCGAGCCGGGCCCGCCGAGCACCTCGACGCCGAGGGCGGCGACGCCCACCGGCCAGCAGACCGCCCCGAGGACCACGATGAGGGCGTTGGTCGCCACAACCGGCGTGCCCGGCAGGAGGGCGGCGGTGCCGTGCCACAGGGTCGGGTAGTAGGAGGAGGCGCCGTGGTAGAGCAGGGCCAGGCCCCCCAGCGGTGAGGCGCTGCCCGACTCCCGGACGGCCTGGACTCCGTTGATGTGGAAGACCGCGTCGTAGGCCTGGACTGGGGAGTCCGGCGCTCCCATGCCCAGGAGCAGGCCGGCCCCGGCCACCGCGGCCGCGCAGCCCACCGCCGGACCCACCGCCGGACACGGTCCGGCGGCCTCGAGCCCGGGCCACCGGCCGCGCAGAAGCAGGGCGGGCGCGCTGAGCACGACGGTGACGGCGGCCAGGACAACCCATCCCCCGGGCACCCAGGCCAGGCCGAGTACCGAGGCCGCAAGCTCGGCGGAGCCGATGGCCAGACAGCTCAGCGGCAGCGCCGCACCGACGGTCGCCCAGCCGCGCAGCCCCCAGGAGCGGCCCAGGGCCCAGCCCGGCGCGAGGAGGAGCGCCGTGCCCACCGCCAGGCCGGCGAGCAGCGCCCACCACCCGTTCACGGTGTCGCCGCCCGGGTCGACACCCCGGTCACTCCTCCCACCCGCAGGCGGTGATGAGCCACAGGGAGTGGGTGCCGTCGGTGGCCACAAGCCGCAGCGCGCCGATGGGGAAGTTCTTGAGGGAGTTGCGCCAGCGGGCGCGCTCCCCGCCCGCGGGAACGCGCCCCTCGGAGCGGTCGGCGTCGAGGTAGAGGTAGTGCGCGCCCAGCCTCCCCAACGCGGCGCAGACCTCGGGGTCGGTGCGGATCTCCGTGGCATGCTCCGAGACGTAGAGGCGGTCGCGCTCGGAGTTGCGCCTCAGGCTGGGGAACACGACCTCCGTGCCGGTCAGGGACCAGTAGTAGGCCGAGCCGTTGGTCGGCTCGGACAGGATGATGGCCCCCTCGGGCAGGAGCTCGGCGGAGGACTCCAGGAACTCCCGCTCGCCGGGGGCGAGCATGACCGGCCACACGCTCACCTCGGGCTGGTAGGCGTAGGCCACGACCCGTTCGTGGAGCGGGGCCCGCACGGCGGCGGTGGCCACCGGCACGACGCCCGCGACCACTGCCAGCGCGCCGGCGACCGGCCGCCGCCACCGGCGATCACCGCTCGCCCCGGTGCGCTCGCGCTGGGCGCGGAGCTGAATGATCGCCTCGCGCAGGGCGGTGGCGGCCAGGACGAGCACCGGGATCTCGAGCAGCGGCAGGATGCGGGACTTCTGCACGTACCAGGGCGTGGCCAGGATGTGCAGGGGGCTGGCGCTCCACACCGAGGCCACGAGCAGGAACATCGCCAGGGCGGCGGCCAGCACGGCCCAGCGGTGGATCTCTCGGCGCACCGACACGACGACACCGGCCATCGCCATGATCGTCAGGAGCGCCGAGCCGACACCTGCGTCGGGGATGCGGTAGATCATGACGTCGTCGCGCAGCGCCTCGACGAAGACGGTGGAGACCAGGGCGCGCGAGCGGCTGTAGGACAGGAGCATCGACAGCTGGTCCCAGAAGACGCGGGCCCCGACGACCACGAGCAGGATGACGACCGCGCCCGCCGCCAGCACCATGAGACGGGAGTGGGGGGTGCGGTTCCACCAGCCCCGCAGGGCCTCCAGCGAGGCCACGAGGAGGACCGGTGCGCCCAGGACGGCCAGGTTGAAGGCCGCCGCGCCATGGACATAGACCAGTCCCATGGCCGCCAGGGCGGCGGCCAGCGCGCCGCCCCGGGGGGACTGCGATCCCCGGCGCAGGTAGAGGGCGGGCACCCGGCGAGCCGTGACGATGAGGGCCAGGACACCGGGCAGCAGGCACACCGACCAGCCGTAGGGCCACAGGGTCGTCATCATGACGAAGGGGGCGGTGGCCGCGGTGGCCGCCAGGGTCCCCGCAAGCACCGGCAGGCCGTCGAGCACGGTGCGCCTGCCCACGGGGAACAGCGCGGCCAGGAGGGAGGCGCAGCCCAGGGGCCACACGAGTGCCAGGCCGACCAGGGCGACGAGGTTGGCGCTCGTGGGCACGGTCGCGGGCAGGATCGCGACGAGCGAGTGCCAGGAGACCGGGTAGTAGTGGATCTCGCCCCAGTACATGGGGGCCAGGGCCCCCACCGGGTAGGCGTCGAGCAGGGTGCGCACGTAGGCGGCGGCGTTGAGGTGCCACACGCCGTCGGAGGCCTGCATGGCGGCATCGATGTCCCGCGCCCCCACCATCCACGCCGTGCCGGAGACGAGTGCGGCCAGGCCCAGTGCGATGAGCAGCGGCGGCCAGGGCCGCGGCTGGGGGCCGGTCTGCCGGCCCCGCATGGTCAGGCGGCGCAGCGGGAGGGCGGCGAGGGTGAGCAGGGCCAGGCCCGCCAGGACCGTCGTGCGGGTCCATGCCAGGCCCGTCCAGTGGTAGACGATCGCCAGCCCGCCCATCTCGAGGGCGGCGATGGCGGGTGCGCCCGCCAGGGCCTGGAGGCGCAGGACTCCCAGGCCTCTGAGCAGCACGTAGCCGGGGACGAGAAGGATGGAGAGGAGGACCAGCGCTGCCGTGAGGGCCACCGCTGGGGTCACTCGCCCCCGCCGATGGTCAGACGGGGTGTGCCGACCCACAGGGCGGGGTCGGTGGCACGGCGCCCGTCGAGCAGCAGCCGGATGCCGGGCAGGTCGGCCGGTGTCAGGGCCGCGTACTCGGCGTGGTCGGCCTGGACGACCGCCACGTCGACCTGCTCACCGAGGTGGTAGGGCGTCCACCCGAAGGCGGTGATCTCCGCGTCGGTGTACATGGGGTCCTGGACGAGGACCTCCGCGCCCTTGGCGCGCAGGGCGGTGACGGTGGGGAACACCCCGGAGAAGGCGGTCTCCTTGACCCCGCCCCGGTAGGAGGCCCCGAGCACCGCGACCCGCAGGCCCGTCAAGTCCCCCATAATCTGCTCCGCGCGGGCGACGACGTAGTCGGGCATCGTGGCGTTGAAGCTCCGGGCCGTGCGCACCACCGAGGCGTCGGGGTCGGTCGACAGGTACAGGCGCGGGTAGACCGGGATGCAGTGGCCGCCCACCGCGATGCCGGGGCGGTGGATGTGGGAGTAGGGCTGGGAGTTGCAGGCCTCGATCACCTTCTCGATGTCGAAGCCGGCCTTGTCGGCGTAGACGGCGAACTGGTTGGCCAGACCGATGTTGACGTCACGGTAGGTGGTCTCGGCGAGCTTGGCCATCTCGGCGGCCTCGGCGGTGCCCATGTCCCACACGCCGTTGGGGCGGGGAAGGTCGGGGCGGGGGTCGAAGTCGAGGACCTGCTCGTAGAAGGCGATGCCCGCCCGCGTGCCTGCCTCGTTGAGGCCGCCGACGAGCTTGGGGTAGCGGCGCAGGTCGGCGAAGACCCTGCCGGTCAGGACGCGCTCGGGGCTGAAGACGAGGTGGAAGCCGGTGCCCTCGGCCAGGCCGGAGATCCGCTCGATCATGGGCTTCCAGCGGTTGCGGGTCGTGCCCACGGGCAGGGTGGTCTCGTAGGACACGAGCGTGCCCTCCGTCAGATGCTCGGCAAGGGAGGCGGTCGCGGCGTCCATCCACGTGAAGTCGGGCTCCCACGTGGCGTCGTCGACGAAAAGCGGGACGACCAGGACGACGGCGTCGGCACCGGGGACCGCCTCGGCGTAGTCGGTCGTGGCACGCAGGGCGCCCGTGCCGGTCGCCGGGCTGAGGGCCGCCAGCTTGTCGGCCAGGTGCGCCTCCCCGGGGAAGGGCTCGGTCCCGGCGTTGACTGCCTCGACGGTGGCGGGGTTGATGTCCACCCCGACGACCTCGTGGCCCTTCTCGGCGTACTGGACGGCCAGGGGCAGGCCGATCTTGCCCAAGGCGACGACGGCGATGCGCATACGAGCTCCTTCGTGAGCGGTGTCCGGTGGGCTCCAGCGTACCGCCTCGCCCCGGCGTGTCTGGGACGGGCTCAGTCCTCGGCCCGCGGGCCCTCGAGCAGGGCGTCGTAGGAGCCGCGCACGACCGACCAGTCCCAGCGGTCCAGCACGAGGCGGGCCTGGGCCTCGCGGTAGCCGTGGTCGTCGGCCAGGACACGGATCCGCTCGACCGCCTCTGCGGGGGTGCGCACCACCCACTCGGTGGGGAACAGCGCCCCGGGCCCGCCCCAGGCGGCGACATCGGGCCAGTCACGGCACACGGGCAGGGCGCCGGAGGCGACGCCCTGGATGAAGCCCTCGTGGGTCCCCTCCCGGCGGGAGGAGGACACGATGACGGCCGCGTCACGCAGGTGCTCGGCGACGACGTCGGTCTGGCCGGTGATGGTCACGGCCTGCCCGAGCCGCTCGATGCGGGCGTGGACCTCGGCGGCGGTGCGGGCCTGGGAGGCGGTCAGCCCGGTCGCCTCGGGGAAGTCCGGCCCGATGAGCAGCAGCCGCCACGAGGGGTCGTCCTGGCGCAGCAGGTCGAGCACGTCGAGGGTCCAGCCCGGGTCCTTGCGCACCGAGCCCCACCCGACCATGGCGATGGTCCTGGGTGCCCGGTCGGTCTTGGGCAGGTGGTAGTCGGTGAGCACGGCGCGGTTGGGCAGGGTGACCCGCTCCAGCCTCCGGGGCAGGTCGAGGCTCTCCTCGAGGAGCGCGCTGATCGCCGGGGAGACGGTGAGCAGGACGTCGACGGCCGACCAGTCGACGAGCTGAGGCCAGGGCGTGGAGGCCTCGAAGGAGTGCACGCGCACGATGAGGCGCGCCCGCGGCGCCAGGTAGGGGCGCACGAGGCTCACCCACACCGCGGCGGCGGCTCCCCACTCCACGAAGATGGTCTCGGCCCAGGCCAGGTCCTGCGCGACGGGCTCGGGCACCTGGGGAGGTGCGCCGGCGCGTGCGGTGCGCAACCGCTGGGCCAGCAGGCCCTGGCGGGAGGGGCGGGTCGGCAGGACCCCGGGGGCCCCCGGGTCGAGGGTGCGCACCTCGTAGCGGGGGTCGGCGCGGTAGTCCGCGACGATGTCGCGCACGAAGTTCCAGTTGGTCATCGAGACGAACAGCACCCTGCGGGGACGGTCCGCACCCGTCTGCGGGTCTTGCCGGTCCTCGCCGGGATCAGCCGACTCGGCCGGCCCGGCAGCCTCAGCGGATGCCGACCCACCGCCCTCGGGGGCGCGGTGGGGGGAGGTGAGCGCAGCCCAGGCGTGGGAGGCGTGCAGCGCCCCGAGGTGGTCGACGGGGTCCTCCGCCAGTGCCGAGGGGGACGATGAGAAGTGCAGCTCGGGGTGGAACAGCAGGCGCAGGACGGCGTCGAGGAGCTCCTCGGTCCTGCGGTCCTGGCCGGCCAGCCAGGAGGCGTCCGCCAGCGCCAGGGTGGCCTCGAGGGCGGGGCCCCAGCGGCGGGGCTCCTCGGCCGCGTCCAGGGAGACGGCGGCGTCCTCGACGGCCAGGACCGCCTGCTCGGGCCCGGTCAGCCGGGCGGCCGCGGCGGATAGCAGGCCGTGGGCGCGGCCGGTCGAGCCGCGGTCGGACAGGAACCGGGCACGACGGGAGGCCTCAAGGGCGGCGTCCAGGGCGCGGCCGCGTCGGCGGGCCAGGGTCAGGCGGCTGAGGGTCAGGGCGACCAGCGCCCTCTCCCCGGTGGGCGACGAGGCCGCCCGGGCGAGCAGACCGATGACTCCCGTGGCCGAACGAGGCATGTTTCCTCCCGTGGTTCAGGATCGGCTGTCGGCGGGCACCATCTTGGTGAGCACCGAGGCCCCCATGAGGCGCAGGGGAGCCTCACGGGACAGGATAGTCAGCGGGCTGCCGGTCAGCAGCGTGGAGGGCCGGCCGTGGCGGCGCCGGGCGGCACTGCGGGAGATCAGCTCGCTCGCCGGCACCTGCGGGTCGAGGCAGGCCCGCAGCAGCGCGGTCTCGGCCACCGACAGCACCGTGGCGTAACCGGGGGCGAAGGCCTCGAGGTGGGCGGCGCACGCCGCCAGGTCGGCACGCTCCTGCGGGGTCCAGGTCGAGGCATCGGGCCGGTAGTGGACGGCGCCGAACAGGTGGATGCGAGCCATCTTGGCGGCCACGGCGCGCCGTGAGCGCAGGTCCAGGGCACGGGCCCAGTCCTGGTCGAGCAGCTCGTCGAGGAAGCCGAGCTGCTCGGCGATCGGCCGCACGACGTAGGTGACCCGGTCCGAGGCGTCCTCCCCGATAAGGTAGACCGGGCCGCGGGCGTCATAGGCGGTGGGGACGGTGGCGAACATGCGGGTGACCATGGCGACGTCGCCGCCCACGGTGGCCCCCTCGACGAGCCACAGGTCCTCACGGGCCAGCATCGCCACGCTCATGAGGCCCAGGGGCGCCGAGCGGTAGGACAGGCGGTCGGCGACCAGGGAGGCGGTGGACAGGCCGCGGCCGATGAGCGCCAGACGCAGGACCAGCGGCCGGGGCACCGCGCTGCGACGTGGACCCAGACCGGCCAGGGTGGGCCCGAGCAGGCGGGTGGGGCGCGCGGCGGGGGTCGGCACGATCGTGCGAGGGGTGCCCAGGGCCAGGCGGGGGACGATGAACTCGGCCCCGGTGGCGCGGGCCAGGCGCAGCCAGGAGGCGACCGCGCCGGGAGCCAGGGAGTCGTCGGAGCCCATGATCGACACCCACGGTGTGCGGGCCGCCCGGATGCCCGCGTTGAAAGGACCCGAGGCCGAGGGGCGGGGGTCGCGGTGCTCGAGGTAGCGCACGCGGCCGCGGTGGACGGGGTCGATGACCTGCGCAATCTCCTCGGCGCGGCGGTTGTGGCACACGACCGTCACGCAGGCCTGCGGGTTGCCCTCGAGCACGGAGGCGACGGCGCGGCCCACGGGACGGGCGGGGTTGTGGCAGGCGATGACGACGTCGACCACGGCGCCACCGGGCTCCGGGCGGCCCAGGTCGGTGCGCGCGGTGGTCGACGGCCCGGCCGGGCGGTCCTGCGGGGCCGTGGCCTGCGGCGGCAGCGCGCTCACGGCCGCGCCCTCCCCTCGGTGCCGGTCCCGGCGGCGGGCTCGGCGCCGCCGTCGGCCGGGTCCCCTGCGACCCCGGGCTCCCGGTCCGGCGCCCAGGGGCCGGTGCGTGGGGCGAGGGCCTCGCGGTAGGCGCGGTTGTAGCCAGCGGCGACCACCGGTGTGGAGAAGGCGTCGCCGATCGTCGCGGCGATGGAGCGGGCGCTGGCGGCCCGGGTGGCGGTGTCGAGCTCGACCACCGCCTGCGCCCAGTCCTCGGGGGCCCGGGAGTCGACGAGGCGGCCGCTGCGCTCGGTGAGGTACTCGCCCTGGCCGCCGGTGGAGCCCACGACGCAGGGCCGGCCTGCGATGACGGCCTCGGCGGCGGAGACGAAGAAGTTGTCGGCGCGGGTCGGCCCCAGGAAGAGGTCGGCCCCGGCCAGGGCGTTTCGGACCCCGGCGGTGTCCAGGGAGCCGGTCAGGGTGATGCGCCCGGCCAGGTCGGGGGCGGCCGCACGGGCCTCGACCTGCTCGCGCAGCGGACCCTCCCCCACCCAGGTCAGGTGGGCGTCGACGCCGCGCGACACGAGCGCCGCCACGGTGTCGAGGGCGAGCATCGGGTCCTTGCGCTCGATGAGGCCGCCGACCCCGACCATCCGCAGGGCGCCGTCGGCCCGGTCGCGGCGCTCCGCGGGCTCGTAGGGCTCGACGATGCAGGGCACCACCTCGGTGGGGCGCCGTCCGCGCACGGCACGCACCGGGGCGGCCAGGAACTCGCACACGGCGGTGGCCACGTCGGGCAGGGCCAGCAGGCGGGAGATGGCCGGCAGGGCGAGGCGGGCCGCCCTCGGCAGGGTCCCGGGGGTGGTCAGGGCCGACCAGTGCTCGGTGTGGACCCAAGGGGCCTCGGGCCGGCGCAGGGCCAAGGGCTCCAGGGAGGAGAAGGCCATGGAGTGGACGAGCTGGGCACCACGGAGCGCCGGGCCCAGGGCCCGGGCAGCGCGCGCCACCGACCGGGGGTCGGCCGGGCGCATGGGGATGCGCAGCACCTCGACGCCCTCGTGCCGCAGCCTCCGCGTGCCGTCGTCGTCCCCCGGTGGGACGAGGTGGACGACCCGCACCTCGTGGACCGTGGCGATGGCCGCCAGGTCGCGCACGACGAAGCTGCCCCGGGCCGGGGCCCTCCTCGTGGGGTACCAGGTGGTGACGGCGGTGATCCTCATGAGGCGCCCTCCTCATCGGTGTCTGGCCCCTGTGCGGTGGTGGGCAGGCGCAGGGCAGGGTCGAGGGCCGCAGCCCGCTCGTCCAGGGCGCGCACCGCCCGCCACCAGGGGCCGACCTGCTCCTCGGCGCTCAGCGGTCGCGCCGCCCGGTGGGAGGCGGCCTTGCCTGCGGCCACATCCGCGTCACTCAGAGCGTCGATCGTGCGGGCCAGGGAGGCGGCGGTGAAGTCCTCGGTGACGGCGCCCAGGTGGTGCTCGGTGACGACGCGGGCCATCTCGGGGCTCGGTGAGACGACGACCGCCAGCCGGGCCTGGACGAAGTCGAAGAGCTTGTTGGGCAGGGTGTGGCGGTAGTTGAAGGACACCGGGGGGATGGAGAAGACCCCGACGTCGTAACGGGCCAGGGTCTCGACGAGCTCGGCGTAGGGGACGGGGTCCATGACGCGCACCCGGCCGGGAGCCAGGCCGGCCGCCTGCTCGCGCAAGGCCTCGATGACGGCCGGGTCGTTGCGGGTGAGGTAGAGGTCGAGGGTGGCCTCCCGGTTCGTCAGCCCCATGGCCTCGACCATGATCTCGAGGTGGCGGTCGGGCAGGGCCGCCCCGGAGTGGACCAGGCGCAGCGGGCGGCCCGCACCGGTCTGGACGGGGGTGGGCTCCGCGGCGCGGTAGGGAGTGGCGTTCGTGACGACCTCCGCGGCCAGCCCGTACTCGCGGGCGTAGGCATCGGCCAGGCCGCGGGCCACGGTGGTCACCGAGTCGGCGCGGGTGACGTAGGTACGGCACAGCCAGCGCACGTAGGGAGCCACGAAGAGCCTCCAGCGGGCGACCCCCTCCTTCTGCCGGGGGGCGTACTCGTGGAGGTCGGCGTGGACGCCGCCGGGCGGCCGCAGCCACAGGGCCAGGGGGACGGTCTCGGCGTCGTCGGCCAGGACGACGTCCCACGAGCCGGGTACGAGGTGGCGGCGGCACCATGCGACGACCTCCTGGCCGGCCTGTGCCTGCTCGAAGCGTCGGGCGATGAGGGCCGAGCGGTCCAGGCGCCAGGACACGAGCCCGTCGGGGATACGCACGTGGCGGGCCACGCCCGCAGGCGCCTCCCCGTAGCCGCAGGTGGTCACCTCGTGGGTGGGGGTGAACAGGCGCACCTGCTTGAGGACCCGGGCGTCGGAGGTGATCGGCGACAAGGAGATGATGAGCAGCCGCGGGCGGCGGCCGGTCCCGGGGGCACGGTCCGGCGCGGCGGGGCCGGTGCTGGTACCGGGGCTGGTACTCGCTGTCATGCGCGTCCTCCCATGAGGGCCTGACGGTAGGCGCCGAGCAGCGCCTCGGCCTCGTTCTCCCAGGTCAGCGACGGGGCTGCCGCGCGGGCGGCGGCCCGGTAGCGCCCGGGGTCGTCCAGGATCGTCGAGATGGTCGCGGCCAGCGCGCCGGGGTCCTCACCGTCGAAGACCTCCCCGACCCCCAGTCCCTCGACGACGGCCCGGATGTCGGGCAGGTCGGCCGCGGCCACGGGCAGGCCCGCACGGATGGACTCGAAGAGCTTGTTGGGCAGGGCGAAACGGTAGGACAGGCAGGTGGGGCGGACATGAACCACCGACAGGTCGGCGTCGGCCAGCGACTCGGCCACCTCGTGGGGGGCCACGGGCCCCACCCGGTGGACCCGGTCGGCAACCCCCGCGCGCCGGGCCGCCTCCTCCAGGGCGGCCAGGTAGTCCGGCTCGCCGTAGCCGAGCATGACGAGGTGGACGTCGTCGGGCAGCTCGGCCAGGGCGGCGATGGTCTCCTCCAGACCGCGCGAGGTCGTCAGGCGCCCGCCGTAGGCGATGACGCGGGCCTCGGGCGCCAGGCCGGCCAGCGCGCGCAGGCGTCCGCGGGCGGGGTCAGGGGGCGGGCCGGCGACCGGGATGTTGCGCACGAGCACCGGTGGCGCCGACAGATGGTAGTGCTCATCGAGCCACTCGACGATCGAGGGCGAGACGGTCACGACGGCGTCGGCCCGCTCGATGCCGCGGGTCTCGATGGCCGCCTCGACGCGGGGGGCCACCGGGCGGTCGGGGCGCACGTTGCGGTGGCGCCACAGCTCGTGGGAGTCGTAGACGAGCCGGGCGCCGCAGCGGTCGACGACCCACAGCGCCGGGGCCAGGGTGTTGGCGTCGTTGGCGTGGACGACGTCGGGGCGCCAGGCCAGGACGGCGCGGGCGGCCCGCAGCCAGTAGGCGGACAGCGACACCGTCCTGTAGGCGCGCATGGCCACGTCGGCGCCGACCCGGCCCAGCACCGCCCCGGCGGCGGCAAGGCGCCGCTGGGGCGCCGGCCCCCGGGCGGGCTCCTCGGGCGGGACGGGGTGCTGGTCGGGGGACGTGTCGGGGGTCGGGTCCGCCTGGGAGGCGTGGTCAGGCGCTCCGTCCTGGGGCCCGTGGTCCTGGGGCTCGTGCGCGTCCTGGGCGGAGGAGGGCAGGGGGCTGGGCCCGCCCCGTCGCAGCGGTGCGGCCACCCCGGCCAGGCTGAACTCGCGGAGGCGGGCGATGTCGAGGCCCTCGTCGATCTCCTCCACGCCCGGCCCGTAGCCGGCGCGGGGGCGCGCCACCGCGAAGATGCGCACCGTCGCACCGGCCGACCGCAGGGAGGCCGCCTCCTTAAGGACGCGCGTGTCGTTGTGCGCGTCGTTGTAGACGAGCATGGCCACGCGGGGCCCGCGGCCCCGGGAGCGCGGAAGGGTCGGTGTCGTCATGAGCCCTCCTCAGTGGGGTGGACGGGCTCGGCGCCGTCCAGGAGCCCCGCCAGCGCCGCCTGCTGGGCGAAGTCGGGGGCGGCGGCGACGACTTCGTCGAAGGTGCCGGACGCCTCCAGACGAGCCTCGCGCATGAAGCACACTTGGTCGGAGTGGCGGATCGTGGCCAGGCGGTGGGCCACGACGATGACCGTGACCTCGCCGCTCAGCTCGCTGACCGCCCGGGTGACGGCCGCCTCGGTGGCCGTGTCGAGCGCCGAGGTCGCCTCGTCCATGATGAGCACGAGGGGCTCGGCGTACAGGGCGCGGGCGATGCCCAGGCGCTGGCGCTGCCCGCCGGAGAGCTTCATGCCGGACTCCCCCACTGGCTCCCAGATGCCCTCGGGGCGCTCCTCGATGATGTCGAGCAGCTGGGCGCGGCGCAGGGCGCGGCGCACCCGCTCGACGTCGATCGTGCTCGTGTCCCACGACAGGGCGACGTTGTGGGCGACCGTCGAGTCGAACAGCGAGACCTCCTGGGGCACGTAGCCCACCCGGGAGCGCCATGACCGCAGCACCTGGCGCAGGTCGGTGTCGTCGATGCGCAGCTGGCCGCCAGTGGGCTCGAGCAGACCGAGGATGAGGTCGACCAGGGTCGACTTGCCCGAGCCGGAGGCCCCGACGAGGGCCAGCGAGGTGCCGAACGGCACGGCCAGGCTCACCGAGTCGACGGCGGGGCGCTCGGCGCCGGGGTAGGTGAAACTGACCTCGTCGAGGACCAGGGCGCAGGCGTCGTCGGGCAGGTGCGCGCCGGCGGCGACCTCGGCGTGCTGGGCGCGGTTGACGCGGCCGTCCTCGATCTCGGCCAGGACCCGCTCGGCGTGGGGGATGTTGGCGCCGGTCTGCCCCATGATCGTCTGGAAGCGGGTGATCGAGGGCACGACCCGGAACCCGCACACGCCGAACAGCGCCAGGGAGGACAGCGCCTCGTTCATCCCGCCCTGGGCGTAGCCGATCCCCCCAGCCAGGACGAGCCCGCCGACCAGCGCGATCTCGAGCATGTACCGGGGCACCGCCCCCAGGAAGGACTGGTCGGCGCGAGCCACTGAGGCGCGGCGCCGCTCGGCCAGGACGACGGCCTCGAGCTCGCCGGCCTTGTCCCTCAGGGTGATCTCCTTGAGGGAGTGGACCATCTCGGAGACCAGACGCACCGCCTTGACCGAGTAGGTGCGGTTGTCCCGCCCGGCCGCCACGGCGCGGCGCAGGACCCACAGGTACATGACGGCGGCGACCAGGACGAAGTACAGGACCGTCACGACGGCCATGACGGGCCGGGCGACGATGAGGACCGCCATGACCGCGATGAAGGTGCACACCTCCCCGGCGAGCTGGGTGAAGGGGATGAGGACGCCCGAGACCGTCGAGGCAACGCCGACGTCGGTGGAGCGCACGAGGTCGGTGGAGTGTCGGCGCAGGCGCTCGGACCAGGGGGCGTAGAAAAAGGAGTCGAGGAGCTGGGCGCCCAGGTTCTGCTCGAAGTCGGCGAAACGGCGGGTCGAGACCCGCTGGATGAAGATCGCCAGGAGGTCCTTGGAGATGATGAGCAGGCACACGACGGCCAGCAGCGCCGTCATCCCCCCTCCGGCGTCGATCCTGGCGCCCAGCACGGGCACGGTGATCGAGGCGCCTGTCATCAGCGGGGTCATGAGCAGGGCCAGCAGGCCCAGCGCGGCGACGTCGAGCAGCGACAGTGCGGAGAAGAGGCCGGCGAAGGTCAGGATGAACCGCGAGCTGCCGTCGGGCAGCACCCGCAGCAGGGATCGCACGGTGCGCAGCAGCAGACTCACCCGGCGAGTATATCGGTGCACGCACCCGAGCTCGGTGGTCGCGCACCGCCGCATGCGCGACACCGCAGTCAGACCTTAGCCTTGATGTTTCGTGGGTGGGTTGGGTTGGCTTGTGGGGGTTCGGCCTTGTTGGGATGGGGCTGATTGTGGCACGTGGGTGTGGCGGGTTGCCGCGTGTCGTCGCGGTGGCCGGGCTGTCCTTGCCGGTGGGTTCCTTCCCTGTGGCTCGTGGGTGGGTGGGGCCTGCTGCTGCTATGGGGCCGGCAGTGCCCGCAGGTTGCTGATCGCATGGGTCAGGAGGCCGGCGAAGGGCTGGCAGGCCTTGTAGCGGATGGCGGTCCGGCGGGCGTGGCGGACGATCACGGCCGCGACGGTCAGCAAGCGGTGACGCACGGTTGTGGGCTCCCACCTGCGGGCGGGGCGCCCGTGCAGCGCGAGCATCTGCGCCCAGGCCAGGTTGTCACAGGCCAGGGCCACCACCAGGCACCAGATACGGTTGGGGTCGAAGCCTTGGAGGGGCAAGGCGCTCAGTCCGGTGTCCTTGGCGCACCGGATACGGTCCCCTGGCACCTGGCGTGCTGACGGTGGCGCACCTCTAGGTCGACCAGCTGGCCAGTCCTGGTGCTGCTCGCGAAGGCGGTCAGCCGGTAGCCATCGACGTCGTCGAACCTGAGCTGGGCGCCGGGGTGCGGTCCTTCTCGGCGCGCGATCACTCTCATCCCGGCCGGCCACCCGTCCAGATCGAGCAGGTCGGTCAGCTCTGCCACGTCCGCTGTCTGGCGTGGCTCCCCGTCGGTGCTGTAGGCCTGGGCACGACCGGGATCGTGTCAGCCGTGCGCCGCCGCAAGCGCGCCACCGCCGCACCCGCGGCACCCGCGGGCTGGTCCTCACTGAGCTCTGTCGGTACAACCGGGTGGGAGGCGCTGGGCGCCTCCCACCCGGTTGTACCCTTTGTCCCGATCTCGAGGTGTCATATGTCCCGATCTCGGTAGGCTGCGGGCATGCGTGTTCTGTCCGTCGTCGGCGCCCGTCCGCAGTTCGTCAAGCTGGCCCCTGTCGACGCGGCCCTGCGGGCCGCCGGTGTCGAGCACGTCATCGTCCACACCGGCCAGCACTACGACCCGATGCTCTCGGAGGTCTTCTTCGCCGACCTGGGCATCGCCGCCCCCCAGGTCCACATGGGTGTGGGCTCGGGCAGCCACGGGGTCCAGACCGGGGCGATGCTCGCCGCGATGGACGAGGTTCTCACCCAGCAGCAGGCAGACTGGGTGCTCGTCTACGGGGACACCAACTCGACGCTGGCCGGCGCCGTCTCCGCGGTCAAGCTACACGTGCCGGTGGCCCACCTCGAGGCGGGCCTGCGCTCGTTCAACCGTGCGATGCCCGAGGAGATCAACCGGGTCCTGACCGACCATGCCGCCGACCTCCTGCTCGCCCCCACCGCCGTGGCCGCGGCTCACCTGGCCGACGAGGGGCTGTCAGAACGCACCGTGGTGGTCGGCGACGTGATGACCGATGTGCTGCTCTCGGCGCGCGACTCGGTGGCCGGCAGCCCCTCACCGGTGACCGCCGACCTCGGGCTGGGGCCTGGCGCCTACTCCCTGGCCACCATCCACCGCGCTGAGAACACCGACGACGCCGACCGCCTGGTCGAGGTGCTCGACTCCCTGGCCGAGGTCGACCACCCGGTCGTGCTCCTGGCCCACCCCCGTCTTGTCTCGAAGTGCTCCGAGCACGGGATCGCCCTGAGCGACCGCGGCTCGCTGCGTGTCCACCCGCCCCTGCCCTACCCGGGGCTTATCGCGGCGGCGCTGGGAGCACGGGGCGTGGTCACCGACTCCGGCGGGCTGCAGAAGGAGGCCTTCCTCCTGCGAGTCCCGTGCACGACGGTGCGCCCGCAGACCGAGTGGGTCGAGACCGTCGAGCTGGGCTGGAACGTGCTCGTCGAGCCCGGCCCCGATCTTGTGGCCGCGGCCTCACGCCCCCGTCCCGCCGAGCCCCCGGAGGCTCTAGCGCATCCCTACGGCGACGGCCACGCCGCCGAACGCGTCGCCCGGGTCCTGGCCGAGCACGCCCGCAACTGACCTCGGCGCACCGTCGCGGGCCGCCGTCGGGCCACGGTCACGGTAGCAACGCGGCCGAACGAGCCCCTCAGCCCAGGTCCTCCAGGAGCACGCCGGCCGCACGGTCGGTGGCGGCCCCCATGGAGCGCTCGGCCAGGACCCAGGCCCGCAGCCTGTCCCGCGCGGCTCCCAGCGCCGCGGGCCCCGCGGCCCGGGCCGCCTCGTGATCGGCCAGGACGGCCCGCATCGCGTCGGCCACCTCGGCGGCATCGAGGTCGCAGGCCCGCCCCAGACCGGCGGCCGGGATGTCAGCCCGGGCGGGGCCGGGACCGGCGTAGACCACGGGCGTCCCGCAGGCCAGGGCGGCGAAGATCTTGGTGGGGTAGGCGAAGTCGTAGCCCAGCCCGGGGCGGATGGAGACCACCGATCCCACGGCGCCCCGCTGCCAGGCGGCGGCCTGCTCGGCGGGCACGGTGCCATGCAGCGTGATCCGCGGGTCGTCCCCGGCCAGCTCACGCAGGTGCTCCCAGTCGCTGCCCTGGCCGAGGTAGACGAGCTCGACGTCGGGGCGCTCGGCGTGGACCAGGCGCAGCGCCTCGATGAAGACGCCGGCCCCCTGCCACTCCGAAGCGGTCCCGGCGTAGAGGAAGTACGGGGCCCGGGGGGCGGCGGGGGCGAGCGGACCGGTGCTCGTGAAGGTCTCGGTGTCGATGCCGTTGGGCACCACCGTCACCCGGTGCGCCCCCAGCTCGGTGACCCGCTCCCCCACCCCCTGGCTGACGGCGAGCACGCGCAGCGCGCCGCCCACCACCGCCGACTCCACGACGCGCAGCGCGCCGACGACCCAGCCGGGCGCCCCCGTCGAGCCCGCGGCGTCGGACCACACGTCGGCGGCGTAGTAGGCGTAGGGCAGGCCGCGCAGGACGCACACGGCTCGCACGACCGCGCCGGTGGTCGGCGGCGGCTCGGCGACGACAAGACGGGGACGGGGCGCCGCCAGGAGACGGGCCGCCAGCGGCAGGTCGAAGCTGAGGTAGGCGGCGTAGCCGCGGATGTAGCCGTTGTCGTCGCGCAGGGCGGGGGCCGAGCGGACCGCCACCCCGGGGTCGGTCGGCGCCTGGTCCCCCGGCGGCACCGAGGTCAGCACCGTCACCGGCTCCCCGCGCCGCGCCAGCGAGCGGGCCAGGGAGCGCAGGCGCAGTGCCGCCGCAGCCGGCTCGGGGGCGTACAGACGCGAGGCGATGACGATGCCGCGCCCCGTCCGGCCGTGCCCCCGGTGGATCGCGACCGCGGCGCCCACGACGGCGGCACCCACCGCGATGGCTCCCAGCCCGGCCCCGGCGCGACGCCCGGCGGCGCCGCGCACGAGGCCCCCCGCGGGCGCCAGAACCGCCCGGCGCTTCACAGCGTGACCGTCTGCCCGTCGGCGGCCGAGGCCAGGATGGCGTCGATGACCTCGAGCGTGGCCACCCCCTCGGCCATTGTGACGATCCGTGAGGCGTCGCCGCGCAGGGCGTCGCGGAAGTTCTCCTGCTCCAGGGCCAGGGGCTCGCGCTTGGGGATGGCGTAGCGGACGACGTCGCCCTCCGAGACCCCCCGGAAGTTGGCGATCTGGTCCCAGGTGGAGGCCACCGTGCCGTTGGCGTGGAAGGTCAGGTCGCCGGTCAGGGTGTCGGCGACGAAGGCCCCCTTCTCACCGGTGACGATGGTGACCCGCTCCTTGAAGGGGGTGAGCCAGTTGACGGTGTGGTTGACGATGACGCCGTTGGCCAGGAGGCCGGTGGCCACGACCATGTCCTCGTTGTCCCTGCCCGAGCGGTGCGTCACCTGGGCGCTGATCGAGCGGTAGGGCGAGCCGGCAACCCAGGCGGTCAGGTCGATGTCGTGGGTCGCCAGGTCCTTGACCACCCCGACGTCGCTGATGCGCGCCGGGAAGGGGCCCTGACGACGGGTGAGGACCTGGTAGACCTGCCCGAGCTCGCCGGCGTCGAGGCGTTCACGCAGCGCCCGCAGGGCGGGGTTGCAGCGCTCGACGTAGCCGACCGCGCCCACCAGGCCGCGCTCGGCGAAGGCGCCGGCGACGCGGCGGCCGGCCGCGGCGGAGTCGGCGATGGGCTTCTCAACCATCGTCGGCACCCCGGCCTCGGCCAGGGCCAGGGCGACGTCCTCGTGGTAGACGGTGGGCACGGCCACCATCGCGGCGTCGATACCGGCCTCGATGAGGGCGTGGACGTCCCCGAGGACCGGCAGGTCGCCGGCGACCCCGAAGCGGTCGCCGCCGGGATCGGCCACGGCGACGAGCTCGAAGCCCTCGGTGGCGCGGATGACACGGGCGTGGTGACGGCCCATCGAGCCCAGGCCGATGAGGCCGACGCGCAGATTCCCGCTCATCTCAGGCACCCGCCTTGACGGTGGCGGCCACGGCCTCGACGACGCGGTCGAGGTCGGCCGGGCTCAGCGAGGGGTGGACGGGCAGGGACAGGCACTCCCGGGCGGCCTGCTCCGTGCCGGGCAGCTCCAGGCCGGGGGCGTAGGGGGCCAGGGACTCCAGACGGTGGTTGGGGATGGGGTAGTAGACCCCGGAGCCGACCTGCCACTCCTCGCGCAGTGCGGCCTGGACCGCGTCGCGCTCGGCGCCGGTGGCCCCCTCGAGGCGGATCGTGTACTGGTGGTAGACGTGGGTGTAGCCCTCGGGCACGTGGGGGGTGACGACCCCGGGGACCTGGCCCAGGCCGGCGTCGAGGGCGGCCGCGTTGGCCTGGCGCTGCTCGGTCCAGGCGGCCAGGCGCGTCAGCTGGACACGGCCGACGGCGGCGGCCACGTCGGTCATGCGGTTGTTGAAGCCGACGAGCTCGTTGGCGTACTGGGCCTCCATGCCCTGGTTGCGCAGGAGGCGCACCCGGTGGGCCAGCTCGGGGTCGGCGGTGGTGACCATGCCCCCCTCAAGGGAGGTCATGTTCTTGGTGGGGTAGAAGGAGAAGGAGCCCCAGGCGCCGAAGGCGCCCACGGGCGTTGAGCCGATGGCGGCCCCGTGCGCCTGGGCGCAGTCCTCGAAGACGAGCAGGTCGTGACGCTCGGCGATCGCCAGGATCTCGGGCATATCGGCCGGCAGCCCGTAGAGGTGGACGACCTCGATGGCCGCGGTCCGCTCGGTGACGGACGCCTCGACTGAGGCGGGGTCGAGGGTGAAGGTGACCGGGTCGATGTCGGCGAAGACCGGGGTCGCCCCGGCCGCGGCCACCGAGTTGCCGGTGGCAGCGAAGGTGAAGGAGGGCACGATGACCTCGGCGCCCTCGGGCAGCCGGGAGGCCAGCGTGGCCAGGTGCTGGGCGGAGGTGCCGGAGTTGACGGCCACGCTCAGCGCGCCGGGGACGACCTGCGCGGAGAACTCCTCCTCGAAGGCCGCCACCTGCGGACCCTGGACCACCATGCCCGAGGCGATGACGGCGTCGACGGCGGCGCGCTCCTCGGCACCGATGATCGGCTTGGCTGCGGGGATGAACTCGCGTGACATCAGTGGCTGACCTCTCGGATCGTGTTGTCGGACTCTTCGTAGACGGTACCGGTGACCGGGCAGGTCCACCGCGGGGCCCCCTGCGGGGACGGCTCGGCCGGCTGGAGCGGGTGGCCGGCGCGCCCCACCCAGCCCACGCGGCGGGCGGGGACGCCCGCGACCAGGGCATGGGCAGGGACGTCGCGGGTCACGACGGCGCCCGCGGCCACCGTCGCCCAGGCGCCGATCCTCACCGGGGCCACGCACACCGCGCGCGCTCCGATCGAGGCGCCCTCCTCGATAGTGACCCCCACCGGCTCCCAGTCCTCGGCCGACTTGAGGGTCCCGTCGGGGTTGACCGCCCGGGGGAAGTGGTCGTTGGTCAGGGTGACTGCCGGGCCGATGAACACGCCGTCGCCCAGGACGGCGGGCTCGTAGACCAGGGCGTAGTTCTGCACCTTGCAGTGGCGTCCCATGCGCACGCCCTCACCGATGTAGGCCCCGCGCCCCACGACGCAGCCCTGGCCCAGGACGGCGTGCTCGCGCACCTGGGCCAGGTGCCAGATCGAGCCGCCGTCGCCGATGACGGCTTGGTCGGAGACGTCCGCGCTCGGCGCGACACGGGGCGGTCCTGCTGGCTCCATCGGTGCTCCTTCGTCGTGGCGGAGGGGTGGAGGGGCGCCGCACGAGCGCGCACCTTGCCCCATCCTAAGCCGCACCGCGTGCGAGAATGCACGCGTGGCTACCACAGACGGTTCTCCTTCCCCTGGCGAGGAGCGGGTGACCGACGCCTGGCTCGTCGTTCCCCTCTACAACGAGGCGCAGGTCGTGCGCGGCGTCATCGAGGAGGCCAGGAGGGTCTTCCCGCTCGTCGTCGCCGTCGACGACGGCTCGGACGACGACTCTGCCGCCGAGGCCGCCGCCGCGGGCGCCGTCGTCGTGCGCCACCCCATCAACCTCGGCCAGGGCGCCGCGCTGCAGACGGGCATCACCTACGTGCTCGAGCGCACCGAGGACCCCTACCTCGTCACCTTCGACGCAGACGGCCAGCACTCGGTGGCCGACGCCGCGGCCATGGTGGCCACCGCGCGCCGGGAGGACCTGGCGATCGTGCTCGGCTCCCGGTTCCTCGAGGGCCCCTCCCCCGTGGGCTGGCTCAAGCGGCTCGTGCTCAAGACCGCCGCGGTGGTCGCCTCCCGAACCACCGGGATGCGGCTGACCGACGCGCACAACGGCCTGCGCCTCCTGCGCCGCGACGCGGCCGGGGCCCTCGAGCTGCGTCAGAACCGGATGGCGCACGCCTCGGAGATCGTCCGCCAGCTCGGCGCCACCGGCCTGCCCTGGCGCGAGATGCCGGTGAGCATCGCCTACACCGAGTACTCCAAGGCCAAGGGCCAGTCCTTGTGGAACTCGGTCAACATCCTCGTCGACCTGCTGTTCTCCTGAAGGGGCAAGCGCTATGAGCTCTCAGATCGTCATCCAGACCGTCCTCATCACCGTCATCGCCGCGGTCGGCTGGATGATGCTGCGCTCCCCGGGGGGCGCGCGCCACCAGGCCGGCAGGCGCCTGGTGACGCTGACCTTCGTCCTGTTCGCCATCATCGCCGTGGCGATGCCCTCCCTGACGACCACGGTGGCCCACTGGGTCGGGGTGGGGCGCGGCGCCGACCTTCTGCTGTACGCCCTCGTCGCGGCCTTCCTCGTCCAGCTCCTGTCCTCCTTCCGCAGGCAGGCCGCCCAGGAGCGCAAGATCACCCGCCTGGCGCGCCGCATCGCGCTGGACGACGCCCCCGAGCCGCCCCGCGGGTCCTGAGCCCGGCGGCTCAGGACCCGCGTCGTGAGGCGCGCACCTCGAGCTCCTCGCGCAGCCGGAGCCCGGCCCCCACCGACCAGCGCAGCGGTGCCTGCCAGGCGGCGGGGTGGGTGCGGTTGATGTAACGGCGCGCCGAGTCGTGGTGGGCGCGGATCATCCGCTCGGGGCGGGCCTTCCAGCTCGCGCCCTGCTCGTGGACGACCTCGGCCTCGGTGACCTGGAGGTTGAGCCAGCCGGCGCGGCTGACCCTGGCCCCCAGGTCGACGTCCTCGAAGAACATGAAGTAGGAGTCGTCGAAGCCGCCCAGGGCGCGCCACACCGCGGCGGGCACGAGCAGGCAGGCCCCGGACAGCCAACCGACCTCGCGCACGCCGCCGTCGTCGCGGCCGTGGTAGGCGCTCGTGAAGGGGTTGGCGGGCCAGACCCGCCCCAGCACAGCGTGCCCCGCCCCGCCGACGAGGGAGGGCAGCGCCCGTCCCGACGGGTAGATCGTGCCGTCGGGGTTGAGCAGCCGGGGACCCAGGCAGCCCGCGCGCGGGTGGTCCTGGCCGGTGTCGATGAGCAGGTCGAGGCTGCCCGGACGCCAGACGAGGTCCGGGTTGGCCACGACGAGCCAGTCCTCCTGGAGGTCCTGGGCCGCCAGGTTGGCACCGCCGCCGTAGCCGCGGTTGACGCCGTCGCCGACGACGCGGGCTCCGTGGCGGGCGGCGAGGCGCTCGACCTCGGCGTGCTCCTCGCCGTTGTCGGCGATGACAGTGGTCACGGGCCGGGTGGTCGCCTCGCCGAGCGAGGCGAGGAAGCGGTCGAGCTCCTCACCCGGGTTGTACGCCACTGTGACAACCCTCACCGTCTCAGGGTCGCGCCGGGGCGTCGTGCCGGCCGAGTCCTCGGAGCGTCCGGAGCGGCCCGAGTCATCGCGAACCGGTTCTGGCGTGGAGTGCCTCATGCGTCGGAGCCTACCGGAGCGCCTCCGAGGCATCCGCGCCATCTGACAGGCCCGTCTCCACCCCGGGCCGACGGCGCGGGAGGTGCGGGTCGCCCCACAGCATTATCACAGCGATATAACGGCGTGAGACACCCCACAGCGGTGGGAGTAAATC
This sequence comes from Actinomyces sp., assembly GCF_030524025.1. Lineage (GTDB taxonomy): Bacteria > Actinomycetota > Actinomycetes > Actinomycetales > Actinomycetaceae > Actinomyces. The sequence continues at coordinate 72,925 of NZ_JAUNHI010000001.1, read as the reverse complement.
ACCGCCGCCACCATGAGGCACGACACGGACGCAGGGCCACCGGTTCCATATGATCCTCATCGTGCCCACCTACCCCACCAAGCACGCGCGGCACTCCGCCAAGGACCTCACGCGCCATGTCGCCAGGAACGTCCTGCTGACATGCTTCGCCGTCGTGCTCTTCGTCGTCTCCAGCGCGGGATTCGCCTACCACGACCTCATCTCGCAGCTCAACCGCCTCGACGTCGACGCCTTGCTCGGCTCCGACCGGCCCACGCGCGCCGAGCCGGCCACCGACAACTACGAGGGTCAGGCGGTCAACATCCTCATCCTGGGCTCGGACACCCGCTCGGGAGCCAACAACGTCGACAACTCCGAGGGCTCGGAGGATGTGGCGGTGGCCCGGTCGGACACGGCCATGGTCCTGCACATGTCCGCCGACCGCTCCCGGATCGACGTCGTGTCCATCCCCCGCGACACGCTCGTGTCGATCCCCGAGTGCACGACCGCCGACGGGCAGACCGAGCCGGCGATGGACGACACCCAGTTCAACGCGGCCTTCGCCAACGGCGCGGGCACCGGCTCGGACGCCGTGGCCGTCGGGGCGGGGGTGGCCTGCACGATCAAGACCGTCGAGGCGCTGACCCAGGTGCGCATCGACGAGTGGATGGTCGTCGACTTCAACGGGCTGTCGACCATGGTCAACTCGCTGGGCGGGGTGCCGGTCTACGTCAGTGAGGACATCGACGACACCGACTACACGGGCCTGGTCCTCGAGGCCGGCTGCCACACGATGGACGGCACGATGGCCCTGCAGTACTCGCGGGTGCGCCACGGCGTGGGGGACGGGTCGGACATCTCCCGCATCGCCCGTCAGCAGAACCTCATGAGCGCGATGCTCCGCACCGCCCAGTCCAAGAACCTGCTGACCAACGCGGGCGAGCTCTACAGCTTCCTGCGCTCGACCCTGGCCGCGCTGACGGTCTCCGACACCCTGTCTCTGTCGACCCTCACCGGGCTGGCGCAGTCGGTCCAGGCGATCGGCATGGAGAACGTCAACTTCATCACGATGCCCAATGAGCCGGCGTCGTGGGACGCCAACCGCGTCGTTCCGTCCGCCGCGGCCGACGCGGTGTGGACGGCGCTGCGCGAGGACACGCCCGTGCCGGAGGAGAGCGTGACAGTCTCGGCTGATGGCTCGACCTCGAGCGCTGCCGCCCAGGACCCCGCGGCCACCGCCGACAGCGCCACCACCACCCAAGAGGCGCCGACGACCGAGGAGCAGGCCACGACCACCGCCCCCTCGGCCGCCGCGACGACGAGCAACCCCGCGGCTCAGTGCCGCTGACCCGCGAGGTCACCGGAAGGAGACGCAGCCCACTGTGACACCTGCTGACGACGATCTGCCGCCCTCCATCACTCCGGGCTCCCGGGGCCGGGCAGGACGCCCCCCGGGCGCCGGGGGCCGCCGGCCCGGGGCGCCCCGGCCCGACAAGACCCGCGCCGAGGAGGGCGGCGCCCCACGGCCAGCGCAGCCGGGTCGGCAGGCACCCTCAGCGGGCCGGGCAACGTCGTCAGCGGGTCCCGCGCAGCGCGGAGACCGACCGGTCTCCGGCGGCGCCCCCGGACCCGGCGGGAGCCGGCCGGTCGAGCGCCGCTCGGTGCACGGACGCGGCTCCGGGGCCCCGGCACGTTCGTCCTCGGGCCCCCCGCGTCCGGCCGGGCAGAGACAGCCGCGTCCGGCCGGGCAGGCCGGTCGCGAGGCCTCCCGGCCCTCCGAGCAGCCCGCCGTCTCCCGGTCGGGCCGCAGCCGTGCCCGCCCGGGCTCCAGCGCCGTCCCACTGGGCGGCTCGCCCACCCGGCGCCCCGAGGCCACGAGCGTCATGCCGGCCGGGGCGGCCCGCGCCTCCGGCGCCCCCGGCCAGGCGCCCCGGCAGTCGGGCCCCGGCCGGGCCGGAGGCGCCCCACCCCTCATGCCGGGCACCGAGCCGAACGCGCCCTCCCCGCGCAAGAAGCGCCGCCCCCTGCGCTGGGTCGCGGCGGTACTCGTGCTCCTGCTCGTCCTGGTCGGTGGACGGCTGCTGTGGCTCTACCACGACGTCAACTCCAACCTTCAGCGGGTCGACGCCCTGTCGGGGGCCGCCGACACCCCGGGCGAGACATGGCTCATCGTCGGCTCGGACTCCCGGTCGGACGGTGCCGTGGCCGACGGCACTGAGGGCGCGCGCGCCGACACGATCATGCTGCTCCACAAGGCGGAGAACGGGCAGGCGTCGCTGACCTCGATCCCCCGGGACACCTATGTTGAAATCCCCGACTACGGGGACGAGAAGATCAACTCCGCCTACTCCTACGGCGGCCCTCAGCTGCTCGTGCGCACGGTGGAGGCCTTGTCCGGGCTGACCATGGACCACTACGTCGAGGTCGGTATGGGCGGGGTCGCCCAGATGGTCGACGCGGTCGGCGGGATCAACGTGTGCCTGGACTACGACGTCGATGACGCCGACTCCGGCCTGGTGTGGGACACCTCCCAGGGCACCTGCCAGGACGTCGACGGCACGAAGGCCCTGGCCTATGCCCGCATGCGCAAGTCCGACCCGACCGGGGACATCGGTCGCGGCCTGCGCCAGCGCACGGTCATCTCCGCCGTCGTCTCCAAGGCGGTCTCGCCTGCCACCCTGATCAACCCGTGGCGCCAGAACGCCCTCGTCGAGGCGGGGACCCAGGTGCTCACGGTCGATGAGGACGCCACGATGATCGACCTGGGCCAGATGGTCCTCGCCTTCCGCTCCGCCTCCGGCGCGGGGCTCTCGGGGGCGCCCCCCATCGAGTCCCTCGACTACGAGCCCGGCGGGATCGGTGCCGCGGTGCTCCTGGTCGACACGACCGCGCCGGACTTCTTCACCAAGCTGAGCGAGGGCTCGCTGACCGAGGCCGACTTCAACCAGACCTCCGGCTGAGGCGCGTGGGTGCCGGCCGTGGCCCCCCCCCCGGCGGGGGGGGGCGGGGCCCCCCCCCCCCCCCCCCCCGCGGGGGGCGGGGGGGGGGGGGGGCCCCCCCCGGCG
>NZ_JAUNHI010000001.1:54710-69871 GCF_030524025.1 Actinomyces sp. | reverse complement strand
TGCGGGGGCCGGCTGCCGGAGGCCGACTCCAACCACCCCCCGGGGGGGGGGGGGTGGGGGCGGGCGGGGCCCCGCCGCGGGGGGGGGGGCGGGGCCGGCACCCGACGGCCTCAGGCGATGGCCGGGCGGTGGGGGTCGGCCCGCCAGGCGCTGACCGCCGAGGCGACGATGTCGTCGAGGTCGTGCTCGGCCCGCCACCCCAGGACCTCACCGATGCGCGTGGGGTCGCCGATGAGCTGGGGCGGGTCGCCTGCCCGCCGCGGGAGTTCCTCGGGGACGAGGTCCAGCCCGGTGGCCGCCACGACCTTGGAGACAACCTCCCGCACCGAGGAGCCGGTCCCGGTGCCCACGTTGAACACGTGCTCGCTCATGGCCTCACCGGCGGCCAGGTGGTCCAGGGCGGCGATGTGGGCCACCGCCAGGTCGTGAACGTGGATGTAGTCGCGGATGCAGGTGCCGTCGGGGGTCGGGTAGTCGGTCCCGAAGATCTTGGGGGTCTCGCCGCGGGCCAGGCGGTCGAGCACCATGGGGATGAGGTTGAGGGTGGCCATGTCACCCAGGTCGTCCCAGCCGGAACCGGCGACGTTGAAGTAGCGCAGGCCGGCCCAGCGCAGCCCCCAGGCGCGCTCGCAGTCCGCCATCATCCACTCACCGATCAGCTTGGTCTCCCCGTAGGGGTTGATGGGGCGGCAGTCGATGTCCTCGGGCACCACCTCGACCGGCGGCATGCCGTAGACGGCCGCGGAGGAGGAGAAGATCATCTGGTCGACCCCGGCAGCCTCCATGGCCAGGAGCATGGCGGCCAGCCCGCCGACGTTCTGCTCGTAGTACCAGGCGGGCCGAGCCACGGACTCGCCCACCTGCTTGCGGGCGGCGAAGTGGATGACCGCGCTGACGCGGTGGCGCTTCATCACGTCCGTGAGGTGCTCGGCGGCGCCCCCGGAGGCGACGTCGAGCTCGACGAGGGCGGCGCCCTGCACACGCTCGGCTGTGCCGTAGGACAGGTCGTCGACGACGACGACTTCCTGCCCCCGCTCGAGGAGAAGACGGACGACATGGGCGCCGATGTAGCCTGCGCCTCCGGCCACGAGAATACTCATGACCCCAGCCTACCCCCGGAATCGAACAGAACCGCACACAATCAAGCAGGGGCGCCTATGGCGGACGCCACACTGCTGGGCGCAGAGGCTGCGAGCCCCGTGGAGGTCAGCGGTGTTTCTCGACCACGGAGATCGAGGCAAAGGCCTGATCCCTAGACCCATACGATCAGCGCCCGCGGTGCCAGGCGTATCGGCAGCCTCATTCTCCCGAGTGACGCAGACGGGTCGACCGGCGACCATGGCGGTCGAAGGCGACCCTTCGGCCCGAACGGGGATCGATGATCGGGTCGCTGAGCCGATGCATGACGACGACCCACCCGACCACCACCGCCACACCGATGAGGAGCGCAACCCACGGACTGAGCCCGAAGGGCACCGGCTCACCCATCGTGACGTTGAGCAGTCCTCCCAGGCCGATGCCGGCGCCCACCCCCACAACCGCGAGGCCCGCCACGAACGCCACCCACATCCGGGGGCTCATGGAGAAGAGCAGCTGGATCAGGACGTTGTTCGACCTGGAGACTCGCGGCAACGTGACACCCTCATGGGCGGCGAGCTCGCGGGCATAGTCGCGCGGCGGGCCGAAGGTCTCGATGGGGTCCTCCCCGGACTCGGCCAGGTGGGACTCGGTCTCCGCGAGGACCTGGCCGACCCGGTCACCCGGCACGCCCAGCAGGCGGAGCTGGAGGATCAGTTCATCGACATAGGCGTCGGAGCCAGGGGATGCGTTGGGCTGCTTGTTCATGACTGGTCCTTGAGCAGATCGGTGAGGTTGGCGGCGAACGAATGCCATGTGGCGGTGCGCTCGGCGAGCTCGGCGCGGCCGGCGTCGGTGAGGGTGTAGTACTTGCGGCCCGGCCCGGAGCCCTCGGTGCGCCACTGGGCCTCAACGAGCGCCGCGTCTTCCAGGCGCCCGAGGATCGGGTAGAGGGTACCGCCCTTGACGGTGCCGAACCCCGCCTCGGTCAGCGACCGGGTGATCTCGTAACCGTAGGTCTCCTTGCGGGAGATGACCGCAAGCACCCCCAGCTCGAGGAAGCCCTTGAGCCACGTACTCGGGAAGGCGGCGACGTTCATGGAGCGATGGTGACACAAGTTAGATAGGAACGCAACCTATATAGGTTCACGATTTCCGGCTGGACGCAGTAGGCCGAGCGCATCTCTACGGCGGCGGCCGCCGGCCGCACGGTAGGCACTCTCTACTGGCACGGTGCCGACCGCGAGGCCCTGCTGTCCGGCGTCGTCGGATTGGGAGTCGAGGAGGTCAAGCCCGTGAGGTCGCCACCTAGCCGGTGAGGTCGCATCCCGGGCGAGCGACCTCACCGGCGATGTGGCCTGCGCCCCGCCGAGTCATATGTCCCGATCTCGAGGTGTCAAATGTCCCGATCTCGCAGAGGGGGTGGGACCGGACTGACGCACGAAACCCCGGAATCAACGACCGAGCCCCAGCGTCGCCCACCAACGGCGACTGCGAGGTCCCGCGCGCGGTCCCGCGCGATAGGCCCGCCCGCATCACCACCATCTCGTGGACCGACCCCGTCAACGCCCCCACCAGGCACTCACCGACCACCCACCACCGACCCCTGGGACTCGATCATCTAGCGCCGCGGCGCTCGCGCAGAGCAGCCCCCTTGGCGTGGGCGAGCGCGGCCAGGTCGGCCTGGAAGCGCAGCATGTCTTGGCGGACACGCGCCGCCTCCGGCCCCTGGCCCGCGCCCAGGATGCGGGCGGCGAGCAGGCCCGCGTTGCGGGCCCCGCCGATCGACACGGTGGCGACGGGCACCCCCGCGGGCATCTGGACGATGGACAGCAGGGAGTCCATCCCGTCGAGGTGCTTGAGGGGAACCGGCACGCCGATGACCGGCAGCTCGGTGACGGCGGCGAGCATGCCCGGCAGGTGGGCGGCTCCCCCGGCCCCGGCGATGATGACCCGCAGGCCCCGGCCGGCGGCGGCTCGCCCGTAGTCGATCATCTCCGTGGGCATCCGGTGGGCCGAGACGACGTCGGCCTCATAACCGATGCCGAACTCCTCAAGGGCGTCGGCCGCGGCGCTCATGGTCGGCCAGTCGGAGTCCGACCCCATGACGATGCCGACCTCGACCGGTCGGGGCTGGTCACTCATGCTCATCCTTTCGGTTCCCGGTGCGGCCGTTGCGCACCGGGCTGTGCGGGGCCGCTCCCGTGCCCACGCCGGCACCGCCCGCCCTGTCCCGGACCTCGGGCAGGGCGCTGCGCCGAACCGGCTCCGGCGTCATCGACCCCGCTCCTGGGGCTCGCCGCTGAGGACGGCCGCGACGGCGCGGGCGCGCGCGAGCGCCGCCTCCACGTCGGCGGGCCCGCCCGGTGAGACGGTGAGGTTGACGTGCCCGAGCTTGCGCCCCGGGCGCCAGGCCTTGCCGTAGAGGTGGATGCGCGCCTGCGGGTCGAGCGCCATCGCCTCGTCCAGTGCACGCGACCCGGGCTCCTGGGCGCCGCCGATCACGTTGACCATGACCGTGGCGGCCGCCGTGGGGGTAGTCGCGCCCAGGGGCAGGTCGAGGACCGCGCGCATGTGCTGGGCGAACTGGCTGGTCACCGAGCCGTCCTGGGTCCAGTGGCCGGAGTTGTGCGGACGCATGGCCAGCTCATTGACGGCCAGGCGCGTGCCGCCGGCCTCCTCGACGGCGAACATCTCGACGGCGAGCACGCCGGTGACCCCGAAGCGCTCGGCGACCGTGCGCCCGATCCGCTCCGCCTCGGCCATGGCATCGGCGGCCAGGCCCGGGGCGGGGACGACGACCTCGGCACACATGCCTCCCACCTGGAGGGTCTGCGCCACCGGCCAGACGGCGACCTGCCCACTGGGGCTGCGTGCCAGGAGCACCGCCAGCTCGCGGGTGAAGGGCACCGCCTGCTCGACCAGGAGACTCGTGACGGCGCCGCCTCCCAGACTTCCGCCCGCGCCCGCGCGATCCTGCGCCTGCCCGCCCGCGGCGTCGCCGACGCAGCCTTCCGTACCGTTCTCGGCGCACTCCTCCAGGGCGCGGGCGGCGGCGGTCTGGGCCAGCCAGGATGCGGCCGGAGGGGCGTCGAGCTGGTCGAGGTCATCGACGAGCAGCACGCCATGGCCGTCGTAGCCGCCCCTCGGGGTCTTGAGGACCACCGGCCAACCATGCTCGGCCGCGAAGGCCACGATGAGCCGACGCATCTGCGCGACCTCGCCGTCGACCTCCGCCCAGGCGGGCTGGGGCAGCCCGGCCTCGTCCATCGCCCGGCGCATGGCCAGCTTGTCGCGGGCCAGCTCGAGAGCCTCAGGTCCGGGCCGGACGGCAACACCCTCGGCCTCAAGGGCGCGCAGCAGCCGGTGGTCCTGGTGCTCGTGCTCGAAGGTCAGCGCCTCGGCGCGACCACCCGTCACCGTCCGCACCGCCCCAGGCGCCCCGGTGTCCGGGCCGGGCCGGTCCCGCCCCTCCAGGAGGGCTCGCACGGCGGCCTCGTCGTCGGCGGCCCCCACCGGTGCGTCGACGATGACCTGTCCGGTCGAGCCGTCGGAGGCCTCGACGAGGGCGCGCAGGTGGATACCCAGCGCGCTGGCCTCCTCGTGCATCATGCGGGCCAGCTGGCCGCCACCGATGACGGCAAGGATGGGTGCGCTCACGCCGCCAGGCTACCGCGCCCGTAGGCTGGGCGCCGTGCCCATCCCAGAAACCGCTGACGCGACCGAGCCCGCCAAGCCCGCCGGGTCCTCCCGCCCCCCTGAGCCCACCGGGCCAGCCGGTCCGCCCGCCCGCCCACGGGGCTCGGGGCCGGCGGCCTCCCTGGTGGCCCGTCTGCCCGAGCCCGCGCAGGTCCTGCTCGTATGGGCGGCCGCCACGCTCCTGTCCTTGACGGTCCTGCGCCTGGGCGCCGCCGACACGCCGACGACGGTGTGGGCGCAGGCGAGCCCGGGGTGGGCCGAGCACATCGCGTTCTGGGACTCGGGCTGGTACGAGCGCATCGACCGGGAGGGCTACCCCGCGGTGCTGCCCACGGACGACAACGGGGTCGTGGTCCAGAACGCCTGGGCCTTCATGCCGATGCTGCCCTACCTGGCCGCGGCCCTGGGGTGGACCGGATGGTCCTTCTACACCTGCGCCTCGGTCGTGGCCATTGCCGCCTCGGCAGGGGCTGCCCTCGTCAGCCACTGGTGGCTGGCCCCGCGCACGGGGCGCACCGCCTCCCTGTGGGCGGTGGCGCTGACGTGGAGCGCACCGTGCGCCGTCGTCCTCCAGCTGCCCTACGCCGAATCCCTCGGCCTGCTCCTGGCCGGAGCCGCCCTGGCCCTGGCGGGGCGGCGGTCGATGGTGCTGGCGGCCCCGGCCGCCGTGCTCGCAGCCTTTGCACGCCCCATCGGCGTCCCCCTGACCGCCGCCCTGGGGCTGTGGTGGCTGTGGGACCTCGCCTGCGCCCGCGGCTGGGTGCCGCCCGGGTGGCACCGGCGGCTGCTGCCCGGGCAGGAGCCACTGGACACCCCCTCCCGCCGCGGGCTCCTCGCGCTCACGGTCGCCTCGGGCGCCGCCGCCCTGGCCTGGCCCGCGATCGCCTGGGCGGTCACCGGGCGGGCCGACGCCTACACCGCCACCGAGACTGCCTGGCGGTACGGCTCCCTGGCGCCCTTCGTGCCGTGGTTCACCCGTTCGCAGTGGTGGGTCGGCGACCACCTCGGGGCCCTGCTGCTCCTGGGTGTGCTGGCCGTGGCGGTCCTGGCGCTGACAGCACCATCGCTGCGTCGCCTCGGCGCCCCGGCGTGGTTCTGGTGCGTGGGCTACACGCTCTACCTGCTCGCCTTCTTCGACCCGACGACCTCGGTCTTCCGCATCCTCATCCCACTGACCCCCGTGGCCTGGGCCCTGGCCGCGAGCGCCACGACCCGCAGGCGCGCCGCTCTGCTCGTCGCCTGCGTCGTGGGCCAGCTGTTCTGGGTCTCCTGGCTGTGGGACCTCGGATCGGTGTCGATCACCTGGGTCCCATGACCTCCGTGTACCGGCAGCACCCCACCGCCCTGAACCAGCCCTCACGCACCAGTCCGCCCATGGCGACCCAGATCCACCCGGGCGTGCGCCGGGCGGACCTGGAGCGGCCACGTGAGCGTGCGGCGACCCGGGCAGAGACGTAAGCAGTGACGTAAGCAGTGACCCGGGCAGTGGTCCCCCTGCCCCGCGCCCTGGCCCGCCGCTGCGGGCCGGTCCAGGCGAGCGCCCCATAGGATCGCAGCCGTGACTCAGCGACCCTCAACGCCGTCCGTGGCCACCGGCACTGGTGGCCACGCCGCCCCGGACCTCCCGAGCGCCGCCTCTGCGGCACCGGAGGGCCCCCCGACGGCGACCCGGAGACTCGTCGCGTGGATCCGTGAGTTTCTCCAGTTCGGGACGGTCGGAGGGATGGCCTTCGTTATTGACATCGGGCTGTTCAACATCGTCCAGCACGGCCCCCTGGCCTTCCTGGCGGGGCATCCCAACTCGGCGAACGTCTTCTCCGCCACGATCGCCACCCTCTTCTCCTGGACGGTCAACCGGCTGTGGACCTACCGAGGCAGGACACGCGACAACAGGACCAAGGAGGGTGTGCTCTTCGCCATCGGCAACCTCGGCGGGATCGCCATCGCGCAGTTCTGTCTGCTGTTCACCCACCACGTCCTGGGGCTGACCGGACCGCTGGCCGACAACATCGCCGCCTACGTCGTCGGCTTCGGCCTGGGCACGGCCTTCCGCTTCCTGTTCTACCACTACGTCGTGTTCACCGGCGCCTCCGGCCCGCAGGACCCCCAGGAAACCGAGTGACCCCGGGCGGGGCCGGGCCTGCGCCGGCGGGCCCGCCCGGGCCCGCGACCCTGCGGGTCGGCGACGTGCCGGATCACACATCGCAGGCGTGATCTCTGTTCTGTCCGCCCCTCATCTTTGTCCTTAGCCTAGGGCGGTGACCGCACTGACCACGGCGCTTGCCCCCGTTGGGGCGCTGCCCGCCGCACTGCCCGCCATGCCCGCACCCGCCCTCGGCCCGGAGTGGCTCGACCCGGCCAACATGATCATGACCTTCGTCGGATGGGTCGGCCCCTGGTCGGTCCTGGCCGTCATGCTCGTCATCTTCGCCGAGACCGGGCTGCTCATCGGCTTCTTCCTGCCCGGGGACTCCCTGCTGTTCACGCTGGGGATGTTCGTCCACATCGGTGAGAAGAGTCCTGCCGACGGTGTGCCGGTCAACATCTGGATCGTCTCGCTGCTCATGTGGGTCGCCGCGATCGTGGGTGACCAGACCGGATACGTCATCGGCAAGAAGGCCGGCCCCGCGATCTTCAACAAGCCCGACTCCCGCCTGTTCAAGCAGAAGTACGTCGATGAGACGCGGGACTTCTTCGAGCGCCACGGCGGCAAGGCCGTCACCCTGGCCCGCTTCGTGCCGATCGTGCGCACCTTCACCCCGGTCATGGCGGGGGTCGGCCAGATGAGCTACCGCCACTTCGTGTTCTACAACGTCCTGGGCGCCACCGTCTGGGCCTTCGCCCTGGTCTGGCTGGGCTACTTCCTGGGCGGAGTCACCTGGATCCAGCACAACATCGACTACATGATCCTGGGCATCGTCTTCGTGTCGGTCGCCCCGATGCTCGTCGCCTGGGGCCGTTCCAGGCTCTCGGCCAACAAGGCCAAGGCCGCCACCGAGGTCTGAACCGAGGCCCGAGCCGAGGCCAGAGCGAAGGGGGCGCGGGCGCGCGTCAGTCAGAAGCGCCGCCTGCGCCCCACGGAGACCAGCGCGCCCTGCGGCAGGACGTTGTTGGGGTCGAGGGACTTGGGGACGGCGTTGAGCAGGATGGAGAACACCGGCGGGCGGCGCTGGGACAGCTCGATGCGCCCGCCGTCGGCCTCGACGAGGTCCTTGGCCAGGGCCAGGCCGACGCCCGTGGACCCGTGGCCCGAGACGTGCCGCTCGAAGATGGTGGGGGCCAGGTCGTCGGGGACGCCGGGGCCCTCGTCGGCGACATCGACGAAGACCCCGTGTCCGCCGTTGGCCGAGCGCACGGACACGCTGGTCGTGCCCTCCCCGTAGCGCAGGGAATTCTCGATGACAGTGGCCAGCACCTGAGCCAGTGAGCCGGGGCTGGCCAGCACGGGCAGGCCGATCTCGTCGGTGAAGGTGATCGACCGGCCCGCCTCGGTGAAGGCCGGCGCCCACTCGTCGCGCTGGCGGGCGAAGATGTCGGAGAGGTTGAGGGCCTCCGTGGTGCCGCCCCCGGTGCGGCGCGAGATCTGCAGGAGGTCCTTGACGACCCCGGTCAGGCGCTCGACCTGCTCGATGCAGGCGCGGGCCTCCTCACGCACCTCGTCCTCACTGGTCATCAGCTCGATCTCCTCGAGCCGCAGGCTGAGCGAGGTCAGGGGCGTGCGCAGCTGGTGGGAGGCGTCCGAGGCGAACTGCCGCTCGGCTGCCAGGCGCCCGGCCACGCGCTCGGCGCTGCGCACGAGCTCGGCCTGGACCAGGTCGATCTCCTCGATGCCGCTGCGCCGCAGCCGGGGACGGACCTGACCGCTGCCGAGCTGCTCGGCCTCGGCGGCGAGGTAGATGAGGGGGGCTGAGATCCTGCGCGATACCTTGGCCGCCACGACATAGGCGGCCATGAGGGCCACACCGGTGAGCACGAAGACCATGAGGACGACCGTGAGCACGACCTCGAACCGGTCGTCGCTGTCCTGGGAGGTGGCGAAGGCCAGGCTCAGCCACGCCCCGCCCAGGGGCACGCCCAGGACGACCACGGCCACCACCACGGCGGCCATCGTCATCTCCATGGCCCGACGTCGCATCAGGACTCCCTTCTGCTGGTGCGGGACGGGGCGCCCACCGCACCGCTGAGGACGCCCGGCGCCCGGCGCGGGGTGTCACGGCCCGGGCCGGTGCCCGGGCCGCGCTCAGGCGTTGATGCGGTAGCCCCCGTCATCGGCGATGAGAAGCGTCGGGGCGTCGACGTCGTCACCGAGCTTGCGACGCACCCAGGTGGCGTGCATCTCCAGGGTCTGGAGGCTGCCGGTGGGGTCCTCGCCCCACACCTCCTTGAGGATGTCCTCGCTGGCCACGACCTGGCCCGCCCCGCGCACGAGGACGCGCAGGAGCTCGAACTCCCGGGTGGTCAGCTGGAGCTCGCGGGAGCCGATGAAGGCGCGGTGGGCGGCGACGTCGACGCGGATGTCTCCGGCGTGCAGCTCGTCCTCGGCCGCCTCGCCCGAGGCGCGGCGCACCTGGGCGCGCACGCGCGCCAGGAGCTCGGCCAGGCGGAAGGGCTTGGTGACGTAGTCGTCCGCCCCGGCGTCCAGGCCGACGACGAGGTCAGTGTCCTCACTGCGGGCGGTGAGCATGAGGATGGGGATGGTCAGTCCCCGGGCCCGCACCTGTCGCGCGACGTCGAGGCCGTCGATGTCGGGCAGGCCGAGGTCCAGGACGATGATGTCCGCACCGGACACCTCCTCCAGGGCGCCCTTGCCTGTGCCGTGGGCGCGGACCTCATATCCCTCTCGTCCGAAGGCGCGGGCGAGGGGCTCGGAGATGGCGGGGTCGTCTTCGACGAGGAGCACAGTTGTCACATCTCGGATCGTAGGCGACTGGGGCGCCCACCGCCATCCTCCTCCGGTCCGAGTTCGCCCAGCGGGACGCCGTGCGCGGCCTGCCGCCTCAGGCCCGGGCAAGGGACCAGGGCACGACGCTGCCCAGCCCCTTGGCGACGACCTCGTGACAGGGGCGCACGATGTAGCGCTCCGCCTCCGGACCTGTGCAGATGGCCATGGCCGTGGCCTCGTCCATCCGGATGCCCCCCGGCTCGGCGGTGTCGACAAGGCGGGAGGCGAGGTTGACCGGCGGGCCGAAGACGTCCCCGGAGCGCGAGACCACCCGGCCCTGGACGAGGCTGGCCCGCACGCGCATCGTGTCCGGACCGGACTGGAGCTCGTCGACCAGGGAGGTGACGACGTCGGCGGCGATGGTGACGTCGTCGGAGATGTACATGACCGCGTCGCCGATGGTCTTGACGACCCTGGCGCCCCGCGAGGTGACGACGTCCCGGGCGGTGACCTCGAAGTCCTCGAGCATCGCCGACAGCTCCGAGCGCCCCATCGTCTGGGCGCGCTGGGTGAAGGCCACGATGTCGACGAAGCCCAGGGAGCGGGTCAGCGGGTAGAGGTCGGGGCCCGCCTCTTCGCGGCCGCGGCCCGCGACCTCGGAGTCGGTGCGGCCGATGAGCGCCGCCAGGTGCCTGCGCCACACGTAGGTCAGCTGCCTGGACAGGGAACCGACCAGCTCGTCGATGTGGTCGAGGGCGACGAGCCGCGCGGAGGTGTCGTCGAGCTGGAGGCGCTGGGCGATGTCGGCCACGAGGGTCTCGAGCTGCCACAGGACGAGCCGGTCCATCGTGTAGGACTGGGCGCGCAGGATCTCCATGGCGCTGGAGGCGGCCAGGCCGCCCCCGGGCGCGTCGGCGGCCAGCTGCCCGTCGTCGTCCTCGTCAATAAGGTCGGCCACCTCGCGCAGCGCCGTGACGTCCTGCTCGGTGAAGCGCACCTCCTCGGGGGGCACGTCGGCAAAGCCCATGGCGCGCCAGAAGCGCTGCGCCAGGGCCAGGCTGGTGCCCGCCCTCTCGGCGACCTCGGCGAGGCACAGCGACGGGTCCCCGCCCAGCAGGAGGCGCTCATGGCCCGCGACGGTCGACCAGCTGAGGGCCTCGGTGGCGGGCCGGCCCGCCACCCCGACGGACTCGGTGCCTCTGGGCCCGGGCTCGTCAGACGTCGCATCTACTCTCACGCGCGCAAGAGTAGCGCACCTCACAGATCAAGGCTCGGCCTGTCCGGATCCACGACCTGGTTCTCAGGGTTCGGCAGTCGCCCGAGCCCCGGAAGGCGCCCGCGGGCCCGGCACACCGGAGCCGCTCAGTCGGCGGAGGCAGCGTCGAGACGGGTGTGGCCGACGTCGCCGGCCGTGATGACCACGTCCTCGGTGGCGCCGTCCTGAGCGGTGGTGCGCACGACCAGGCCGGGCCGCAGGTCGACGCCGGTGCCCAGCACCTCGCCGCCGGGGGTGCTCACGCGCAGCTCGGCGCCCAGGGAGGTGCAGGCGGCACGCAGCTCGGCGCCCAGTGCGCCGGCGTCCGGGTCGCCGCCCAGCGACTCCCAGCGGTCCAGGACCTCGACGAGCCGCCTGGCGACGGCGTGCAGGACCGCTCCCGCCGCCTCGTCGGGGTCAAGGCCCCCCAGCGGCGCACCCAGGCCCGTCAGTGAGGCCGCCCAGGGGACGGGCAGTGTCTGAGGGTCCTGGGCGACGTTGACGCCGATGCCCACGATGACCGCCGGCGCGTGCTCCCGGTCCGGCGGCGCCGTGGCAACGGCGGGCTGCCCCTGACCGGCGGGCAGGAGCTCGGCGAGCACCCCGGCGATCTTGCGGGTGTGCCCCCAGCCGGGCACAGGTGGGACGTCCTTGTCCGGCAGGACGACCACGTCATTGGGCCACTTGGTGCCTGTCGTCCATCCGGTGCCCTCCAGCCAGGGTGAGACGGCGCGGCTGACCGCGAGGCCGACGAGGAGGGGAAGCCAGGCGAGGCGCTCGGCGGGCACGAGGGGGCGCAGCACCACGGAGAAGGTCAGGGCCCCCGTGGGCGGGGTGGTCCAGGTGCGCTCGCCGCGGCCCCGCCCAGCGGTCTGGCTCAGCGCGCGCAGGGCGGACAGGTGCGGCCAGGCGGTGGCCGACTCGGGGTTGAGGCGCCCGTCGGGGCCCACCAGGGCGGCACGCAGGTCGGTGTTGGTCGACCCGGTGGTCTCGACGGTGACGAGGCGGTGCAGGGGCGAGGGTTCGGTGGTCGTCTCATCTGAGGTGCCCATCCACCGACCCTAGTGGATCGACACCGAGGAGGTCAGGGGCCGACTGGTCTCGGTGAGAGACTCCGGGGTCTCCGCCCGCCCCCTCGCGAGATCGGGACTAATGGCACCTCGAGATCGGGAGGTGGGTACCGGAGTCGGGTCGCCCAACCCGCCACCGCCGACCTCCTCGGAGTCGATCATCTAGGCTCGGTGCGTGATCCTCCTGGCATCGAAGTCCTCCGGCCGGCTCGCCACGCTGCGTGCGGCCGGCGTCCACCCCCTCGTTCGCGTCTCGACGGTCGACGAGCCCGGTGTTCTTGACGCCCTGGCCGCCGCGCACGCGGCCGCCGGGCGCCCGGCTCCCACCCCAGCGGAACAGGTCACCGAGCTCGCGCGAGCCAAGGCCCTCGACGTCGCCGCCACCGTGACCGACGAGGAGCGCGCGCAGTTCCCAGGGCTGGTCGTCGTGGGCTGCGACTCGATGCTGGAGCTCGACGACCAGACGGTGGGCAAGCCCGGCAGTCCATCGGCCGCACGGCAACGGTGGCTCGCCATGCGTGGTCGCAGCGGGGTCCTTCACTCCGGCCACGTCGTGGTGCGGGCCGCCGACGGCGCGGTGCGGGACGGGGTGTCCTCCACCCTGGTGCGCTTCGGGACGCCGACCGAGGCGGAGATCGACGCCTACGTCGCCTCCGGGGAGCCCGAGGGCTGCGCGGGGGCCTTCACCATCGACGGGCTGGGTGGCGCCTTCATCGACGGGATCGACGGCGACCCGCACGGCGTGGTCGGCATCTCCCTGCCGCTCATGCGCCGCCTTCTGGCCGAGCTGGGCCTGAGGTGGACGGATCTGTGGTCGGTGCGGGCCGAGATGACAGATTCCCAGGGCCGGTGATGTGAGTCCGGGAGCCTCCCCCTCGGCAAGGGGGCGGCCCGGGTCACGCCCCGGCGTCGCTCGTACCGAGCGCCGACATGATGGATGACAGGGCCACGAGCTGGTCGCGGCTCAGCCGATCGATGACGTGTCGGCGCACCCCCTCAAGATGGACGGGGGCGGCTCGACGCAGGAAGGCCAGGCCCTCCTCCGTCAACTCGCAGTGCACGCCGCGCTTGTCGTCGGCGCAGGCGGCGCGCAGGACATAGCCCTCCTTCTCCAGGCGTCCCACGGTGTGGGTCAGCCGCGAGCGGGAGTGCGCCATGGTCTCAGCCAGGACCGACATGCGCAGCCGGCGCTCGGGCGCCTCCGACAGGCGCACGAGGATCTCGTACTCATGCATGGAGATACCCTCGGCCGTCATCAGCTCCTGGTTGAGCCGGGTGGTCACCATGGTCGATGTCGTGACGAATGCGCGCCAGGCCGCCATCTCCACCGCGTCGAGCCGACGGGTACGGTCGGCGCGGGCCGCCTCGGCCGGGTCCTGGCCACAACCGTGACCGGCCGGGTCCTGCGAGTCCTGGCCGCAGCCCGTTGCCGGCTCCTGGCCGCAGCCCGACACGGACTCGGACACCTGTGCGCTCATCTCCACCCTCCTGCGCGTGCTCGTCGGCACGCACGCTCATTGTAGTAGTTCATCATGAAACTATCGGCCGTCCCACTCGTTTGAGACCGGGACCTCTCGGCCCGATCCGCCTGAGATGACGCGGTGCGAGACGCACCGCCCTCGCCGGGGACGGGACCGCTCAGGCGCGGGACACGAGCAGCACGCCGTCGGCGCTGAGGTCACCGGAGGCCCGGTCGACCTCAAGGCGGGCAGAGCCCGCCACCGGCACGGTCGCCGGCGCCAGGAACGTCAGGGCGAGGGTCCGCCTGGGAGGCACCAGTCCTGCGCTGAGGGCACCGAGGAGCAGCCCGTGCGCCACCACCTCATCGGCACCCGCGTTCAGGCCCGCACGCCGCGCCGCACCCGCGCTGGTGTGCACCTCGTTGTGGTCGCCGCTGGCATCGGCCCAGTCGAGCACCCGTTGATACGCCACGACGAGGGCGGGCCGGTCGCCGGGGATCTCGTCGGACGGGGACCTGGCCGTGCGCGTGCCTGGCGGAGCCACCTGCTGCTCGGCGCGACGGGGTGCGGAGGCCGCTCCCTCCGCACGGGCACTGGCGGGCAGCCGCTGGGCGAAGTCGTGGGTGACGAGAGCTCCTCCCGGCCAGGCGGCTCCCGCCTCGGGTGCGCCGAGCTCCAGCCGGACACGCAGCAGCTCCCACCCGCCCCGGGCGCCGCGGGACACGTGGACCGTGGGTCGGTCGGTGGCGACAGGCTGCGAGGACAACGCACGGTCACCGGCCCGAGCGTCGGCGCCGTCCTTCGCCCCCGCAAGGGGGACGGCGTGGGCCGCCTCGAGGCGGCAGCGACGGTGGACCACTCCGTCCCAGGAGGTGACCGCCCGATCAGCGGCGATGATTCCCAAGGAGTGGACCGCCGGCGCGATGAGCCCGGCGCCGCGCCGGGCGGCCGCTCCGCCCCGGGCACCGCTGTCCTCCATCACTGCGGCGAGGACCGCCGCGAGGTCGCCCACGCAGGCACGGCGAAGCCCCGCCGACGGGACGTCAGCGGGGCTCATGGTGCTCACAGCCGCGATGATAGCGTCTGCGGCATGGACCTCAACGGGTCTCGCGGTGCTCGGTGTGCTTGCCGCAGCGGGCGCAGAACTTGGAGATCGCAAGGCGGTCCGGCGTGTTCCTGCGGTTCTTCTTCGTGATGTAGTTGCGCTCCTTGCACTCCGAGCAGGCCAGAGTGATCTTGGGGCGGACGTCGGTGGACTTGCTGGCCACGTTGTGCTCCTTAGTTGATCCTCGAGCAGCAGGGTGGCGCCTTGCTCGAATGCCTAACGTAGCGGGGGAGGGACTCGAACCCTCGACCTCACGATTATGAGTCGTGCGCTCTAACCAGCTGAGCTACCTCGCCATATGAACACAATGGGGGCCGGTGGGCCCCCGCTGCGTCAGAGCCCCGAAAGGGAATCGAACCCTTGACCTTCTCCTTACCATGGAGACGCTCTGCCGACTGAGCTATCGGGGCAACGAGCGGAACTTTAGGATGAGCAGGATCGCTGTGGCAACCCCACCCCCCGTGTGCTCGCTCACTGCGGGGCCGGCCTCCGCGAAGACCGGTGGTCCCACCTCCTTCGAGGCAGTGACCGTGGCGGGTGAGGGATTCGAACCCCCGTAGCATTCCGCGGCTGATTTACAGTCAGCTCCCATTGGCCGCTCGGGCAACCCGCC
>NZ_JAUNHI010000001.1:0-54610 GCF_030524025.1 Actinomyces sp. | reverse complement strand
AGCATTCCGCGGCTGATTTACAGTCAGCTCCCATTGGCCGCTCGGGCAACCCGCCTCGCACCGTACTCGGCCGACAGGGGCGTCGCGTGGTGCCGTGGAAGAATAGCAAGCCAGGCGCCACGCGCGCCAACCACCCGCCTGGGACCCTGCTCACAGTGCCTCATGGACGGTGCTCACGGTTCTGTCCGAGCCGCGCCGCCCGCCGACACCCCTGGATCGCCCCACTGCCCTCCCCCGCCTGCCACCACCCGCAGCCGCCCACGAGGACCGGCCGCACCCGCTCAGGTCGATCCTCTACGATCGGAGCGCCGGGAGCCCGTGTGTGGGCGCTCGGCGTCACCGTGCTCGCGCCTCTGCCTCGAAAGGACCGCCATGGCCTCCGACTCGTCCTTCGACGTCGTCTCCAAGCTCGACCGCCAGGAGGTCGACAACGCCGTCAACCAGACCGCCAAGGAGATCTCGCAACGCTACGACTTCCGGGGGGTCGACGCCGGCGTGGAACTGAGCGGAGACACGATCACCCTGCAGGCGAACTCGGCCGAGCGGGTCCTGGCCGTCCTCGACGTCCTGCAGTCCAAGCTCTTCCGGCGCGGCGTCTCCCTCAAGGTCCTCGACCTGGGCGACAAGGAGCCGCGCCCCTCGGGCAAGGTCTACAAGCTCGTGTGCCCCCTCAAGGAGGGGCTGACCCAGGATGTCGCCAAGAGGATCACGAAGGCGATCCGCGAGGAGGGGCCAAAGGGGGTCAAGGCCGTCATCCAGGGCGACGAGGTGCGGGTGTCCTCGAAGTCGCGCGACGACCTCCAGGCCGTCATCGCGCTGCTCAAGGACCTCGACGTCGACGTCCCT
Source organism: Actinomyces sp. (assembly GCF_030524025.1). Lineage (GTDB taxonomy): Bacteria > Actinomycetota > Actinomycetes > Actinomycetales > Actinomycetaceae > Actinomyces. The sequence continues at coordinate 53,764 of NZ_JAUNHI010000001.1, read as the reverse complement.
CTCCAGTTCGTCAACTACCGCTGAGCCACCCTCCGCCTGACTCCGCGCCTGCCTCAGGTTGACAGGAGGGTGAGCACCGCCTTGACCCGGCGGTGGGTGGCCGCGTCCGGCAGCAGGACGGAGTCGTCGGCGATCAGGACGCGCATGGGATCACCGCCTCCACCCGGGTCGGGCCGCCGGCCGGTGAGTTGACCGCCAGGCGTCCGTCGACGCCCTCGAGGCGCTGGACGAGACCGGCCAGCCCGTGGCCCTTGGACACCCCGGCGCCCCCGACGCCGTTGTCGTCGACCCACGCGTGCAGCAGGTTGTTGTTGTCAACGGCCGCCCCCAGGTGCGCCTGGGTGGCGCCGGAGTGCTTGTTGACGCTGGCCAGGGCCTCGCTGGCCACGAAGTAGGCCGCGTAGGAGACGTGGTCGGGAAGGTCGGGTAGGTCGGGAAGGTCGCGCGCACGGTCACCGGCACCGCCGAGCGCGCAGCGGCCTCCGACAGGGCGGCGGACAGCCCCCGGTCGATGAGCACCGGCGGGGCGATGCCGCGCGAGAGGCGGCGCAGCTCATCGAGGGTGTCCTGGGTCTGGGTCATCGCCTCGTCGAGGATCGCCGCGGTGGCCGCCGGGTCCGTGCCGGCCTGGCGGCGGGCGCGAGCCAGGTCCATGCCCAGCCGCACGAGCCTTTGCTGCGGGCCGTCGTGAATGTCGCGCTCCAGCTGGCGGCGGGTGTCGGCCTCGGCGCGCAGGTAGGAGGAGGGCAGGCGGCCGGTGGCGTTGACGGCGCCCGCCGCCATCCGTGCGATCTAGGCGAATCCCCCGGCGACGACGAGGGCGGCCACGAGGACGAACAGACCCACCCAGATGATGACGGTACTGACGCCGGTGGCCAGCAGCGGGATGACCAGGCAGAAGGCGAACAGGCTCAAGGGCCAGGCGAACAGGAGATAGGGGGCGTCCCGGCACATCTGCGGGAGGCGGGCGGTCCAGGACTTCAGGATGTTCATGGGGCAATCGTGGTCGAGGGCGCCGGCGCGCGGCATCCCGTCACCCGGTCACCTGCATGTCCGGCTAGCCCGAACACGCAGGCGCCCGGGCTCAGTACCCGGCCATCTGCTCGAGGCGGGCGATGCGCTTGGCCATGGGCGGGTGCGTGGCGAAGAGGCTGCGCACGGTGCCGAAGGGGTTGGCGATCATCATCGAGCTGACCGGCTCGACCTTCGGGTCTTGGGCGAGCGGGGCGCGGGCGACCCCGGTCTCGAGCTTGTGCAGGGCGCTGGCCAGGGCGAGCGGGTCGCCGGTCAGGACGGCGCCGTCGTGGTCGGCGTCGTACTCCCGGGTCCTCGACACGGCGAACTGGGTGAGGCTGGCGGCCAGTGGGGCGAGCAGCGCCATGAGCAGCAGGACGATGACGTTGCCGTCGCGCCGGTCGCGCCCGCCGCCGAACCACAGCACCATCGTGGCCACCGAGGAGATGACTCCGGCGATCCCGGCGGCCACCGAGCCGGTGAGGATGTCCCGGTTATAGACGTGGGACAGCTCGTGGCCCAGGACTCCGCGCAGCTCGCGCCGGTCGAGCAGCTGGAGGATCCCCTGGGTGCAGCACACGGCGGCGTGCTGGGGGTCGCGTCCCGTGGCGAAGGCGTTGGGACTCATCGTCGGTGCGACGTAGAGCCGCGGCATCGGCTGGCCGGCGGCGGTCGACAGCTCGCGCACGATCGCGTACATCTCGGGCCGCTGGGCCTCGGTCACCTCGATGGCGCCCATCGAGCGGACGGCCAGCTTGTCGGAGTTCCAGTAGGAGTAGGCGGTCTGGGCCACGCCGATCAGCGGCATGATGAACAGCCAGACCGACGATCCCGTGCCCTGGGCGAGCAGCCAGCCGAGCAGCAGCAGCAGACTCCACAACCCGCCCATGAGGACGGCGGTCTTCAGCCCGTTGTGATGATTCGTGCCTGTCATGAGGCTCATTCTATCGATCCCGTCTGTGTCCCGGCTGCGCCCGGGGCGCCGCCGGCTCGTGGTCCGAGTGGTGGCCCCAGCCCCGGCAGAAGGCGTCGGGGTAGGACTGACCCTCACCCATCGTGAGGGCGACCTTCTTGGTCTGGGCGGTCTGGGCGGCCTGGGCGTCTTACTGCGCCTGGTCTCCCCGCACGGGGTAGTCGAGGCAGTCGATGGCGCTGATGGCGGGGGCGTTGGCGGCCTCGGCGGCCTGCGCCTGCGCTGCGGCCTGGGGATCCTGCTCCTCGTCGACGGCTGGTGCGGCCAGGGCCGCCAGTCGGTGCCGTCGCCGTTCTTCATCGCGGCGGTCAGGGCCGTGGTGAGGTACTCCCAGGCGGTCTCGTCGTACATCATCTGGCCGACGGCGCTCCGGGCGGTCGCGCCGTCGAGCACGACCCCCTCGGCGTCAGTGGGCAGCGGGTTGTCGGTCGTTCGGGTGAAGAAGTCCCTCAGCTGGGACATGCCCTCCTCGACGCCACCGCTGAGCGGACAGTCCTGACCGCTCTGACAGTGCTCGGCGTAGCGGGCACCCAGGTAGGTGCCGTAGGAGGTGCCCAGGTAGGACTGGCGCGGGTCGCCCACGACTCCCCGCAGGACGTCGAGGTCCCGGGCCACCGAGGCGGTGTCCATGTGGTCGATGAGCCCGGGCACCGGCGTGTGGCGCTCGCAGGGGGCGGCCTCCTGCTGGCCCATCCCGAGCGCGGCCTGGGCCGACTCCTCCTCGGCGGCGGCCTCCTGCTCGGCGGGGGTGTCGCCCTGGGCCCCGGTGGGGTCCTGGGCCACCTGCTCGACCTCCTCGGGGCTCAGGCAGGTCAGGGGGTCGAGGCGCCTACGCCCCGGGGGTCGAAGCCGATGATGTCGAAGCGTGCGCGCAGGTCTGCGGTGAAGGCCTGGGCGCCCTGGCTGACGAGGTCGATGCCGCTGCCCCCGGGCTCCTTCCGCCGGACGAGCCTGCTCCGTCCGGGTCCCTGCCCCGGGTCCTACGTGACGGCCACCAAGGGGTGCGCCCCTGGCCGTCGACGATCGGGAGCCTCGGGCTGGGTGCGCCAGAGCCCACGGGGCGCCACCACACCCGTGAGCTCGACACCGCACCCATGAGGTGGGTGCCGGCCGGGATCAGCCGCTCCGGGGGCGGATCCGCTCCCGCCCCAGGTGATGCGTCGCGTTCTCACGACACTGCGACCGGGCTCAGAGGTAGGCCTCGTAGGCGGGCAGGTCGAGCACGCCGTTGCCGGACAGGCCGATGAGGATGACCTCCCCGTCGGCGGCGTCACGGGCGTGCGCCAGGGCCGCCGCCACCGCGTGGGTGGACTCGGGTGCCGGGATGATCCCCTCGGCGCGGGCGAAGGTGATGCCCGCGGCGAAGGCCTCGTCCTGGGACACGGCGACGGCCTCCATGAGACCGAGCTCGACCGCGTGGGAGACCATGGGGGACATGCCGTGGTAGCGCAGGCCGCCGGCGTGGATCGCCGGGGGCACGAAGTCCGCCCCAAGGGTGTGCATCTTGAGCATCGGGGTCAGACCGGCCACGTCGCCGTAGTCGTAGCGGTACTCGCCCTGCGTGATCGTGGGGCAGGCGGCCGGCTCGCAGGCCACGACCCGTGAGGCGGTGCCCTCGGTCAGGTTGCGTCCAATGATCGGGAAGGTCAGGCCCGCCAGGTTGGAGCCGCCGCCGGCGCAGCCGAAGACGACGTCGGGAGCCTCAACCCCGGCGGCGTGGAGCTGGGCGATGGCCTCCTGACCGATGACGGTCTGGTGGAGCATGACGTGGTTGAGCACCGACCCCAGGGCGTAGTGGACGCCCTCGGAGGTGGCGGCCACCTCGACGGCCTCGGAGATAGCCATGCCCAGACTGCCGGTGGTCTGCGGGTCGGCGGCCAGGAGGGCGCGCCCGGCCTCGGTCAGCTCCGAGGGCGAGGAGTGGCAGGTCGAGCCGTAGACCTCCATCTGGTGGCGGCGGTAGGGCTTGGCCTCGTAGGAGGCGCGCACCTGCCAGACCTCGCAGGTCATGCCGAACAGGGAGCAGGCCAGGGCCAGGGAGGCGCCCCACTGGCCCGCCCCGGTCTCCGTGGTCAGGCGCGTGGTGCCCTCCTGGGCGTTGTACCAGGCCTGGGCGATGGCGGTGTTGGGCTTGTGGGAGCCCGCAGGGCTGACACCCTCGTACTTGTAGAAGATGCGCGCCGAGGTGCCCAGCGCCCTCTCGAGGCGGTCGGCGCGGATGAGCGGGGAGGGGCGCCACTTGGCGTAGACCTCCTGCACTGCCTCGGGGATCTCGATGAAACGCTCGGTGGAGACCTCCTGCTCGATAAGCGCCCGGGGGAAGAGGGGCTCGAGGTCCGCGGGCTCCAGCGGCTGCCCGGTGCCCGGGTGGAGGGCGGGCGGGAGCGGCTCGGGGAAGTCGGCGGCGAGGTTGTACCAGTGCGTCGGCGTCGCGGAACCGATGCGTGTCATGGCTCTCCTTGGTGCTGAGGGATGTGCGGAGGGTGTACGGAGGGATACGGAGGGAGTGAGGTGGCGGGCGGACCCGGGGCCGGCTCAGGCCAGCAGGGAGTCGAGCTCGCCGACCTCCAGGTCCAGGGCCTGGCCGACGCCGGGGGTCAACAGCGTCCCGTCGTGGGTCGACAGGCCCCGGGCCAGGTCGCGCCGACGGCGGCAGGCGGCCTGCCACCCGGAGTCGGCCAGGGCGGTGACATAGGGCAGGGTCGCGTTGGTCAGGGCGTGGGTCGAGGTGTAGGGCACGGCTCCGGGCATGTTGGCCACGCAGTAGAAGGTCGTGCCGGCGACCTCGTAGGTCGGCTCGGAGTGGGTCGTGGGGCGGGAGTCCTCGAAGCAGCCCCCCTGGTCGATGGCGATGTCGACCAGGACGGAGCCGGGTCGCATCGTCTCGACCATCTCGTGGGTGACCAGGCGCGGGGCGCGGGCACCGGGCACGAGGACCGCGCCGATGACGAGGTCGGCCCCGGCGCATGCCTGGGCGATGTCGAGGGAGGTCGAGAAGCGGGTGCGGATCGCCCCCTGGGAGATCTCCTCGATGTACTGCATGCGCACGGGGTCGAGGTCGAAGACCGTGACCTCGGCGCCCATGCCCGCGCTGACCCGGGCCGCGCACAGCCCCGCGGTCCCCCCGCCCAGGACGACCACCGAGCCCCGGCGCACCCCGGAGGCCCCGCCCAGGAGCACCCCGGAGCCGCCGCGGGGCTTGAGCAGGCCGTCGGCGCCGACCTGCGCGGCCAGCCTTCCGGCGATCTCGGACATGGGGGCCAGCAGCGGCAGGCCCCCCGAGTCGGACTCGACGGTCTCGTAGGCGATGGCGGTGACCCGCCGCGCGAGGAGCTCCTCGGTCAGGGCGGGCTCGGCGGCCAGGTGAAGGAAGGTGAAGAGCAGCTGCCCCGGGCGCATACGGGCGTACTCCGGGGCGATCGGCTCCTTGACCTTGAGGATCATGTCGGCGCCGGCCCACAGCTCCTCGACGTCCTCGACCAGCACCGCCCCGGCCGCCGCGTACTGCTCGTCGGGGATCGCCGAGCCCAGGCCCGCGCCGGCCTGGACGGCCACCTCGTGCCCGCGCTGGGTGAGCGCATGCACACCGGAGGGGGTGATGGCGACACGGAACTCGTTGTTCTTGATCTCGGTGGGGACCCCGATCCTCATCGTGGCTGTCTCCTCGTCGTCGGTGGCCGTGCCACCGGCACGGTCAGTACCCTTCTCGACGGCACAGGACTGCGTGCTCGCCCAGGAGAGGAAGGATACGCGTCACACCGCCGTTGTGGGCCCCATATCGGCAATGAAGGTCACGACCACCGACCGGCGAGGGGAGCCCCGGCGGCCCAGGACCGCCGGGGCTCCCCCGCCGTAGGGGTCTCAGCCGTCGAGCCGGTGGGCCACCCGCTGCGGCACGCGGTCGGCGTCGGGCCGTCCGATGAGGTCGACCGGAACGTCGGAGGACCGGGAGATGGCGGTCATGGCGTCGCGGGCGACGACCTTGACGCGCTCGCGCCCGCCGCGTCCCCCCTCGACCTCGCCGTAGGCCTCGCCCAGCTCCCGCTCGTAGGCGTCGAGGAGCTCCCAGCCCTCCCAGGTGGTGAAGGGGACCTCCCGCGCCGAGAGCAGGGCCATGACCGCGTCGTGGCCGAGCTCGCCCGCCTCCCCGCCGCCGGCGCCGAGCAGACCGGCCTCGGCGTCGGACACGAGGTTGGAGATCGTCTCCTGCGCGTCGGACTTGGTCGAGCCGATGAGCCCCACCGGCCCTCGCCGGATCCAGCCGGTGGCGTAGACGCCGGTCAGAGGACGGCCGTCCTCGCCCAGGACCCGGCCGCCGTCGTTGGGCAGGACGTGGCGCTTGTGGTCGAAGGGCAGGCCCTCGATCGGGCTGCCCGCGTAACCGACGGCGCGGTAGACCGCCTGGACGGGCCAGTCGCGCATCTCCCCGGTGCCCGTGACGGTGCCGTCGCCGTTGAGGCGGGTGCGCTCGGTGCGCAGGGCGCGCACGTGACCCTCCTCGTCGGTGAGGACCTCGACCGGGGACTGGAAGAGGTGGATGTGGATGGTGCGCGCCCCGGTGAGGTCCTCGGGGTCCTGCATCGCGTAGCCCTCGAGGGTCTTGACGACCTGCCGCTGCTGGTTGGAGGTGGCCAGGGCGGCCTGGGAGCCCTCGTCGTACTCGAAGTCCTCCTCGTCGACCGTCACGTTGACACCGGGCTGCTTGCCAAGCTCGCGCAGCTCCAGCGGGGTGAACTTGACCTGGGCGGGGCCGCGGCGTCCGAAGATGTGGACGTCGGTCAGCGGGGAGTCGGCCAGGGCCTGTGCGACATTGCCCGGGATCTCGGTGACGAGTAGGTCCTGGACGTTCTTGGCCAGGACCCGGGCGATGTCCAGGCCCACGTTGCCCACACCGATGACGGCGACCTCGGAGGCGGACAGGGGCCAGGTGCGCGGGTGGTCGGGGTGGGCGTCGTACCAGGACACGAAGTCGGCCCCGCCGTAGACCTCGGGGGCGTCGATCCCGGGGATGTCGAGAGGGGCGTCCGTGTCGGCGCCGGTGGACAGGATGATGGCGTCGTAGTGCTCGCGCAGCTCGGCCACCGTGATGTCGCGGCCGACCTCGACGTTCCCGATGAGGCGGATGTCCCCGCGCTGGAGGATCTTGTACAGCGCGACGATGATCTGCTTGATGCGCGGGTGGTCGGGGGCCACGCCGTACCTGACGAGCCCATAGGGTGCAGGCAGACGCTCGAACAGATCGATACAGACCTCCATGCCCGACTTCGAGAGGATGTCCGAGGCGTAGATGCCCGCGGGACCGGCTCCGATGACGGCGACATTCAAAGGACGTGCGTTCACTGCTCTTTCGTTCCTGCTGGGGGACGGGTGGCGCCACGACGGCCCGGAGAGCCGGGGCTCGCGGCGCGACCAGTTTATGGGGCCCGAGCCCCTGTCCCCCATGGCATCGGACACAGCTGCCCGACCCTGTCCAGTGATAGTGCTCCCCATGGCGCCACCGGCCTCGGCCACCGACAATGTGCCTGCCGTCCTCGCCGTCCAGAACCAGGAGGGTCCGCGCCCCGCCTCTCGCCGCTCAACATGCGGGCGTCCCCGGGGCGCCATCACGATTCGGTGACGTTAGAGTACGAGACACCTAGCCATCCCGTCGCGGCACCGCCGCACCGATCCCGATGGAGCGAGTTCTCAATGAAGCGTCGTGCCTTCCTGTCCCGCGCTGCCCTGGGCGCACTGCTCCTGCCCATCCTGGCGGCCTGCGGTTCAGGGTCGCAGGGGTCGGACCCGTCGCAGGGCTCCGCCGCGAGCGGGGCCGCCGGGGATGCCTCGGCGCCGACGACCCCGCCGACCGCCTTCGGTGAGACGGCCGACCTGCCCGTGTCGGTCGAGGGCTCGGGGTCCCGCTTCGCCCGGGTCGGCGGGCGCTACGCGGCGGGGATCGCCCGGCTGTTCACCGGCGGCGGCTCGGTCACCTTCTACACCGACCTGACGACCATGGACACCCGGGTCATCACCGCCGACCCCGCCACCGGCGAGTACGCGACGGCGACGACCACCGACGTGACGGCCCCCGCCCAGGGCGAGGCCGCCTACTCCCTGACCGCTTCGACCATCGTCGTCGAGGACGACAACGGCTACGCGCTGGTCATTCTGGGCGGACCCGGCACGGCATCGTCCGCCCAGGACTCCGAGGCGCTGACCGAGGAGGACGAGGCCTCCACCACGGCGACCGACACGACCGAGGGCCCCGCCCGGGTCGACCTGCTCAAGATCGCGCTGGCCGACGGCACGGTCAGCGCCACGACCACCCTGTGGGACACGGGGATCGTCCCCGAGGAGCAGGGGACGATGGCCGGGCTGCGCCTGTCGACCGACGGCTCGGTGCTCATCGCCCAGTGGGGCACCGACCACATCGCCTCGGTGCGCACCGAGGACCTGTCCACGGTCGTGTCCGACCCCCAGGACCTCGACGGCTACTTCTCCTCACGGGACGCCTGCGACTACGTGACCGGCGAGTGGGAGGGCGGCACGCTCATCTCGCTGACCGACGGCACCGAGGTCGACCCGCCCGAGACGATGACGGTCTCGCGGATCGTCGGGCACATCGCCTACGGGGTCACGTGGGACGGCACGGAGGGCCTGGGCGCCTACGACCTGAGCACGGGCACCGAGGTCGACCAGACCGGCCCCATCCCCGACACCGTCGACCTGACGACCGAGGCGGCCTACCACGACGGCTACCTCGTCACCATCGGCCAGAAGTACGTCGAGGCGCGCAAGCCCGGCGACCCCGCCCCCGCGGTCAGCTGGTCGGCCGACTCCGGCCGGCCCATCCCGTCCTCGGCCACCGTCCTGGACGACGTCCTCTACTTGTGCTTCGAGGACCAGCCCGAGACGATCACCCTCATCGACCTGACCACCGGCGCGGACATCACCTCGACCGCCTACCCGTCCCAGACGGTCGCCGGGGTCAGCCCGATGGCTGCCGTCGACGCCCAGAGCACCATTATCCTCGCCACCGACTGGAAGTCCTGACCGGAGCCGCTCCCACTGGCCGACGCCGGACCGCCGACTCGCCGGCACCGGCGGTCCATGGTCGCAGGAGGGGCCGGCGCCGACCGGTGACGGTTCAGGCGGCCCGGTCGACGAGCAGCCGGGCGAGCTGCTCCAGGCCGGCGCGCACGAGCCGCACCCGTTCGCGGGCCACGGACAGCTCGGCCTGGCGCGCCGCGGCGTCGAGGCCCGCGGCCTCAAGCCGGGCTCGTGTGCCCTCCAGGACGGCCTCCTCGAGGCCCCCGAGCGCCTCGACGGCCTCCTCGGCCCAACGCACCGCCATCTGGCGGGTGCGGGCCAGGACGGGGTGGGCGCGCAGCCGGGCGACGACCTCGGCCAGGACGGCGTCGTCGGCGAGGTCCGCGGTGGACAGGGCCGACAGGATCGACTGCCCCGCGGCGTCGAGCTCCCCGGCGGCCAGGGCCTGGCGCAGGAGGAGCACGGGCATCGTGTCGACGCCCTCACGCAGGTCCGTCCCCGGGGTCTTGCCGGAGGTCCGGGCGTCGCTGGTCACATCCAGGCAGTCGTCGGCGAGCTGGTAGGCCACCCCGATCTTCTCCCCGAAGGTCTCGACGATCCGCTCGGTGGCGGCCCCGGCACCGGAGAGCATGGCGCCGTAGCGGGCCGAGACGGCGATGAGGGACCCCGTCTTGTCCGCCAGGACCTGGATGTAGTGGGCCACCGGGTCGGTGCCCGCCGGGCGCGGCAGCGTCTCGTGGAGCTGGCCCATGCACAGGCGCTCGAAGGTCTTGGCGTGGGCGAGCACCGCCTCGGGCCCCAGCCCCGCCACGAGCTGGGAGGCGCGGGCCACCAGGACGTCGCCGGTCAGGATCGCCGCGGAGTTGCCCCACACCGTCTGGGCGCTCGGCGCCCCCCGGCGCAGGGGGGCGTCGTCCATGACATCGTCGTGGTAGAGGGTGGCGATATGCGTCAGCTCGACCGCCACCCCCGCGTCCCGCACGGCCTCCCCCACCGCCAGGTCCGGGTCGCCCAGCTGGGCGGTCAGGAGGGTCAGGACCGGGCGCAGCCGCTTGCCCCCGGCCTCGGCCAGGTGGGAGGTCGGTGGGTTGATGGTCTCGTCGGCATTGCTGACGACATCGAGCAGGCGCGTCTCAACGGCCTCCAGGGCGGGCACGATCCGCCCCTCGAGCTCGGGGGCGTGCAGTGGTAGCGATCCGATCACGGCACGAGCATAACGGCGTCACCCAGCGCGCTGAGCAGCGCCTCGGGGAGCACTCCCAGCCCGATCGTCACGACGGCGGCCAGGACGATCGCCACCGCGGACAGCCCGTTGGAGGACACGACGACACGCCCGGGGCCCGGCTCGTGGAAGAACATGAGGACGATGAGCCGGGCGTAGAAGAAGGCGGTGGCCGCCGAGGAGGCGACCGCGGCGACGACCAGCCAGGCCGCTCCCCCCGTCACGCCCGCGACGAACAGGTCGAACTTCGCCACGAAGCCCGCCGTCAGGGGGATGCCGGCGAAGGACAGGAGGAAGATGGTCATCGCCCCGGCCAGCCAGGGGTTGGTGCGCCCCAGCCCGGAGAAGGACTCGAGGTCGGTGGCCTCGGCGCCGGCGGCGCCGTCGTGGTCGGCCCGCACGAGGGCGACGATGCCGAAGGCGCCCAGGGTGGCGGTCCCGTAGACGAGGGCGTAGAGGAGCAGGGCGTGGATGCCGCGCACGTCCAGGGCGATGATGCCGATGAGCATGTAGCCGGTGTGGGCGATCGCCGAGTAGGCGAGCATGCGCTTGACGTCGCCCTGCACGACGCCGACGACAGTGCCCACGACCATGGTGAGCAGGGCCACGCTCCACAGGAGGGGCGCCATGTCCCAGCCGAGGTTGCCGCCCACGATGTAGTAGAAGCGCACGAGGGCGAGGAAGGCGGCCGCCTTGACCCCGGCGGCCATGAAGCCGGTGACCGGGGTGGGGGCGCCCTGGTAGACGTCGGGGCTCCAGGCGTGGAAGGGCACGGCGGCGATCTTGAACAGCAGTCCGATGGTCACCAGGGCGGTGCCCGCCAGGACGAGCCGGTCCATCCCCGCCTGCGTGCCGTCCTGGAGGGCCTGGGCGACGCCGGCGTAGGACACCGAGCCGGAGTAGCCGTATAGGAGGGTCGCGCCCATGAGCAGGAAGGCTGAGGCGAAGGCGCCGAGGACGAAGTACTTGAGGGCCGCCTCCTGGCTGAGCAGCCGGCGGTGGCGGGCCAGGGCGGCCATGACGTACAGGGGCAGGGAGATCAGCTCGAGGACGACGAACAGGGCGATGAGGTCGCTGACCATGCCGAAGAGCATCATGCCGCCCAGGGAGAGCATCGTCAGCGGGAGCACCTCGGTGGAGGTCCAGCCCGCGTGAAGGGACTCGCTCTCCTCGGCCGATCCGGGACGGTCGGCGCCCTGCGCGGCGAAGGCCCCGTCCCCCGCGGAGGTGCGGTCGGCGATGACGAGGACCGCGAGCAGGCCAATGACGAGCAGGACGCCCTGGGCGGCCACCCCGAAGGGGTCCTCGTTGATGCCCGTGGTCAGTGCCGACCCGGTGCCGGCCGAGACCTTGGCCCAGCGGTCGCTCAGGGCGACGCCCGCCGCGAGGATGGCGCCCAGAGCGAGCACCGTCTGGGTGGTCAGGCGGCTGCGGCGGGGCACGAGGGCCTCGAGGAGGACCCCGAGGACCCCGGCGCCCAGGACGAGCAGGACCGGCGTGAGTCCGGCCCAGGTGATGGTCGGGGCGGTGAAGCTCACTGGGGGTTCCCTTCCGTGGCGGTGGGTGCTGGCGCTGAGGAGGCCGCGGCCTGCTCGGCCCCGGCGACGGCGGCGACCTGCGCGGCGACCGGGTCGAGGACGCCGGTCAGGCCGGCAGGGGCCAGGCCCAGGACGAGCATGGCGGCGATCACCGGGACCAGCACGATCCGCTCGCGGCAGTCGAGGTCGGGTGAGCCGACGCGGTCGGGGGCTGGCGCACCGGTGAAGACGCGCTGGTAGGGCAGGAGCAGGTAGACCGCGGCGATGACGACCCCGGCCAGCGCGACCAGGCCGACGACCACCGACTCCGAGAAGGTGCCGGTCAGGACCATCCACTCCGGCACGAAGCCCGACAGGCCCGGCAGGGCGATCGAGGCCAGGCCCGAGACGAGGAAGGTGCCGGCCACCAGGGGCATGACCCGGGCGAGCCCGCCGAGCTCGGAGACCGCCACCGTGCCGGTGCGCCGCGCCATGAAGCCGGTGACGAGGAACAGGCCCGCGATCGACAGGCCGTGGGCGACCATGTAGACCATGGCGCCGGTGGCCGCCACCTGGTTGCCGATGAAGATGCCCAGCACCATGAAGCCGAAGTGGCTGATCGAGGTGTAGGAGATGAGCCGGTAGAGGTTGTCCTGGCCGATGGCCGCCAGCCCCCCGTAGACGATCCCCACGAGGGCCAGGACGATCACCACCGGGGCGGCCCAGGTCGTGGCCTGCGGGAACAGGGGAAGGATGAGGGCGATCATCCCGTAGGTGCCGATCTTGTCGAGCACGCCGATGAGCAGCACGGAGGTCCCCGGGGTGGCCTGCTCGGCGGTGTCGGGCAGCCAGGTGTGCAGCGGCACCATGGGCGCCTTGATCGCGAAGGCCACGAGGAAGGACACGAAGATCCACCGGCTCACGCCGCTCGAGGCGCTCAGCCCCGAGGCCAGGGAGTCGATGAGGTAGTTCGTCTCGCCCCCCGGCCCGTAGACGTACAGGGCGACGACCCCCACGAGCATGACGAGGCCGCCCGCCAGGGAGTACAGGAGGAACTTGAGGGCCGCCCGCCTGCGGTCGGCCCCGCCGAAGCGGCCGATGAGGAAGTAGACGGGCACGAGCATGGCCTCGAAGCACACGTAGAACAGGAAGACGTCGCGGGCGGCGAACAGGACGACGACGAGGAACTCCAGGACGAGCACGAGGATCGTGAACAGGCCCTGACGCTCGGCCGGGACCTCCCCCCAACTGGCCAGCAGCACAAGGGGGGTGAGGAAGACGGTGAGCAGGACCATGGCCAGCCCCAGGCCGTTGACGCCCAGCGCCCAGGACACGCCCAGGGAGGGGATCCACGCCCGGGTCTGGGCGAGCTGGACCGTGCCCCCGGCGTCGAGGTCGAACAGGGTCAGGGCCCACACCCCCGCCGCGAGCGCGGCCAAGGAGAACAGGAGGCCCACGGCACGCGCCCGGGCGCGCAGCGGGGGAAGCACCCACAGGAGTAGCGCCCCGGTCAGCGGGATGAGCGCCGTGATGGTGAGCACGGGAAGGTCTGCGGTGTTGGACTGCATAGGGGGTCGTGTCCTCTCAGTACCTGCTGGCCAGGACGGCGATGAGGGCAAGGACCGCTCCGGCCAGCATGTAGCCGGCGTAGGAGCGCACGAAGCCCGACTCGGTGCGGCGCACGAGCCTGCCCAGGCCCGCGGTCGCCCGGGCGACCCCCTCGACGGCGCCGTCGACGAGGTGACGGTCGCTGACGGTGGCGGCGATGACGAGCCCCTGCCCGGGGCGCATGGCGAGGGCCTCGTTGACCGAGTCCTGGTAGAGGTCGTGGCGGGCGGCCTCGACCAGGGCGTTGCCGGGCTGGACGACGACCGGCACCTCGCGCCGGGCGTACATGACCCAGGCGGTCAGGGCGCCGATGACGACCAGCGCCAGGGTCAGGCACATGATGACCGGGACGGCCAGCACCGGCTCATGGTGCTCGACGTGGCCGGTCACCGGCTCGAGCCAGGTGACGAAGGCGTCCCCGGAGGCCAGCAGGCCGCCCAGGCCCACGGAGAAGACCGACAGGATGATCAGTGGCGCGGTCATGAGCCAGCCCGACTCGTGGGGGTGGACCTCGCCCTCGGCGTCCTTGGCGGTGGTCCAGCGGGGCGTGCCGTGGAAGATCATGAAGAACAGGCGCGACATGTAGAAGGCGGTCAGGCCCGCACCCAGCAGGGCGACCGTCCCCAGTACCCACGGGCGCAGTCCCTCGCCGACGAAGGCGGCCTCGATGATGAGGTCCTTGGACCAGAACCCGGAGAAGGGCGGGATGCCGAGGATCGCGAGCCAGCCAATGCCCATCGTCACCCAGGTCACGGTCATGGCCGTGCGCAGGGCGCCGAAGCGGCGCATGTCGACCTGGTCGCCCATGGCGTGCATGACCGAGCCGGCTGCGAGGAACAGCTGGGCCTTGAAGAAGCCGTGGGTGAGCAGGTGGAAGATCGCGACCGCGTAGCCGATCGGCCCCAAGCTGGCGCCGAGCATCATGTAGCCGAGCTGGCTCATCGTCGAGGCGGCCAGGACCTTCTTCATGTCGTCCTTGGCGCTTCCGATGACCGCCCCCAGGACCAGGGTCAGGGCGCCGACCACCGCGACGGCCGTCTGGGCCGAGGGGGCGCCCTCGAAGATCGGGGCGGAGCGCACCATGAGGTAGACCCCCGCCGTGACCATCGTGGCGGCGTGGATGAGGGCCGAGACCGGGGTGGGGCCGGCCATGGCGTCACCGAGCCACGCCTGGAGCGGGAACTGGGCGGACTTGCCGCAGGCCGCCAGGAGCAGGAAGAAGCCCATGGCGGTCAGCCACCCGGTCGACAGGGTCGAGCCGGCAGCCGGCAGGACGGCGTCGAAGGCCACCGAGCCGACCTGGGAGACCATGGCCATCATGGCGGCCAGGAGGCCGAGGTCCCCGACGCGGTTCATGATGAAGGCCTTCTTGGCGGCCGTCGCGTTCTCACGGCTCGTGGCCTGTAGCGCGGGCTCGTCGTCGGCCTCGGCGGTGTTCCAGAAGCCGATGAGCAGGTAGGAGGCCAGGCCCACGCCCTCCCAGCCGATGAACAGGGCGATGTAGGAGTCCCCCAGGACCAGGGTGAGCATCGCGGCGACGAACAGGTTGAGGTAGGCGAAGAAGCGGCGCCGGTCGCGGTCGTAGGCCATGTAGGCCACCGAGTACAGGTGGATGAGGGAGCCGACCACCGTGACCAGGGCGACGAAGGTCAGCGACAGGGGGTCGAGGCGCAGCCCGAGGTCGACAGTGAGGTCCCCGGCGGCGAACCAGCGCCACAGGTGGACGCCCAGGACCCTGTCCGCCGGGTCGGTGCCCAGGACCTGGAGGAGGATGGCGATGCCGAGTCCGGCGCTGACGAAGGAGGCTGCCACCGCCAGCCAGTGGCCCCAGCGGTCCGAGGCCCGCCCGGCCAGCAGGAGCAGGGCGGCACTGGCCGCCGGCACCGCGATGAGCAGCCAGGACAGTGCTGCGGCCCCCGTGGCCGGGGTGAGGGGCGCCGCGGCGGTGTCGGCCAGGGCGGCCAGGGTGAGAGGCGTTGAGGTCATGGAAGTGCCGGCCCCCTTCAGTTCTTGAGCAGGTTCTCGTCGTCGACGGAGGTCGACCTGCGGGTGCGGAAGATGGACACGACGATGCTCAGCCCCACGACGACCTCTGCGGCGGCCACCACCATGACGAAGAAGGCGAAGAGCTGGCCGGTCAGGTCCCCGTGGAGGCGGGAGAAGCTGACCAGGGCGAGGTTGACGGAGTTGAGCATCAGCTCGACACCCATGAGCTCGATGATGGCGTTGCGCCGCAGGAGCACGGTCAGCGCCCCGATGCTGAACAGGACGACGGCGAGGACGACGTAGGCGGTCACGGGGACGGTCACTGCTTGTCCTCCTTGTCCTGCTTGTCCTGGTCCTGATCGGCCGGCTCCTTGTCCGGCGCGTCGGCCTCCTGGGGTTCCTGGGCGAGGGGCTGGACGACGACGGGCGCCGGGGCGCCGGGCATCGTCGCCATGCCGGAGCGGCCCACGGCGGCCTCGGTCCGGGCCGCGATGCTCCCGGAGCGCTGGGCTCGCCCGGTCTCCGGGGAGACCTCGGCGACCTCCAGGGCGTCCCCACGCGCCCGCAGGACGCGGGGGACGGATTCCTCGACCGCCTGGCCGGCGGCGTCCAGGGCCGGGGCCGTGGCGGCGTTCGTGGCGGCGTAGACCCCGGGCATCGGCTTCTGGCCGGGGTGAAGGCCGCGGGTCGCGTAGGCCCGCATCTTGGACTGGGCGCTGCGCCGCTGGCTGAGGGCCGGGCGGATCCGCTCCCGGTGGGTCAGGCTCAGCGCCCCGACGGCGGCGATAACGAGCAGGATGCCGGTCAGTTCCATCACGACGACGTGGCTGCCGAAGAGGACCTCGGCGAGGGCTTGGGGGGTGGCGCCCTGACCGGCCTGGAGTCCGGCGGCCTGTGGGAAGGCGGTCGTCACGACGACGCAGACCAGGACCGTGGCGAGCCCGGCGCCCAGGAGGGCGACGAGCCACTTGTTGGCCGGCGAGCCGGTGGCATTGACCGGCTCGTCGCCGCCCAGGCCCACCATCATGACGACGAACAGGACGAGGGTCATGACTGCGCCGGTGTAGACGACGACCTGGGTGACCCCGAGGAAGGGCGCCTCGGAGGCCACGTAGAGTATCGCCAGGCAGATCATGATCGTGATCATGTTGACCGCGGCGTTGACCGCCCTCTTGGCGGTGAGCAGGCCCAGGGCGCAGCCGACCGTGACCAGGGCGACGACCCCGAACAGGATCGTCTCACCGCCGGAGAGCTCTCCGGCGCTGGTCAGGGCGGCGGGTGCGTGCAGGACGGACATCAGTGGACGACCTCCTTGGACGGGGCCGGGACCGGGGCGGCGGTTGCCAGTGAGGGGTCGTCGGGGCGGTGGGCGCGCACCCAGTCGACCTGCGCCTGGGTGGGTCCGGTGACCGCGCCGCGGTAGTAGTCGGCGTCCTCGGTCCCCTCGACCATGGGGTGCGGGGAGGCCAGGGCGCCCTCGGGCAGCGGGACGAGCAGGTCCTCCTTGTCGTAGATCAGGCCCGTGCGGGTGGGCCCGACCAGCTCGTCGATCTCGTGGGTCATCGTCAGGGCCCGCGTCGGGCAGGCCTCGATGCACAGGCCGCAGAAGATGCAGCGCAGGTAGTTGATCTGGTAGACGCGTCCGTAGCGCTCCCCCGGCGAGTGCTGCTCCCCCGGTGCGTTGGAGGCGGCCTCGACGTAGATGGCGTCGGCGGGGCAGGCCCAGGCGCACAGCTCGCAGCCGATGCACTTCTCCAGGCCGTCATCGTAGCGGTTGAGCTGGTGGCGCCCGTGGTAGCGCGGCATGAGCACCGCGGGCTCGAAGGGGTAGAGCTCGGTGACCGTGGGCCTGAACATCGAGGAGATGGTCACGCCGTAACCGGCTACGGGCGCGAAGACGCGGGCCAGTGCTCCGGGTGCGTCACGCAGCCACCGGTTGTGGTCGGACCGGGACCGGCGGGGGCCGTCGGTGTGCTCAGTCATCGTTGTCCTCCTGGGCGCCGTCGGCGGGGGCGGCCGCGTCGGGATGGATGGTCGTGGAGCCCGGGGCGTCGGCCCCGGTGGCGTGGATCGTCAGCGAGGCGGCGATGTCCGAGATGACCGAGGGCACCGCCGCGGGGGCGGCCATGGCCCCCTCGGCGCCGTCCACCTGCTGGAGGCCGAGGGCGGCGGCCCCGCCCCCGGAGGCGGGGACCGGCTCGGCGCGCCTGGCCCGCGGCGAGGGGGGCAGGGTCTGGCCGGGCAGCGGCGGCACGGGGAAGCCCCCCGCGAGAAGGTGGTCCCCCTCCCCCGGTGCAATGAGCTCGTCGTCGTCCCACTGGTCCTCGGGCTCGCCGTCCTCGTCCTCCTCGGGGGCGGCCGGGGCGAAGAAGAGGATGAGCATGGCCACGAGGAAGATGGCCGCCAGGACGCCCAGCAGCCCCTGGGTGGAGCCGTCGGTGAAGCTTCGGTAGGCCTGGACGACCGCGACGAGCACGAACCAGGCCAGGGACACCGGGATGAGGACCTTCCAGCCCAGCTTCATGAAGTGGTCGTAGCGGATGCGCACGAGCGTGCCGCGCGTCCAGATCATGAAGAACATGACCGCCCAGACCTTGAGGACGAACCACAGCAGCGGCCACCAGCCCGAGTTGGCCCCGTCCCAGAAGGAGGCCAGGATGAAGGAGCGCCAGCCGCCCAGGAAGAGGGTGACGCACACCGCCGAGACGTTGAACATGTTGATGTACTCGGCCAGGAAGTACCAGGCGAACTTCATCGAGGAGTACTCGACCATGTGCCCCGCGACGAGCTCGCCCTCGGCCTCGGGCAGGTCGAAGGGCAGCCGGTTGACCTCGCCGATCATCGACACGACGTAGATGACGAGGCTGGGGAGCATGGCCAGGCCCCACCACAGGCGCTCCTGGGCCGAGACGATGCCCGAGGTCGACATGGTGCCCGAGGCGAGGAAGACGGTGAGCATCGACAGGCTCATCGCCAGCTCGTAGGAGATGACCTGGGCGGCGCTGCGCACGGCGCCCAGCAGGGGGTAGGTCGAGTGGCTCGACCAGCCGCCCAGGATGATGCCGTAGACGCCGAAGGCCGTCACCGCCAGGATGTAGAGCACGGCGACGGGGAAGTCGGCCAGCTGCAGCGGGGTGACGTGGCCCAGGATGGAGACCTCGGGGCCGAAGGGGATGACCGCGTAGACCATGAAGGCGCAGAAGGCCGCGATGACCGGCGCCAGGATGTAGATGAACTTCTCGGCGCCCTTGAGCCAGAAGTCCTCCTTGAGGATGAGCTTGGCGGCGTCGGCGACCGCCTGGAGCAGACCCAGGGGGCCGTTGACGTTGGGGCCGCGGCGCACCTGCATCCTGGCCAGGCCGCGGCGCTCGACCCACAGGACCATGATGACGGACACGATGAGGAACAGGACGATGAAAACCGCCTTGATGACCGACAGCCACCAGGTCTCGTCGGAGAAGTCGGCGGTCACACCTCCCGTTGCCGTCGGCTGGACGACGGCGCGGACAAGGGCTGCGGTGGTCACGGGGACACCTCCGTGCTGGTCGGTGCGGGCAGCGAGATCCGGACGGGCGAGCCGTGCCCCGCGCCCAGGGTCTGGCGCACGGTCGAGCCCGGGGAGCACTCGGGCAGCCACACGACGCCATCGGCCACCCCTCCCACGACGGCGGGCAGCGTGACCGTGCCGGTGGGCGTGGAGACCTCGACCTCCTGGCCCGGGTCCAGGGCGAGGCGCGCGGCCAGGTCGGCGGCCAGGCGGGCCACCGGGCGCCGTGCGGTGGCGGCCAGGAAGGGCTCGCCGTCCTGGAGCCGGCCGTCGTCGAGCATCGGCTTGTGGGTGGCCAGGACAGCCTCGAGGCCCGCGGGGGCGGTTCCCGTCTCCTCGGGGCGGTCCTCCCGCTGCGCCTCCTCGGTGAAGGCGACGGGGCCGCGCGTCCCCGACCACAGCCCGAGCTCGGCGATCCCGGTGTGGAGGACGGTCAGGTCCTCGGCCTCGAGGTCGGTCCCCATCTCCAGGGCCAGGGCCCCCAGGACCTGGCGGTCGGTGCGGGCGCGCGAGACGTGGGCCTGGCCGAAGGGCCGCACGCGGCCCTCCCAGTTGACGAAGGTGCCGTTCTTCTCCACCGGCGGCGCCACGGGCAGGACGACGTCGGCGTGCTCGGACACCTCGGTGCGGCGCACCTCGAGCTGCACGGTGAAGCCCGAGGAGGCCAGGGCGGTGCGCGCCAGGCCGGGGTCGGGGAAGTCGCGCAGGTCGACGCCGCCGATGACCAGGCCCTCGAGCTCGCCGTCGGCCAGGGCGGTCAGGATCGCCGTCGTGTCGCGGCCGGGAGCCTCGGGCAGCGGCGGGTTGGCGTGCACGTCCCCGGTGCCCGCGTTCCAGGCGCGGGCCACCTCGGCGCGGGCGTGGGCGTCGGCCACGGGCCGGCCGCCGGGCAGGAGGAAGGGCAGCGCACCGGCCTCGATGCCACCGCGCTCGCCGGCGCGGCGCGGCACCCAGGCCAGGCGGGCGCCCGTGGCGGTGGCCAGGGCGTCGACCACCGACAGCAGCCCCGGCACGGCCGCGGCGCGCTCACCGACGAGGATGGTGGCGCCCGGCCGGGACAGGCCCTCGACGATGCCCGGGTGGGTCCGGCTCAGCAGCGCCACGGCGCGGGCCTCCTGGCCGGGGGCGGCCAAGACGGTGGTCGCGTCGAGCTTGCGGGTGCCGGCGGTGGCCGTGGCCGTCACGGCGGCCACCTCGGCGCCCCCGGCCCGCACGGCCTTGCGCAGCCGCAGGAACAGGGAGCCGCACTCGTCCTCGGGCTCCAGGGCGACCAGGAGGACCTGACCCGCCTGCTCCAAGGAGCGGTAGGTCACCCGCCCCAGGCCGGTACCGGCCACCCGGGCCGCCAGGAAGGTGTCCTCCTCGGGGCTGTGGTCGCGCACCCGCTGGTCGATGTCGTTGGTGCCCAGGACGGTGCGGGCGAAGCGCGACCAGGCCCAGGCGTCCTCGAGGGTGAGGCGGGCGCCGGGCAGCAGGCCCACCCCCCGCTCGGCGGCCGCCGCCAGTCCGGTGGCGGCGACGTCGAGGGCGTCCGACCAGCTCGTGGGCACGAGCGCGCCGTCCTCGTCGCGCACGAGCGGGACGGTGAGCCGGTCGGGCTGGGAGGACCAGGTGAAGGCGAAGCGGTCCTTGTCGGTGATCCACTCCTCGTTGACCTCGGGGTCCTCACCGGCGAGCCGGCGCAGGACGACGCCGCGGCGCATGTCGACGCGCAGGGCCGACCCCGAGGCGTCGTGCTCGGTGACCGAGTCGGTCGACACCAGGTCCATGGGGCGGGCGCGGAAGCGGTAGCGGGCGCTGGTCAGCGCGCCGACAGGGCAGATCTGGATGATGTTGCCCGAGAAGTAGGAGGCGAAGGGCCTGCCGGACAGGTCCTGCCCCTCGGGCAGGCCGGCGGCACCGTCGACCGGGCCGTCGAGGACCCCGGGCTCGCCGCCGGGACCGGACAGGTCCTCGGTGGGCACGAGACCCGCCTCGCCGCGGATGGTCCGCGTGCGCGGCCCCTCGTCCCGCGGGTCGTGGAAGTCGAGGACCGAGGCGTCGAAGCGGCCGATCTGCTCGGAGTACAGCCCGGGCGTGATATGCCCGCCCACATGCCCGGCGCCACGGCCCTGCAGGGCGATGAAGGGGTCACCGGCGATCTCGTCGGCGAAGCGCACGCAGCGCTGGCACAGGATGCACCGGTCGCGGTCGAGCAGCACGTTGCTTGTCAGCCGCAGGGGCTTGGGGAAGGCCCGCTTGACGTCGGTGAAGCGGGTGGCCGACTGGGCGCCGCTGGCCATCAGCTCCAGGGCCTGGTTCTGCAGGGGGCACTCCCCGCCCTTGTCGCACACCGGGCAGTCCAGGGGGTGGTTGATGAGGAGGAACTCCATCGTGCCGGCCTGGGCCTTGGCGGCCACCTCGCTCGTGGCCTGGGTGGCCACCTCCATGCCCTCGGTGACGGTCATGGCACAGGCGGGCTGGGGCTTGGGCATGGGCCGCACGACGCCGTCGCGCCCGGGCATGGCCACATCGACCAGGCACTGGCGGCAGTTGGCCGAGGGCGCCAGGAGCGGGTGGTCGCAGAAGCGCGGGATGCGCACCCCGGCGCGCTCGGCGGCACGGATGATGAGGGTGCCGGCGTCGACCTCGACCGGCATCCCGTCGATGGAGAGGTGGACCGTGTCAGTCATGTGTCACCGTGCGCTTTCAACGAGTGCGGAGGCCGCGTAGGGGAAGAGCTCGCGGGCCGGGGTCGTGCACCCGGCCTCGAACTCCGGGCGGAAGCGCGCGATGCCCGAGAGCACCGGCGTGGCGGCGGCGTCGCCCAGCGCGCAGAAGGAGCGGCCGGCGATGTTGGCGGCGATGTCCTCGAGCTTCTCGACGTCGCCCGGCAGGCCCCTGCCCTGCTCCAGGCGCGCCATGATCTGGCGCATCCAGTAGGTGCCCTCCCGGCAGGGCGTGCACTTGCCGCAGGACTCGTGCTGGTAGAACTCGGTCCACCGGGCCACGACCCGCACCACCGAGACGGTCTCGTCGAAGACCTGCAGCGCGCGGGTCCCCAGCATCGAGCCGGCGCCCGCCACGGACTCGTAGTCGAGGGGCACGTCGAGCTCCTCGGGGCCGAAGATCGGGGTCGACGAGCCCCCGGGGACCCAGAACTTGAGCCGATGGCCGGGCCGGATCCCGCCGGCCAGCTCGATGAGCTCGCGCATCGTGATGCCGAAGGGGGCCTCGAACTGCCCGGGCCGGGCCACGTGCCCCGACACCGAGAAGATCCCGTGTCCCCGGGAGCGCTCGGTGCCCATCGCGGCGTACCACGGCACCCCGCGGGCCAGGATCGCCGGCACCTGGGCGATGGTCTCAACATTATTGACCACTGTGGGCCGGGCGTAGAGCCCGGCCACCGCGGGGAAGGGCGGCTTGAGACGGGGGTGCCCGCGACGCCCCTCGAGGGAGTCGAGCAGGGCGGTCTCCTCCCCGCAGATGTAGGCCCCGGCACCGGCGTGGGCGGTGATCCGCAGCGGCTGGTCGCCGTCGAGGCCGAAGCCGGTGTCGAGCAGCCCCGCCTCGGTGGCCTCACGCACGGCGTGCAGCAGGCGCCGGTAGACGTGAGGGACCTCGCCGCGCAGGTAGACGAACGCGTGGTCGCAGCCGATGGCCCGGCTCGTGATGGCGATGCCCTCGATGAGGGCCTGCGGGTTGGACAGGATCGTGGGAATGTCCTTGCAGGTGCCGGGCTCGGACTCGTCGGCGTTGACCACGAGGTAGCGCGGGCCGCCGTCGGAGGGGGGCAGGAAGGACCACTTGAGGCCGGCGGGGAAGCCGGCGCCGCCCCGCCCGCGCAGGCCCGAGTCCTTGACCAGGGCGATCAGCTCCTCAGGGCTGAGGGTCTTGGCGCGCGCCAGGCCCTCGTAGCCGCCGTGCGCGCGGTAGGCGGCCAGGGTCCACGAGTCCGCGACGTCCCACATGTCGGTGACGACGGGGGTCAGCCTGCCCGGAGCGCTGAGGGCAGGTCCCTCGGGCTGGGGGGCGGCGGGCTTGTCGGCGCTCACTTCGTCTCCTCCTGCGCTCGTGCCGTCGATCCGGGGCCGGCGGGGGATGCCTGCTCGAGGGCCTCGGGCGCGGTCCAGCCGTGCTCGCGGGCCAGGCGCAGGCCGCGCAGCGTCGGCTCGCCGGGTCCCGCGCCCTCCTGGACCCGGCCGTCCTCGAAGCCCGCGAGCAGCCGGGCGTTCTCACGGAAGGTCGGCACCGTCTCCGGGCCGCGGGTGGGAACGATGTCCTCCCCCTGCTCCAGGCGCCGCACGAGGTCGACGGCGCTGTCGGGGGTCTGGTTGTCGAAGAACTCCCAGTTGACCATGACCACCGGGGCGTAGTCGCAGGCGGCGTTGCACTCGACGCGCTCGAGGCTGATCGTCCCGTCCTCGCTCGTCTCATCGCTGCCCAGGCCGGTGTGCTCCGAGACGGCCGACCAGATGTCGTCGCCGCCCATGACCGCGCACAGGGCATTGGTGCACACCCCCACGTGGTAGGCGCCCGCCGGGTGACGCCGGAACTGGCTGTAGAAGGTGGCCACGGCGCTGACCTCGGAGCGGTTGAGGCCGAGCCGGGCGGCGCACAGGGCGATGCCCGCCGGCGAGACGTAGCCGTCGACGGACTGCACGAGGTGGAGCATGGGGATGAGGGCGCTGCGCTCCTGGCCCTGGGGGTAGCGGGCGATGATCTGGTCGATGTCGGCTTCGAGGCGCTGGGCGACCTCGGGGCTGTAGCCGGTTGCGTTCGTGCTCATCAGCGGTCCACGCCTCCCAGGACGGGGTCGATCGAGGCCAGCGTGGGCACGAGGTCGGCGATCATGCCGCCCTCGCCCATCAGGGCCAGCGACTGCAGGTTGGAGTAGGAAGGGTCGCGGAAGTGGACCCGGTAGGGGCGGGTGCCGCCGTCGGACACGGCGTGGATGCCCATGACGCCCTTGGCGTGCTCGATGGTCTGGTAGACCTGCCCGGCGGGCACGTGGAAGCCCTGGGTCACCAGCTTGAAGTGGCTGATGAGGGACTCCATCGAGGTGCCCATGATCCGGCGGACGTGCTCGAGGGACTGGCCCTGGCCGTCGGTGGCGATGGCCATCCTCGCGGGCCAGGCGATCGTGGGGTCGGCGACCATCGTCGTGTTGGAGGGGTCGGCGCCCCGCTCGCTGATCTCCTCGAGGCGGTCCAGTGCCTGGGAGACGATCTTGAGGGACTGGAAGCACTCGTCGAAGCGCAGAAGCAGCCGGGTGTAGCAGTCCGAGGAGGTGTAGACGGGCACGTCGAAGTCGTAGGTCTCGTACCCGCAGTAGGGCCGGGACTTGCGCAGGTCGAGGGGGTAGCCGGTGGCGCGCAGGCAGGGACCGGTCAGCCCCATGGCCATCGCCCCGGCCAGCGAGATCTCGCCGACCCCCATGAAGCGCGACTTGAGCAGCGGGTTCTCCACAAGGAGCGCCTCGAGCTCACCGAGGTCCTTCTTGATCTCGGGCATGATCGAGCGGACGAAACCGGTCAGCCCCTCGGGGATGTCCTGGGCCAGGCCGCCGGGGCGGATGTAGGCGTGGTTCATGCGCAGGCCGGAGACCATCTCGAAGGCGCGCAGGATGTGCTCGCGCAGCCGGAAGGAGATCGTCATGAGGGTCGTGCCGCCCATCTCGTTGCCGCCGGTGCCGATGGCCACGGCGTGGCTGGCGATCCGGTTGAGCTCCATGAGCAGGACCCGGGTGACGGTGGCCTTCTCGGGAATGTCCTCGGTGATGCCCAGCAGCTTCTCGACGGCCAGGGCGTAGCCGACCTCCTGGAAGAAGGGGGCGACGTAGTCCATCCGGGTCACGAAGGTCTCGCCCTGGACCCAGGTGCGGTACTCCATGTTCTTCTCGATGCCGGTGTGGAGGTAGCCGGTGCCGACGCGGACCTCGGTGACCCGCTCGCCGTCGATCTCCAGGACCAGGCGCAGCACGCCGTGCGTCGAGGGGTGGACCGGGCCCATGTTGACCACGATGCGGTCGTGCTCGAGGCGGTCGGCCTCGTCCCGGGCGGCTATCTGGGCGACGACCTCGTCCCAGTCCCCGCCGTGGGCGGTGAACTGGGGGGCGCCGTCGGCCAGTGAGTCGGTGGCCGGGCCGGCGGCGGTGAAGGCCTCGTTCGTGCTCGCGGTGCTCATCAGCGGTACGACCTCCGGGAGTCGGCGGGGGCGGTCGAGGCGCCCCGGTACTCGACGGGGATGCCGCCGAGCGGGTAGTCCTTGCGCTGGGGGTGGCCCACCCAGTCGTCGGGCATCGCCGAGCGGGTGAGGTGGGGGTGCCCGTCGAAAACGATCCCCATGAGGTCCCAGGCCTCCCGCTCATGCCAGTCGTCGCCGGGGTAGACCGGCACGATCGAGGGGATGTGCGGGTCGGACTCGGGGCAGGTGACCTCCAGGCGGATGGCCCGCGAGCCGTGGGTCAGGGACAGGAACTCGAAGCAGGCGTGCAGCTCGCGCCCGGCGTCGCCCGGGTAGTGCACCCCGGTCACCCCCAGGCACAGCTCGAAGCGCAGGTCCTGGTCGTCGCGCAGGGGGCGCACGACGTCGAGAAGGTGCTCACGGGCGATGAACAGCGTCAGCTGGTCGTGCTCGACGACGACCTTCTCGATGGCGTCGGCCGGGTCGACACCGGCCTCGGCCAGGTCCTCGATGAGGGCGTCGACGGCCTCGTCGAACCAGGAGCCGTAAGGGCGCACGGCGGCCGGGGCCAGGGCGACCACGCTCCTCGTCCCGCCGTAGCCGGAGGTGTCGCCGGCGTCCGGGGCGCCGAAGTGGCCGGTGTGGGCCGAGACGACCTCCAGGCGCAGCTCGGGGCGCACGGGCCGGCCCGCGACCTCGGGCACGGCCGGGGCGGCGAGGTCGGCCGCCTCTGCGGGGACGCCGTCGTCGACGGTGTTCTCACTCATGCGAGCAGGCCCTTCATCTCGGAGGTGGGGGTTGCGGACAGGGCGGCGGCCTCGACGGCACGCGCGATCTGCTCGCGGTGGGCCAGGACGGGCCGCTTCTCGATCTGACGGGTCAGCTCGAGCATGGCGTTGATGAGCATCTCGGGCCGCGGCGGGCAGCCGGGCAGGTAGATGTCCACCGGCACGACGTGGTCGCAGCCCTGGACGATGGCGTAGTTGTTGAAGATGCCGCCGCTCGAGGCGCAGGCCCCCATGGAGATGACCCATTTGGGCTCGGGCATCGAGTCGTAGACGTTGCGCACGATCGGGGCCATCTTGTGGGACAGGCGGCCCGAGACGATCATGACGTCGGCGTGGCGGGGCGAGGCGCGGAAGACCTCCCATCCGAAGCGCGCCATGTCGAAGCGGGGCGTGCCCGCGGCCATCATCTCGATGGCGCAGCAGGCCAGGCCCATCGTCACCGGCCACAGCGAGCGCGCCTGGGCCAGGCCGGTGAGCCGCTCGACACTGGTCAGCAGGAAGCCCGGGCTGTCGACCTCCGCGGCCGCCTGGGCGTACGGGTCATCCCTCTTGGAGGGGATGTCGCGCATCTTGTCGTTGTAGTCGTTCATGTTCATGGCCGTCGCGCCCTCCGTGTCCTCGGTGTACCCGATGTCCCCGATGCCCCGCTGTCCTGGGTCCTGGCTGGGGGCATCAGTCCCAGTCCAGTCCGCCGCGGCGCCACTCCAGGACGTAGGGCACCGTGATGAGGGCGATGAAGACGAGGGCGGCGCCCAGTCCGAACAGGCCCAGCCGGGCGAAGGCGGTGGCCCACGGGTAGAGGAAAACCACCTCGACGTCGAAGATGATGAAGGTCATGCCCACGAGGTAGAAGGCGACGGGGAAGCGCCCCTTGTCCGGGTGGGCCGGGGTGGGGTCGATGCCGCACTCGTAGGCGGCCACCTTGACCCGGTTGCGTCGGCCCGGGCTGACGATCGCCGACAGCCCGAGCCCACCGATGGCCACGAGCAGGGCCAGCGCCGCCATGATGAGCAAGGAGACATAGGGGTTCATGCTGCCGGCACCATTCTTGTGAGGATCTGGATGAGGTGGTCGGCGGCGTCGCCGCCGCGGCGCTCCCAGCCGTCGGACAGGAGCTTGGTGACGAGCCGCATGAGGTGCTTGCGCCCCAGCCCGTGCCGGGTGCACAGGCGCATCACCTCGGGGTGCTCGATGAGGGACACGAAGACGCGTCCCAAGGTGTAGTAGCCGCCCAGCTCGGCGCGCAGGGCCACGGGGTACTGGGCCAGGGCCTGCTCGCGGCCGGCCGCTGTCGAGCGGGCGGCGGCCTGGGCGACGGCCTCGGCCGCCAGGCGGCCGGACATGAGGGCCTGGGCGATGCCCTCGCCGTTGAAGGGCGAGACCATCCCGCCGGCATCCCCCAGGAGCATGAGGCCATCGGCGTAGTGGGGCTTGCGGTTGAAGGCCATGGGCAGGGCCGCCGAGGCCAGGCGCCCCACCTGGTTGTCCGGGGTCAGTCCCCACGCGGGGGGCGCCGCGGCCATCCAACGCCCGAAGACCGCCTTGTAGTCGATGCCCGCCCCCGACCGGGCACCCGCCGCGCGGCCCGCCGGACGAGCCGGCACGCGCCCGCGGGAGGCGCCGGGGCGCCGGGCGCTCCGCGTCCCCGCCGACCGCGGGTGCCGGGAGAGCCGCACGCGCCGCGAGGACCCCGACCCGGAGGACACCGAGCCGAGCCCGACATTGACCAGCCCGTCACCCACCGGCCACAGCCAGCCGTAACCGGGCAGGAGGTCGGAGCGGCCGGCAGGGCCGTCCCACAGCTCGAGCCGGGACTCCATCCAGTTGTCATCAGCGCGCGGGGAGCGGAAGTAGGCGCGCACGGCCACCCCCAACGGCCTCGCCTCGTCCCTGAGGCGGCCCGCCGCCGTGGCCAGGCGGGCCGAGACCCCTCCGGCGTCGACGACGACCGGGGCGGTCAGGGTGGCCGGGGAGCTCAGGCCCGGGTGGGCGGCGCGGGCCGAGGGCCGCGCCTCGACCCCGACGACGCGCCCCGAGGCGGTGGTGACCGGAGCCGTGACACTCACCCCGGTCAGGAGGCGCGCGCCGGCGTTGGCCGCGTGCTCGGCCAGGTCCCGGTCGAGCTCGGCGCGCCGCCGGGCCAGCCCGTAGGAGGGCAGGGAGGGCAGCTCGGGCCAGGGGACGTGGAGGAGGTGGCCGCCACCGACGACCCGCAGGCCCGCGTTGCGCTGCCAGGAGGAGGTGTCGACCCCCATGCGGATGAGCTCGCGCACCGCCGAGGGCGTCAGCCCGTCGCCGCAGACCTTGTCCCGGCCCAGCTCCTGGCGCTCGAGGACGACGACGTCCAGGCCGAGGGTGGCCAGGTGGTAGGCGGCCGAGGCGCCGGCCGGGCCCGCCCCCACGACGATGACGTCGGCGGCCTCGACCCGACGCACCGGGGAGCGCAGGGTGTCCGTCGCTGCGGAGGCGGGGGCGGTGCTGTGCGCCACGATGGTGCCTCCTTGTCTGCGTCGTGTCCGTGTGGTCCGCGTGGTCCGTGTCGCCCCTGTCGTCCGCGTCGCTGGTGTCGTCCGCGTCGTGCATGGGGCTGTCGAGGTCGGCCGCTGGGCACGACCGAGGTCCTCCCAGGACGTGGAGGACCGGCCCCGACTCTACCGAGGCGCGCCGGCGGTCCTGACAAGCCACCTCGGGTCCAGTGTTTTCTGCATCATTGCACCGACCCCTGGGCAGGCCGGCCGCGGCCGCAGGCACCAATTCGCCCGCATTTAAGACCCCATGGTATGACGTATTTCTTGTCTGTGTGCCGGCGCCGGTCCTCGGCGGCCGTGTGCCGTGACCGTGGTCCCCGCGGGGGCCGGGGTCTGCGATGATCGGGCCATGAGCCGAGCCACCCTCCTCAAGGACCCGCGGGAGGTAGCGGGCATGTTCGACGCGGTCGCACACCGCTACGACCTGACCAACGACGTGATGAGCCTGTGGCAGGTCCGCATGTGGCGCACGGTGACACGCTCGGCGGTCGGCGCGGGTCCCGGCACGAGGGTGCTCGACCTGGCTGCCGGCACCGGCACCTCCTCGGTGGAGTACGCCGCCGACGGTGCGCAGGTGGTCGCCTGCGACTTCTCCACCGGGATGGTCGCCGAGGGCAAGCGCCGCCACCCCGGGATCGACTTCGTGGCGGGGGACGCCACGGCACTGCCCTTCGCCGACGCCACCTTCGACGTGACCACCATCTCCTACGGTCTGCGCAACGTCCAGGACGTCCCCCTGGCCCTGCGCGAGATGGCCCGGGTGACCCGGCCGGGCGGCAGGATCGTCATCGCCGAGTTCTCCACCCCCACTGCGGGCGCCTTCCGGCGCCTCTACCGCTTCTACCTCGGCACCGCGCTGCCCGCCGCCGGACGCCTCGTGTCGTCCAACACCGAGGCCTACGACTATCTCGCCGAGTCGATCCTGGCCTGGCCCGACCAGGCCGGGCTGGCCGCACTCATGCAGGAGGCCGGGTGGCGCTCGGTCGCCTACAAGAACCTCTCGGGGGGCATCGTGGCGGTGCACCGCGGCACGCTGCCGACGGACCGCTGAGGTGACCCGCTGCCTGCGGCTGGCCGCCCGCGACCTTCTGGCCCGCCCTCCCCGCCTCACCTTCTCCACCACGGCGCTCGCCGGCCCGCCCTGGACGGGCTCCGGCCCGCCCCTGTCGCTTCTGGCCGAGCGCAACGACGTCGTCGCCTGGGTGCGCGAGGGCCATGGCCTGGCCGGCTGGGACCCGCTGCTGCGGATCGAGGCCACGGGGCCGGGGCGGATCGAGGAGCTGCGCGCCGCCTGGCGGGCGGTCGTGCAGGCCTCGTGGTGGTCCGACCCTCTGGTGCGCCCGGGCACCGGGCCGGTGGCGCTGGGTGCGATCACCTTCGCACCGTCCTCCCGCGAGCCCTCCGTGCTCCTGGTCCCCCGCGTGCTCGTCGGGCGCGACGCCCAGGGCTCCTGGGTCACGACGGTCGGCGCCCGCGGCGAGGACCCCGACGCGGGGCTCGACGCCGCCGCGCTGACGGCCGCCGCGACCGGCGGTGGAGTCCCGACCGCTCCCGGGGCGGCCCTCGCCCCGGGAGCCAGGAGCGAGGCCTCCTGGCGCGCGGCGGTGGCCACGGCGAGCGCCAGGCTGCGCGCCGGCCAGGCCGAGAAGGTCGTCCTGGCCCGCGATGTCGTGGCCGTTCCGAGGCAGGCACGAACCACCGGCGGGCTGCTGGCAAGGCTCGCCGCCGCCTACCCCTCGTGCTGGACCTTCGCGGTGGACGGCATGGTGGGGGCCTCCCCGGAGCTGCTCGTGCGCCTGCGCGACCGGCGCCTGTCGAGCCGGGTGCTGGCGGGCACCGCGCGTCGTCGCCGGGCCTGCGGCCGCGACGAGGACCCCTCCCACCTGACGGCGTGGCTGGAGAAGGACCCGAAGAACAACCGCGAGCACGCCCTGGCCCGCGCCTCGGCGCTGACGGCCCTGGAGCCCCTGTGCTCGGTGGTCGAGGCGCCCGAACGCTTCGTGCTCACCCTGCCCAACGTGCTGCACCTGGCCAGCGACATCTCCGGCGTCGTCGCCGGAGACACTGGGGCGCTCGCCCTCGTCGGCGCCCTGCACCCGACCGCTGCGGTGTGCGGCACCCCCACCCCCGCGGCCTCCCGCCTCATCGTCGAGCTCGAGGGGATGGACCGGGGCCGCTACGCCGGGCCGGTGGGCTGGGTGGACTGGCACGGGGAGGGCGAGTGGTGCATCGCCCTGCGCAGCGCCCAGCTGGCCGACGGCGGCGCCACGGGGGCCGGCCCGCAGGCGCCCGTGCGGGTCTTGGGCGGGGGCGGCATCATGCCCGGCTCCGACCCGGCCGACGAGCTGGCGGAGACGGCGGCCAAGATGCGCCCGGTCCTCGACGCGCTCGGGGCGCCCTGACGCAGGCCCTCCGGGCCGCCGGTAGGGCTACTGGTCGCTGCGCTCCGACAGGGTCACGGGGACCTCCATCTCCTGGCCGTCGCGGATGATCGTCAGGGTCACCTCGTCGCCGGCGGAGTACTGCCGCACGAAGCCGATGAGCGCGGCCGACTGGTTGGTCGCCTTGCCGTCGACGGCGATGATGACGTCGCCCTCCTGGATCCCCGCGTCCTGGGCCGGTGAGCCCTCCTCGACCGTCGAGACCTCCGCGCCGGCCCGTGTCACGCCATCGGCCGTCGCGCCGCCGTTCTGGGTGCCCACCCCCAGGAAGGCGTGGGTGGCGGCGCTGGTCTCGATGAGCTGGTCGGCGACCTTGGTCGCCAGGTTGGCGGGGATGGCGAAGCCGATGCCGATCGAGCCGCTGGTCTCGGAGGTCGAGGCGATCGAGCTCGTGATGCCGATGACCGCGCCGGTCTCGTCGAACAGCGGGCCTCCGGAGTTGCCCGGGTTGACGGCGGCGTCGATCTGGATGGCGTTGGTGTACACCTCGGTCGTGGTCGACTGGCCGTCGCCGAGCAGCCCGCCCAGCGAGTCGGGCAGGTCCGAGGAGTTCTCCTCGGACTGCTGCTCCTGGGTGGTGACGACGGGGCGGTTGAGCGCCGAGATGATCCCGGTCGTCGCGGTCGACGACAGGCCGAGGGGGTTGCCGATCGCCAGGACGTCCTGCCCGGTCACGAGGCTGTCGGAGTCCTCGAAACGGGCGACCGTCAGGTCGTCGGGGGCGTCGACCAGCTCGATGACCGCCAGGTCGGTGGCGGGGTCGGTGCCGGTCAGCTCGGCGTCGTAGATACGGCCATCGGCCAGGGAGACCTGGATCTGGGTGGCCCCGGCCACGACGTGGTTGTTCGTGATGATGTGGCCCGAGGAGTCGTAGATGACGCCCGAGCCCACACCGGTGCCAGCGGCCGTGGCGACCGTGATCGACACCACGGCGTTGGACACCGCCGCGGTGACGGCCTCCCAGTCGGGGGTCGTGCCGGTGGAGGTCACCGTCTGCGTGGTCGGGCCGGTGGCGATCGAGGTCGGCGCCGGGGTCGAGGCCGCCGGCGAGGGCTCGTCGTTGAGCAGCTGGGTGGCGGCCACCGCCCCGCCCGAGGCCAGCAGCGCCGTCGTCAGTGAGATCGCGGCGACACCGCCCCACCCCGGTCCGCGGCGCCTCCGGCGCGGGGAGGCCGAGGGCTCGGAGGAGGCGTGGACGTAGGGCGGCACGCCCGCGGCCGCGACGGGGGCGGGTCGAGAACCGGCGTCCTGAGGCCCGGCCGCCGGGGCGGAGTAGGCGGCGAGGGCCTCTCCGGCCTCGCCGGGAGCACCAGGGGCGCCGAGAGCCGAGTAGGAGGACGGCGCCGAGTAGGCCGCCGGGGGCTGCGGCGCGCTCCCCGGCGCAACGTAGGCGGCCGGGGAGGTGTGGGCCGCGGGAGGCTCCGCCGCCTCGCCGGGAGCGCCAGGGGAGCCGAGAGCCGAGTAGGAGGAGGGCACCGAGTAGCCCGCCGGCGCCTGCGGCGCAGTGCCGTAGGGCGTGGAGGCGGGCGGGGCCACACGGCCGTCCTCCGGGGCCGGTGGGGCGAAGCGGCTGGTCTCCGCGGAAGCCGGGGCCTCGCGCTGCTCGGCGGGCAGGGGGGTGGTGTCGCCGGGGTCGGGGGCCTGCGCGGCCTCGGGCGCCTCCTGCTCGTCCCGCACCTCACCCGGCTGAACGGGCCGGCCGGGCTGACTGGGCTGACTGGGCTGGTCGGACTGACCGGGGACCGACTGCGCGCCGTAACCGGGGTACTCGTCGTTCGTGGTCATGGGGTTCCTCCTCGGCTCCAGGGAGCACCTGTCAGTCGGGCACACCCAATAACGTTCGTCTGGGTCCTCACCAACTCCCGACTGGGTCTGACCTGTGAATCCTCACCCGGGCGACACGCTGAGCGCCAGCACCAATGCCGCTCAGCGTGTCGCACCGACGCGATTCCGCTCACCCCGCAACCCCGGCGCCCCGGCTGACGGGAGTCACCGGGGCTCGCAGGGGTGGAGCACGACGTGGACGACGCTGAGGCCCCGCACCGGGGCGGCCAGCACCCGCCTGAGCCCCTCGAGGTCCCCGGGGCTGTGGACGGTGGCGCCCAGGGCCTGTGCCAGCGCGCCGATCCTCGGGGTCTGCGGTGTGGTGAAGAGGCGGTCGAACCTGGCGGCACCGGGGACCCGGGCGTACTCCAGGGTCGAGAAGATGGCGCCCCCGGCGTCGTCGAGGACGATGACCTGGAGGTCGGGCTCGGTCTCGTGGAGCCCCCGCCCCAGGCTCATCGCGTCATGGAGGAAGGTGAGGTCGCCGACGACGGCGCGCACGGGAGCCCCCACACCCAGGGCCACGCCCGCGGCCGTGGCCAGTGTGCCGTCGATGCCCGCCAGGCCCCGGTTGGCGACGGCCGCCGGGACGGGCAGCCCGGCAGCGGCCGGGGCGGCGAGCCGATCGAGGCGCCGCACCGTCATCGACGAGCCCAGCATGAGCACCGCCGGCGCCCCACCCCCCGCGGCGCCCCCGGCGGTGTCCTCAGTGGTGTCGCCGGCGGGGCCGCCCGCC
Source organism: Actinomyces sp. (assembly GCF_030524025.1). Classification (GTDB taxonomy): domain Bacteria; phylum Actinomycetota; class Actinomycetes; order Actinomycetales; family Actinomycetaceae; genus Actinomyces. The sequence goes on along the minus strand of NZ_JAUNHI010000001.1, from coordinate 20,386 downwards.
GCGCCGCGGTCGGGGCCCGCGCAGGCCTTAAGCGCCGCCTCCCACACGGCCTGGACGGCGGCGTCCGCGCTCAGCCCCGGCCGGGCGCCGTCGGGCCGTCGGGGCGCGGCCGGCTCGAGGCACTCGAGGGCCCGGTGCCACATCGGTGCCCAACCGGGGTCGGCGGGCACGGCGCCCAGGGCACGCGCGAGGAGGACCTCGCCCGGCTCGCCCCCGGCGCAGCCGCCGTGGCCGGCCGGGGCGGGAAGGACATGCGCGGTTCCTGCGACATCGGTGTAGCGGGCCCGGTCGGCCACGACGTCGACGCGCAGATCGGTGCGCGCCAGCAGCGCGCTGACCGAGCGGGTGAGGCTGGGGTGGCCCAGGACGACGACCCGCTCGGTGGACGCGACGAGCCGGGCGCCCTCCGGGGTGCCGAGCAGCTCGGCGTAGCGGGTCAACGCCATGGCGCCCCCTCGTGCGCCCGAGGTCGGCTCGGCCAGGAGCGGCCAGGCCAGGTGCTCGGCCAGGGCCCTGCCGAGGCGTCCAGTGGCCGGGTCGGGGCAGTCCCCGACGACGACGAGGCCGCACTGCGCCGGGCCGGAGCGCGGGTCCTGACCCGCCACGGGCTGGTCGGCGGTCGCCGCGGCGGGTGCCGGCTGCGCGGGGCCGCCGGCGTCGGACACGCCGACCCCGCCGAAGGCATCGGGCTGCGGCGAGACGCCTGGGCGGCCGCCGGGCCGGGGGGCGCCGGCCGCCGGGGCATCGGGGAGGGCCACCGCCTCCGGGACGGGGGCCTGAGAGGGCGAGGGGGCCAGCGGCGGACGCAGGCGAAGGTTGAGATGGGCCGGGCCGGGGTCCCGGCTCAGTGCACCGCTGGCGGCGAGCACGGCGCGGCGCACCTGCCCACCGAGGGCGAGGGCGCCCGCCGACCCGGCCGGCCTGTGCCCGGCCAGGTCGGCGGGGATGTCGATGACCAGGCGCGGCGCCGTGGCGAACAGGCCGGCCTGCTCGGTGGTCTGGTTGGCGCCGGTGCCCACGAGCTCGTGGGGCCTGTCGGCCGACACGATGAGCAGCGGCACTCCCGCGGCGTCGGCCTCCAGGACGGCGGGGTGGAGGTTGGCCACGGCGCTGCCCGAGGTGGTGACCACCACCACGGGACTGACCGGTTCGCCGCCGCCGGCCTGGAGGTGGGCGCGTGCCAGGCCCAGCGCGGTGAAGCCGGCCGAGCGCTCATCGAGCACGACCCGCAGGCGCAGCGCGCCGCGGTCCTCGGCCTCGGCCAGGGCGTAGGCCAGGGGCGCGCTGCGTGAGCCCGGTGACAGGACGGCCTCGCGCACCCCGGCGGCGACCAGGGCGGCGACCACCGTCCGCGCGGCGCTCAGGGAGGGGGCGTCCTCCGGCGCCGCCGCCGAGGCCTGCGAGCCGTGGGCCTCCTGCGAGGCGCGCGCCCCACTCACAGGGGCAGCCCCGCCACCGCCGTCGCCGGCCCCCAGGCCTCACGCTCCCGGCGGGCGGTCAGTGCCGCGACGAGATGGGACAGGCGCACCTGCCAGTGGCCGGTGACCTCGGCGTCGGCCAGTGTCGAGCCGAGCAGCGCCTTGGAGACATGGGCCGGCCGGACCGCCAGGCTCCCGCGCACCGGTGCGGCGCTGGGCACGGCGACGTCCCGAGTGAGCATCGACACGGTGCCCAGGCCGCAGGCGTGGTCGAGCTCGGGCAGCGCGGCCGCCAGAGCGGCACCGGCGGCGATGCCCACGGAGGTGTCCAGGGCGGAGGACACGACGACCGGCATCTCGAGGCGCTCGGCCAGGGCCAGCGCACGGTGGACCCCGCCCAGGGGCGCGACCTTGAGCACGGCGACGTCGGCGGCCTCGAGGCGGGCCACGGCCAGGGGGTCGTCGGACAGGCGGATCGACTCGTCGGCGGCGATCGGCACGTCCACGACGCGACGCAGCGCGGCCATGTCCTCGACCGAGGCGCAGGGCTGCTCGACGTACTCCAGACCCTTGGCCGCGGCATTGAGCAGCGGGACGTTAGCCCGCGCGGTCTCCAGGTCCCAGGCGCCGTTGACGTCGATACGGATGCGGCCCGAGGGGCCGAGGGCGTCGCGCACGGCGGCCAGGCGGTGCAGGTCGTCGGCGAGGGCCGAGCCGCGCACGGTGCGGCAGGCCCCGACCTTGACCTTGGCGGTGGTGGCGCCCGAGGACAGGACGAGGGCGTGGGCACTGACCTCGTCAACCTCCGGGACGGTGACGTTGACGGGGACGGAGTCCCGGTGGCACGGCAGGTCGTCGTGCCCGCGCACGGCCGAGTCCAGGGCGCTGGCCAGCCAGGGCGCGGCCTCCTCCGGGCCGTAGTCCCAGAACGGAGCGACCTCCCCCCACCCGCCGGGCCCGTGGAGGAGGACGCCGTCGCGGCGGGTGATGCCCCGGAAGCGGGTCGTCAAGGCCACATCCCACACGACGGCCCTGTCGATGCCGTCGAGGATCCCTGCACGGTCCGAGGCGTGCAGGGCCAGGAGGTCGATCTCACCACGGATGCTCTTGGCATCGAACGTGTGCTCTAGGAAGTGGCTTGTCACGGAACAAGGATAGCCATCCGCGTCCACGCTCAGATTGCAGTACGGCCACCCTTCGGTGACGCCCCGGACACCGGGCCCGCGGGCGCGCCCCGGCACGTTGCCCTCGGCGTGGCGTTCCCCGGTCGTTGCCCCGGGGAGCCCGACGGCCATGGGCGCCGGCCCCGGAACGACGCGCACTGCCCCTACGCTGGTAGCCATGAGTGAGGCCACCGCACACCCGCTGCCCCCGCGGGTCTCCCAGATCTTAGACCCCTCCCGCTGGCGCGCCGTCGAGGGCTTCGAGAACCTCACCGACGTCACCTACCACCGCGGCTGCCTGCGCGACGAGGCCGGGACCTGGCAGCGGGACCTGCCCGTCGTCAGGGTGGCCATCGACCGCCCCGAGCTGCGCAACGCCTTCAGGCCGCGCACCGTCGATGAGCTCTACCTCGCCCTCGACCACGCCCGCATGAGCGGAGACGTCGGCGCAGTCGTGCTCACCGGCAACGGGCCGAGCCCCAAGGACGGCGGGTGGGGTTTCTGCTCCGGCGGAGACCAGCGCGTCCGGGCCGCGGACGGCTACCGCTACGAGCACGAGGACGGGCCGCAGGAGTCGGAGGCGTTACCGTCCGCAGACCTTCGGCAGGCCGGGACCCCCGCCGGCGCACCGCCGTCGCCCCAGGGAGCACCGGACCCCCACGACGTCGAGGTCGCCTCCCGTCGTGCGCGTATCGACGCCGCACGCGCCGGGCGCCTGCACATCCTCGAGGTCCAGCGGCTCATCCGCACAATGCCCAAGGTGGTGATCGCCGCGGTCAGTGGCTGGGCCGCCGGTGGTGGGCACTCGCTCAACGTCGTGTGCGACCTGTCGCTGGCCAGCATCGAGCACGCGCGCTTCAAGCAGACCGACGCAGACGTCGGCTCCTTCGACGCCGGCTACGGCTCGGCGCTGCTGGCACGGCAGGTCGGGGACAAGCGCGCCCGCGAGATCTTCTTCCTGGCCCGCGAGTACTCGGCAGCGGACGCCGAGCGCTGGGGGGTGGTCAACGAGGCGGTGCCCCACGCCGAGCTCGAGGAGCGGGCGCTCGACTACGCCGCGATCGTGGCGGGCAAGTCCCCCCAGGCGATCCGGATGCTCAAGCTCGCCTTCAACCTCGCCGACGACGGACTGGCCGGCCAGCAGGTCTTCGCCGGGGAGGCCACACGCCTGGCCTACATGACCGCCGAGGCCGCCGAGGGACGCGACGCCTTCCTGGAACGCCGGGCCCCGGACTGGTCGGCCTTCCCCTACTACTTCTGACGCAGCTTCTGACCCGGCCCCGTCCCGACAGGCATCAACCGGCGTTCACCGGCCGGTCCGGCACCGGGCACTGGTTAGACCGTGGTCCCGGCACGTGACACCCTAGGGAGGCCCGAGCCGGGGCGTCACCGACATGAAGCCCGGCATCACCCGCTTCCCTGGAGGCAGCACCATGACCCAGTGGCTCACGCAGCACCTCATCACGACCGAGCCGGCCCGCCGTCGGGTCAAGGTGGCCGGAGTCATTGGCCTCATCGCAGGAGTCTTCTCCGCCATCGTCAAGTTCGGCTGGGAGGTGCCCTTCCCTCCCCGCACCCCCGGGCCGCGGTCGGACACCAACCCGCCCCAGGCGATGCTCGAGTGGTTCGGCATGAGCCCCGAGACCTCGCACACGATGGTCACCTTCAGCAACAACGAGCTGCCGATCATGTCCTTCATCGTGCACTTCAGCTTCGCGATCGTCTTCGGCCTCCTGTACTGCGTGGCCGCCGAGTACTACCCCCGGATCAAGCTCTGGCAGGGCGCGGTCTTCGGGATCGCCGTGTATATCGGGGCGCATGTCGTCGTCATGCCGCTGCTGGGCTGGGCGCCCAACCCCTTCCCGTGGATCGAGGGCGCCCAGACCTGGTCGGAGCACTTCTCGGAGTTCTTCGGCCACATCGTGTGGATGTGGAGCATCGAGATCGTGCGCCGCGACCTGCGCAACCGCATCACCCACGAGCCCGACGCCGAGGTCGCCCTGGTCGACGCCACCCGCTGAGGTGGGCGTGATGTCCTCGGGGGTGGAGAACAGGCCGTTTCTCGCTCCCCGCCGCGCCATATCTACGGAATCTACCGATCTCGAGGTGTCATATGTCCCGATCTCGGGGTGTCAGTCGTCGTTGGTGTTGAGGGTCTGGACCTCGGCGACCGGCCGGTACCCCAGCCCCCGGTCGGACAGGAAGACCGCCCTCATGTCCTGGGGCGAGACCGGCCCCGAGGCGGAGGCGTCGGCCTATCGGGCGCCCAGCGCCACGAGCCCCAGTGCCATGACGGCGCCGTAGGCCAGCTCGTAGAGGCCGACGTCGCGCAGCACGCCGATGAGGTCGGCGCCCGTGGCCCCGCGCAGGACCGGCGCGATGGCCCTGCCCGCCAACAGGCCGAGGAGCACGAGGCCCGCGGCGCCGCCGAGCAATCCGGGCACCGGGAGCGGTCCGGCCCCGGAGTCCTGCGCCGCCCAGGTCAGGGCCAGCGCCGCCAGGGGGACAGGGGCGCCGGCCATGAGCGTGAAGGTGCCCCGGGAGCGCCGCTCCCCCAGCCGCACCGCCAGGGTGCGCTTGCCGTGGGCGGGGTCGGTGGCGATGTCCCGCAGGTTGTTGACCATGAGCAGGGCGCAGGCGATGAGGCCGATCCCGCAGGCCGCCGCCCACAGCCAGCCGGGCACGGAACCCGCTTGGACGTAGAGCGTCCCGGCGGCGGCGACCAGCCCGAAGAACACGAAGACGAAGACCTCGCCGAATCCGGCGTAACCGTAGGGGTGGGAGCCACCGGTGTAGAACCATGCGGCTGCCACGGCGGCGGCGCCGACGCCCAGGAGCCACCACTGGCCGCTCAGTGCGACAAGCACGAGGCCGAGCACCCCGGCGGCACCGAAGCAGCCCAGGGCGGCGTTCCTGACCGTGGCCGGGGGCACCAGCCCGGAGGCCGTCAGGCGGGGCGGGCCGACGCGGTGGTCGTCGGTGCCGCGCACGCCGTCGGAGTAGTCATTGGCGAGGTTGGAGCCGATCTGCAGCGCCAGGGCGACCCCGGCGGCCAGGACGGTGCGCGGTGCGGAGAAGGAGTCCAAGAGGACGGCCGCCCCCGCACCGAGCACGACGGGGGCGAGGGCCGCCGGCAGGGTGCGCAGGCGCACGACCTCCGCCCAGCTCGTCGCCGACACGCGGCCCGGCGCGGCCACTGCTCCCCGATCCTCATCCATCGGCCTGGGAGCCTACCGCTCCCCCGGCCCTGGACCGGGGAGCGGCTCTGGTGAGGCGCTCGACGAGGGCCTGGCGGTCGACCTTGCCCGGTCCGCGCACGGGCAGCTCGGCGAGCAACGCGACGGTCTTGGGGGCGCGCACACCGCCCAGGCGCTCGCGCGCCAGGGCCCGAATTGTCTCGGGGTCGAGGCAGGCGCCGGCCTGCGGGACGACCGCGGCCGCCACGGCGCTGCCCCAGCGCGGGTCGGGCAGGCCGACGACGCAGGCCTGTCCGACGCCCGGCAGGTCGAGGAGGACCTGCTCGACCTGCCGGGGGTCGACCTTGACCCCGCCGGTCACGATGAGGTCGTCGATGCGTCCGAGGACCTCGAGCCGCCCGTCGTGCCCGATGCGGCCCCGGTCGGCGGTGACGAGCTCCTCGCCCGGGAAGCTCGCCACGCCGGAGGCCTCGACGTAGCCCTCGGCCAGCACCGGGCCCGCCAGGATGATCCTGCCGACGCCGTCGGGGCCGGCGTCCTCGATACGCACCGAGACCCCGTCCAGGGGCAGCCCGTCGTAAACGCAGCCGCCGCCGGTCTCGCTCATCCCATAGGTCGTCACGACGCGCAGACCGGCGCGCCGGGCGCGGGCCAACAGATCGGGGTCGGCGGCCGCCCCGCCGATGAGGATGCCCGCGGCCCGGGCCAGGTCGGCGGCCCAGCGCTCCTGGCCCGGGGCCAGCACGGCGTGCAGCTGGGTGGGTACCAGGGAGGTGTAGACCGGCGGCCCGCCCGCCCGGACCGCGGCGCGCACCGCGCCGGCCAGCTCCCGGGGGCAAAAGCCCCGACGTCCATCGACGACGACGGGGGCCGTGCCCGCCACCGCGCTGCGCACGAGCACCTGAAGCCCGGCGACGTGGTGGGCGGGCAGGGCCAGGACCCACCGGCCCGGCCCGTCCAGCCGGGCGTGGGTCGCCCGGGCCGAGGTGACGAGTGCCTCGGCGCTCATGGCCACCAGCCTGCCCGTGCCGGTTGTCGAACCCGACGTGCGCAGGATGAGGTCGGTGGCCAGGGGCACCTCCCCCAGGCGACGGCCGAGGTCGGCCAGGACACCGCCGGGCTCCTCGTCGGGTGCCACCGGGACGAGCAGCGAACGGTCGCCGCGCGCCGGCGCGGTTGCGGGCGGGTGGGGTCCTGCGGCGAGCAGCCCCTTGTCCTCCAGGCGGGCCAGGAGGGCGCGGCTCAGGGCGGCGACGTCCTCGGGGGCCGTCCCTCCCCGCAGGAGGGTGACGGCCCTGTCCCCTGCTTGGATCGGTCTCACGCGACAAGGGTCCCATCCCGCCGGCGCGCGGGCCAGCAGGGCCAGGAGCAGACCACTGAGCCCGGCGAGGAGATCGAGGCGGCGGGCCTGACCCCCATCAGCGCGGGGTGGAACACGCGCAGCGCCGACGGCTGGATCGCCCTGGAGAACTACTTCTCCGAGCCGACCGATCTGGCCGACGGCACGTGGTCCATGGTCTACGAGCGCGACCGCTTCGAGAGCGTGGAGACCGGGGTCAGCTACGAGGCCTATTCCCAGACCGAGGCGCTCACCGTCAAGTGAGCCGCCCGGCACCGAGGGCCGGGACACCCGCACCCGGGGTGTCCCGGCCTTTGGTGCGCGCCTCGGCGGGCTGCCCGCAGTCCTCTAAGGTGGTGGGCATGCGTATTGTCCTGATCGTCGTGGTGCTCGCCCTCGTGCTGTACTCCCTCCTGGACTGCGCGCGCACCCCGGAGGAGGACATGCCCGCCAGGATCCCGAAGTTCGTGTGGATCATGCTCATCGTGCTCTTCCCAACCATCGGGGCGATCGCGTGGATCATCACCTCGCGGGTCAAGGCGGCCGAGGAGCGGGGCGGCACCGTCGAGCCGACGGTGTGGTCCTCGCGGGAGGGCACCGCCTTCAAGCGGCCCGAGCGGCCGCGCCCGGTGGCCCCCGACGACGACCCCGAGTTCCTGCGCGGGCTGGAGCGCGACATCCGCCGCCGTCGGGCAGACCGGCCGGACAACGGGACAACGCCCGGTTCCCCGGGCCAGGACGGCGAGAACGAGGGGCCCGACGGGGAAGGGCCGGAGGAGCCGGGCACCGACCCCGACGGCACGACCGGCGGGCCGGGAGCGCCAGGCCACTAAGGTCTGTGGCGACAGTCGGGGTGGTTCCGGCGCGGCCCGAGGGCAGGGGTGAGGCATCCGGGTGTCACGGGTGGCGCTCGCACAGGTGCGGCCCACCGCAGGAGGATCGACCGCCCCACCCCTTCCCCGATCTCGAGGTGCCATAAGTCCCGATCTCGAGGTGCCATAAGTCCCGATCTCGGTGAGGGGTGGGTCCGGGGGCGGCTGGTGCGGGTCCTGGGCGCCCCTCAGGGCAGGGCGCGGGGGAGGACGCGGGGCCAGGAGGAGGTGTCGACGTCGTAACCGTGCGCGCTGGCGTGGATGAGCCAGTCGGCGGGCAGCCAGGTCCGACCCACGATCTGGGGATGGTCGGGCAGGTAACGGCAGGCCCACAGGATGAGGACGAGCTCGGCCCACTGGGCCCGCAGCTTCCAGCGTGCCGACCCCGAGGCGTTGGCCGCCGCCATGACGATCTCTCCGGTCCCCGTGCACTGGACCTCCTGGACGTCGCGGAAACCCACGGGCATGATTCCCTCGCCCGTCCCCAGGTAGATCCCGTGCGTCGACACGGTCAGGCGGGCCCGGGCCAGGTGGCGCCACTTCTCGACCGCGTCGGCCTCCGCCGCCTTCTTGCGCCGGGAGTTGAGGTAGGCCTGGCCCCCGAAGAAGGCGGCCGTCAGCGCCAGGCCCACCGGACCGGCCGCCAGGAAGAAGCCCCTCGAGGGGTTGTAGGTCGCGTCCCCGCGGCGCCACATGAGCAGTTCGGCGTCGCAGCTGGCCAGCATGACCTCGTCGGAGGCGAAGGCGCGGCGCACCGGGTCGATGACCGGGGAGACGGGGTTGGGCCGCGCCCCCGAGCACACCGCGGTGAGCACGGCGGCACTGTTCCACCACACGAAGTCCTGGCCGGTCCAGGGCCGTCGGGGCGCAGGCCGGGCGGCGTGAGCCAGGTCGGCGGCGGGCAGCCTGACGAGCTCGCCGGTTGGGGGCTCGGGCCACAGATCGGGGGACGGGGGACGGCTCACTCCCCCTCCTGGGGGGCGCCGACCGCCTCGACGGCCGCGGAGGTTCCCGGCACCATGTCGTGGGCGCGGCGCAGCAGGTCGCCTGCCGGCTCCCAGTAGGACAGGCCGACCAGCGTGCGCCCGTCGAAGGTCAAGGAGGTCAGGGAGGCCAGGGCGCACTGGCGACGGCGCGGGTCATGGGCCAGGGGGCGCCCCTCCAGCCACAGGCGCACCGTCCACACCGGCAGCTGGTGGGACACAAGGAGGGCCTCATGCCCCTCGGCCTGCCCCAGGGCGTCGATGATCGCGCCCCGCATCCGGGCCACGAGCTCGGTGTAGGGCTCCCCCCAGCCCGGGCGCAGCGGGTTGACGTAGGACAGCCAGTGCTCGGGCCGCACCAGGGTCCTGCGGTCGCGGTTGACCGGGAGCCCCTCGAAGCGGTTGTCGGCCTCGATGAGACGCTCGTCGGTTGTGGCCCTCAGACCGTAGGCCGCGGCCGTGGGCGCCCCGGTCTCCCGGGCCCGCTCCAGCGGGGAGGTGATGACGGCGGTGATGTCGTGGCCAGAGGCCGACAGGACCTCGGCCACCTGCTCGGCCATCTGGTGGCCGAGCTCGGAGAGGTGGAAGCCGGGCAGGCGCCCGTACAGGACGCCCTGGGGGTTGTAGACCTCGCCGTGCCTCATGAGGTGGATCGTCGTGCGCGCCATGGGGCGATTCTGTCACGCCTGGTCCGCGCTCCGCTCCGGCCGGACCGACCCGTCCCTCCGGCCGCGGCAGCGCCATGGGAGAACGGCAGCCTCTTGGCACCCGACCAGGTGCCCGACAGGCCGTGATCGAGACGCTCCTCCGGCGCCGGCGGGGGGACCGGCGCCCGGTGCGGCCCGGCCGCGCCCGGATCGCGGGCATCGCAGGGCGTCGGTGGTGGCCGTCCCGTATCGTGTCGGCCATGACGACTCGCAGCGCATGGGGTCTCGGTCTGGCGACCGTGACTGACGACGGCAACACCCTGGACGTGTGGTACCCCAAGCCCATCCTCGGAGACGAGCCCGCCGACGGCGACGCTGCTCTCCTGTCGACGCTGACCGCGATGGAGCGGCGGGACGCCGCCCGCGGCGTCCACACGACGGTGGTGCGCACCTGGGTCGACCTCGACGACGCCCCTGAGACGGTCGCCGGAGCCTACCTGCGTCTTCACGTCCTGTCCCACCGCCTGGCGCTGCCGAACACGGTCAACCTCGACGGGATCTTCTCCCGCCTCCCCAATGTCGTGTGGACCTCGGCGGGCCCCTGCGCCGCCGAGGACTTCGAGACCACCCGGACCCGCCTGCGCGCGGCACTGGGCCGCCCGGTCCAGGTCCTGTCGGTCGACAAGTTCCCCCGCATGACCGACTACGTCCTGCCCTCGGGGGTGCGCATCGGCAACGCCTCGAACGTCCGCCTCGGTGCGCACCTGGCCGAGGGGACGACGATCATGCACGCCGGCTTCGTCAACTACAACGCCGGCACCCTCGGCCGCTCCATGGTCGAGGGCCGCATCTCCCAGGGCGTTGTCATCGGGGACGGCTCCGATGTCGGTGGCGGGGCCTCGACGATGGGCATGCTCTCCGGGGGCGGCCGCCAGCGCGTAGCCCTGGGCGAGCGGTGCCTGCTCGGGGCAAACTCGGGCCTGGGCATCCCCCTGGGCGACGACTGCGTCGTCGAGGCCGGCCTGTACGTGACCGCGGGGACGAAGGTCTCGGTGCTGCCCTCCGGAGGCGTCGTGCCCGGCAAGCACGGCCTGTTCCAGGAGCCGCGGGTGGTCTCCGCCCGGGAGCTGGCCGGGGCCTCCAACGTCCTGTTCCGCCGCAACTCCCAGTCCGGCGCCGTCGAGGCCATGGCCCGGGGCGGCAAGGGCATCGAGCTGAACTCGGCCCTGCACACCGACCAGTAAGCGGCCGCCCCGCCCGCCGGTGGCCACCCCGGGAGCGCCGGCCTCCGGCGCGCGGCGAGACGGTCCGGCCCGCATGTCGGGAAGATCGCCCACCCTCCCACCATTGGGTGTGATCCACGAGACAATCCCGGACGGCAGGGGCCCGCTCGATGGTCGTCACCGGCGGCCTCATCCTCGCCTTCGTCGTCATCCACCTCCTGGACCTGACGATCGGCAGGCTCGTGGCCCCCGGGGGGTTCCTCGCACCGACGGGCACCGGGGTCCACGCCTACGAGAACCTCCTGGCCAGCCTCTCACGCCCGGGCATGGCCGTGTTCTACACCCTGGTCATGCTCACCCTGGGGATCCACCTGGCCCACGGGCTGTGGTCGGTCGTCCACGACCTGGGCGGCACGGGGGCGCGACTGCGCCGCACGGTCCTGGTCATCGCCCTGGCCGTGGCGGCCGCGGTCGCCCTGGTCAACGGGGCGCTCCCCCTGCTCATCGTCACCGGGGTGATCCCATGAGCGCCCCTGGGTGCCGCCCGTGCCGAGGACGACCGTCCGCCCCACGAGATTCCCGAGTCCGAGCGCGACTACTACTCGGCCGGGCGCGCCTTGCTCGTGCTCAGGGCCATGAGCAGGACGTGGAGCGCGGTGCGCTGGAGCTCGCCGAGGGTCAGGTGCTCGCCACTGGCGTCCTGCGGGTCATACCCGGCCAGGACGGCGTCGTCGTGCCCCTCCTCGCGCGTGGAGGTCCAGGTCCGCCCGCCGGGCATGAGGACATCGACCCCGGCGCGCACGCGGGTGGCCGAGTCCTGCAGGGCGGGGAAGTGCGGGTCGGGGGCGTAGCGCATCCACCAGTCGGTCATGACCATGCCCTCATAGCCCCACTCGCCGCGCAGGATGGTGGTGACCAGGTCGTAGTTGTAGTGCGCCCACTGGCCGTTGATCTTGTTGTAGCTGGTCATGATGGTGCGCGGCCCGGCCTGCTCGACGCAGATGCGGAAACCGCGCAGGTAGATCTCCCGCAGCGCCCGCGCCGAGACCCGGGAGTCGTTGTAGATCCGCTCGGTCTCCTGGTTGTTGCAGGCCAGGTGCTTGGGGCAGGCGGCCACGCCCTGGGACTGGATGCCGCGCACGACCGCCGCCGCGCACAGCCCGGTCAGGAGGGGGTCCTCGGAGTAGTACTCGAAGTTGCGTCCGCACAGCGGGTCGCGGTGGATGTTCATCCCCGGGGCCAGCAGCACGTCGGAGCCCTTGCGGATCATCTCCTGCCCGTGCAGGCAGGCGATCCGCTCGAGCAGGTCGGGGTCCCATGTCGAGGCCAGGGCGGTGCCGCAGGGCAGGAGGCTGGCCCAAGCCGACAGACGGATCCCCGAGGGGCCGTCGGTCGTGATGACCGGGGGGATGCCCCGCGCGCGCAGCTGGGCGGTCAGCCCCCCGAAGGCACCGGCGTTGCCGGGCGCGCCCAGGGGCGAGTTCATCTCGACGTCGCCGTAGGACAGCTGGGCGAGCTCGGCCACGCTCAGCTGGGCGACGAAGTCCTCCAGGCCGGCCCGGCCCTCGGCCACGTCCTCTAAGGTGATGCCGCCTTCGCCGGTGGGGGTGATCGTCTCGGGCAGGCGGGACAGGATCCGCTCGCGCAGGTCGATGGTCGAGGTGGGCACGGGCTCCCAGCCCAGGGACGGACCTGCCGGCCCGGGCACGAGGGTCATCCGCTCGAAGGGGTTGGCCGGGTCCGGGGCGAGGGCCTCGGCGAGCTGTTCGACAACGCGCAGGGCGGCGACCTCGATCCGCCCGGCCTCGACGGTCTCGCGCACCGAGGTGCCGACGTGGACGGGGTAGGTGCCGGGCTCCAGGACCCAGGCGTCCTTGCGGCCCGTGGCGCCGGAGTCGTCGAAGGAGGCTAGGCCGTCGAGGTCGAAGGACAGCTCAAGGTCCTGGGAGGCGCCGGGCGCGAGCTCCGGGGTGCGGATGAAGGCGAGGAGCTCGCGGGCCGGACGTGGCAGCGCCGCCGACTGCGGGGCGCCGTGATAGACCTGCGCGACCGTCGTGCCGGGACGATCACCGGTGTTGGTGGCCCGCAGGCGCAGTGTGGCCGTCCGGCCGTCGTCGGACAGACCGGTGGGTGTCAGGGTGATCGTCGTGTAGCCCAGCCCGTGGCCGAAGGGGAACAGGACGGTGTCGGGGGCGAAGGTCTCGAAGTAGCGGTAGCCGACGAAGATGTCCTCGGCGTAGTTGTTGAACTCCTTGCCCCCGAAGAAGGTGGCGCTGGGATAGTCCTCGTAGGTGCGGGCGATCGTGTCGGTCAGGCGCCCGCCGGGCTCGAGCACGCCGGTGAGGACCTGCGCGAGGGCACGGCCCCCCTCCATGCCGCCCGGCCAGGCCAGGACCAGGGCGTTGACTCCCAGCTCCTCGGCCCAGGACAGGTCCATGACGTTGCCGGTGTTGACCACCACCACGGTGCGCTCGAAGCGGCTGGTCACCTGCTCCAGGAGCGTGCGCTCGGCGGCGGTGAGGTAGTAGGAGCCGGGCTCCAGGACGTTCTCACGGTCCTCGCCGGCCGCCCGGCCGACGACGACGACCGCGGTGGCGGCGCGTGCGGCGGCACTAGTGACGACCGCGTCGTCGAGCTCCATCTCGGGGTAGAAGCGCGGCCAGTTGCCCCACTCCTCGACCGGGGGCTCCTGGGCGGCGCACCAGCGACGGTAGGTGGCAGCCAGCTCGGGGTCGACCGCGGCGCCCAGCTCCTCGAGCCCGTCGAGCAGGGTGGTCGTGTAGGCGGCGTTGACGTCGCCGCCCGACCCGTAGCCGACGGCGAACCAGTCGACCTGCACCCGGCCGAAGACGGCTACCGGCTGGTCGGCGGCCAACGGCAGCGCGCCGTCGTTGCGCAGCAGGACGGTTCCCTGTGCCGCGGCGTGGCGCGCCAGCTCGCTGAGCCGGGGGTCGACCCAGCGGTCCTCCCCCGTGGCAGTGGTCAGGGCCTGGGCGACCTCACTCGTGGTCATAGGGGATCCTCTCCGTCGAGGCTCGTGCGGGACCGCCCCAGCCTAGACGACCGCTGTCGAGCGGTGGCCCGTTTGCGGGCGGGGACCGGCGCCCGACTGGGTCAGGCCCCGGAGCCTCACACGCGGGTGACCTGGTCGAGGCTGGGCACGCCGGCACGGGTGCCGGGGTAGGCGGCCGCCCGCTCGCGGCGGTGCATGGCCACGTAGTGCCGCTCGGGCTCGCCGGTGTAGACCTGGCGGGGCCGGCCGATGCGCTTGGCCGGGTCGTCCATCATCTCGCGGTACTGGGCGATCCAGCCCGGCAGGCGCCCCAGGGCGAACAGCGGGGTGAACATCTTCGTCGGGAAGCCCATCGCCTGGTAGATGAGCCCGGTGTAGAAGTCGACGTTCGGGTAGAGCTTGCGGGAGATGAAGTAGTCGTCGGACAGGGCGACCTCCTCGAGCTCCATGGCGATCTCGAGCTTGCGGTCCCCGTCGTCCGAGCCGAGCCGGGTCAGCACGTCGTGGGCAGTGGCCTTGACCAGGGCGGCGCGCGGGTCGTAGTTCTTGTAGACCCGGTGGCCGAAGCCCATCAGCTTGACCCCGTCCTCCTTGTTCTTGACCTTGCGGACGAATTCGGCGGTGCTCATCCCCTCGGACTGGATCGTGTCGAGCATACGCAGCACGGCCTCATTGGCTCCGCCGTGCAGCGGCCCGGACAGCGCGCCCACCCCGGCGGCCACCGAGGCGTACATGTTGGCGTCCGAGGATCCCACGAGCCGGACGGTCGAGGTCGAGCAGTTCTGCTCGTGATCGGCGTGGAGGATGAGCAGCATGTCCAGGGCGCGGATGACCGCCGGGTCGATGTCGTGGACCTGGTAGGGCATGCCGAAGGTCATGTTGAGGAAGTCCTCGACGTAGCCGCGCTTGGGGTCGGGGTAGAGCAGCGGCAGCCCGATGGCGCGCCGGGCGATGTAGCTGATCATCGTCGGCATCTTGCTCAGCAGCAGGACGGTGGCCAGCTCGCGCTCGTAGGGGTCATGCGGGTTGAGGGTGTCCTCGTAGTAGGTGGCCAGGCCGGCGATGCCCGCCTGGAGGATCGCCATGGGGTGGCCCGAGGAGGGGAAGGAGGTGAAGAAGCTGAGGAAGTCCTCGTGCAGGAGGCGGTGGCGGCCGATGCGGCGCTCGAAGCGCTCCAGGGTCTGGCCGTCGGGAAGCTCGCCGTTGATGAGCAGGTAGGCGACCTCCAGGAAGCTCGAGGAGGTGGCGAGCTCGGCGATCGGGTAGCCGCGGTAGCGCAGGATGCCCGCGTCGCCGTCGATGTAGGTGATGTCGGAGGTGCACGAGGCGGTGTTGGTGTAACCGGGGTCGAGTGTGACCAGGCCGGTGGCCCCCAGCAGGCGGCCGACGCCCAGACCGTCCGAGCCGTCGGTGGCGTGGGTGCGGGGCAGCTCGAGGCTCGTCCCACCCACAGTCAGAACGCCGGGGACGTCCAGGTCGTTGAGGTCGGTGACCGCGTCGGTCATGGTGTCTCCTTAACTGCTGGCGGCAGCGAACGGCCCCGGGACATGCGTCCTGGGGTCAGTGGTCCTCATCCTCAGACCACTGTACGGGGTCGGGCACCCTCGTGCCGCCGCGTCTCGCCCGGGGCTCCGTGCCGTGAGCCTCACTGGCGCGCCCCGCTCCGGCACTCAGGGACGGAACAGGTCGGTGGCCCTGAGCCGGCAGGCCGCGGCGGCCACCCGCTCGTCGGTGTCGGTCAGGCTCATGCGGACCCGGCCGGTGCCCGCCTCACCGTAGAAGTCGCCCGGTGCGACGACGATCCCCAGCTCGGCGAAAGCGCCCACGAGGTCGAGGGCACTCATGCGCTGCGGGCCCGAGAGCCAGAGGTACAGGCCGGCGGCGGAGGCGGGGTCGTTGAGCAGGCCGGCCGCCGCCGTGGCCTCCAGGAGGATCTCGCGGCGCCGGCGGTAGGTCGCACGC
Organism: Actinomyces sp.; assembly: GCF_030524025.1. Taxonomy (GTDB): domain Bacteria; phylum Actinomycetota; class Actinomycetes; order Actinomycetales; family Actinomycetaceae; genus Actinomyces. The sequence goes on along the minus strand of NZ_JAUNHI010000001.1, from coordinate 4,569 downwards.
TGGGAGCGGACATGCTCCTCATCACCCAGCGCGGCCGCCATGGCCGCCTGGACCGGCGCGGGCACGAGCAGCCCGGCGTGCTTGCGCACCTGCGTAAGGGCGTCGACCAGGACGGGGTCACCGGCCACGAAGGCCGCCCGGTAACCGGCGAGGTTGGACTGCTTGGACAGGGAGTACAGGACCAGGAGGCCGGACAGGTCGGGGGCGGAGCCGCTCCCCGTGCCGGTCACGCCGGGGTCGAGGAGGCTAGGGACTCCCCCAGTGGCCCACGGCTCGTCCCAGGCGAGCTCGGCGTAGCACTCGTCGGCGGCGACCACCGCGCCGAAGCGGCGGGCCCACTCCACGATCCGGCGCAGCTGGGCGACCGACAGGACGTGGCCGTCGGGGTTGCCGGGGCTGTTGAGCCAGATGAGGGCCACCGTGCCGCCTTCGGGCAGCTCCCAGGTGTCGGGGTCAGCGTCGGTGTCCACGGCGACGGGACGGGCCCCGGCCAGCCGGGCGCCGACGTCGTAGGTGGGGTAGGCGGCCCGGGGGTGGAGGACGAGGTCGCCGGGCCCCACCCCGAGCTGGAGCGGCAGGAGCGCCACCGACTCCTTCGACCCGATCGTGGGCACGACGCAGTCCTGGCCCAGGCCGGTCACCCCGCGACGGCGCCCCATCCAGTCGATGATCGCCGCGCGGACCTCGGGGGTGCCCACGGCCGTGGGGTAGCCGGGGGCGTCCGAGGCTGCGGCGAGGGCGGACCGAGCGAGCCCGGGGGTGGGGTCGACGGGGGTGCCGACGGCCAGGTCCACCACGCCACCCGGGTGCTCGGCCGCACGCTGACGGAAGGGGCGCAGAGAGTCCCACGGGAAGTCGGGCAGGGCCGGAGGGCGCGGCAGGATGCGTGCGCGGGACGCCGTGGCGGCGTGCCGGCGGGAGGGAGTGTCGCTCACAGGCCGATTGTGCCCCGGCCCGGGCTCCACGTGCGCGACCAGCTCTCCCCCGGGGCGCGACCGCGCCCCAGGACCGCGTGCGCCGGCCCGACCGTGCCCGACACCGTGCCTGTCCGTACCTGTCCGTGCCTATCGGCGCCCCACTGCGCCCGTCCGCCCACACGGTCGCCGGCGCGCCGCTGACGGGGCACGGGTGCGCCTCCGTGCGCCGTCAGCGGCGTGCAGTCGCCTCAGCCGCCGTTCTGCGGGGGCAGGGCGGCGATCATGGGGTCGTCGTAGTCGAGCGGCCCGGTCTTCTGGGCGCCCCCGGGCGATCCCAGGCCCCTGAGCTCGAAGAAGTCGATATTGGCCCGGGTGTAGTCCGACCACTCCTCGGGGACGTCGTCCTCGTAGTAGATCGCCTCCACCGGGCAGACCGGCTCGCAGGCACCGCAGTCGACGCACTCGTCGGCGTTGATGTACAGGCTGCGCTCGCCTTCATAGATGCAGTCGACCGGACACTCGTCGACACAGGCACGGTCCTTGACATCCACACAGGGCTGGGCGATGACGTAGGTCATACTGAGTTTCCTCTCCTGATCGAGATGACCGTGCCGGCACGTGCCGGTCACGCAGCAAGTATCGTCCTTGGCCCCGCGCTGCCCAAGCCGTGCCGGTGGTGGTCCTGGGCACGCAACCGGACCGGGGTGACGTTCGTGCGCGTCAGTCGTCCGTGCCCGCGTCGTCCGGCCCATTGTCCCCGGTGATCGGCTGGCGGGTCTCTACGGGGGCGGGGGAGGTGGCCTTGGACGTCGGGGCGGTGGCCGGCTGGGTGGAGCGCGTCGAGGGGTTGGCAGGTGCCGGCTCGTCTTGGGTTGTTGCCGCCTGTTCCGGCGTGCTCCCGGAGTCGGTGGCTGTGCCTGCCGAGGGTGCGGCGGAGGACGTTGAGGAGGCCCCGGCGACGCACAGGACGGTGTTGTCGGCCTGGTAGCTGGTCGTCAGGACGTCGTCGGGGACCGTCTTGTCCGGGGCGGTGCGGGTGCGGGTCACGACGATGTCGAAACCTGCCGAGCCTCCCCCGTAGGGGGTGCAGCTGGGGCCCGCCGGCCTGGTGACCGTCTGGATGGGCCGGTAGTTGTAGCGCTCACCGCTGGTGATTGTCACGTCGTAGTAGTGGGTCGACCAGATCCGGGCGTGCACCTGGCCGTCGGCGACCCATGCCTGGATGAGGACGGCGTAGGGGGTGGTGTTGGCGAACTTGACGTCCTTGTCTCCGGTCCAGATCGTCGCTTCACGACCCGCCGGGTAGCGCTCGAACCAGTAGGAGTGCGGGTGGTGCTCGACGTCGTCCATCCCGGCCTCGAACCCGGCGTTGAACATGGTCGTCCCGATCTGGGACAGCCCTCCGCCCATGGCATCGACATGCTCACCGTTGGAGATGACACCCGCCGCGGCGAACCCATGCTCGGCATCGACCTCGCCCAGGGCGTCATTGACCGAGAAGGTCTGTCCGGGCTGGACGACCTGCCCGTTCATCAGCTCGGCGCCCCGGGTGAGGTTCTGGTCGCGCGCGGAGTCGGAGGTGAAGGGTGTGGAGTACTCGCCGACGACCTCGACGATCCCCCACTGGTCCTGCGGGGTCGTGTTGGTCGGCTCCAGGACGGTGACCGGCAGTGGCACCGTGCGCTGGGCGGGCGTCGTGCCCGAGGAGCCGGCCTCGATGAGTGCGGTGCTCAGCGCCGCCATGTCCACGCCCTCACCCGTGGAGGGCGCGACGTACTGGGGTGTGGCGGTGGCCGCGCCGGCGGCGGTGCCGTCGATGGTCCAGGTGGCGTCCTGGGCGGGGACCTCGATCTCGCCCATGGCCGCGAGGATCGCCGCGTGGAGGGCCTCGTTGTTGAGCACGGCGCTGAGGTCGCCGCCTTCGGTGCTGATGGTCAGCAGGGCGGCGATCTCCTCGGGGGTGAGCACGAGGTCCTGGGTCACGGCCTTGGACTCCACGGAGGTGCCGGCGGCGGTGATGGTCAGGTCGCCCGACAGCAGTGGGGTCAGCGTGCCGTCGACGAAGGTGGCGGCGTCCTCATCGGTGATCGCGGGGACGGCGACACCCTCCTGGAGCGCGATGCTCGACTCCCCCAGGGGCCAGTTCTGGGACAGGGCGCTCACCGTGGCCGCCACGTCGAGCCCGGTCCCGTTGGCGGCGGGGGTGACGACCGGGGTGGTCCCTTCCAGGGCAACGGTCGCGTTGACAGTGCCGATCGACAGGGCGGGCAGGCGGTCGTTGAGCGCGGCGGTCAGGGCCTTGTCGTCGACGACGGTGACTGCCTCGACCTCGGGGCCGGTCAGGCGCTGGATGATCGTGACGGGGTTGAGAGTGAATCCCGTCAGCTGCCGGACGCTGGCCGCGGCGTCGACCGTGACCCCCGACTCGGCCGGAACGAGCTGGTCGGAGGAGTCGGTCACGGTCACGGTCACGGGCTGGGACAGGCTCGCGGTCATGGAGCTCTCGACGGCGGCGCGGGCCTCCTGGCTGCTCATCCCGCCGACGTCGACGCCGGCGATCGTCGCCCCGGCCGATGTGCTCAGGGTGGTGACCCAGGCGGCGCCGCCCCACACGAGGAGCAGGATGGCGGCCGTCGCGATCCCTGCGACCCGCCCGCGGGGCAGGCGGCGGATGCGGGAAAGGACGCCGGTGGCTGCCGCCGTCTTGACCACGCGGGAGCGCGCCGCGGGCTGTAAGGCCGCTGCGGCCTCGGTGACCTCGGCTGACTCGATGGGCTCGTCAGGTTCGAGGGCCTCGTTAGGCTCGGGGGTTTCGGGGACCGCGTGCTCGGCGTTGACGAGGACCGATGCGCCCGTCCCGGAGCCGCCCGCCCCGGCGGGCTCCTCAACGTCCTCGGCGGGCTCGTCATTCTGGGCCACCCCAGCCACCGGCGTCGGTGGCACCTGGTCGACGCCCGTGGGCCCGGGCGCGGCCCCACCTGTCGCGCGGGCGGCTGGAGGGATAGCAGCGGGCAGCACGAAGACGGGCTCCTCGGCGATGGGCTCCTCAGCGGTCTCGGGCTCGGTGTCGGCCGCCCCCTCGAGGGCGGGCGCCGCCTCGGCCTCCGGCGCGGCGCTCTCCGGGGCGACCGGTTCCGAGAACTGGTCCGTATCGGGCTCCGTGCCTGTCTCATCCTCAGGTGCGGGCTCGGCCTCCGCCTCAACCACGGGCTCCGCCACAGCAACCACCACACCACCGGCCACAGCCTCAACCCCGGGCTCGGCCACAGCCTCAACCACGGGCTCAGGCTCCGCCGCATCCGCGGTGATTACCGCGGCATCCGCCTCGGGCTCGACACCCTCCTCATCCTCAGGTGCGGGCTCGGCCACAGCCTCAACCATGGGCTCGGCCTCCACCGCATCCGCGGCGATCTGCGAAACGACCTCCTCGGCCTCGAGGTCCTGCTCGACCTCGGGCTCAGCACCCTCCTCAGCCTCAACCACGGGCTCGGGCTCCGTGGCATCCGCCTCGGGCTCGATACCCTCCTCATCCTCAGGCGTGGGCTCGGCCTCCACCGCATCCGCGGCGATCTCCGGAGCGACCTCCTCGGGCTCGACACCCTCCTCATCCTCAGGCGTGGGCTCGGCCTCCACCGCATCCGCGGCGATCTCC
>NZ_JAUNHI010000013.1:63014-68205 GCF_030524025.1 Actinomyces sp. | reverse complement strand
GCGCCGGGGCCGGGCGCGCCGTGCGCGCGCGCACGTGCCCCTTGCCCCTACGGTTGGCCCATGGAACTAAGGAGGCTCGGCGCGACGGGTCTGCGCGTGTCCGCCGTCGGCCTGGGCACGATGACCTGGGGGCGAGACACCGACGCGCTGGAGGCCCAGGAACAGCTCGAGATCTTCCTCGACGCCGGGGGCACCCTGCTCGACACAGCGGCCTCCTACTGCGAGGGCGTCAGCGAGGAGGTCATCGGCTCGCTCCTGGCCGAGCACGTCGACCGCCGTGACATCGTCCTGGTGTCCAAGGCCGGTGTGCGCACCTGGCGCACCGGCCCCCGTGCTACGGCCGCCGACGCCTCGCGCGGCACGCTCCTGGACACCCTTGACGACTCCCTGGCCCGCCTGGGCACCGACCACCTCGACCTGTGGCTGGTCCAGGTGCCCGACCCCACGACGCCGATGGACGAGACCGTCGACGCCCTGCGCCGCGCGGTCGACACGGGCAGGACGCGCTACGTGGGGCTGTCGAACCATCCCGCCTGGGCCACGGCGCAAGCCAGTGCGCTGCTCGACGGCGGCCACGGTCCCGGCCTGGCCGCCGTCGAGGTCGAGCACTCCCTGCTCTCCCGGGGCGTCGAACGGGAGGTCCTGCCCGCCTCGAAGGTCCTGGGCTTCGGCGTCATCGGCTACGCCCCCCTGGGCCGCGGCGTGCTCACCGGCAAGTACCGGGCCTCGACCCCGCCGGACTCGCGCGGCGCCTCGCCCCATCTGCGCTCCTACGTCGCCCCCTACCTCGGTGAGCGCCACGCTGGAGTGGTCGAGGCGGTCGCCACGGCCGCGGTCGGCCTGGACCGCAAACCGGTCGAGGTGGCCATGGCCTGGGCTCGCGACGCGCCGGGCGTGGCTTCGACCGTCGTGGGAGCCAGGACCCCCGGTCAGCTGCACGGCGTGCTGGCCGCCGACGACCTCACCCTGCCCGTCCAGATCCGCCGCGCGCTGGACGAGGTGACGGCGCCCGACCTCGGCTACCCGGAACGCTTCTGACCGGGCCTCTGACCGGACCTCTGACCGGGCCGCGGGCCGGGCTCTGTGGGCTCCCCGGGGACTTGCCCCAGGCGGACGGCCGCGGGGTCATCGCCTCCGGTAGGACCCGTCGTCCTCGTCATGCTCGTCGTCCTCGTCGAAGGGGCTCTCGTCCTGGCCGTCCTCGTCGTCGAAGTCCTCGTCGCCCTCGGCGTCGACAATGTCGAAGGGCAGCTCGATGCCGTAGGCGGTGAACAGGGTGTCGTCATAGGTGAAGAAGGCGTCCTGCAGCGTGTTCTCGGCGGCGACGACCGCCGGTGAGAGCTCGTCACCGGTGGCGGCAGCGTCCAGGTGCGCCTCGAGGGCGGCGATGAGTCGGTTGAGCGCGGACCGCGGGTCGTTCGTCATGTGGGACACACTACCGGCTTCCCGTCGTGGTGGCGCACGCCGCGTGCCCGGGGCCCGCGCCACCACGACGCATCCTCACGCGCGATCTCGAGGTGCCATATGTCCCGATCTCGCGGGTCAGTGGTCGAGGCCGAGCTGGGCGGAGATGAGACCGAGGTAGAGGTCCTCGCCCTTGAACCGGGAGGTCTCCTCGGGCCCGAGGACCACCCGGCGGCCGCCGTCAAGGACCTGACTGGCCCCGCCGTCGGGCCCCAGGGGCAGGATGACGTGCTCGGGCAGCGGGGTGTAGGTGGCCGTCGGCTCCTGGCCCGCCAGGAGGGAGCGGATGTTGTCGGCCACGACCGCGGCGTGAGCCCGTGCGGCATCGGCCCGCTTGGTCTCCCGCACGTCAGTGATGTCGCCGATGGCCCACACCCCGGGGTGGCCGATGACCCGCAGGTGCTCGTCGACACGGATCGTGCCGTCGTAGCGCCGGATGTCGTCGTAGTCGGCTCCCAGGAAGCCGGTGGCCGCCGAGGCGCCGTAGGCGCGGAACCACATGTCGGCCTCGATACGGCGCCCGCCCTTGGTCATGACGCGGAAGGGCGAGAGCACTCCGGGGTCGACCGGAGGCAGGGAGGCCAGCTTGTCGCCGGTGATGAACTCGACGCCGCGCTCGGCCAGCTGGGCGGCGATGGCCGCGCGCAGGCCGGGCTCGTAGTCCTTGGCCGGCAGGATCTCCTCCCCCGACTCCAGGAGGGTGACCGCGATCCCCGGGAAGGCCGAGGTGATCTCGCCGACGAGCTCGATGCCCACGTCCCCCGCGCCGGCCACCAGCACCCGGGTGGCCTGCTCGAGGTTGGCGTGGGTCCGCTCGATGCGCGCCCGGGCGACCACCGAGGAGGAGTCGAGGTGCTTGGCGGGGAAGGGGTAGGCGGTGCCGGTGGCCAGAACGAGGTGGTCGGCCCCGATGGCCCCCAGGCCCGAGACCTGGACCGTTGTGCCCGTGACCCCCAGGACAGTGCCCTGGACGACGCGTCCGCGCAGGAGCAGGCGGTCGTAGGGCATGAAGATCTTGTCGGCCCACTGCCGGTCCACCGCGGCGCGCAGCGCGGCGGCGTGGTTGACGAAGCTGTCCTTCTGCTCGACGAGGGTGACCTCGGCGACCTCATCCAGGGCCTTGGCCAGGGTGATGCCCCCGTAGCCGCCGCCAACAATGGTCACGCGCGTCATCTGTGTGTCCTTCCGGTCGGGAGGGTGGGTCGGCGCCCCTGCGCCGGCTCGTGCTGGTCGTTGTGTTGGTCGGGGCCGGGGTCCCGGCCCTGGGGGTCAGGTCAGGCCGCGACGCTCCAGGAGTGGGGCGATCCGGGGCTCACGGCCGGTGAACCGCCGGTAGGACTCCAGGGCGTCGCGGGAGTCGCCGCGGGCGAGGAACTCACGGCGGAAGCGCTCGCCGGCGGCACGGTTGAGGCCGAGGTCGCCGTCGACCGCACCCAGGCCGTCGGTGCGGAACCAGTCGGTCGCGTCGGCGTCCATGACCTCGCTCCAGATGTAAGCGTAGTAGGCCGCGGCGTAACCGCCGCCGAAGACGTGCTCGAAGTAGGTCGTCCGGTAGCGCGGCGGCACGAGTGCATCGTCGATGCCCGCCGAGGCCAGCGCCCGGTGCTCGAAGTCCTCGACGAGCCCGGCATCGGCCGGCACCTCCTGGGGGGTCAGGGTGTGCCAGGCCTGGTCGAGCAGCGCCGCACCCAGGTACTCGGTGGTCGCGTAGCCCTGGGCGAAGGAGCCCTGGCCGCGGAGCCGGTCGACGAGGTCGGCGGGCATGGGCCGGCCGGTGTCGACATGAACAGCGTAGGAGGCCAGAACCTGGGGGTGCAGCGCCCACTTCTCGTTGACCTGGGAGGGGAACTCGACGACGTCGGCGGGCACCGATGTGCCAGCGGCGCTGGGCCAGTGCGTGTCGGTGAGCAGGCCGTGCAGGGCGTGGCCGAACTCATGGAAGGCGGTGACCACCTCGTCCCAGGTCAGCAGGGTGGGGCCAGTGGACGGGCGCTCAATATTGAGGCAGTTGATGACCACCGGCCGCGTGCCCGTCAGGTGCCCGGCGTCGGTCAGGGTGTTCATCCACGCCCCGCCCTGCTTGCCCTCGCGGGCGTAGAAGTCGGCGACGAACAGGCCCAGGAGGGGGTCGGGCCGCCCATCCTCGGTCGCCTCGTCGCAGGATGGGTCCTCGGTGCGGTCCCGGACCTCCCACACGCGCACCATGGGGTCGTACATATGCGCGGCCAGGTCCTCGCGCTCGTGGAAGGTGATGCCGTACAGGCGCGTGGCGGCGTAGAACATGCCCCGCCCCACAACGCTGTCCAGCTCGAGGTAGGGCGCCAGGGTCGCGTCGTCGACACCGAAGCGCTCCCGACGCTCCTGCGCCTCGTAGCGCGGCCAGTCCGCCGGGCCGAACTCCTCGCCCGGCGCGGTCAGCGGGTCGGCCGCCATGCGGGCGGCATAGGTCTGCGCGTCGCGGCGGGCGTTGGCCATGGCCGCGGGGGCCAGACGGTGGAGCATGTCGTGCACGGCGCGCGTCGTGCGGGCCGAGGACTCCGCCGCGACGAGCGCGGTGTGGTGCTCAAATCCCAGGAGCCGGGCCCGCTCGGCACGCAGGGCCGTCATCTCCAGCACGATGGCGCGCGTGTCCTCCGGGCCGGACAGCCCACGGCTCATCGCCGTGGCGAGAAGCTCGACGCGGGCCGAGTGCGGCTCGGTGGTGGCCAGCTCGGGGGTGACGGTGCAGTTGGCGACCCCGGCGGCGTGCATGGCGCGGGCCACGAGGGTGGAGAAGCGCGAGGACAAGGCGGTCAGGCGCGCGTTGATCTCCCGCAGGCGCGTCGCCTCGGCCCCTGTCAGCCCCACGCCGTTGCGCTCGAAGTCCTCCACCGCCAGGCGGATGCAGCGCGCGGTCTCCTCCTCGATGACCCGGCCGTCGGCGTCGACGGGCTGCGCACCGGTGCGCGAGGCCGCGTCGACCAGGCCGTCCAGGGTGGCGAAGCGGCGGTAGATCCGCCGGTCGAGGGCGTAGGCGTCGTGGTGGGCGGACAGCTCGGGGGCCAGCGCCTCCTCCAGCGCGTCGAGGTCGGGGCAGTGGGTGGCCGAGGTGAGGGTCTCCAGGACGGTCAGGGCGCGCGAGAGCAGGGCGCCGGAGCGCTCGACGGCGGCGACGGTGTTGGCGACCGTCGGCTCGGCGGCGTCGGTGGCCACCGCCTCCCACTCGGCGCGTTGCGCCGCCATGCCGGCGCGGATGGCCGGCTCGATATCCTCATTGGCGACGGCCGCGAAGTCCGGCAGCCCCAGGTCCAGCGCCCAGGGACGCGCGAAGGGACTGGTCGGGGGCAGTCGGGTGCCCGCGGCGGGGGGCGTGGTGGTCATGGCGCCATCGTGCCACGCCGACCACCACCTCCCGGTACGGCCTCCTCAGCCCGCCTCGTCACCGGCCGACGAACGGGGCACGACGACCTCACCGGTCCCGGCGGCGAGCGCGATGAGCAGCTCGAGGGTCTCGGGGTCGGAGGGGTTGTAGGAGCCGGCGCCCGCCGCCTTGTTCGTCCAGTAGCCGTCGACCGCGAGCAGGGCGATCCTCTGCATCGCAGTGAGCGTGTCGCCGTCCCCGACCCACTGGGCGCGGAAGGCCTCCCACGCCTTGATCAGGCCCACCGCCTCCGACCTGCCCGAAGCCATGAAGGCGATCTCACCGGGCAGGATTCTGCCGTCCATGACCGAGCGGACCAGGGCGGAG
>NZ_JAUNHI010000013.1:0-62914 GCF_030524025.1 Actinomyces sp. | reverse complement strand
GCGGGTGGCCGAGTCGAAGGGCTTGCCCAGGGCGGTCAGGGCCTGCGTCCTCCACCGGTCGAGAAGGTGGTCGGCGATGGCCTCGATGAGGGACTCCCGGTTGTGGAAGTGGTAGACGACGCCGCCGCGCGTCAGCCCGGTGTGCTCGGCCACCGCCTCGAAGGTGAGGTGGTCGTAGCCCTTGCGCCCCGCGAGCTCCAAGGCGCCCGCAACGATCCTGTCCCTGTTCGATCTCCTCATGACTCCCCCTGCTTCTCGCACTCGGGTCCTGCTGCTGGGCGGCGTCGACGCCGCACGGGTCCTGCGCCGAGTCCCTCGCCCGCGGGAACGCGGAACCAGGCCATGACGGCGGCGAAGGCCACAACGAGTGCTGCCAGGCATGCGGTGGCCTGCATCGCCTGGGCGAAGGCGTCCTGGGCCTGGAGGTAGAGCCCGGCCTGGGCGGCGTCACGTCTGTCGACCGCCCCGGCCAGTGTCGCCAGGGACTGCTCGGCAGCCTGTTCGACAGGTGCCGGGACCGCGTCATCGACGCCTCCCAGGCGGATGCGGTAGCCCAGGTCCTGGACCGTGCCGAGCACGGCGATGCCCATGGCCGCGCCGAGCTCGAAGGCGGTTTCCGAGATCGCCGAGGCCGCACCTGCCCGGGAGGCGGGCACCGCGCTGAGGACCGCTCCGGTGGCCACGGCGAAGGCGAGGCCGACACCCGCACCGATGACCGCCAGGCTCACCGCCAGGAAGGTGAAGCCCGGCGCCCCCTCGGCCAGCGCCAGGCTCAGCAGACCCACGGCGCACATCCCCAGGCCGAGGCCCAGGGTGCGACCCTGACCGATCCCCACAACGAGTCTGCCGACGAGGACCACGACAAGGATGGACGCCGCGGAGTTGGGCAGCTCGGCCAGCCCCGCTGTGAGCGTGGGGTACTCCCGCACGAGCTGGAGATACTGGCTGAAGAAGTAGAACAGCCCGGCCAGGGCGAAGATCGCCATGAAGCCCGCCAGGACGGCCCAGGTGAACCCCGGGTTGCGGAACAGGGCCACGTCGATCAGCGGCGTGGGCAGGACCCGCTGACGCCGCACGAAGATCCGTCCGAGCACGAGGCCCGTCACGAGCGCGGCGACGCCCGGCAGCGTCACGCCGTCGTGCGCCACGGACTTGACGGCGTAGACCAGTGGGACGATCGTGCCCACCGACAGCGCCGCAGAAGTCAGGTCCACCGGTGAGCCGGCGGTGTTGCGCGACTCGGGCAGGAGCCACAGCCCGGTGCTCAGAACGAGCAGCATGACGGGGACGTTGATGAGGAACACGCTCCCCCACCAGAAGTGCTCGAGGAGGTAGCCCCCCACGAGCGGGCCCAGCGCGGTGCCCCCGGCGGTTCCGGCCGACCAGATGGCGATGGCTGTGCCGCGGTGCCGTGGATCGGGAAAGATGTTGCGGATGAGGGACAGGGTTGAGGGCATGATCGTGGCCCCACTGACGCCCAGCAGGGCGCGGGCGGCGATCAGCGCCGTCGCGCTGGGGGCGAGGGCCGCCAGCACGCTGGACAGGCCGAAGCCCACCGTCCCGGCCAGCAGGAGCCGACGGCGCCCGATCCTGTCGGCGACATTGCCCATCGTGACCAGGAGACCAGCCAGGGCGAAGGAGTAGATGTCCCCGATCCACAGCAGCTGGGTGGCACTGGGCGCCAGGTCCGCGGACAAGGAGGGGATCGCCAAGGACAGCACCGTGGAGTCGATGGTCAGGATGAGAACCGCCAGAGTCAAGACGGTCAGTGCCGCCCAGTCGCGGGGGCGGGGAGGAGCGGATACGGTGGTCACGACCAGAACTTTACTGTACGTACAGTACAGTAAAGTGAGGCGATGTCAGTTCTCCTGGCACGCCCGCCATCAGCGCACCGGCCGGCCTTGCCCGCTTGGCGACCACCGGCTCCAGGGTCCTAGAGTCCCAGAACACCGGCGACGTCGGGCGGGAAGTAGTCCGGGCCCTTGAGGACCTTGCCGTCCTCGCGGTAGATGGGGAGCCCGTCGGCACCGAGCTTGGACATGTTGGAGCGCTGGACCTCAGTGAGCACCGCGGCGAGGTCGATGCCGGTCTCCAGGGCCATCCCATAGATGACGTAGACGAGGTCGGCCAGCGCGTCGGCGGCCTCGACGGTGTCGCGGGTGCCATCGTCGGCTCCGACCGCGCGGACGAAGGCCGCCTCGATCTCCTCCCTGGCCGCCTGGCCATAGACCGCCCCGGTCAGCTCGGCGAACTCCTCGGCGACAAGACCCATGCGCATGTGGAGGCTCTCGCGCTCCAGGCTCGCCCCGTCGACACGCACCGGCAGGCCATAGACCTTGTGGAACTGACGCACGAGGGCCTCGGGATCGTCCCCCTCGCGCTCGCCGACGCCGGCCTGGTCCACCAGGGGCGTGCGCCGACCGGCGGTGCGCGAGGTGCCGTTGCCACGGCCGGTCGGCTCGGTGGAGGCGGGCAGGGGACCGTCCCAGGGCGCCCGGGGCTGGCGGGGGTCCTCGGCCAGCAGAGTAGCGACCCAGCCGTCCGTGAGCTCGCCCTTGTTGCCCAGGTAACGACGGCGGCGGGCCTCCTTGAGGAAGCCCAGGCGCCAGGCGACACGCCAGGAGTCCCAGTTCGGCACCCCGTCGTGGATGTCGCAGGCCCAGCCCAGCGCCGCGAGCCCCACGGGGCCCTGCGGGTCGAAGACCTTGTCGATGACGGCGCGGGCGGCGCGCAGGATCGTGCCTCGCCCCCGCGCCTCCGGGGCGAGCCAGAAGCCGATCTCGCCGCGGCCGGAGACCGCGGTCCTCACGCCGAGCATGCCCACGAGCCGCACCGCCCCGTCGGCGTCGACCTCCCGGACGCCCCAGGTCAACTCGGTGCCGTCCTCCCAGCCGGGGTCGACGACCTCGGTGATGAAGGACTCGGCGTCCTGCTGGCTGTAGTCGCGCGGGACACAGGTCCACTCCTGGATGTCCGGGTCCCGGCATATCTGCGCGATGCGCTCGACATCGCCCTCGGTGGGGCGGGACAGGACGAGCTCGGGGGCGCCGCGAGACGGCGAGGCCGGGACTCGGATCTCGAAGGACTCCATGCCGCCATGCTATCGACCGGTCACCGGCGGCCCGTCAGGCCTGCCTCACGGGCCCTGTGTCGTCCCAGGCACGCTCAAGAGGCGGCTCTCGCCGGGCTACGGCGGCGCAGCACCGGCCAGCTGATCGCGAGGATGGCTCCTCCTACCAGTCCGTAGACAAGAGCGACCCACGTGCCGTGCGCGTCGGCGAACCACCCAATGACCGGCGGGGAGACGAGCATGATGACCCGAGCCAACCAGGAGACGATCGTCAGGCCCTGCCCTGGCCGCAGGCCCGGGATGTCATCCGCGGCGGCGTAGGCCACCGGCACGGCCACCGCGCAGCCGACGCCAGCGATCACCATTCCGATCAGCGTGCCGGGCACCGACCCGAGGACCAGGGCAATCACCATGCCCACGGCCACGAGCAGACCCCCGCCGCCGATGACCCGGCGGGGTCCCAGCCGGTCGATGACCACGTCCCCCACGAGCCGTCCCACGATCATCGTGCCCTGCAGCGACACGAGCCCCATGCCGACCGCCCCCGGTGCGGCCCCCTGCTCGGCCAGCAGGAGGGAGGACCAGCTGCCGGCGACGTCCTCGGGGAACATCGCCGCCGCGCACATGAGTCCCAGGACGATGATGATGGCCACCGTCACCGGCCGCGACCGGGCCGACGCAGGCTCGGCACCGGGCGTGACCCGACCCGGCGGGGTGAGGTCGCCCTCGAGCAGCCCCTCACGGTCCTGGGAGTCGGGGCCCTTGATGGTCCACGGCAGCGCCAGCCCGGCCACGACGGACAGCAGCGCCAGGACGAGCGCCATATGCAGCGCGACGGGCACGCCGGCCCCTGCCATGACCTGCCCCATCGTGGCGCCCAGCACGGCGCCGAGGGACCAGGCGGCGTGGAAGCTCGTGATGATCGAGCCTCCCCAGCGGCGCTCGACGCGCAGGCCGTGGGCGTTCTGGGCGACGTCGACGATGGCGTCGACTCCGCCCACCCAGGCCAGGCACACGGCGAAGGCCGGCCAGGAGTCGGCGACACCTGCCCCCAGCAGGCCCAGCCCGAGGACCATCATGCCGATCGAGGCCACCCGGGCGGAGGTCAGGCGCGTGATGAGCCAGGAGGCGGCCAGTCCGGCGACGAGCGCCCCGATCGAGCCGAACATGACGGCCTGTCCGAACGCACTCTTCGTCATGCCCAGGTCCTCGAGGATCTCGGGATAGCGCGGCACGAGGTTGGAAAAGCCCAGGCCGTTGGCCAGGAAGGTGAGATAGACGGCCACGCGGGCCTTGACAAGGGCTCGTGGGCGCCGCGGGTTGTCGGTGGTCACAGCGGTGTGGTCCTTCGGGGTCTGGCGGAACAAGGTGAGTGTAGCGCTCAACCACAGCGGGAACGGGCCCTGGCCCAGGAGATCTCCTGGGCCAGGGCCCGTTCTCACGGTGTCCGAGGGGGGACTTGAACCCCCACGCCCGTTTAATAAGGCACTAGCACCTCAAGCTAGCGCGTCTACCTATTCCGCCACTCGGACTTCAGTTGTCAGTCCCCGGCAGGCGCGAGCCCGCCGGGACGGTGAGAAACTTAGCACGCCCCTGACGCGGGGTGCACATCAGGTCCGGTGCCATGCATCACAAGGGCATGGGCGGCCTGTTTCCGGGACCAGCCCGGCGCCCTCCCGCACGGTCTCACAGGGCCAGCACCTCCACCCGGGTCCCCAGGGTGGTCGCCTCCCCCGGACTGAGGAGCCTGGCGTCGTCGCGCACCGCGGCGCTCTCCACGCACAGCATCGAGGCGAACTCGTCGTCTGCCATGTCGGCCATCGCGGCCGCCCCGCTCCGCCACGGGTTCCACACGACGGTGTTAGGGGCGTTGGAGCCCGACACGACGATCCGGCGCCCGCCGGCGGGGTCGCTGACCGTCACCGGCCCCGAGGAGGAGGAGTAGATCCGGTCGATCGGTCCGCGCACCCGCACCGGCCCGTCCTGGAGGTCGCCGAAGGTCCCCTCGACGCCGTCGGAGTAGGTGGCGCCCTCCAGGCCGGTGACCTCGACCGCGGTCACGTCGCCGACGGCCAGGTAAGTGTGCAGCGCCGCCTCGACCTGGCGCGCCTCCTGCCCTGTGTTGCGCAGGGACAGGGTCAGCTCGAGCTCACGGCCCACGTGGGCGACGTACAGCAGGCTCAACCCGTCGTGCTCCAGCCCCGCCAGGACCCGGACCGAGCCGTCGCGCTCCCGCTCGACCGAGCGCAGGGTCCACTGGCGCAGGCGTCCCCAGCCGTGGGAGGGGCGCCGCTGCCCGTCGATGCCCGTGGTGAACCACGGCAGGCACAGGGGCACGCCTCCGCGGATCGCGGTGGCGCCATCGAAGGCGGCCTGCCGGGACGTGAAGATGACCTCCCGGCCCCCACGAGGCACCCAGGAGGTCAGGTGGGCGCCGTGAAGGTAGATCTGCGCCGCACCCGCGGGTGCGTCGATGAGGAGGCGGGGCTGGCGGCCCCGCCCAGGACCCAGTGCCGTTGAGGAGGGCAGGCGGAGGGGAGCGGAGTCGGACGACATGGTGCAGGGACCGGTGCTCATGGCCCTCACGCTAGTAGGCTGGCACCGTCCCGTCAGCCGACTGGAAGACCGAGGGAGAGCGGAGGCAGGAAGCGTGGACGCAACGACGACCCCCATGACGACGGGCACCGCTGGCCGGTTCACGGCCGTGCTGCTGGACCTGGACGGTACGATCACTGACTCGGCCCCGGTCATCCTGGAGTCCCTGAGCACCGTGTTCGCCGAGTTCGGCGTGCCCGTCCCGGATCACGACACCCTCATGACCTTTGTCGGTCCGCCCCTGTCGGCGACCTTCGGTGGATACGCGGGCCTTGACGCGCCCGCCACCGAGCGAGCCCTGGCTACCTACCGGCGTCTCTACCGCGGGCGGATGCTCGACGCCCCCCTCTACGAGGGCGTCGTTCCCCTCCTGCGGGACCTGGCCGGGCAGGGCCTCCCCCTGGCCCTGGCCACCTCGAAGAACGAGGAGCTGGCCCGTGCCATCCTCGACCACTGGGGACTGTCTCCCCTGTTCACCGCCATCAGTGGCGCAGGCCCCGGCGACCGGGACGGCTCGAAGGCCGCCGTCATCGCACGCGCTCTAGCCCGCCTTGACGCAGCAGGGGCGGACACCTCCCGGGTGGTGCACGTCGGGGACCGCGACCACGACACCCTCGGGGCGCGCGAGGCGGGCGTGGAGAGCATCGGCGTCCTGTGGGGCTACGGCGACGCCGTCGAGCTCGCCGACGCCCAGTGGCTGGCCCGACGGCCGGCGGACCTGGCTGCCCTGCTCACCGCGGAGGCCCTGTCGTGAGCGCGCAGAGCGAGCACTCCGAGAACCCCGAGAACCCCGTGGACGCCGAGCATCCCGCACACCCCGTGGCTCCCACGGCCGGCTGGATGCGGGTGGCGCCCCTGGGACTGCTGCGACGCCTGCGCTCGGGGCGCGACGCGCTGGACCGCACGATCGACCGTGCCGAGCAGGCCCGGCTCGCGGCTCTCGCCCAGCAGATGGTCTACGAGGAGGAGCCCTCCTCCCCCGGCCGACCGGCAGAGGACGGCTCGCGGGGCCGGACCCCGAGCGGGGTCCTGGACAGCCTGCCCTCCTGGCTCGTGCGGGGCGGTGTCGGCGCCTGGCTGCTTCTGGGGCTGCTCGTCATCATCAGCCTCGTGTTCTTCGCGACCTCGCGGATCGTCCCGGTGTTCATCGGGGTGTTCATGGCCCTGGTGCTCACCTCGATCCTCCAGCCGCTGGTCAACCTCTTCGCCCGGGTCATGCCGCGCTACCCGGCGACCTTCCTCGGCCTGCTCACGGCCCTGGGCCTCGTGGCTGGTCTGCTGGCCTACGTCGTGTCCTCGGTGACCAACCAGTGGAACTCCCTGGCCGCCCAGTTCTCCGACGGGGTGTCCACGATCGTCGACTTCCTCGAGAACGGGCCCCTGCCGGTCCACCTCACCCAGGACGAGCTGATGAGCCAGGTCGACGCGTGGTTGACCCAGGGCCAGCACTACGTCCAGGACAACGCTCCGACTCTGGCCACCGAGGTCCTGTCCAACGCGGGGACGGTCGTCGACGTCTTCGCGGTCCTGGCACTGGCGGTGTTCTCCACGATCTTCTTCCTGGCCTCCGGGGGCAAGATGTGGCGCTGGTTCCTCAACGAGCTGCCCTCCCAACAGCGCGAGCCGGTGCACCGCGCCGCTGGAGCCGGGTGGTACACCTTCGCGGGCTACGCCCGTGGCACGGTCATCCTGGCACTGACCGACGGGATCATGGCCGGAGTCTTCCTCCAGATCGTCGGGGTGCCCCTGGCCGCACCGCTGGCGGTGCTCGTGTTCATCGGCGCCTTCATCCCGATCATCGGCGCCCCGGCCGCCATGCTCATCGCGATGATGGTGGCGCTGGCCTCCGACGGCGTGGTCACGATGATCGTCGTGTGCCTGGGCGTTGCCGGCATCGGCCAGATCGAGGGCCACATCCTCCAACCGCTCATCATGGGGCGCCAGGTCTCCCTGCACCCCGTGGTCGTCATCATCGGTGTGGCCGTGGGCACCTACTCCGCGGGCCTGCTCGGCGCCATCGTGGCGGTGCCGCTCATCAGCGTGGCCTGGTCGGTGTACTCAGAGCTGCACGTCAAGGATGCTCCGGTGGTCGGCGAGCTGCCCGCCTACCCCGCTCAGGAGGATTGAGGCCGCCTCCTGTCAGCACCAGTCCCGGCTGCCTGCGGACAGGACCCCGGGAAGCGCCTCGAGACGCTCGGCACGCAAGGCCACGACGCCATCGGCCGCCTCGACGGTGCCGCGCACGACAATCGCACGGGCCCGGCGGCCCACGCTCCGATAGCGCCGCCACAGGCCCGCCGAGCACACGATGTTAAGCAGTCCGGTCTCGTCCTCGAGGTTGAGGAAGATCATACCCGAGGCCGTGTGGGGACGCTGCCGGTGGGTGACCACCCCGGCGGCTCGTACCCGCTGCCCATCGGTCGCCGCCAGGACCTCCGCAACGGGCAGGATCCCGGCGGCGGCGAGATGCTCGCGCACGAGATCGATCGGGTGCTCCTCGGTGGCGACCCCTGTCAGGCTCAGGTCGGCGGCCTGCTTCTCGGCACGGCTCATCTCGGTCAGCCGCGGGGCCCTGGCGCCGACGGCGGTGCCCGGCAGGGGAGGCTGGTACCAGGCCGCCGCGCTGACGGGGACCGGAGCGTGGGGCTGCCCATACTCGCCTGCCAGGACCCCGGCGGCCCACAAGGCCTCGCGCCGGTCGACCCCCAGGCAGGACAGTGCCCCGCAGGCGGCCAGGGCCTCGAGGCGCGCCCGGCTCAGACGCACCCTGCGCGCGAGGTCGGCGACATCGGTGTACGGACCGTTGGCCTCGCGCTCGGAGACGAGCGCGGCAGCGGTCTGCCGCCCCAGTCCCTTGAC
Organism: Actinomyces sp.; assembly: GCF_030524025.1. Lineage (GTDB taxonomy): Bacteria > Actinomycetota > Actinomycetes > Actinomycetales > Actinomycetaceae > Actinomyces. The sequence continues at coordinate 54,390 of NZ_JAUNHI010000013.1, read as the reverse complement.
GCGTGCCATCCCCAGACGCACTGCCAGACCGGGGTGGACGTCGAGCTCACTCAGGGCATGGGGGTGGTCCAGCGCGGGGCCGGCGGCCGCATCGACGCGCTCCACCGAGGCCTCCTGGGCGGAGGCGTTGATGTCGACGGGCAGGACACGCACCCCGTGACGGCGGGCATCGGCCACAAGGGACTGGGGGGACCAGAAACCCATGGGCTGAGCGGCCAGGACCCCGGCGTAGAAGTCCTCGGGCTTGCGGACCTTGAGCCAGGCCGAGGCATAGACGAGGTAGGCGAAGGAGAAGGCGTGGGACTCGGGGAAGCCGAAGTCGGCGAAGGCGCGCAGCTTGTCGAAGACGGCCTCGGCCACGTCCTTCGCCGCCCCGCGTGCGGTCATCCCCTCGACGAAGCGGCCGTGCAACGCCTCCATGCGCTCGGTGGAGCGTTTGGCGCCCATGGCCTGACGCAGGGCGTCGGCCTCGACCGGGCTGAAGCCCGCGGCGTCGACGGCGATCTGCATGAGCTGCTCCTGGAACAGCGGCACCCCGAGGGTCTTGGTCAGGGCCGGTCGCAGGGAGTCGTGGAGGAAGTCGGTCTTCTCGCGGCCCAGGCGGCGCCGGATGTAGGGGTTGACGGCGTTGCCCTGGATGGGGCCGGGCCGGATGAGGGCGACCTCGACCACGATGTCGTAGAAGGTGGCGGGACGAAGACGGGGCAGGGTGGCCATCTGGGCACGGGACTCGACCTGGAAGACCCCCACGGTGTCGGCGGCGCTCAGCAGCCGGTAGACCGCGGGGTCCTCCTCGGGCAGGGTGTGCAGGCTCCAGGGCTTGCCGGACTGGGCGGCCCTCAGCGTCCCGCGCCCCGGATCGTGGGCGTCGTCGGGCTCGGGGACCCGCTCGCCGCGCTCGGCCAGGGAGGTGAAGGCCAGGCGCAGGGCGGTGAGCATCCCCAGCCCCAGGAGGTCGAACTTGACCAGGCCCGCGGCGGCGCAGTCGTCCTTGTCCCACTGCAGGACGCTGCGCCCCTCCATCGCCGCCCAACGCACCGGGCAGACCTCGGTGACCGGGCGGTCGGCCAGCACCATCCCGCCGGAGTGGATGCCCAGGTGGCGCGGGAGGCGCAGGAGCCGCTCAGCGACCTGGAGGACCTGCTCCGGGGGCTCGTCCGCACAGCGGGGGGAGGCACCGCCTCCGGCCCCGCCCCCCGGCTCGGCGGCGCGCACCGAGCCCCAGCGGTCCATCTGCCCCGCCCAGGCGTCCTGGAGGCCGGCCGGGTGGCCCAGGGCGCGGGCCGCGTCACGTACCGCCGAGCGGGGGCGGTAGGAGATGACGTTGGCGACCTGGGCCGCGCACTGGCGCCCGTACTGGCCGTAGACGTGCTGGATGACCTCCTCGCGCCGGCACGCCTCGATGTCCAGGTCGATGTCGGGGTAGCCCATGCGCCCCGGAGACAAGAAGCGCTCGAAGAGCATCTTGTGGCGCACCGCGTCCACCGCGGTGATGCCCAGCGCGTAGCACACCGCGGAGTTGGCGGCGCTGCCCCGCCCCTGGCACAGGATCCCCGCGTCCCGGCAGAAGTCGACGATGGAGCGCACGATGAGGAAGTAGCCGGGGAAGCCCATGGACTCGATGGTGTCGAGCTCGTGGTCCAGGACCTCCCAGGCCTGGCGGTACTCCTGGCGGCTGCCGTAGCGGCTCAGCGCCCCGCGTCGGGTCAGCTCGCGCAGCCAGGAGGCGGGGGTGTGCCCGGGCGGGACCTCGGGCGCGGGCAGCTCGGGGGCCACCAGGGACAGGTCGAAGGCCAGGTCCTGGGCGATCTCGGCGGTGAGACCGACGGCGCGGGGCTCGCGCCGGTGAAGACGAGCCATCTCCTGGGGCCCGCGCAGCCAGCGGCCCAGGGCCGGCAGGTGGCCGCGGGCGGCCTCCAGGTCGGTGGACAGACGAGTGGCGGCCAGCACGTCGGCCAGGCGGGAGTCGGCCGGCCGGGCGCAGCGCACCGCCCCGGTGGCGACCAGCGGCAGACCGTGGGTGCGGGCGAGGTCGGACAGGACGGCGGTGAGGGCGGCATCGGTGTGCCCGCCGTCCAGGGTGAGCTCGACGGCCAGGGACCCCGGGCCGAAGAGCTCGACCATCCGCCCCAGGAGGGCCTCGGCCCCGCCCCGGTCCCAGCCCTCTGGGCGGCCGGGGTCGCCCAGGGCCCGGCGCAGAGGGCCGTTGGCCGTGCCGGTCAGGACCAGGCAGCTGCTCGCACCCCCCGCGCCGGGGATCCTCAGCGCCTCGGCCAGGACCTCGAGGCGGTGGGCGGGCTCGGTGCGGCTGCCGGCCTCGAGGTTGTGCTGGGAGATCGCCGCGCACAGACGGCGGTAGCCCAGCGGGTCGCGGGCCAGCACCGGCAGGCGCGAGCCGCAGGACAGGGTGAGCTCGGCGCCGTGGATCGTGGGCAGCCCGTGGGCCCGCCCCGCCTGGGCGTGCTTGACGATGCCGGGCATGCCGTCGTGGTCGGTCAGGGCCAGGGCCTCCACGCCGAGCTCGACCGCCGCGGCGGCGAGGTCCTCGGGCTCGTTGGCGCCGTCGAGGAAGGAGTAGGCCGAGTGGGCGTGGAGCTCGGCGTAGCGGTGGGTCAGGTGGGTCATGGGCCCGTCCCTCCCGGGCCGGCGGCCGGATCCGGCACACAGGATTCGAACACATGTACATTCTACTGGGGGTGTGGGACACGAATCAGCCCGCCGCGGGGACCTGAGACGATGAGGCCGCCGCGCAGGCGGGCCGCTACCGTGCCACACAGGCGGGCACGGCCCGCCCTCCACATCCCCTGAACCAGGAACACCCGTGAGCACCACCCAGCCCTCCACCTCGGTCGACCGGCACGAGCAGCACGCACCCGATGCGCCCGGACCCGGGGACGCACCGCTTCCCGACCAGGGGCTGAGGCGCTCGTTGCGCACCCGGCACCTCAACATGATCGCCATCGGCGGCGCCATCGGCACCGGCCTGTTCGTCGCCTCGGGAGCGACCATCTCCCAGGCCGGCCCGGGAGGGGCGCTCGCCGCCTACTGCCTCGTCGGCCTCATGGTGTGGCTCATCATGCAGTCCCTGGGCGAGATGGCCGCCTACCTGCCCGTGGCGGGGTCCTTCGGGGAGTACGGCACGCGCTTCGTGTCCCCCCTCCTTCGGCTTCGCGATCGGCTGGAACTACTGGTTCAACTGGGCGATCACGGTGGCCGCCGAGCTCGTCGCGGCGGCCCTGGTCATGAAGTACTGGTTCCCGGAGGTCCCCGCGATCGTGTGGTCGGGCCTGTTCCTGCTCATCCTGTTCGGCATCAACGCCCTGTCGACCCGTGCCTACGGCGAGTCCGAGTTCTGGTTCGCCGCCATCAAGGTCACGGCCGTCATCGTCTTCCTCGCCCTGGGCGTGGCGATGATCACCGGGGTCATCGGCCAGGCGCCGGGAACCGTCAACTGGACCGACGGCGAGGCGCCCTTCGTCGGCGGGGGCACGGGCGTGCTCGTCGTGCTACTCCTGGCCGGCTACTCCTTCCAGGGCACCGAGCTGATCGGCACGGCCGCAGGTGAGGCGGAGAACCCCGAGACGACCATCCCCCGGGCGGTGCGCACGATCTTCTGGCGGATCCTGCTGTTCTACGTCGGTGCGATCGCCGTCATCGGCTTCCTCATCCCCTACACCGACCCCAACCTACTCAACTCCTCCGAGGAGAACGTCTCGATCAGCCCGTTCACGCTCATCTTCGACCGGGCGGGCGTCCTGGCCGCGGCCAGCATCATGAACGCCGTCATCCTCACCTCGGTGCTCTCGGCGGGGACGTCCGGGCTGTACTCCTCCACCCGGATGCTCTTCGCCCTGGCCGAGCGCGGCCACGCCCCACGCTTCCTGACCCGCCTGAGCCGCCACCAGGTGCCGATGAACGCCCTGGTGGCCACAACGCTGGTCGGGCTGACGGGGTTCCTCACCTCGCTTGTGGGCGATGGACGCGCCTACGAGCTGCTGCTGACGGTCTCGGCGCTGGCGGGCTTCATCACCTGGGCGGGCATCTCCTGGTGCCACTGGAGGTTCCGCGCGGCCCTGCGGGCCCAGGGACGGGACCTGCGCACGCTGCCCTACCGCGCGCGGTTCTTCCCCGCCGGCGCCGTGGTCGCACTCGTGGCCTGCACGGCGATCATCGCGGGCCAGGCCTACGAGCCCCTGACCTCGGGGACACCCGTGGGCGAGGTCCTCATGTCCTATGTCGGCGTGCCCTTCTTCTTCGCCCTGTGGTGGGGGCACAAGCTGGTCACCCGCGCCCCGGGGGTGGAGCCGGCAACGGCGGACCTGGGCCGGGCCTGAGCGCCGCGCCCCGGCACCGGCCACCCCGAGCCCGGGCAGGCCTCAGGAGGACACGAGCAGCGCGCCCAGGACGGCCAGCGTCCACGACGCCAGGGAGCCGATGAGGAACTCCTCGGCCTTGGCCCCGGTGTCGTCCTTGGAGATCTCGGGGAAGCGTATGACGCCTTTGGCGGCCACGAGCGCGGCGACGGCCGCGTGGGCGCCTCCGGCCGCCAGCAGAAGCAGCAGGACCCGCTCCAGCGGGCCGATCCACCGGCCGCCGTGGAGTATCGGGCCGATGGGCGGCGGCGGCACCTCCCGGCTCAGCAGCAGCGGGTGGCCGGAGGGCGTGCGTCCCGCCGGAGACGGTGGCGGGCCCTGGGGCGGCGGGGTCCCGGTACCGTCCTGCCCCGCCCCCGCGACGGCCAGCAGCGAGGTGACCGCCGTGTTGGCCGGCGCGGTGAGCAGCAGCAGGACGCCCGTGACGGCGGCCGCGACGGCCGTGCGCTCGACGATGGGACCGGTCAGGGCCGCACTGAGGGCCAGCACGCCGATGGCGGCGGCCCAGCGCGCGAGCTCCGGGCGGGGTCCGGGGGCGGCGGCCTCCCACAGGCGCCACGCCAGGGGGACGAGGAGCACGATGCCCGCCTGCCAGGCCACCAGGCCCAGCACGGCGGACAGGACGGCGCCCGTGATCATCGCCAGGACCGCCGGGACAATGCGGGCGACGGCGCGCCTGTTGTCGGGGACGAGGCCGGCCAGGGGCTCGGACAGGGAGACAATGCCCAGCAGCAGGGCGAGAAGTGCGGTCATGACCATACCTCCTACGGTCAGGGGTCAGGGGCGGTGAGGCTGTCGATGAGGGACTGCGCCTCCAGGAGGGCCGCGCCCGGGCCGCGCACGAAGTCGGAGACAGCCTGCTGGCTCAGCCTCTCACGCCGGGCGACCTCGACCTGGGTGCCGCCCATGAGCAGGCCCGCGAGCACCCGGCGCTGTCGGGGGCGCATCCTGGCCGTCGCCTGGTCGCGCAGGAGGAGCATGGCGTTGACCACCGACTCCCCGGACTCCCCGGAGGCCACCGACTTCTCGGCGCCGTCGGCCACGCGCAGCCAGGTGCGCGCGAAGGACCGGCCCCGCGCCTGGAGGCCGTGGGCGAGGTCGACGGCGTCGCGGGCCGCCCACCAGGCGGACCCGTCCTGGATGGGGGCGCCCTGCCCCGTGGACAGCGCGGAGACCTCCCCCGCCCCCACCCCGAAGCGCAGTGCCAGGCCCTCGGGGAGGAGCAGGTGCGTGCGCAGCGTCATGGTCAGGGCGGCCGCCAGGTCGGCGGCCACGGCCTGGAACTCGTCCCCGACGGTGGCGTACGGCGCCTGGGTCATCGCCAGGCCCCCGCAGGCCTGTGTCAGGGTGGACATGATCGAGTCCTGCGCGCGGGCCCGGTCGGGCAGGCGGCGGGAGCCGACGATGTCGGCGATGAGGGCGTACACGACGGCCATGCCTCACGCTAACCCTTGTACTCGGGCACATACAAGCACGGATGAGAAGCCCGCTCCTGCGGGGCGCCCTCACCCGGTTACCCGGACAGGCGTCCGCCGGCCCCCAGATAGCACGCGCCGCACAGGGACTCGTAGGTGACGTCGGTCCCGTCGATCGCCACCTGGTCGCCGTCGAAGACGAAGGCGTCGGCGACCCTGCGCGCGTTGAACAGCGCCTTGCGCCCGCAGCGGCAGATCGTCTTGAGCTCCTCCAGGGAGTGCGCGATCTCCAGCAGACGGCGCGAGCCGGGGAAGCTGACGGTGCGGAAGTCGGTGCGGATGCCGTAGGCCAGGACGGGCACGTCCTCCACAAGCGCGATCGCCATGAGCTGGTCGACCTGCGCGGCCGTGAGGAACTGGGCCTCGTCGACCAGGATGCAGTCCACCGCCCGGCCCAGCGCGCCCTGGACGGGCCGGCCCCCGTGAGCAAGGACCCGCTCGCGCACGCGGGCACCGAGGTCCTCCGAGGCCGAGACCAACAGGTCGACACGCCGGGACACCCCCAGGCGAGAGACGACCGCGTCCTCGCCCTTGGTGTCGATGGAGGCCTTGATGATGAGGACCGTCTGCCCCCTCTCCTCGTAGTTGTGGGCCGTCTGGAGCAGACTGGTCGTCTTGCCCGAGTTCATGGCGCCGTAGCGGAAGTAGAGCTTGGCCACGCCGTCTCCTTGCGATCATCACACGGGTCGGGCCCGCAGTGGTCGGCGCCGATGCTACCCGTGCCGCCGCGGCCGGGGCCGCACCGCGCCCGAGGAGGTCCTGGTCACGCCCGCGGGTCTGGGCGGGTCTCCCGTGCGGGCTCGCCGTGAGACTCGGATACTGTGCGGCCCATGCCCGTCGCCTCCCACCCCCTCCTGTCCCGGCTGCCCGCCTCGTGGCGCACCCCCGCGGCTGCGCTCCTCGCCGTGGGCGCGGCTGGGGCCCTGGCCGTCTTCGCCTGGCTGGCGGACAGCGCCGTCGAGGCCGACGACCTGGCCTTCTACGACCCGTCGGTGACGAGCTGGGCGGTGGCCGGGCGCAACGGCCCGGCCACCGTTGTGGCGTGGTTCTTCACCCACCTGGGTGGAACCGTGGGCCTGACGGTGCTGACCGCGCTGGGCGCCGCCGCCTTCCTGTGGCGGGGGCGACGCACCCACGCCCTCGTCCTCGTGGCGGCGATGCTCGGCTCCTCACTGCTGACCGTCGTGCTCAAGATCATCTTCGGCCGGGCCCGTCCGAGCACCGCGCTGCTCCTGGGCGACGCCGCCTCGAGCTACTCCTTCCCCTCCGGGCACTCCTTCAACACGGCGGTCTTCGCCGGCACCCTGGCCGGCTTCGTCGTCTTCGCCACGGTGCCGCGTCGACGCAAGCTCGTCGCGGCCCTGGCGGCCGCGGTGGTCACGGTCATGGTGGGGTTGTCGCGGATCTACCTGGCCTACCACTGGCTCACCGATGTCCTGGCCGGCTGGTCGATCGGCGTGGCCTGGCTGTGCCTCGTGGCCCTGGCCACGATGGCGGTCCGGGAGCGGCGTCGCCCGGCCCTCCGCCCATCAGTGTCCTGACGGGGCTGGGCGCGTGGGGCGCGGCCGGCGGGATCAGGAGTACACCCCCTCGACCCACCACCGGCCGGCACGCACGAGCAGAAGCGGGGCCCCTCCTCGGTGAGCACCTGAAGGTAGGCGCGTCGCGAGGGTCCTGCGGGGCGCCACCAGCACTCGTCCATGGCCCAGGGCCCCGCCCAGGCCAGGACCCGCGTCCCGCCGGGAGGCACGACTCCCTGCGACCAGCCCGCCCCCGGCCCGCTGCCCGCGGGGACGCCGCCCGGCTCGCCGGGGTCGGGCAGGACGGTCAAAAGGGCCGGGTCGGCCTCGAGCTGCCCCTCGGCGCTCACGCCGACCTCCTGACCCGGTGCCCCCTCCAGGAGCGCGGGCAGGGGCCTGGGCAGGATGAGGGAGGGCGAGGGCTCCGGCAGGGACCCGGTCCAGGGCGCTCCCCGGCCGACGGGGGGAGCCGGCGCGTCCCAGTCGAGCATGCGGGCGCGCGAGCGGGGGTCGCGTCCCTCGACGACCAGGGGGGTCTGGAGGGCGCCGGCTCCCAGGAGGGACTCGACGCGCTCGGCCGCGCGGCGGGCGCGCCGACGGCTCCGGTCCCCCGGCGCCGACCACAGCCCGACCTGTGAGGCGCCGGCGGGCACGAGCTCGAGCGCGCTGAGGCGCAGGCCCGCCAGGGGCGAGGCCGGGGCCCGGCCCGAGCGTCCCGCGAGCCACCCCTCGAGCTGCCAGCGCACCCGGTCGGTCAGCTCCGCCGGGGTCGGTGTGGTCTCGAGCATCCACGACCTGGCCAGCTCGGCACCGTCCTCGCAGCGCGCCTCCACCAGCAGACGGCCCGCGGCCAGGCCCCGGGAGACCAGACGGTCGGCCAGGGACTCGGCCAGCGTTCGGGCGGCGAAGGCCGCGGCGTCGGCACGGGCCACAGGAGGGTCGAGAACGGAGTCGACCGACACGTCGGTCGCGGGCCGAGTCGTGCGTGGCACCGGTCCCGGTGCCGCTGCGGCCAGGCGGTGGAGGTGCTCGCCCACCGGGCCGAAACGTGCGGAGACATCGCGCCGGGGCAGTGCCGCCAGGTCCCCCAGGGTGTGCAGCCCCAGCCGGGCCAGGACCTCAATGAGGTCGCGCGCCTCCTCGCGCTGTCGCGAGGTGGGCAGGCAGGACAGGGCGGCCTCCAGCGGCCAGGGGGCCAGGAACTCCGGGCTGTGGCCGGGGGCCACGAGGCAGCCCCGGCGCGCCGCCAGCACCGCCGCGGGCAGGGAGTCGGCCACCCCCACCTGGCACTCGGCACCCGAGCCCTGCGCGACCGCCTCGACAAGGGCCTCGGCCAGCTCCTCCTCCCCGCCGACCCAGCGGGCCGGGCCGCGGGCACCGCACACCGCCAGGCCCGGGCGGATGACGAGGGGATCGGCCAGGACCTGGGACAGGCAGTCCATCACCGTCTCGAAGGCACGGGCCTCGCGCTCGGGCCGGGGGTGCAGGACGACCAGGTCCGTGCACAGGGAGCGGGCCACGCGCAGGCGCATGCCCACGCGCACCCCGGCGGCGCGCGCCGGCGCGGAGGCCGCCACGACCCCCCGGCCGCCGATGACGGCCACGGGCTCGAGCGCCGGGTCGGGCACGGAGGCCTCGCCGCGGGAGCGCCCCGACCGCCTCTCACGCGCCTCGAGGGTCAGGGCCACGACGGGCCAGTCGGGGACCCAGACCGCCACGAGCCGCGGGAGGACCGGCCCCGGAGGGGCGTCGGTGCTCACAGGGGACCCGCCTCGGCGTACGCGCCCTCGGCCCCGACCCTCAACCTCCAGGAGGTCCCGGGACGCGCGGCCTCGAGCAGGGACCAGGTCAGGGCGCGGACCCGCCCGCCGGGCATCTCGCGCGCGGCGGCGCGCAGCTCGACGACCCGCGCCACACCGGCCCCAGGCCGCCGGTGGTCCGCGGCCGGCGGCAGCCGGGCCGCGGGCTCCTGCCCCCACAGGCTCTGGTCGACATCCGCCAGGCGGGCGCTCAGGCGCCTGGCCCCCTCCCAGGGGGCGGGGGTGAGGATGAGGGCACGGCGCTCACGGGCCCGCGCCAGCAGGCTGTGCCGGTCCCGCGGGCGAAGCATGTCCACCACCCCGGGGGACAGCAGGAGGACGTCGACGCCGTCGAGCAGGGTGCTGGTGACCGCCAGGGCGGTGGACGGGTCGAGGTCCTCACCCCGCACGGTCATGACCCTGCCCAGGACCAGCCCCACCTCCGCCGCGGCGGCCCACCCGATCCCCTCGCAGCCGACGACGGCGCACCACCCCTGCTCGCCCTGCCTGCGGGCGGCCGCGGCCAGCAGGGCGCACACCGATCCGTCCAGGCTGAGCACTCCGGCGGTGTCCGCGCCGACCTCGAGCCAGGCGCCTTCGGCGGCATCCGGTCCGGCCCCGTCCAGGGCGCGGGCCAGGGCCCGTTGGACCTCGCGCTCCCGGGGGCCGCGCAGGCCCGTGCGCTGCTCGGCCAGGGTGAGTGCGGCACGGGCGGCCGCCAGGCGGTCCCCCGCCCGGCCGCTCGCCGCGTCAGCGGCGGGAGCTGAGCCCATAGTCTCCGCCCTCCTCACGCCGCGTGCCGGGCCGGGGCCCGGGAACACCCGGCACCTCGCAGAGAACCGACCACTCGACACAGAACACTCGATCGAACACTTGTTCGATCTCCTGTCATCGTAGCGCCCGGCTGCGACACGCAACAACCGCCCCGGACACAGCCGCCTCCCACCCGGCTCCCGGGCTGCTCCCCTGCGGCGCTCCCGCCCTGTCCCACCGGTGTCCTGCCGCCGTGCGGGGGGACGCTCACCGCACGCCCTGGCTCCTATCAGGTCGGCCGTCTACAGTGAGTTCGTACCAGACGTCCCTGCCTCGAGAGAGACTCCCGTGACAGTAGAGCTCACACGCCCACGCCCTCCCTCACCCTACGACCTCATGCCCGCCCTGCCCTCCTTCACCCTGGCCTCCGACGACGTCGCCGAGGGCGGACGGCTCGCGGACCGGTTCACAGCCGTTCACGACAACATCTCCCCCGAGCTGCACTGGTCGGGCTTCCCCCCGGAGACCCGCTCCTTCGTCGTGTCCTGCTTCGATCCCGACGCACCAACCCCGGCCGGCTGGTGGCACTGGACCATCCAGGACCTGGACGCCACGGTCACCTCCCTGCCCCGGGGGGCCGGGGAGTCCGACCTGACGCTGGAGGGGGCCGCCTTCCACGCCGCCACCGACGCGGGCACGCACGCATGGTTCGGCCCCTACCCGCCGGCCGGTGATGGTGAGCACCGCTACGTCTTCGCGGTCCTGGCCCTGGACGTGGAGACCCTCGGCCTGGACGACGAGGCCAGTCCCACCGCCGTGGCCTTCGCGAGCAACGAGCACTGCATCGCCCGGGCCACCTTGACCGCCACCTACTCCCTGCCGGGCGAGCCCGGCGCCGCACCCTACCTCCAGGAGGCCCAGTGACCGCCGACAAGCCGCCCCGCCAGGATCTCCAGCCCAAGGGGCGCCGACGTCGGCCCGAGGCCGAGCTGCCCGTCATCACCGGAGCGCTGCCCCGGGTCGACACCGGTCGTCACCAGCACCGTCCGCTGGCACTGGTGACCGGTGCGACCTCCGGGATCGGCCTGGCGGTGGCACAGAACCTCGTCGTCGACCACGACCTCGTCCTCATGGCGCGCACCGCCGCGGACCTCGACGACCTGGCCATGCTGCTGGCCGCCGAGAGCGAGGCGCGCATCCGCACCCGCGCCGTGGACCTGACCGACGACGAGGCCGTCACCCGGGCGGTGGATGAGCTGGGCATCGATCGCCTCGACGTCCTCGTCCACTCTGCGGGCGTCGAGGCGGCCGCACGGGTCGATGAGCTGACCCCGCAGCAGTGGCGCGACGTCCTCGACCTCGACCTCGTGGCGGTCGCCCACCTGACCGGCCTGCTGCTGACGGCCCTGCGCCGCGCACGCGGCCTGGTCGTCATGATCAACTCCGGTGCGGGCCTGCGGACCTGGCCCGGGCAGGCGCTGTACTGCGCGGCCAAGGCGGGCATGAGGGCACTGGCCGACTGCCTGCGCGAGGAGGAGCGCGGGCAGGTGCGCGTGACCACCGTCTACCCCGGACGGGTCGACACCCCGATGCAGAAGCGCCTCCACCACGCCAAGGCCCTGCGGCTGCGCGCCGAGGGCGCCGACCTTCCCCGCTACCGGGCCGCCGACCACATGACGGCGCCCTCGGTGGCGGCCACGGTCCGCCTGGCGGTCGACATGCCGCTGGACGCCTCCATCGATGACCTGTCCGTGCGGCCCGCCGGGATGCTCTGAGGAGCACCGGCGCTCTCAGGTGAGCTCGGGCACCATCTCGATGGCACCGCAGGGGCACTCCTCGACGCAGATGCCGCAGCCCTTGCAGTAGTCGTAGTTGAAGGCGTAGCGCTTGCCCGGCTCGAGCTTGATGACCGCGTTGTCGGGGCAGACCCCGAAGCAGTTGTCGCACTCGAAGCAGTTGCCGCAGCTCATGCACCGGCGCGCCTCGAACAGGGCGTTGTCGGCGCTCAGCCCCAGGACGACCTCGTCGAAGGTCTGGGCCCGCCGCGCCCCCTCCAGCCGCTGGCGCACCTGCCGGGGGGCGTCGGAGTAGTACCAGGAGTTGATGGCGCCGATCTGGGCCAGCGGCGCCTTGGGCGCCGGCTCGTAGACCTCGCCGCGCAGGTAGGCGTCGATGGCCCGCGCCGCCCGCTTGCCGTGGCCCACGCCGGTGGTCACGGTGCGGTCGGCCGGCACCATGTCCCCTCCGGCGAACAGCCCGGGGTACCCGGTCATGAGCCGGGCGTCGACCTCGACGACGCCGTCGTCGATGCTCAGCCCCGGGACGCCCTCGACCAGCCCCAGGTCCGACTCCTGCCCCAGGGCCAGGATGAGCGAGTCGGCGGCCAGCTCCTCGGTCTGGCCGGTGGGCCGGGGGAAGCCGGTCTCGTCGAGCTCCATCCTCTCGATGCGCAGGCTCCCGCCGTCGGCGTGCTGGACCGTCGACAGCCAGCGCATCGTCACCCCCTCCTCGAGGGCCTCGGCGACCTCCGAGTCGTGGGCGGGCATCCGCTCACGCGTGCGCCGGTAGACGATGATGGCCTCCTCGGCGCCCAGGCGCTTGGCCGTGCGGGCCGCGTCGAGGGCCGTGTTGCCCCCGCCGTAGACGACCACGCGCCGCCCCAGCATCAGCTGGTCGCCCGCATCGTCCTGCCCGCCGTCCTCGACCCGGCGCAGGAGGCTGACCGCGTCGAGGATCCGCGCGGTCTCACCGGCGGGGATATAAGCGCGCCGACCGATCTGGGCGCCGATGGCCAGGAAGACGGCGTCGAACTGCCCGGACTCCAGGTCGGGCAGGACGCGCTCGACCTTGCTGTCCATGACGAAGTCCACCCCCATGGCCTCGATGCGGGCGATCTCGGCGTCGAGCACGTCGCGGGGCAGCCGGTAGGCGGGGATCCCGTAGCGCATCATCCCGCCGGGGCGGGGGGCGGCGTCGCGCACCGTCACGGCGTGCCCCATCCTGCGCAGCTGGTAGGCGGCGCTCAGGCCGGCGGGTCCGGCCCCCACGACCAGGACCCGCTTGCCGGTGTCGGGGCCGGGCGGGTCGGGCAGCCAGCCCTGGCGCAGCGCCTCATCGCCCAGGAAGCGCTCGACGGCGTTGATGCCCACCGCCTGGTCAACCTGGCCGCGGTTGCAGGCGGTCTGGCAGGGGTGGTAGCACACCCGGCCCATGACCGCCGGCAGGGGGTTGTCCTCCATGAGGGTCCTCCAGGCCCGCTCATAAGAGCCGTCCTCGGCGTCGTAGAGCCACTTCTGGATGTTCTCCCCGGCGGGGCAGGCGGCGTTGCACGGCGGGAGGAAGTCGCGGTACACAGGCCTCTCGACGCGCCACGCACCGGTCTTGTTCTCCAGCGAGGATCCGGTGGTCAGGGTGATGGCGAAGGGGCGCTGCTGCCCGCCGGCCGGGGCCGCGGGCGTCGTCGTCTGGCTCATCTCAGTCCTCCTTGGGTGCGTCGTTGAGGTCGGCGCGGGCCCCCAGGGTCGAGGAGGCGCCGGTGGCGGAGTCCGGCAGCACGGGCGTGACCTCCTCGCCGTGGGACAGCAGCCCGTAGCGCCGGATGTTGCGGTCGGCCAGGGCCTGGATACGGCCGATGGTCACGACGTCCTTCGTGGGCTTGAACAGGTGGGCGTAGCGGCGCTGGAGGACCAGGTAGTCCTCCACCGGCACCTGGCGCCGGATGGGGCTGACCGCCGAGACCTCGCCGTGGACCGCCTCGAAGACCGGGAAGAGACCGGACTCCACGGCCAGACGGGCCAGGCGCACCGTGTGCGAGGACTTCGTGCCCCAGCCCAGCGGGCAGGGCACGAAGACGTGGATGTAGCGCGCACCGCGCAGGCCCATGGCGTAGGTGACCTTGCGCTCCAGGTCGCGCAGGTCAGCCACCGTGGCGGTGGCGACGTAAGGGATTTCATGGGCCATGGCGATGCGCGGCACGTCCTTGCCCTGGCCGAAGACATTGCCGGGGGCCTCGCCCACCGCCTGGGTGGTGGCGGTGCGCGCCGCGGGGGGCGTGGCCCCCGAGCGCTGGACCCCGGTGTTCATGTAGGCCTCGTTGTCGTAGCACACGTAGAGCACGTCGTCGTTGCGCTCAAACATGCCCGACAGGCAGCCGAAGCCGATGTCGACCGTCCCGCCGTCGCCGCCCTGGGCCACGACGCGGGTCTCCTCGTTGCCCAGGGCGCGCAGGCCCGCGGCCACCCCGGTGGCCACCGCCGGAGCGTTGCCGAACAGGGAGTGGAGCCAGGGCAGGCGCCAGGCGGACTCGGGGTAGGGCGAGGAGAAGACCTCCAGGCAGCCGGTGGCGTTGACTGTGACCACCGAGCCGCCGGCGGCGCGGGCGGCGGCGTCCGCGGCGTCCAGGACGTAGCGGGCCCCCAGCGCCTCGCCGCAGCCCTGGCAGGCACGGTGGCCCGAGGTCAGGGTGTTGGCGCGCTCGCGGCTGGACTGGATCGAGCCGACCTCGGGCAGCAGGCGGTTGCCGACGGCGAAGGAGCCGACCTGGTAGAACTTCGTGGGTGCGCTCGGAGGCGTGGTCGAGGCGGTCATCACTCGGCTCCTTCGGTCAGGGGGGCGGGCACGCCGACGGCGGACAGGTGGGCGGCCACGGCGGCGGTGTCGAGGTCGAGGAACTCCAGGGGCTCGAGCTCACCGCGCACCGCCCGCTCCAACAGGACGCGCAGGGAGGCCGAGGTGATGTCGCGCCCGCCGAGCCCGGCGACCACCGTGGTCAGACCGACCCCGTCGCGCCGGTCCCACAGGACCCGGCGCAGGTCCTGCTCGACCACTCCCCCGCGGCCCGGGCTGAAGGCCCGCTCCAGGCTGACCACCCGGCGGGCACCGGCCAGGGCCCGGGCCATGGCCTCGTGCGGGAAGGGCCGGAAGGAAGTCAGGGACACCAGCCCGACCTCCTGCCCCTGGTCCCACAGGGCGTCGATGACGTCCTTGAGGGTGCCGGTGACCGAGCCCAGGGCGACGACGACGGTCTCGGCGCCCTCGGTGCGGTAGCAGTGGAGCAGCCCGCCGGAGTCCCGCCCGAAGGCCTGGGCGAACTCGCGGCCGACGCGCTCGACGACGTCGACCGCATCGAGCTGCCTGCGGTGGGCCAGGTAGCGCACCTCGGTGAAGGCCTCCGGCCCCACCATGGCGCCGATAGTCACCGGGTCGTCGGGGTCGAGGCGCTGGACGGGGACGAAGGGGGGCAGGAAAGCGTCGACCTGCTCGAGCTCGGGGACGTCGACGCGTTCGACGGCGTGGGTCAGCACGAAGCCGTCCATGCACACCATGACCGGCAGGCTCAGCTCCTCGGCGATCCTGAAGGCCTGGACGTGGAGGTCGGCGGCCTCCTGGTTGTCGGCGGCGAAGAGCTGGAGCCAGCCGCAGTCGCGCTGGCTCATCGTGTCGGTCTGGTCGTTCCAGATGTTGATGGGCGCGCCGATGGCCCGGTTGGCCACCGTCATGACGATGGGCAGGCCCAGGCCGGCGGCGTTGTAGACGGCCTCGACCATGTAGAGCAGGCCCTGGGAGGCCGTGGCCGTATAGGCCCTCGCCCCCACGGCGCTGGCCCCGATGGCCACGGACTGGGCGGCGAACTCCGACTCGACGTTGACGTACTGGCTGTCGAGGCGGCCGACCTTGACCAGGCGGGAGAGCTCTTCGACGATATGCGTCTGCGGGGAGATGGGGTAGGCGCACACGACGTCGGGGCGGCAGGCGGCCACGGCGGCCGCCACCGCCTTGGATCCTTCGATCTCACGCAGCACCGTGGTCCTCCTTGGCGGTCAGGGCGATCTTGTCGGCGATGATCTCGTGGGCGGCGCGGGCCGCCTCGATGTTGCGCTCCCCCAGCGCCCCGGGGAAGCGGTCGGCGATGGCCTCGCACACCGCCGTCAGGCTCACGACATCGGTCATGGCGGTGAAGGCCCCCAGGAGCACGGCGTTGGGAAGGGGCCGCCCCAGGTGCTCCATGGCCAGGTCGGTGGCCGGGACGGTCAGGCGGTGCTCGAGGGGCACCGCCTCGACCGTGCGGGGGTCGATGTCGAAAGTCGAGAAGGGGCGGGCGGAGTTGATGAGGGCGTAGCCCCCGAGGCTCAGACCCGAGAACACGTTGATGGCCGTCAGCAGCGTGGGATCCTGGACGATGACGGCATCGGGGGCCAGGACCGGCTCGTGGCTGCGGATCGGCCGGGTCGAGATCCGGCAGTAGGAGACCACGGGCGCCCCGGTGCGCTCCGAGCCGAAGGACGGGAAGGCCTGGGCGTGACGGTCCTCCTTGAACGCCGCGTAGGCGAGCAGGTCGGCGGCGGTCACCACGCCCTGTCCGCCTCGACCATGGATTCGGATCTGGAACATCTGGCCTCCTCGCCGGTCCCTCCGGGACGTGTCACGGGCCACTCTACGGCCCTCGGGCCCGCGGTGCCCACCATTGACGGGCCGACCGGTGCTCATCCGCGATGGACAGCCCGGCGGGCGGGGCGGGCACCGGCCCTGGCTCACACGCCTCCGGGGTAGCCCAGGGACCTCCAGGCCTCGTAGAGGCCGATGGCGGCAGAGTTGGCCAGGTTGAGGGAGCGGCTGTCCTCGACCATGGGGATGCGCACGCGCCCGCTCACCCGCGGGTCGTCGAGGACCTTGTCGGGCAGGCCCGTGGGCTCAGGGCCGAAGAGCAGGGCGTCGTCGCAGCGCCAGTCGACGTCGCTGTGCACCGTGTGGGCGCGGGCGGTGAAGGCGAGGATCCTTCCCGGCACGTGGGCCAGGCAGTCGGCCCAGGTCGTGTGGACCCGCGTGAGCGCCAGGTCGTGGTAGTCCAGCCCCGCGCGGCGCAGCCTGGCGTCATCCATCTCGAACAGGGGGTCGACCAGGTGGAGCATGGCGCCGGTGTTGGCGGACAGCCGGATCGCCGCACCGGTGTTGCCCGGGATCCGGGGCTCGTAGAAGATGACATGCAGCACGGGGACAATGAGACCACATGCTGAGGCCCGGCGGTCGCGGCGCTGCCCGGGCTGCCATGATCGGGTCATGAGCACCGCTGATATCACTGATCCGCGTGAGCCCTCCCAGGCCCTGGCCGCGGAGATCGGCTGGCAACCGGCCCTGGAGCGCACCGACCTGCTCGGCGCGCCCGCGGCCGCGGCGCTGGAGAGGCTGGAGAAGTCCGGGCCCGACGGGGCCGAGCTGGCCCGGCAGGCACAGGTCGTGGAGATCGACCCGCGCCACTCCGACACCGAGGTCCTCAACCGTCACTACCGTTTGGACCCTCGGGCCACCGGCAACTGCGTACTCGTCGCCGGCAGGCGCAGCGGCCAGGAGCGTGTCGCGGCCTGCGTCGTGCGTGCCACCGACCTGGCCGATGTCAACCACGTCGTCAAGAGGCTGCTCGACGTGCGCAAGGCCTCCTTCCTCCCCGTGGAGCGGGCCGTGGAGATGAGCGGCATGGAGTACGGCGGCATCACGCCGGTCGGCCTGCCCCAGGACTGGCGGCTGTTCATCGACAGCGCCGTGGCGGAGCGCGAGACGGTGCTCATCGGCTCGGGCGTGCGCCACTCCAAACTCCTGGTCGCCGGCGGGCTGCTGGCGGCGCTGCCGGGAGCCGAGGTCGTCACGGGTCTCGGCTTGCCGCAGTAGGGCCCGGCGCCCGGCCGGTGCCACTGACCGGCGGAACTCGAGGCGCGGATGGGCGGGGCGGCGTGTGTGCGCTCAGCCCAGCGAGTCCAGGACGATGTTGAGCCCTTCACTCATCGTGGGGTGAGAGATGACGGCGTCACGCACCTGCTGCCAGGTCAGGCCGCCGAGCATCGCCATCTGAATGCTCGTGACGACCTCGCCGGCCTCGGGCCCGATGACCGCTGCGCCGAGGATCGTGTCGGTGCGGGCGTCGACGACGACCTTGTAGAAGCCCTCCGTGCGCCCCAGGGTCTTGGCCCGCGGCACGGCGGCCGTGGGGGTCTTGGCCACGCGCACCTCGTGGCCCGCCTCCCGGGCCTCGGCCTCGCTCAGGCCGACGTGCCCGAGCTCGGGAGTGGTGAACACCGTCCAGGCGATGAGGCGCCCGGCGGTCGAGGCCTCCTTGCCGGCGAGCAGGTCGCGCAGAACGCGGAAGTCGTTCCACGAGGCGTGGGTGAACTGGGGGGTGCCGGCGACGTCACCGGCGGCATAGACGCCCTCGGCGCTCGTGCGCAGGTGCTCGTCGACGCGCACGAAGCCGCGCCCGGTGACCTCGACCCCGGCGGCCTCCAGGTCGAGCCCGGCGGTCACGGGAGTGCGCCCCACCGCCACGAGCAGGTGCGAGCCGCTCGCCTGGCGCCCGTCGGCAGTGGTGACCAGAACGCCCCGGCCCTCCGGCCCCGCCTCGACCCGCGAGGCCCGCGCGCCGGTAAGCACGGTGACGCCCAGCGCCTCGAGGCCGGCGGTGACCTCGGCGGCGACGTCCTCGTCCTCACGGTCCAGCAAGTGGCGGCCGGCGTGGAGAATCGTGACCGGGACGCCGAGGAGCCCCATGAGGGAGGCCATCTCGACGCCGATGACCCCACCCCCGAGCACGAGCAGGCGTGTCGGCAACTCGGGCAGGGTGAGCAGGTCCTCGCTCGTCCAGTAGCGCACCCCGGCCAGGCCGTCGATGACCGGGACCGTTGGGGTGGTGCCGGTGTTGATGAGCACCGCTGCGCCGCGCACGCGGCGGGTCGCGCGGTCGTTGAGGGTGATCTCGACGGTGCGCGGAGCGACGAAGCGGGCGGTGCCCTTGATGAACTCCATGCCGGAGGCGGAGAACATCTGCTCGTGGGCGGCCACCATGCCCGAGACGACCGCCTCCTTGCGCGCGCGCAAGGAGGCCAGGTCGACCCGCGCCCGGGCCAGGGCGGCGGCGCCGTCGTCCCCCGGGAGGGTGACGCCCTGAGAGGCGGCGCCCCGCACGCCGTGGAGGACCCTGGCCGAGGAGATGAGCGTCTTGGTGGGGATGCAGGCGACGTTGATGCAGGTGCCACCCACCTTGTCGCGCTCGACCATGACGACCCTGTCGCCCGCCTTGGCCCTCGCCATCGCCAGGGACTTGCCGGCCTTGCCGCCTCCGACGACGAGCAGGTCGACCTCCTCGACCTGCTGCGGCGTCCCGATCCCGCTGCCCAGGTTCTCACTCACCGTTGCTCACATCCTCTCCGGACTCGTTGCCGGCGCGGGGCCCGGCCCACGCCTGGCACCATCGTCGGACAATACGGGCCGTGCTGCGGTCAACTCGCCGACCGACCCTCCGGACCGGTGCGCCGTCATCCGCCACTCGCTCCACCGGGCTCAGCCGGACGTCGACGACGCGTCCTCGGGAAGGATCTGACGCAGGGCGCGCACATAGCCCTCCAGGGCGCGGCGACCTCGCGGGGTCAGGGAGAGCCAGACCGTGCGTCGCCAGGAAACGCGTGAGGTCGCCTGCTAACCGGTGAGGTCGCATGTCAGAGGTGCGACCTCACGGGCTTGGCAGCGACCTAACCGGCTTGGCTGCGGGGTGCGTCTTCTAGAGATTGCGCCGATAGGTGGCGGCGTGGGGTACGCGGCGAGCATGGCGGGGCACCGCCTTGTAGGCCGGCAGGCGCCGGCTGGTCGAGCGCACCAACTCCCAGCACACCCGAGGCTTCCGCAACCTCGCCATCTGCACCGAGCGCCGCACCCGGGTCATCGAGGCCCGCATCGCCCTGGCCAAGGCCATCATCATCACCCGCCAGCTCATCCACCGAGCCCGGACCACCCACCACGGGAACACCCGATCACACCGACAACCCCGACCTAACGGCGCAACCTCTTAGTGTCCATATTGGCAACTATAACGATGGCGCCCTGCCCGGCCCTCCTCCCCCCGGGATGACCCCACTCGGGCCGGAACCCGGCCGCGGGAGGAGAGCGGCCCCGGAGCCCGCACTCAGACCTGGGAGCGGGCGAGGTTGCGCAGGACGTACTGGAGGATGCCGCCGTTGCGGAAGTAGTCCGCCTCGCCGGGGGTGTCGATGCGCACGACGGCGTCGAAGGCCACGTGGGTGCCGTCCTCCTTGGTGGCGGTCACGCGCACGGTCGCCGGGGTGCGGCCCTCGTTGAGGGCGGTCAGGCCCGCGATGGAGTAGACCTCCGTGCCGTCCAGCCCCAGGGACCCTGCCGTCTGCCCCGCGGGGAACTGCAGCGGCACGACGCCCATGCCGATGAGGTTGGAGCGGTGGATGCGTTCGAAGGACTCGGCGATCACCGCCTTGACCCCGAGCAGCGCCGTGCCCTTGGCGGCCCAGTCGCGCGAGGAGCCCGAGCCGTACTCCTTGCCCCCGAGCACCACGAGCGGCACGCCGGCCGCCTGGTAGGCCTGGGAGGCGTCGAAGATCGACTCCTGGGCGCCGGTCAGGAAGTTACGGGTGTAACCGCCCTCGACGCCGTCGAGCAGCTGGTTGCGCAGGCGGATGTTGGCGAAAGTGCCGCGGATCATGACCTCGTGGTTGCCGCGGCGCGAGCCGTAGGAGTTGAAGTCGGCGCGCTCCACGCCGTGGGCCGCCAGGTAGCGTCCCGCCGGGGAGTCGGCCTTGATCGCGCCGGCCGGGGAGATGTGGTCGGTGGTCACCGAGTCGCCGAGCAGGGCCAGCACCCGCGCCCCCTCGACATCGGCGACCGGGGTCAGCTCCATGGTGAGCCCGGTGAAGAAGGGGGCTTTGCGCACATAGGTGGACTCCTCGTCCCAGGCGAAGGTCTGGCCCTCCGGGGTGTCCAGGGAACGCCACTTCTCGTCCCCGGCGAAGACGTCGGCGTAGTCGCGCTCGTACATCTCCCGGTCGATCGTGGCGTCGATGGTCGCCTGGACCTCGGCGGGGTCGGGCCAGATGTCGGCCAGGAAGACCTCTCGGCCCTGCGGGTCGGTGCCCAGGGGCTCGGTGGCGAAGTCGATGTTCATCGTCCCGGCCAGGGCGTAGGCGATGACCAGGGGCGGGGAGGCCAGATAGTTCATCTTGACGTCGGGGTTGATGCGGCCCTCGAAGTTGCGGTTGCCCGAGAGCACCGAGACCACCGACAGCCCGGCGTCATTGACCGCCTGGGAGACCTCGGCGGGCAGGGGCCCGGAGTTGCCGATGCAGGTGGCGCAGCCGTAGCCCACGACGTTGAAGCCCAGCTCGTTGAGCGCCGGCCACAGCCCGGCCTTGGCGTAGTAGTCGGTGACGACCTGGCTGCCGGGCGCCGTGGAAGTCTTGACCCAGGGCTTGGACCGCAGGCCCCGGGCCACGGCGTTGCGGGCCAGAATGCCAGCGGCCACCATGACCGAGGGGTTGGAGGTGTTCGTGCACGAGGTGATCGAGGCGATGGCCACGTGCCCGTGGTCGAGCTCGGTGATGGTGCCGTCGGCCAGTGTCACCGGCGTGGGCTTGCTGGACTCCGGGGCGTAGGCGGGCAGGGAGCGGGCGAAGGCCCCCTTGGCGGAGGACAGCTCGATCCGGTCCTGGGGACGCTTGGGGCCCGCGATCGAGGGCACGACGGTTGACAGGTCGAGCTCGAGGTACTCGGAGTAGACGGCCTGGCGGGAGGGGTCGTGCCACATGCCCTGGGCCTTGGTGTAGGCCTCGACCAGGCGCACCGTGTCCTCGCTGCGCCCGGTCAGCCTCAGATAGTCCAGGGTCACCTCGTCGATGGGGAAGATCGCGGCCGTGGAGCCGAACTCCGGGCTCATGTTGCCGATGGTGGCGCGGTTGGCCAGCGGGACCGCGGCGACGCCCTGGCCGTAGAACTCGACGAACTTGCCCACGACCCCGTGCTCGCGCAGCATCTGGGTGATGGTGAGCACGACGTCGGTGGCCGTGGCACCGGCGGGGATCGCACCGGTCAGCTTGAAGCCGACGACCCGCGGGATGAGCATCGACACCGGCTGGCCGAGCATAGCGGCCTCCGCCTCGATACCCCCCACGCCCCAGCCGAGCACGCCCAGGCCGTTGACCATGGTCGTGTGGGAGTCGGTGCCCACACAGGTGTCCGGGTATGCCTGGACGACCGGGGAGCCGTCGGCCCCGGTGGTCTCCCGGGTGAAGACCGTGCGCGCCAGGTACTCGATGTTGACCTGGTGGACGATCCCCGTGCCCGGGGGCACGACACGGAAGTTCGACAGCGCGCCCTGGCCCCAGCGCAGGAACTGGTAGCGCTCGGCGTTGCGCTCGTACTCCAGCTCCTTGTTCCTCTCCAGGGAGGTGGCCAGCCCGAAGGAGTCGATCTGCACCGAGTGGTCGATGACCATCTCGGCCGGTGCCAGCGGGTTGATGACCTCGGGGTCGCCGCCCAGCTCGGCGACGGCCTCGCGCATGGTCGCCAGGTCGACGATGCACGGCACACCGGTGAAGTCCTGCATGACGACGCGTGCCGGGGTGAACTGGATCTCGGTGTTCGGCTCCGCCGCGGGGTCCCACGCCGCCAGAGCGCGGAGGTGCTCCGCGGTCACGTTGGCACCGTCCTCGGTGCGCAACAGGTTCTCGGCCAGGACCTTGAGGCTGTAGGGCAGACGCTCGAGACCGGGGACGGCGTCGAGGCGGAAGATCTCATAGTCGCGACCGTCGACCTCAAGGGTGGTGCGGGCGTGGAAGGTGTCAATGGACGGGCTCGTCACCGGCGATGCTCCTGTTCTGCTGCGGCGCCCGGTCGGGGCGCATCCCCGGCCACAGTAACCGACCGGCCCGGCAGGCCGCGTCGAGCGTGATGCTGGGGCCCTCCCTGGGCCTGGTCAGCGGCGCCAGACCACCGCACCGCGCGCTGCCACCCCCGAGCCGGGGGTCTCGGCTTTCGTCACGCCCGGGTGCGCAATAACCGTCGCGGGCCCCGCAGGCCCGCGCCTCCACCCGGGCCTGCGGGGCCCCGGCGGCGGCCGGAGCCGGTGTCCGGCCTTGGCGGCGCAGGCGCGTGGGTGACCCGGCACTCATCACAAAAGAGACACGCTCACAGAGACCTCGGTGCACGCAAGGTACGGTTTGCGAGTTCACTAGGCACAGGCGTGCGAGTGAATAGTTCCCCCCTTTTTTTCTCCATCATCCCCAAGAATCGGAGGCCCAGGATGCTGCCTCAGTCGGCAACGCGTCACCGCGGCGTCACCCTCGTCCTCGTCGCCCTTCTCCCAGCGGTGTGAGGGCTGACCGCCCTGGTCGCCCCCGCCGCCCGCGCAGAGAACAATGCCGGTATCACGGTGACCCTCGAGACGAATCCTCTCATCCCCACCGACAAGGACGGCCCCGTTACCTTGTTGGTGGTCCCGGGTGGTCCGGGCAGGGTCTACACCAATACCGCCACGCTCGTGGGCGGCCAGGGCACCGAGCTATCCGCCTCAATGTCGTACAGGGACCCGATCTCCTACGACGTGTCCCTGACCCAGGGCTTCGGCTCCTTCGGCGTCAAGAAGTACGCGACCGGATCCCTCCTGAGCCAGGTTCCCGCAGGCACGACGGTGACGTCCCGACGCGACGGTGGCAGTGAGCTGGCGCGCACGGGGGCCGCTGGTTGCCTCGCCCTGCTGCCCGTGACAGGACTCGGCGTGGGCACGGTCATGGCGGTCGTCGGTCAGGACTGGGCGCCCGGCTCCCAGCGCGCAACCGTCATCGTGGTCTCGGAGTAGGTCACCGTGTAGAAGTGGTCGACGTCGTAGTTGGGGACCGTCGTCGCACTAAGACGGAGGATCTGGGTACCGGTGTCGGAGTCCTGGGCGTAGTCGCTGCGGACGGGGCTGCCGGGTGATCAGCCCAATTTCTGCTCAGCACCGATCCAGGACCGCGATGACCTCGAGGTGGTGGGTGTGGGGGAACATGTCGAGGGCACTCATCGCGCCCAGGCGGTACCCCCGGCCCAGGAGCACCGCCAGGTCGCGCGCCAGCGCGGCCGGGTCGCAGGCCACCAGGACGATCCGACGCGCGCCGAGGGCGGCCACGGCCCCTGCCACCGCCTGACCGGCGCCTTGGCGGGGCGGGTCGAGCACGACGACGTCCGGGCCGTCCCCCATGGCCTCGTGCGCACCGAGACTCGCCACCGAGTCGGCGGTGACGCGGCCCGCACGCAGGTGGGCACCGCGCAGGGCGTGCAGGTTGCGGCGTGCGTCGCGCACGGCCCGCTCACTGCCCTCCAGGGACAGCACCGTCCCGCCGAGCATGGCCAGGGGCAGGGTGAACAGCCCTGCTCCGGAGTACAACTCCAGGACCCGGGTACGGTCGGCGGGCGCCGGCGGCCCGTCACCGGGACGTGTCCCGGCCGCCGTCGGCTCGGCGGACAGGGCGGCGCGCACGACCCTGTCGACCAGGACGGTGGGCGCGTCGCGGTGGACCTGCCAGAACCCGTCGACACGCACGCCGTAGGACAGCTCGCCCAGGCCGATCCCGGAGGCGTCGACCCGCTCCTCGACCCGGCGCCGCGCGGTGGGGCGAGCCGCTGCGGTGTGTACGACGCCGTCGAGCACGACCACCGGCTCCCCGAGGCTCGGGGCGACGACCTCCACACGCATCCCCGGCCGGTAGCGCTTGCGCCACCGGCCCGCCTCGGTCAGCCCGAGCGCCTGGATCTGCGGGACGGCCAGCGGCAGCCGGCGCACCGCCAGGACCTCGCTGCTGCGGAAGGCGTGCATGCCCGCCCGCCCGTCCGGCGTCACGGTCAACGAGACCCGGGTGCGCGTGCCGACCCCGGTCGGGGCCCCGGAGCCCGGGAGACGGTGCGCTGAGGGGCTGGGGCCGACCGGTTCGACGAGGACCCCCTCCGGCTGCGCCTCGCTCAGCGCCGCGACGGCCCGGGCCACCGCCTCGCCCCCGATGCGCCGCAGGCAGTCGGCCAGGACATGGCGTTTCCAGTCCCGCTGTGCGGCCGGGGAGACATGGCTCAGCTCCCCGCCGCCCACTCCCCCGGGCCCGGCCTCGGGCCAGGCGAGCGGCACACGGTCCGGTGATGCCTCGAGGACCTCGAGCGCGTCGGCCCGCCATGCCTTGGAGCCCCGGCCGGTGACGCGGGCGCGCACGGTCTCCCCGGGCAGGGCGTGGCGCACGAAGAAGACCCGGCCCCCGGGGTCATCGGCCGGGCGGGCGAGGCAGTGGCCCCCATGGGCGGGCGCACCGACGGCCAGGACCAGCTCGAGCGGCTCGGGCGCACCGTCCTCACGCACGCTCCGGGGGCTCATCGCTCACTCCGGGCCGGGCGCAGGCGTCGGGCCTCGGCCTTGCGGGAGGCCACGTCGGTGTCAGCGATGCCCTCGGGCGTGACCGCGCGCACGCCGCGGTGGACATGGGTCTGTCCGGGCGCTCCCAGCTGCCAGGGCACCGAGGCCACAACCACCCCGGGGGTGAACAGCAGCGCCGTCTTGAGCCGCAGGGCGGTCTGGCTGTGGAGCACCTGCTCCCACCAGTGCCGCACGATGTACTCCGGCAGGAAGACGACGACGAGGTCCCGGGGGGACTCGCGGCGCACCGAGCGCACGTAGGACACGATCGGCCGGGTCAGCTCGCGCAGGGGCGAGCTGAGGACGGTCAGGGGCACGGGCAGGTCGGCCTCCTCCCACTGGTCGAGCAGGCGCTCGGCGGCACCGTCACCCGCGTCGACCGTCAGGGCCTCGATGGAGGTCGGGTAGGTCGACAGGGCGTAGGTCAGCGCACGCAGGGTCGGCCGGTTGAGGCGTGAGGCCAGCACGATGGCGTGGACGTGGGCGGGCAGGACCCGCGCGTCGTGGAGGTCGTCGATGGCCATCTCCTGGCCCACCCGGCGGTAGTGCCGGCGGATCCGGTTCATGAGGAGGTACAGCAGCGCCATGAGGAGCAGAGTCACCCACGCCCCGCGGGTCAGCTTGGTGGCCAGGACGATGACGAGGACCAGCCCGGTACCCACCGCGCCGATGGAGTTGACGACCCGGGAGCGGGCCATGCGCCGACGTGCGGCGGGGTCGGTGGCCAGGGCCAGGGCACGGCTCCAGTGCCGGACCATGCCGACCTGGGACAGGGTGAAGGAGATGAAGACCCCGACGATGTAGAGCTGGATGAGCCGGTTCGTGCTCGCCCCGGAGCCGACGATGAAGGCCACCGCGCCCAGCCACAGCACGACGATGCCGTTGGAGTAGGCCAGGCGGTCACCGCGCAGGGCGAGCTGGCGGGGCAGGAACTCGTCGCGCCCCAGCACCGAGGCCAGGACCGGGAAGCCGTTGAAGGCGGTGTTGGCCGCCAGGACCAGGATGAGTCCGGTGACGGCGGTGATGAGGTAGAACATCGGCTTGACGTCGGCGAAGACGGTGGCGGCGATCTGCCCGATGACCGGGTCCTGGTGGTAGCCCGTCCCCAGGGGCTCCCCGTTGCTCAGCAGCTCGGTGGCGGGGTCCTCGACCATGCGCACCCCGACGGCCCCCGCCAGGTGGACGATGCTCAACAGCATGAGGGCGGAGATCGTGCCCAGCATGAGCAGCGTCGTGGCCGCGTTGCGGGACTTGGGCCGCTGGAAGCTGGGCACGCCGTTGGAGATCGCCTCGACCCCGGTCAGTGCGGCACAGCCCGAGGAGAAGGCCCGCAGGACCAGGAAGGCCCCGGCCATGCCCGTCAGGCCCTGCTCCCAGCCGGGTTGGGCGACGACCTCGTAGGCGGAGGAGGGCGCCCGCCCCAGGGTTCCGACGGCTTCCTGGACCAGGCCGGTGACCGCCAGCGCCCCAATGGCTCCCATGTACAGGTAGGTCGGCAGGGCGAAGGCGCCCCCCGACTCCCTGGAGCCGCGCAGGTTGAGCAGGGCCAGGACTGTCGCGATGCCGACCGCGATCTCGACCTTGTAGGGCGAGACGGCGGGCACCGCGGCGGCGAGGTAGGAGGTCCCCGCCGAGACCGACACCGCGACGGTGAGCACGTAGTCGCACAGGAGGGCCGATGCCACCGCCAGACCCGCGTGCGGGCCGAGGTTGGTCGAGACGACCTCGTAGTCCCCTCCCCCCGAGGGGTAGGCGTGGACGGTCTGCCGGTAGGAGGCGACGACGACGACAAGCACCGCCACCACCGCCAGGGCCACCCAGGGAGAGACCACCGTCGCGGCGACGCCGGCCACGGCCAGGGTGATGAGGACCTCATCGGGGGCGTAGCCGACGCTCGACAGGGCGTCGGAGGCGAAGACCGGCAGGGCGATCCGCTTGGGCAGGAGCGTCTCGCCCAGGGCCCCGCTGGGCACCGGCCGCCCGACGATGAGCCGCTTGACGCGGTCGGCGAAGTCACGCACGGAAGATCATGCTACTCCGCGGCCCCGGGCGGGCGCGCGGGGCCGGTGAGCGGGAGTACCGTTGCATCCGTGCACTTCGTCATCATGGGCTGCGGGCGCGTGGGCGCCTCGATGGCTGCCCAGCTCGACCGCATGGGCCACTCGGTGGCCGTCATCGACCAGTCCTCCAACGCCTTCCGCAGGCTGCCCTCGGACTTCAACGGCCGCAAGGTCAAGGGCATCGGTTTCGACCGCGACGCCCTCGAGCAGGCGGGGATCGACGAGGCCTACGCTTTTGTGGCCGTGTCGAACGGCGACAACTCCAACATCGTGGCGGCACGGGTGGCGCGCGAGCTCTTCGGCGTCGAGCACGTCGTGGCCAGGATCTACGACGCCCGACGCGCCGACGTCTACGAGCGCCTGGGCATCCCGACGGTGGCCACGGTCCGACAGACGGCTGAGCAGATGATGCGCCGCGTCCTGCCCGGGATCACGGCTCGTGAGGCCACCGACCCCTCCGGGGAGGCCTGCCTGGTCCAGCCCGACCTGGCGGTGGCCTGGGTGGGCACGACGATCGGTCGGCTCGAGGAGCTGCTCGAGGCGCGGGTGGCCTGGGTCTCGCGGGGCGGGGGCGCGCTCGTGCCCCGCTCCTCGACAGTCATCCAGGAGAACGACCGGCTCCACGTGGCCGTGCGCCCCGAGGGGATCGCCGCGCTGCAGCGTGCCCTGTCCCGTCCCCCCGTCCAGGAGGCCTGAGCCATGAAGATCCTCATTGCCGGCGCCGGCTCGGTGGGCCGCTCGATCGCCCGTGAGCTGATCGCCCACGGGCACGAGATCACCCTGGTCGACAGCTCGCCCGACGCGATGCGCGTCGCTGCGGTCCCCGAGGCCGACTGGCTGCTGGCGGACGCCTGCGACGTCGACTCCCTGGCCGAGGCGGGGGCCCAGGACTGTGACGTCGTCGTGTCGGCCACAGGCGACGACAAGGCCAACCTCGTCGTGTCCCTGCTGGTCAAGACCGAGTACGGCGTGCCGCGGACGGTGGCACGGGTCAACAACCCGAAGAACGAGTGGCTCTTCGACGAGACCTGGGGCGTCGACGTGGCGGTGTCGACCCCGCGGATCATGACGGCGCTCGTCGAGGAGGCGGTGAGCATCGGCTCCCTCGTGTCGATCTTCACCTTCCACCAGTCGGGGGCGCTCATGCACGAGCTGACCCTTGCCGACGACTCCCCTGCCATCGGGGAGCTGGTCAGGGATGTCGACCTGCCGCCGCTGACCGTCCTGGCCGCTATCCTGCGCGATGACCGCCCGATCGTGCCCGGGCGCGACGAGCGCTTCGAGCGGGGCGACGAGCTGGTGTTCCTCACCGCTCGCGAGGGCGAGTCGGCCCTGCGGGAGGTGCCGGAGATCTTCTCCGGCACCCACGGCTCCGGGGCGGTTGAGAACAGCGCCACCTCGGCCGTCGGCACCACCGCCGCCGCTGACACCGCCTGACCCCACTGGACGGGCGGCGTCTGACGGGGCAGGGCCGGTAGGGCCGGTTCAGTGAGCCGGTTCCGTACGGCCTCGGCCCCGGCCCTGGTCGGTGCCGGGGCGCGCGATGCGCCACACGAACCACAGCGTCAAGGCATACAAGGGCACCCCCAGGACGATCCTGGCCACCCCCAGCGCACCGAGGGCGGGTTCGCCCATGAGGTAGAGCGGAACCTCGACGACCAGGCGCAGGGCGAACATCCCGGACAGCACCGTGGTGGCCACGGCGTAGCGGCGCCGGACGGAGGCCAGGGCAGGGTCGGTCCGCCAGGAGGCGTGCTCCCCCGGCGCGGCGCGCTCGCCCTGCGGGGAGCCCTCCGCCTCCTCCTTCCCGGTGTCGGCCGTCGAGGCCGTGCGCCACAGCTCGATGAAGATGCCCACCAGCGGCCGGCGCAGCGCCAGGGAACCGGCTGTCACGGCGAGCATGACGGCGTTGATGAGCAGCCCGGTGGCGTAGAAGTTCGAGGCGCGGCCGGTGCGCCAGGCCCAGGCGGCGCTGATGAGCGCCAGGACCGCCCCGCCCAGGACCTGGGTGAGGGGCTGGCCCGCGACCACGCGGGCCACGAGGAAGGCGGTGCTGACCACGAGCGAGGCCCCCAGGGCCAGGACGAGCGCCTCCGGCCGCAGGGCCAGGATCGTGACGAAGACGACGGTGGGGGCGGCCGACTCCAGGACGCCGCGCCATCCGCCGACGGCCGCGGAGGCGTCGAAGCTCTCGCCGCCCACTGCCTGCAGCCCCCGGCCATGGGGGTTGCGCCCCGTGCGCGTCCGGCCACCACCGCGCCCTTGGCCGGTCGACCCGCTCACCTGCCCCTGCCCAGGATCTCGTAGGAGGGGTTGTAGATGACGGAACGGGCGCGTCCGGCCACCACGGTGCCCTCGACCATGAGCCGGGTGCCCGGAGCGATGCCCGCGATCGAGCGCCGCCCCAGCCACACGAGGTCCACCGACCCTGTGCCGTCGAAGAGCTGGCCGACGAGCACCGGTTTGAGGGCGGCCGGCGGGTAGGTGACCGCGCGCAGCACCCCGCCGACGCGGACGCGCTCGCGCGCCGGGAGCCCGGCGAGGGGGGTGGTCAGGCCGCGCAGCGCGCTGAGGGACCGAGCGGTGTCATCGGCGTCGATCTGCTCACGGTCGGCGCCCACATGCTCGGCCAGACGCCGCAGCCATCCCGGGCGCGGCGCCATGGTCAACGCACCTCGGCGATCGTGGGGCCCGGGGCGAGCGGGTCCAGGCCCGGCAGGTCCTCGGCCTCCGGGACGGCCCCGGCGCCCGGGGGGTGCAGGGGCAGAATCTCCCGCGGGGGGCGGGCGGCGCCGTCGCGCACGACGACGACACCGGCAAGGACCTCGCGCAGGGCGCGGGAGGCCGTCTCGTCGGTGGCGGCGCGGCCCTGCAGGACGCCGCGCAGGAACCAGCGGGGCCCGTCGACGCCGATGAACCGGACGGCCACCGTCGAGTCGTGACCGTCCGGACCGCGCACCGGGACCTGGGCGAGGATCTCGGGGCCGTGGGGGCCGGTGAGGACCTTGTGGGAGGCACGCGTGCGGGTCAGCTCGGCGGTGATGTCCTCGCGCAACTCCTCCCAGATGCCCGCTGAGCGGGGTGCCGCGAAGGCGCGCAGCTCCAGGCTCGACCCGCCCAGGACCAGGACGACGGCTCCCGCCTCCGTCCCGGCGCCGGGGCTCTCCAGGCGGATCTGCATGCCGTCGACGGCCGGCACCCGCAGTGAGCCCAGGTCCACCCGCACGGTTCCCTCACTGTCGGCGGGGGCCGTGGCGCTGTCCCACGGGCCGCCGGTGGCCTCCTGGTCGGAGGAGTCGGGCTCGGCGCCGTCAGGCGAACCGTCCTCGGCCGACGCGGCGTCGTCGGGTCGTCTCCGGGAGAACAGTCCCATGGTGGCCTCCTGTGGGTCGTGGCGGGAACCGGTCCCGGAGCGTGTGTTCGGTCCGGGCCGAGGGGTCGCGGTCAGCCCGCGCAGTCAGTGCACACCGGCAGTCCGGTGGCGTCGTCAATGTAGGCCAGCGAGCCCCGGTGGTGGACCAGGAAGCACTCGGAGCAGGTGAACTCGTCCTCGAGCTGCGGGACGACGTGGACGCTCAGCTCCTCACGGGACAGGTCCGCGCCGGGCAGCTCGAAGCCCTCGGCGACCTCGTTCTCATCCTCCTCGATGGCCTCGGAGGACTGGTCCTTCTGCCGTGCGGTCAGCTCCTCGATCGAATCGGCCTCGGGCTCGTCATCGTTCTTGCGCGGGGCGTCGTAGTCGGTCGCCATGGCCTCGTCACTCTCTCTCGTCGACGGCTCTCGGTGGGGCTCCCCGGCGGCGCAGGGGCGCCGCGGGGGCCGCCCACAGCACACAGCGCACCGTGGACCGCCCCGGCCGAGCAGGGCACGCGCACAATAGCACCGCGATCCCGCAGGGGGAATCACCTGGAGCGCCGTCATGTCCTGCCGTGTCCCCGGCCCGCTTGGCCGGCCGGTGCCGACGAGCCCCAACACCGCCGGTCGGCACAGGTCAGCACAGGTCAGCACGGTTGCGGGCGGCGCATCCGGCCCCGCGAACAGCCTCACACCCGCATGGCACACCGACCGGCCTCCCCGCCGCAGGGCCTGGAAGGTGGCACGCTGAGGCATGTCCGAAGGACTGTTAGGAGGCCCACGCCCATGATCGAGCTCGAGCTGCTGGGAGCCAACGGCGACGTGGTCGTCATGACCGACGCCCAGGGGGAGCGTTACAGCATCATCGTGGACGATGCCCTGCGGGCCGCCGTGCGGCGGGCGCGCCCCTCGGCCCTTGTGCACGCCCCCGAGGTCCCCGCCCCGGGCTCGACGGTCCGGCCCCGCGACCTCCAGGCGCTCATGCGGGCGGGGGCCAGCGCCGAGGAGGTCGCCGCCACGACCGGCCTGCGCGTCGACCATGTGCGGCGTTTCGAGGGCCCAGTGCTGGCCGAGCGGAGCTGGGCGGTGGGCCAGGCCCAGGCGTGCCGGATCGGCTGGGAGTCCGACTCGCCGGTCCTGGGCGAGCTAGTCGTCGACCGGCTGGCCACGCGGGGCGTGGAGCCTTCGAGCCTGGAGTGGGACGCCCTGCGCGAGGGGCGCAGCCCCTGGCAGGTGACGTTGGCCTTCATCCAGGGGGCGCAGGTCAAGCACGCCCGTTGGGAGCTCGACCTGACCGCGAAGTCAGTCACGGCCCTCGACGACGAGGCGAGGTGGCTGACCGAGGCGGCCGCCTCGCGGCGCCCGGCGGTCTTCGACCAGGACTCCACGGCCTCAGGAGCCGTCTCCGGATCGTCGCCCGGCTCCGCCCGCGTCGGCGAGGAGCCGGTCCCGCAGACAGGTGCCGGGGGCCCGGGGCCGAGCGGGGGGCTGGTGGGCGCCGCCGAGGACCCGACCGACGCGCTGCTGGCTGACCTCGCCTCCAACCGCGGCCGCCGGCTCGAGGTGGATCCGCCCGAGCCCTCCGAGGACGGGCAGGCCCCTGCGGAACCAGGCGCCCCGGAGCCGGGGAGCGCCGAGGTCGTGTCGATGACCGACCGGAGGCGTGCGCTGTCGGCCAACCACCCGGCCGGCACCAGGCTGCCGCACTCCCCCGGTCAGGAGCGTCCGCCCTCCGAGCCCGACGCGCGCACCGAGGAGGTGCCCGAGGTCCCCACCCAGGAGGCCCTGCCGCAGATGCCCGACGCCCCGGCCCGCAGGAGCCGGCGCCAGTCGCGGCGCTCGGTGCCCTCCTGGGATGAGATCGTCTTCGGGGCCAAGCCCGAGTAGCGGGCCGCGCGTCCGCAGCTCAGCGCGGTCAGTGCCGTCTGGGCGAGTGGCGCGGGGGGGTCAGGCCTCGGCCAGGAGCAGGGGGACTGTCATCTCGGCCCTGGTCGCCGAGCCGTGCACGCCGGGCATGGCGATGGCTCCTGGCGAGTGCACCCGCGGGTCGAGGACGACCCACCGTCCGGCCATGGCCACGAGCACGTCTCCCAGGACGGCGCGGGCGCGCGGACCCAGCGGCCCGACAAGCTCGGGTGCCTGGTCCCGGGTGCCGATCCACAGGGCGCGCTCCCCCAGCTCCTCGCGCCACCGGTGGGCGACCTCGCGGGCGGTGTCCGGGTCCGAGCCGGGCACATGGAGCTGGGTGAACCGGGGCTCGCCGGCCACGGCGACGACGTCGCGCAGGAGCGCCGGGTGGGCGGTGAGGTCGATGCGCCGGGACTCATCGGTGTCGACCATGCCGTGGTCGGCGGTGAGCACCACCCGGGTGCCGC
The DNA here is from genome assembly GCF_030524025.1 of Actinomyces sp. Lineage (GTDB taxonomy): Bacteria > Actinomycetota > Actinomycetes > Actinomycetales > Actinomycetaceae > Actinomyces. The sequence goes on along the minus strand of NZ_JAUNHI010000013.1, from coordinate 21,464 downwards.
GCGGGACCCGGCGGAGGAGATCGGTCATGGCGGCATCGAGCCGTTCGAGCTGGACGAGCCAGGGCGCCGAGCGCCAGCCCTGGGCGTGCCCGGTGTGGTCGAGCTCGCCGACGTAGAGGTAGACCAGCGGCGTGCCGCGGCCCAGGGCCTGGGCCGCGGCGGCCGGCCGGTCCTCGAGCCGGTCGATTCCCAGGTGAGTCGCACCGCGCAGGCCCGCCTCGGTCAGCCCCGAGCCGGCGAAGCGGGCCGGGCCGATGGACACCACCGCTGGGCGGGGCCCGCGGGCCCCGTCGATCCGTTCGAAGATCGTGGGCACGTCCTGCCAGGCGCGCGGGTCGGGGGACTGCCCCTCCCAGGTGATGAGGCACAGGTTGCGCTCACCGGAGGGCACCGTTCCGGGCGGCAGGTCGCGGCCCAGCAGCGGGTTGAGGATGCTGTATCCGACCATGCCGGTCAGCCCCGGCCCGGCACCGGTGCCCAGAGTGGTCAGCGCCGCCGCTGTTGTCGACGGGCAGCAGGTCACGGCCGCCGGCCCGGGGGCGCCGGCCGCCTCGGCCTGCGACAACCAGCTGCGCAGCCGGGGGGCGTGGCCCCGACGCTCCCGCAGCTGATCGAGCCCCAGGCCGTCGACGAGCACGACGACGGTTCCCGCGCCGGTGGGCGGGTCCTCCAGGCCCCAGGCCCGGGCCGTCAGCCTGGCCTGGGCGTCGGTCAGGGCCCCGGCGGGCCCCTCGGCCAGCGACAGACCGGCGCCGACAGCGGCGGCCCCCAGGACCTGCCGGAGCTCGGGGAGCCCTGTGATCCCCGGGGACCCTGGGAGAAACGTGTCGGTGCCGGTGCTCATGGGCGCGCGGTCGCCGCGGACAGGGCCCGGGCGAAGGCCTCGGCACGGGCCAGGGCCTCATCGCCCTCCACCCCGGCCGACACCCGCACGACGACGTCGTCGGGCATCGACACCCCGCTCAGGCCGTGGTCGGCCTGGCAGGTCGGGTCGGCGCAGGCCGTCGGCTCGAGGTCCAGGCGGCGCACCGACCCCCAGGACACGGCGATCGTCATCTCGGCCAGGCGGCCGCCCGCGGCAGCGGGCTCGACCACCCCGCGGGTCAGCGCCACCGAGGCGATCCGGGACACCGGCACCGCCTCGCTCGTGGCCACCGCACCGGGGCGCCCGTCCTCGCGGGGCAGGTCGTCGACATGGACGATGATGAGGCGGGTGGCGGTCAGCGCCATGACGGTGAGGTGGCGGTGCACGGCGTCGTCGAAGGTCGTCTCGGCCTGGACGAGGTCGACCAGGACCTCCTCCCCGGCCAGCGCCACGTCGAGGGTCCCCAGGACGAGCTCTGGGTAGTAGCCGGCTCGGGCCACAGCGTCGACGAAGGTGCCCGTGGAGCCGCGGTCGATCGGGTCCGTCGGAGTCATGGGCCTCATTGTGCCACCGGCCTGTGACACCGTCCCGCCCGCAACGGGGCCGGGGCCGGGGCCGACCGGGTGTCGCCTCGTCGAACCTGCCCGCCTGTGGTGACAATGCCCCCATGCCGAAGTCCGCCACGCAGACGCCTCCCCCCGTCGATGACCACATCGTCGACCTGGACCTGCCCACGGAGATGCGCTCCTCCTTCCTGGAGTACGCCTACTCCGTCATCTACGCCCGTGCCCTGCCCGACGCACGCGACGGCCTCAAGCCCGTCCAGCGGCGCATCCTGTTCCAGATGGACCGCATGGGTCTGCGGCCCGACCGGCCCCACGTCAAGTCCTCGCGGGTTGTGGGCGATGTCATGGGCCGTCTCCATCCCCATGGGGACGTCGCCATCTACGAGGCGCTGGTGCGCCTGGCCCAGCCCTTCACGATGCGGCTGCCGCTCATCGACGGGCACGGCAACTTCGGCTCCCTGGACGACGGCCCGGCCGCGCCTCGTTACACCGAGGCCCGCCTGGCCCCGCCGGCCCTGGCGCTGACGGCCGACATCGACGAGGAGACGGTCGACTTCTCCCCCACCTACGACTACACGCTCACCGAGCCCGACGTGCTTCCGGCGGCCCTGCCCAACCTCCTGGTCAACGGCGCCTCGGGGATCGCGGTGGGCATGGCCACGAACATGCCGCCCCACAACCTCGTCGAGGTCGTCGGGGCGGCGCGCCATCTCATCGACCACCCGGAGGCCACGCTGGCCGACCTCATGGCCTTCGTGCCCGGCCCCGACCTGCCCGCCGGCGGGATGATCGTGGGACTGGAGGGGATCCGTGAGGCATACCGCACCGGTCGGGGCAAGTTCCTGACCCGGGCCACCGCGCGGGTGGAGAACATCACCCCGCGCAAGAAGGGCATCGTCGTCACCGAGCTGCCCTACCTCGTCGGGCCCGAGAAGGTGATCGCCCGCATCAAGGAGGCGGTGTCGGCCAAGAAGCTCCAGGGCGTCACCGACGTCGCCGACCTCACGGACCGCCGGCACGGGACCCGCCTGGTCATCGGCGTCAAGAACGGCTACAACCCCGAGGCGGTCCTGGCCCAGCTCTACAAGCACACGCCGCTGGAGGACTCCTTCGGGATCAACAACGTGTGCCTCGTCGACGGCCAGCCGCGCACCCTGGGGCTGCGCGAGCTGCTCGAGGTCTTCGTGCGCCACCGCCTGACCGTGGTCGAGCGCCGCACCCGTTACCGCCTTGAGCGGCACCTGGAGCGCCGGCACCTGGTCGAGGGCCTGCTCATCGCGATCCTCGACATCGACGAGGTCATCCAGGTCGTGCGCTCCTCCGACGACGCCGCGGCGGCACGCACCCGGCTCATGCAGGTCTTCGACCTCACCGAGCCGCAGGCCTCCTACATCCTCGAGCTCCAGCTGCGGCGCCTGACCCGCTTCTCGGTCATCGAGCTGGAGAAGGAGCGCGACGAGCTGGCGCGGGCCATCGAGGAGCTCGAGGCGATCCTGGCGGACGAGCGCCTCCTGCGTGCCGTGGTCTCCCGGGAGATGGCGGCGGTGGCCGAGGAGTTCGGCACCCCCCGGCGCACCGTCCTGCTCGAGGCGCCCGGGGCCGCCGTGCCCGTGGGGACCGACGGCCGGCAGACCCCCCTGCTGACCGGCGCGTCCGAGGTGCCCCTGACCGTCCCGGACGACCCGTGCCGGGTGCTGCTGTCGACCACGGGCCTGGTGGCCCGCACCGGCGGAGCGGAGCCCGTGGCGCGCACCGGCTCGCGCCTGCGCCACGACGCCCTCGTCAGCCAGGTGGCGGCGACGGCGCGCGGCCAGGTCGGTGCGGTGACCGACGCCGGCAGGCTGCTGCGCCTCGAGGTGGTCGCCACCCCGGAGATCCCGCGCCCGGAGGGGGCCCCGTCGCTGGCCGGCGGGCAGCCCGCACGGCTCCTGGTCGATCTCGAGCCCGGGGAGACGGTTGTCGGACTTGTCCCCCTGGCCACGGACACCCCGGTGGTGCTCATAACGGCCTCCGGGGTCGTCAAGCGGGTCAAGCCCGGTGACGAGCCGAAGAACGGTGAGGCCTGGGACGTCATCTCGCTGGCCGAGGGCGACCGCGTCGTGTTCGCCGGGACGGCCATCGACACTGACGTGCTCGTCATGGTCGCCTCCGACGCCCAGCTCCTGCGCTTCGAGGCCTCGCGGGTCCGTCCCCAGGGCCGTGCGGCCGGGGGGATGGCGGGCATCTCGCTGCGTGAGGGCGCACGTGTCATCGCCGGTGCCGCCGTGCCCGCCGAACTGCTCTCCGAGGCGGTGGTCGTTACCATCGCCGACGCTGCCGGCGCGCTGCCGGGGATGGACTCGGGCAGCGTCAAGGTCACGCCCCTGGACCGCTACCCCGCCAAGGGGCGCGCCACGGGGGGCGTGCGCGCCCAGCGCTTCCTGCGGGGCGAGGACCAGCTGGTCCTGGCCTGGGTCGGTGTGGGGCCGGCCCGCGCGGTCGACCGCGGGGGCCAAGCCGTCACACTGCCCCAGAGCGATGAGCGCCGGGACGCCTCCGGTTCCCCCCTGTCCGCCCCGGTGGCGGGCATCGGCTGAGGACCCGGCGCCCGGTGCGGCGCGCCTCAGACGTCCAGGGCGTAGAGGATGGTCCCGCGGGTCGGCGTGTAGCCCAGGGCGCGGTAGAGGTCGACCGCACCGGTCGGGTTGTCGGAGTCGACCCCCGCCGCGGCGTAGTCCATGCCGTCGCGCCGATAGGCCCGCATGGCGGCCGTCAGCAGCGCCGGGGCGACCTCCCGGGACCGGTACTCGGCCAGGACGCCGAGCATGTCGGTGTAGCCCTCCCGCCAGCCCAGGGCGTCCCAGTCCTGCTCGTAGCGGCCCGACAGGAGGTAGCCCGCGACGCGGGCGCGGTCCCCGGAGCGGTCCAGGGCGATGAAGCTCCACTGGGGCGCGAAGAACGCCCGGCCCGCGCTCCACTCCTCGGCGCTGACGGCCCCGGCGCCCACGCCCTGGCCGAAGGCCTGGTTGCGGACGCGGCGCACGGCGTCGTCGCGCTCCTGGCTCCACGGCTCAATGCTGAGGAAGCCGTCGAGGCTGATCCGGGGGATCGGCTCGGACAGGGGGCGACGCACCTCCCGGTACCAGCGCCGCGGCTCGAATCCCAGCTCGCCGAGATGGGTCATCATCCGCTCGTCGTCCTCCAGGACCGTGGTGACCACGTGTGCCTGGGCGGTGGCCGAGGAGGACCCCGGTGCCGCTCCGGCCCGCTCGGCGCCGATGAGGTGGCGGGCCCGCTCGGTCTGCCAGTGCAGGAGGGCGCCGCCGATGCCCCGCTTGCGGAACTCCGGGTCGACCACCCCGGTCATCGAGGCGAAGATCTGCTCGGCGGGGCGCAGCCGCACGAGGCCGAACGCCCGCATGACGCCGTCCTCGTCGCGTCCGGCCACCCCCGAGTAGGTCGGGTCGACGAAGTACTCCGCGGTCTCCTCGGCCGTCGTGCGGTACGGGGGGTCGTCCACGACCTCGGCGCGGGCCACGAGCTCGGCGAGCTCGCGGTTGTCGAAGGGCCCCAGGGGCGCCCAGGTCAGCTCCCGGGGCAGGGCGGAACGCGGACCGGGCCGGAACACCGACCAGGGTCCCGACCGGCCGCTGCGGCGCGGCAGGCCGTAGACGTCGTTCATAGGCGCGTCTCCTTCGACAAGGGCCCCGCGCGGGGGCGCCCCGGGGCGGGCTGGGATCCAGGGCAGGCTACCGGACGCGGGGGCGCCTCGCCTCAGGCGTCGATGCGCTCGCGGTCGACCTGGGCCGCCCCGTCGATGATGAAGTCCCGTCTCGGCTCGACCGAGGAGCCCATGAGCAGCTCGAAGACGTGCTCGGCCTCGAGCAGGGCGGCCTCGTCCGCCAGCGTGATGCGCCGCAGGGTGCGGTGTCCGGGCTCCATGGTCGTCTCGGCCAGCTGGTGGGCGTCCATCTCCCCCAGCCCCTTGTAGCGCTGCGGCTCCTTGAAGCCGCGCCCCTGCTTCTCCAGACGGCGCAGGGTCCGGACGAGCTCGTCGTCGGAGTAGGTGTAGATGACCTCCTTGGCGCGCCGCCCCCGCCCGGCCACCTCGATGCGGTGCAGCGGGGGCACGGCCGCGTAGACCCGCCCCGCCTCGATCATCGGCCGCATGTAGCGGAAGAACAGGGTTAGCAGAAGGGTGCGGATATGGGCCCCGTCGACATCGGCGTCGGTCATGAGAATGACCTTGCCGTAGCGCGCCTGGTCGAGGTCGAAGGTGCGCCCGGAGCCCGCCCCGACGACCTGGATGATCGCCGAGCACTCGGCGTTGCGCAGCATGTCGGCCTGTGAGGCCTTCTGGACGTTGAGGATCTTGCCGCGGATGGGCAGCAGCGCCTGGAACTCGGAGTTGCGGGCGTTCTTGGCGGTGCCCAGCGCCGAGTCCCCCTCGACGATGAACAGCTCGGAGGAGGACACGTCGTCGGAGCGGCAGTCGGCGAGCTTGGCCGGCAGGGTCGAGGTCTCCAAGGCGGTTTTGCGCCGGGTGATCTCCTTGTGCATCCGGGCGCTGACCCGGGCACGCATCTCCCCGACGATCTTCTCCTGCAGCGCACGGGACTGGGTCCGCAGGTCCCTCTTGGAGGAGGTCAGCAGCGCGGTCAGCTCGGTGTCGACCACTCGGGAGACGATCGCCCGGACCGGGGCGGTGCCCAGCACCTCCTTGGTCTGGCCCTCGAACTGCGGCTCGGGCACCCGTACGGTGACCACGGCCGTCAGGCCCGCCAGGATGTCGTCCTTCTCGATGCGGCCGTCCTTGCTCGTGACCTTGAGGGCGCGGGCGTTGGACTCGATCTGCTTGCGCAGCACCTTGGTGACGGCCTGCTCGAAGCCGGCCAGGTGGGTCCCTCCCATGGGGGTGGCGATGATGTTGACGAAGGAGCGCTCGATGGTGTCGTAGCCGATGCCCCAGCGCAGGGCGACGTCGACCGAGCAGGTGCGCGTGACCTCGACCGGCCGCAGGTGCCCGGCGCCGTCGAGCTGCTGGACGGTCTCGACGTAGGTGCCCTCCCCAGTCAGGCGGAAGGTGTCGGTGACCGAGCCGTCCGAGGCGAGGAAGTCGACGAAGTCGACGGTGCCGCCGCGGGCCCGGAACAGCTCGGTGCCGGCGGAGGCCTGCGGGGCACCGGCGTCGAACAGGTCCTCCCCGGGCGGCACCCCGGCCGTTGCCGCCCGCAGGGCCGGGTCCTGCTCGGGCGCGCGACGGGCGGCCTGGGACGGCGCCCGTTCGCTCCGGGCCGCCTCCTGCTCTGGACGCTCGTCGGTCAGGGTCAGGGTCAGCCCGGGCACGAGGAAGCTCGTCTGGCGCAGGCGGGCCCTCAGCGCCCCGGCGTCGTACTGGGCCGGCTCGGGGAAGATCTGGGGGTCGGCCCAGTAGCGCACGCGTGTGCCTGTCACCGAGCGCTTGACCTTGCCGACCACCCGCAGCTCGGAGGCCTCGACGTACTCGGTGAACGGGGAGGCCAGGCTCGGCCCGCTCGGCGGGTCGGCGAAGACGCCGGGCACGCCGCGGCGGAAGCTCATCGCGTAGGTCTTGCCGCCGCGGTCGACCTCGACGTCCATCCGGGCGCTCAGGGCGTTGACGACGCTGGCCCCCACCCCGTGGAGGCCCCCGGCGGCGCCGTAGGAGCCGCCGCCGAACTTACCTCCCGCGTGGAGTTTGGTGTACACCAGCTCCACACCGGTCAGGCCCGAGCCCGGCTCGACGTCGACGGGGACACCGCGGCCGGTGTCGCGCACCTCGACCGAGCCGTCGGCGTGGATGATGACCGAGATGAGGTCGCCGTAGCCCTCGAGGGCCTCGTCGACGCCGTTGTCGATGATCTCCCACACGCAGTGCATGAGGCCGCGCTGGTCGGTGGAGCCGATGTACATGCCGGGGCGCTTGCGCACCGCCTCGAGCCCCTCCAGCACGGAGAGGTGGCGGGCGGAGTAGGAGCTCGAGGTCTGGGGCACGGCCGAAATCTAGCCGATCGGCGCACGGTGGACCGACTACCCCGCCGGGGCGACGCCGTGGTTCCGGCCGACTGACCGGCTCAGACGGGGGCGTTCGCCGTGGGCGCATGCGCTGCGCCGGGGGCGGAACCGGCTTGAGCGGGCGACAGGCGCCGTGCAGCGCGTGATGGAATGCGGCCATGAGCAGGATGAGCACGAGTGTCACCGAGACCCCGACTGCCTCGGCCAGCACGCCCACCACCGCTGCGGGCTCCACCACCGAGCGCCCACTGACCACCGCCGACCGCTGTGACGCCTGCGGCGCCCAGGCCTTCGTGCGCGTCGTCCTGGCGGCAGGCGAGCTGCTGTTCTGCGCCCACCACGGCCGGGAGAACATGGCCGCGCTCGAGCGCCGGGCGCTGTTCATCCAGGACGAGTCCTCACGCCTGCCCCGGGGCGCTTGAGCCCCGGGCCCGACGCGGCACAGCGCAGACCCGCTGACACGACGGCCCGCCGGCACCCCCAGGGTGCCGGCGGGCCGTCCCGCGTCATCGCCGGCCGCGCGCCTCAGCTCCCCTGAGAGCCGGCCTCGGCACCGGTCGGCCCATCGCCCGTCGCCTGACCCCCGGCACCGAGGCTGGCGTAGACCATCCAGCGGGTACCGAAGCGGTCGGTGAGCATGCCGAAGGCGTCTCCCCACGCCTGGGCCTCGAAGGGCATGTGCGCCTGTCCGCCCTCGCTGAGCGCCTCGAACCAGGACCGCCCCGTCTCGACGTCGTCGGTCTGGAGGCACAGGTGCATGTCGTTGCCCCGAACCAGGGCCTGTGGGGCCACGCCCTCCGGGGCGTCGGAGGCCAGCAGGTGCACCACCTCGGCCCGCAGCTCGGCGTGCATGCACAGGTCGGCGGCCGGGTGCTCGGTGGGCAGGGCACCGCCCTGGGCGAAGGTGAGCACCGTCAGCTCCCCGCCGAAGATCGACTGGTAGAAGCCGAGGGCCTGGCGGGACTCGGCGGTGAAGTTGAGGTAGGGGCGAAGCGTTGAGGTCGCTGTCGTTGCTGACGTCGCTGAAGTCATGGCCCCACTGTAGATCATTGATACACAGAGACCGGACATGCGGCCATGAATTGTCACGGGCACTGATGAGTAGGGAGACCTGCACCACCTGAGCAACCCCTCCCCCACGTGCCGCCGAGTTCGTACCTTGCGTCGTCAGGCCATGCCTTCGCTGGGCCGCTCCTCGCCGTGTTCGTACCTTGCGCCCCCAGACCGGACGTTGATCGTGCGAGCTGGGCACACAAGGTACGAACGCGACGCCCTACAAACTGGTCCTCGACCCGGGTCGCAAGCGGGGCCTGCCTGCGACCACGCCCAAGGCCTCGCGGGTGGTCGGTAGACGGCGGCCCACGAGACGGTGCCGGCGACAGGGGCCGGCACGTCAAGAGTGGTGCGACAGGACACTCCCGCGAGACTTGACCCAGCAACCCGGAGTGACACGGCCCGGGCCGCCTCAGCAAGCTCGCCGACCGTCCACCACCTCCGACCCCCTTGGAATCAATCATCCAGGTCCGCGACCCGGTCGCCACCGAGCCGGCCGCAACGGGCGAGAGCCGACCGCAACCGGCCGCGGGAGTCTCGGTGGCACTGTCAACCTCTGACGCCCACACCGGCCCGCCCCGGGTTCTCGGGGCACTCTCGACCAAGACCTCCTGGCCCTGACGGCCACCTCTGCCCACGAGGCGCGACGCGCTGGGCTGCGAGAATGTCTAGCAATACGCTTGAATGCAATTCAGTCACACGTCTGAATTGTGCGACATACTAGAACAGGGCGCGCAAGGAACTGCTGATGAAGACCAGCTCCGCTGTTGACACAGGAAGTCGGCCGATGGCACGATGAGGACGCGCCCAGGACCTTTCCAAAGGCGTACCCTTATCATCGTCACCGATTCAGCCTTCCTGCTTATCAGTCACGCATGGGCTCCCGCCCTGAGAACATCCCTCGTCCCACCCCGCCAAGTTCCCCCTTGATCGACCCCAGCGCCCGTCGCGTGTTTTAGCGACTGGGCGCCCTCCCCAATACCTTCTATCCTCACGCTCCCTGAAGGAGAAATACGTCTTGCCCGGTCCTCGATCATTTTTGGAGACGTCGAGATGACGACGTCCCCTTTGACTGGTGCGTCCCGCGAGCACTCGTCGGGAACACCGCCACTCGTCTCGGTCATCATTGCCTCTTTCAACGCCGAGCAACATATTTCGGAGACACTGTCCAGCGTTTTGGCTCAGACGATGTCGGACCTGGAGGTCCTTGTCGTCGATGACGCCTCCCGGGACTGCACGCGCACGATCACCGAGGCGGCGGCCAGGACCGACCCCAGGATCCGCACCTTCACCCAGCCGGCCAACAGGGGCGCCGCCCTGGCCCGCAACCGGGGCCTGGCCCATGCCACGGGGCGGTACATCGCCTACCTGGACTCCGACGACCTGTGGATGCCCGAGAAGCTGGAGCGTCAGATCGCCTTCATGTCCGACACCGGCGCTGGGGCGTGCCTGACCTCCTACGAGACCATCGAGGACGACGGCGCGCACCGCAACTACGTGCGGGTCCCCGCAATGATGGGCTACCGGGACTTCCTCAAGAACACGGTGACCTGCAGCCACACCATGCTCATTGACACCGATGTGGTCGACCGCCGCCTGCTCGTCATGCCCGACCTCCGACGCGGGCAGGACGCGGCGACGTGGCTGCAGGTCATGAGGGCCGGGCACCTCCTCCACGGCCTGGACGAGTGTCTGGCGCGGTACCGCAAGACCGCGGGGTCGCTGTCGAGCAACAAGATCAAGGCGGTCAGGAGGACATGGAACCTGTACCGGAACGTCGAGCGCATCCCGTCCCTCGACGCCGCCTACCTCCTGTCCTGGCAGCTGTTCAATGCCACCATGCGACGCCGACGGGGTGTGCGGTGAGCACGTTGAACGTCAAGGACGTCACGCTGTGCGTCCTGCCCGAGTGGGCCGAGACCGCCCTGCGCCGAGCGGTCTACCACTGGAACTGCCAGCTGTCCCCCGAGCAGTACCGGATCGAGCTCCAGCGGTGGTACCGCCTGACCAAGGGCCGCGACTGCGACCTGGACTCCCCCCGCACGATGGGTGAGAAGATCCAGTGGCTCAAGCTCTACGACTCCACCCCCCTCAAGGGCCGGCTGGCCGACAAGTACCTCGTGCGGCAGTGGGTGGCCGACACCATCGGCCCCCAGTACCTCCCCGAGCTCCTCGGGGTGTGGGACTCCCCCGAGCTCATCGACTTCGACGCGCTACCCGACAGCTTCGTGCTCAAGGCGACCCACGGCTCGGGCTGGAACGTCATCGTCAAGGACAAAAGCACCCTCGACGTCGAGCGGACCCGCCGCAGGCTGGCCACCTGGCTGGGCCGGCGGGCCTCGATGGCAGGGGGCTTCCAGCTGCACTACGACTTCTGCGAGCCGCGGATCATCGGCCACCCCTATATGGCCGACGACAGCGGAGGGCTGCGGGACTACAAGTTCTTCACCTTCGACGGGCGGGTCCAGTTCGCGCTGGGCATCGAGGGCCGATTCGTCCGCAAGACCCTGGGGGCGTATCTGCCGGACTGGAGCAGGGCACCTTTCGACTACGGCTACAACGCGGAATGGGCCGACAGCATACCTCGCCCCTCCGGGCTGGAGACGATGGTGGCCCTGGCCGAGGAGCTCGGACGGGGATTCCCGCTGGCCCGCGTCGACTTCTACGAGGTCGACGGCCGGGTGTACTTCGGCGAGATCACGTTCACCGACAACAACGGCCTCGCGGACTTCTTCCCCTCGAGCTTTGACCACGAATTCTCCCAGCGACTGTCCCTGCCGGAGCAGAAGGCGTTCAAAGGAGTTCTTCTATGAGACCTCGGAGAATAGGGATCATCGGCAGGATCGATCCCCAGGAGACCCTCGTCGACGGCCAGACCGTCAAGACGAGAACCCTGTACCGCTGCATGGTCGAGCACTTCGGTGCCGCCCGCGTCTGCCCCGTCGACACTCTGAGGTACCGCCAGCAGGCGGTCAGAGTCTCCCGGGAGCTGGTCAGGTGCCTGCTCAGCTGCGACGACATCGTCGTGCTGCTGTCGAACAACGGCCGGAGGGTGTTCTTCCCCCTCCTGTCCGTCATGGCCAAGGTCTTCGACAAGCGGATCTACCACAACCTCATCGGCGGCACGCTGGCCGACGACGTCGCGAACGACCCCTCGGGCCGCCTGGCGGGCTATCTCAACTCCTTCCGGATCAACTGGGTGGAGTCCCGGACCCTGGCATCGAGGCTGCACGCCCTGGGGGTGAGCAACGCCTCCTACCTGCCGAACTTCAAGGCGCTGGGGGAGGTCGATGTCAACCCGGGCTTCGACAGGAGGCGCCCCCACCGGCTGTGCATGTTCAGCCGCGTCACCGCGGTCAAGGGTATCGACAACGCCGTGCGCGCCGTCGAGGAGATCAACCGGGCGGCGGAAACGCCGGTGGTGACCCTCGACATCTTCGGGCCGGTCGACGACTCCTATGAGCGGGAGTTCCACGCCCTGGTGGACCGCGCCCCGTCCGTGCGCTACCGGGGCAGCGTCTCGGCCGAGGACAGCGTGCGGACCATCAGCCCCTACTACGCGCTCGTGTTCCCCACCGAGTGGATCGGGGAGGGAGTCCCCGGCACCATCATCGACGCGATGCACGCCAGCCTGCCCGTGGTGGCCAGCCGCTGGCGGTACTACTCCGAGATGCTCGAGGACGGCGCGACCGGCCTCAGTTACGACTTCGACCAGCCCCGCCTGCTCAAGGACACGATCCTGCGGTTCATCGCCCTGCCCCCCGAGACGATCGAGTCGATGCGGCGCGAGATCCACACCCGCTCGACGGCCTACTCGGTCGAGGCCGTCTTCGGCCAGATCGCGCGGACGGTGGCGGGGGAGGGCAGGTAGGACCATGGCAGGAGCAACAGCAAGGACAACAGAATCTCAACGGGTCATGCTCGTGCTCCACGGCCTGGTCACCGGCGGCGCCGAGATGATGGTCCTCCACCTGGCCCGCGAGCTCGCCGGCGCCGGCCACGCCGTCGAGGTCGTCTCGCTGCACGCCGGTGGCACCGCCGTCCATGAGCTGATGGAGCGCGCCGGGATCACCGTCGTCCCGCTGGGCAAGCGCCGGGGCCCCGACCCGGGGGTCGTCCAGCGGCTGCTCCGGGAGATGGGACGCTTCGAGCCCACGGTCATCCACACCCACCTGCCCGTCCTCCATTACGTCCTGCCTGCGGCCAGGCTCCACAGGCGGCCGGTCAGGATGGTCCACACGGTCCACAACCTGGCGCTGCGCGAGACGGGTGTCGCGGTCCTCAGGCGGGTCAACCGCCACGCCTTCCACCACGGCGTGCTGCCGGTGGCCGTCAGCAACGAGGTGGCCGCCTCGGTCCGCCAGGAGTACCGCCTGGAGGGAGCGGCCGTGCCGGTGGTCAGCAACGGGATCGACCTCAGCGCCTTCGCCGAGCCCTCTGGCACGCCGACCGGGCTGCCGACCCACCGCCCGCTGCGGCTGCTGTGCGTGGCCCGCCTGGCCGAGGCCAAGAACCACGTCCTGCTCCTCGAGGTCGTCGCCGGGCTCCTCGCCTCCGGCCGGGAGGTGAGCCTGACCCTCGTGGGCGACGGCCCCCTGCGGGCCGGGCTCGAGGAGCGTGTCCGGCAGCTGGGGATCGGCTCGGCGGTTCGCTTCGCCGGCCAGCAGCAGGACACGCCGCCCTTCTACCGGGATGCCGACCTCTTCGTGCTGCTGTCGACCTACGAGGGCCAGCCGATGAGCATCATCGAGGCGATGGCCTCCGGGCTGCCGGTCGTGGCCACAGCGGTGGGCGGCGTGCCCGAGATGGTCGATGACGGGCGCACCGGTGTCCTCGTCGAGCCTGAGGCCGCGGCGGCCTGCCGGGCCGTGACCTCCCTGTGCGACAGCCCGGGGCTCTACGCCTCGATGAGTGCGGCCGCGCGGCGGGCGGCCGCGGCCTACTCGGCCAGGGCGATGATGGAGGGCTACGTTGAGCTCTACCGCTGAGACCGCCGTCGGGCTCCTCCGTCCTGCCCCGCTCGTTACCCGCCACCGGGCGGCCGCGTCCCAGGCGGTGGAGCGCGGACCGTTGGACCGGTGCTACCCCCTGCGCTACCTCGGGCTCATGGGCGTGTGCCTCGTGCTCATGAAGCCGATCATGGTCGGTCAGGACCCGGCCCTCGCCCCGCTGGTCAAGCTGGCCACGGTCGGTGTCCTGGCCGGGCTGGGCCTCATCCACCTCATGCGGCGGACCCCCCTGTCCACGGTGCTCGTCCTGTTCGTGCTCTACCGCCTGTCCTTCCTGGGCCCCACCGTGTACAACGGCGGCGACCTGCTCAACTGGGGCTACACGACCCTGTCCCAGCTCGGCGTGGTCATACTCATCGACCTGCACGCCGACGCCGACCGAGCCGCGCGCCGTCGGCTCCTGCGGGTGATCGCCGACCTGCTGCTGGCCTACCTGCTCATCAACTACGCGATGATTATGACCGGCACGGGAGCGGTGGCGCCCCTGGGCGACGGGCTGTGGGACCAACCCTCTTACCTCCTGGGCATCCGCACCCGCGTGACCGACTGCATCTTCCCGGCGGTGCTCGTCTCGCTCCTGCACGACTCGACCTCCGCGCGCCGCTGGGGCTGGCGCACCGTGCTGGCGATCTCCACCGGGGTCCTCCAGATCGTGACCCTGCAGGTGGCCACCGCCTACGTGGGGCTGGTGGTGGGGGCCCTCGTCTACGTCGTCGTCCTCGCCCGGCCCCGGGCCGGCGGGCCGCTGTCGATGCGCGGGGTCACCGTCCTGGGCGTGGTCATCAGCCTCCTGGTGGTCGTCCTGCGGGTGCAGACCGCCTTCGCCTCGGCCATCCACGTGCTGCTGGGCAAGTCGGTCAACCTCACCGGCCGCACCGACATCTGGGACACCGCCTTCCCGATCCTGGGGCGCTCCCCCCTGCTGGGCTACGGCATCAACGACAGCTTCGGCGCCTTCGTCCCCGGCGCCGCCGGGCTGCTGTGGCAGGCGCACAACCAGTACCTCCAGATCATCCACGACGGCGGCCTGCTCGCCCTGGGCCTGTTCCTGGCGCTGCTCATGGCCGCCGGTCGGCGTGCGGACGCCTCGGCCTGCTCCCCCTGGGCCCGGGCGGCCCTCGTGTCGGTCTACGCGGCCATGTCGGTCATGGCCGTGTCCGAGATCTACGTCTACAACATGGGGCTGTTCTTCCTCATCCCCTTCCTGGCCTCCAGGGCGGGAGAGCTCCTGCCCCCCGACGATGAGAGGAGGGGGAGGCGTGCTCTCCCTGTCACAGCTGGTTAACGCCGCCCGCACACGCACCGCCGAACGGCAGTTCGGCGCCGCCCGCGCCGCGGGCAGCCTCGTGTCGGGAGCCGACCTCGTCCTGGGCCCCTTCGCCCGGTGCTCGGCGACCTCGAGCACCAGCCCCTCGGTGGTCATCGGCTCCCACGTCTTCCTCGACTGCTCGCTCTACACCCTGGGGTCGGGCCGGCTGGAGATCGGCTCGGACTGCTGGATCGGCGGGGCCGGCTCGACGATGATCGGCGCGATCGACTCCCTGGTCATCGGCACCGGCGTCATCATCTCCAACCATGTGCGCATCTACGACAACAACAACCACCCGACCTCTCCCGAGGCCCGCGAGCGCATGACCCGCGGTGAGCACGGCGGCCCCCTGTGGTCGTGGACCGAGGCGGACTCGGCGCCCGTGGTCATTGAGGACAACGTGTGGATCGGGGAGTTCGCCACCGTGCTCAAGGGGGTGACGGTCGGCCGGGGGTCGGTAGTCGCCTCCCACGCCGTGGTCACCAAGGACGTCCCCGCCTACTCGATCGTGGCGGGCAACCCCGCCACCGTGGTCAAGAGGCTCCGGTGAGCCCACGTCTGCCCGGCTCCGGCTCCTCGGTCGACTCCCTCCTGCTCGCGGGGGTGAAGGTCGTCACGCTCTCGACGGGCATCGTCTCGACGATGGTGCTCTCGCACAGCCTGTCGCTGCACGCCTACGGCACCTACGCCCAGGGGGTGCTGCTGGTCACGCTGTGCGCCGACATGACTGTCCTGGGCCTGGCCGACGCCGTCAACTACTTCTTCAACCGCGATGACCGGAGGCGCTCCTCGCAGGAGTACGTCCGTACCGTCCTGGTCCTGCAGGTCCTCACCGGCCTGGCCACGGCGCTGGTCCTCCTCGCGCTGCGCGGTGCCATCGGCGCCTACTTCGACAATAGCGCCCTGGAGCCGCTGGTCGTCCTGCTCGCCCTGCGGCCAATGCTCACCAACATGACGACCGTCCTGCAGGTGCTGGTCGTGTCGATCGGCCGGGCCAGGACGATCGCGGTGAGGAACCTCGTGTTCTCGGCCCTCAAGCTGGCCGCCGTGGTGGTCACGGCCCTGTTGACCTCGAGCATCGCCACGCTTCTGGGGATGTTGCTCGTCCTGGACGTCCTGTCGGTCCTGTGGTTCTGGGACGCCTTCCGTCGAGGGGCCTTCGCGATCAGCTGGGTGCGGCTCCACTGGGGCATGGTCAAGGAGGTGTTCGCCTTCTGCCTGCCCATGGCCGTCTACGTCATGACGGCCTCGCTCATGAGGCAGGTCGGTGCCCTGGTCATCGGGATGAACGAGTCGACGCAAATGTACGCGGTCTACGCCAACTGCACGACGATCCTGCCCTTCGACGTCGTGGCCACCTCGTTCCTGACGGTCATCATCCCGGTGATGACCCGCTACATCGGTGCCGGTCGCCGCGACCGGGCCCTGGAGCTGTTCGGGCGCTACCTGTCGGTGGGTTTCCTGACCACGGTCACCTTCTGCCTGGCCTGCCTCGTGGTGGCCCCCGAGTTCATCCAGGTGCTCTACGGGGCGCGCTACCTGCCGGGGGAGGTGGTGTTCCGGCTCAGCCTCGTGACGGCGATGATCCGCTTCGCCGGCCTCTCACTCATCCTGAGCGCCTCGGGCCGCACCAGGACGCTTATGGCGGTGTCGCTCGTGGCCGTGGCGGCCAATGCGGTGCTGTGCGTGGTGCTGTACGAGGTCATGGGCTTCGTGGGGCCGGCTCTGGCCTCGGTAGTGGTCAACCTCGTCATGGCCGGTGCGCTGGTGCACCTGAGCCTGCGGCAGCTGGGCGGCAGGGCCTCGGCGGTGCTGCCGGCCCGGGGCCTGGCGCTCTACGCAGTCTCGGCGGCGGGTGCCTGCCTGGCCGGCTGGGCACTGCGGTCGGCCCTGACCGCGGTGGGGCTGGCGGTGCCGGCGGTCGCGGTCCTCGTGTTCTGTGCGGTCTCGGCCGCAGTCCTGGCGCTCAACGCCGTACCGCTCGTGACTTCGCTGCGAGCAATCAACTCGATGAAGTGATCAACTGCGCCGTTCGGTGTGAACGGCGGGAGATGGGATGGATATGACGCTTGCGGATCTGCTCTTGGCGGCCCGTCGACGGCTCGGGACGTTGGCGCTGGGCGCGCTGGCCGGTGCGCTCCTGGGAGTGGCTGCGGTGGCCGTTGTCCCGGCCTCCTACACGGCTTCGGCGACCTCCTACGTGCGTGTCGACGTCGCCTCCCAGGGAGCCGACCAGGCGGAGTCCTACTACGCGGCCTCCCAGATGGCCAACCAGAAGGCGGAGGCCTTCGTGCCGGTCTTCACCTCTCCCACGGTGGCCCGGCAGGTCGTGGAGGCCCTGGGGCTGGAGATGAGCCCGGCGGCGCTGGCCGGCTCATTGTCGGCGGCGCACACGACCGACACGCTGACGATCACCGTGTCGGCCGGCGCCGCCTCCCCGGACCAGGCGCGGCTGGTCGCCGACGAGGTCATCCGCCAGGCGGCGGCCGAGATCGAGCGCCTCGAGGGCCAGGACTCGCCGGTCGAGGTCGTCTCGATGTCCTCGGCCGAGGCCTCGGGCGTGACCCGCTCGCCGGCCCCGCTGCGCCTGGTCGCCCTCGGTGTCCTGGGCGGTCTCGTCGTCGCCTACACGTGGGTGGTCGCCCGCCGGAGCCTGGACCAGACGATCCGCTCGGGCGCCGAGGCCACCTCGGGGGCAGGTGCCGGTGTCCTGGCCCTCGTCCCGGAGTCGGCCGGCCTGGCCCGGGGCCGCGGTGCGGCGCCCGCCGACGGCCTGACGGAGGAGCGCCTGCGCATGCTGCGCACCGCGCTGCGCCCCAGCCACGCCGGCGGAGGGCGCGGGACCCTCGTCGTGGCCTCGGCCCGGCGTGCCGAGGGACGGACGACCCTGGCCACCGGCCTGGCCCGGGTCATGGCCCTGGCCGGTCACCGTGTCGTCCTGGTCGAGGGGGACCTGCGCGCCCCGGTCCTCCAGGAGGCGCTCGCACTGGGTGGGGGTCCCGGACTGGTCGAGCTCCTGACCGGCCGGGCGAGCCTCGACCAGGCGCTGGCGCCCACCGCCGTCGCCGGCCTGGAGGTCCTGCCCGCCGGGTCCCAGGTGGCCAACCCCTCCGAGCTGTTGGGCTCGACCCGTATGGCTGACCTGCTGTCCGAGCTGTCGGCCGACCGGCTCGTCGTCATCGACTCCCCTCCCCTGGAGGAGGTCACCGACGGGGTCGTGCTGGCCGGTGGGCGCGACACCGTGCTCGTGGCCCGCGCCGGCCGGACGACCCGGGGCCAGTTGCTGGGCGCCGCCGCCGCCGTCGAGCGCGGTGGCGGCCAGGTCCTGGGCACGGTCGTCAACCGGGTCGCCCCGGCCCGGCGGGGCCGGCTCAAACGGCGTCCTACCGCCGCCTGAGCACCCGTCCCCCAGTGCCGCCACCGCCGGCAGAAAGGCAGGGCAGAGTCCTTCTCCCCGTTGCCTCCCCGAGACTCCCCGCATGACCTTCTTCGACCCGGACCAAGCCTGTCGACGCGACAGCAGTCCCCTTATGCCACCTGTCCCGACCCGCCGTCAAACTGCTCGACTCTGGAAAGACCATGTCTCAAGCCTGCCTCGTCCCCTATGGCGCCTCGAACACCACTGGACCCCACTCGATGGCGCGGTTCCAACGTCTCCTTCACGCCGGCGACCTGCTCATCATCACGCTGGTTATGCTCACGTGCAATGTGCTCAACGTCCAGGCCGCCGAGATGCCGATGAGCGGCTCGGTGCTCGGTCTCCCCACGGGCAGCATAGTGCTGTGCGCCTTCATCGTCCTGAGCTGGTGGCTGTTCCTCATCGCCATGAAGTCCCATGTCGAACGCATCTTGGGATACGGCCCCGACGAGTTCCTCCGCGCCACCCAGGCCACGGTCACCGTGTTCGGCGCGCTGGCCCTGCTGTCCTACCTCAGTGGGATCCAGCTGCCGCGGGCCTACTTCCTGACGACCCTGCCCCTGGGGTTCCTCGCTCTGCTCGCCTGGCGCTGGGCCGCCCGCCGCTACTTCGTGCGGGCCCGACGGCGGGGCACCTTCACCCACCCGACCTTCGTCGTGGGCTCCCCGGAGTCGGTGGCCTCGGTGGTCACCACGATCGAGCAGCGGCCCGAGCTCGGGCTGGCACCCCGTGGCGCCTTCCTCGCCGGCTCACCGGCGGAGCGGGACGAAGCGCCGGACCTGTCGGTGCCGGTGGTCGGCGCCGTCGAGGACCTCGAGGAGTCCCTCGAGGGAGTCGAGGGCGTCACTGTGCTCATCACCCAGACCCCTCGGCTGACCCCGCCCGACATCCGGCGAATCAGCTGGGCGCTGGGGCCCACGAGCCAGCTCATCATGGTTCCCTCGGTGCTCGACGTCTCGGGCCAGCGCCTGCACCTGCGGCCGATCGGCGGGATCTCCCTGCTGGAGATCCAGATCGGCTCCTTCGGCCTGCTTCGCGCCCGGGCCAAGCGGGTCTGCGACATCCTCATCGCGGCACTGCTCATCGTCGTCCTCCTGCCGGTGTGGCTGATCATCCCGCTGCTCATCTGGAGGGAGGACCGGGGGCCCGCGTTCTTCCGCCAGACCCGGATCGGACTGAGCGGCCGGGAGTTCCGGATCTGGAAGTTCCGGACGATGCGGGTCAACGCCGACGGCGAGCTGGCCGCCCTCCTGGCGAGCCAGGGCACCGCCGACACGCCGTTGTTCAAGGTCGACCGCGACCCGCGGATCACGGGCATCGGCAACATGCTGCGGCGCACTTCCCTCGACGAGCTCCCCCAGCTGTTCAACGTCCTGGAGGGGTCGATGAGCCTGGTCGGGCCCCGGCCGCAGGTGCCCCAGGAGGTCGAGCTCTACGACGAGACGGCTGCGCGCAGGCTATTGGTCAAGCCGGGGATGACCGGGATGTGGCAGGTCAACGGGCGCTCGCGCCTGTCCTGGGAGGAGGCGCTGCGCTTCGACCTGTTCTACGTGGAGAACTGGACCTTCTCCCTGGACCTGCAGATCCTGCTCAAGACGGTCAAGGTCGTCCTGGCCCGGGAGGGGTCGGCCTGAGCAGGGGCGTGCCGGGGGCTCACTCCAGGCCGTCGTGCCCGGGCAGCGCCGAGGTGACGCGGCGTGAGGCCCGGTGGGAGTCCGGCAGCGGACGCACACCGACCGGCCGGCCCAGCAGGGTGCCCAGGCCGTCTCGGATCCGCCGGGCCAGGGCCGGTTCGAGGCTCCCCCGGCCGTCGGCGGCCAGCACCTCCAGGCGCCCGTCGGCCTCCTGGTGGACCGACCAGACGGCGGCGCGGGGGTGCAGTCCGGGCGCGGCTCGGAGCCGGTGCTGCGCTGGGTCAGCGAGCCCTCCCGGATCCGGCGGGCGAGCATCTGTGCGCCGGGCTCGGGCCCGCGGTCGCGCAGGGTCTGTGCAGGTGCCTGCTCGGCGTGCACCCGGCGCAGCATCCGGGACGCCAGGACGTACAGCTCAGGGGGAGGCCCGTCGGGCTCGGGGTTGTCACCGGAGCGGGTCGGGGCCCCGGCCAGGGCGGCGTCGAAGGAGGCCAGCGACAGGCCGGTGTCGCGCACCGCGTCGGCCAGCACCGCGTCGCCGTCGACACCGGGAGCCTGCCAGTGGCCGGCGGCCGCGGCGAGGTCGGCCATGACGGCCTCGACGTCCCGGGTGAAGCCGTCGGTCGTGGCGATCTGGTCGTGCCCCGACCAGGTGGTCGCCTGGACGCGGCCCCCGGCGCGCAGGGCGGACAGCGCCAGGATGGTGCCGGCCACGGCCACCGGGGACAGCACGCGGGCGGGATCGGGCATCGACCCCGCGCAGTCCAGGTACAGGTCGAGGTCCAGGGGCAGGCGCCGCGGGTCGCCGCCGCGGTCCCCACGCAGCCACCACCTCCAGCCCAGCACCGCCAGGGCCGCGAAGACGAGCTGGAGCAAGGCGTTGGCGTGGATGCCGGCCACCCAGTACATCGCCAGGAAGCAGGTTGTTGACCAGGCCGACCGGGAAGGTCCACACGTTCTGGCGCACGGCCAGCCACACGCACGCCAGGCCGCTGACCACGCCCGCCGCCTCCAGCCCCAGCAAGGGAGTCAGTCGAGGTAGTCGCGCAGCACCTGGCTGCGCGAGGGGTGGCGCAACTTGCTCATCGTCTTGGACTCGATCTGCCGGATGCGCTCTCGCGTGACGCCGTAGACCTTCCCGATCTCGTCGAGAGTCTTGGGCTGGCCGTCGGTCAGCCCGAAGCGCATCGAGACCACGCCCGCCTCACGCTCCGAGAGCGTGTCGAGCACGGCGTGCAGCTGCTCCTGGAGCAGAGTGAAGCTGACGGCATCGGCGGGCACGACGGCCTCGGAGTCCTCGATGAGGTCACCGAACTCGGAGTCGCCGTCCTCGCCCAGGGGGGTGTGCAGGGAGATCGGCTCCCGACCGTACTTCTGGACCTCGATGACCTTCTCCGGGGTCATGTCCAGCTCGAGGGCCAGCTCCTCGGGGGTGGGCTCGCGGCCCAGGTCCTGGAGCATCTGGCGCTGGACGCGGGCCAGCTTGTTGATGACCTCGACCATGTGCACCGGGATGCGGATGGTGCGCGCCTGGTCGGCCATAGCCCGGGTGATGGCCTGGCGGATCCACCAGGTGGCGTAGGTGGAGAACTTGTAGCCCT